>NZ_JBIDDK010000002.1:93177-573473 GCF_043205095.1 Micromonospora sp. NPDC047557 | reverse complement strand
AAGGCTCGACCAATCCGGGGTATCAATCATAATTGGCACTGGCTTTACAAGCACCCTGTTGAGTTCTCAAAGAACAACCACACACCGATCAGAAGACCCAACCAGTGGGCCACCATCCCGGGGCTTTTCGTACCGATGCTCGGCGCTTTCCAGCGCCAGGCACTTTTACTACGTTACCCGCTGGTTTCTGCCGTGTCAAACCGGTGTTTCGCGGTTCGTCGTGCTTTCTACCGTGTTGCGGGCACCATGTCTCGACCGGCTTGCGCCGCTCTCGTCACGGTGGTGGCAGGCCGGCCGCAGCGGTCTCCCGCTTGCTCGCCCGTTTCCCTGCCGGCTGACTACGTTACCCGGTCGGTTCCGCCGCACCAAATCCGCCTCGCGGCGTTTTCCGTGGGCACCACCCGGCGGGATCCGGCCGGCGAACCCGCCTGACCCCGAAGTCGTCGCCGCGCTCCGGCCGCTTCAGGCTTTCGCCTGTTTCGTCCGTTCCGCGCTGGCAGAGAGAAAGTTACGCGTCCGGCCCGATGATCGTCAAATCTGCCGGACGCGTCCCCCGTCACATCGTTGACAACCGACTATTCGCCCAGCTCAACGCCTGCGAACGACCGCTTTCCCCGGCGCAGCACCAGGTACCGACCGTGCAGCAGGTCGTCCGTGGACACCGTGGCGTCCACCTCGGTCACCCGGTTGTTGTTCACGTAGGCGCCGCCCTCGGCGATCACACGCCGCGCCTCCTTGAGCCCCGTCGCCAGACCGGAGTCCCGCAGGAGGCCCGCCACGTCCGGCAGCTCGCCAGGGATCCGCACCAGACCGGCCTCGGTCAGCGCCGCGCGCAGCGTCTCCGGGGCCAGATCGTCCAGCGAACCGCGCCCGAACAGCGCCTGACTGGCGGCGACCGCCTGCCGGGTCTCCTCGGCGCCGTGCACCAGGGTGGTCAACTCCTCGGCCAGCGCCCGCTGGGCCAGCCGGGCCGCCGGCCGCTCGGCCGTCGCCTTCTCCAGCTCCTCCAGTTCCTCCCGGGGGCGGAGGCTGAAGTACCGCAGGTAGCGGTCGACCTCTCGGTCGTCGACGTTGAGCCAGAACTGGTAGAAGGCGTACGGGCTGGTCAAGGTCGGGTCGAGCCAGACGGCACCGCCCTCGGTCTTGCCGAACTTCGTGCCGTCGGCCTTGGTGACCAGCGGCGTGGTGAACGCCTGGACCGGCCCCGCGCCGCGCCGCCGGACGTAGTCGACGCCCGCGGTGATGTTGCCCCACTGGTCGGACCCACCGAACTGAAGTTGGCAGCCGTAGCGGCGGTGCAGCTCGAAGAAGTCGTTGGCCTGCAGGAGCTGGTAGCTGAACTCCGTGAAGCTGATGCCCGTCTCCAGCCGCGCGCGCACCACCTCCCGAGCGAGCATCTTGTTGACCGGGAAGTGCTTGCCCACGTCGCGGAGGAACTCCACGACCGACATCTCGCCGGTCCAGTCGAGGTTGTTGACCAGCTGCGCCGCGTTCTCACCCGTGTACGACACGAAGGGCGCGAGCTGCTCGCGGATCCGCTCGACCCAGCCGGCGATCACCTCCGGCGGGTTGAGCGTCCGCTCGGCGCTCTCCTTCGGGTCGCCGATCTGCCCGGTCGCCCCGCCCACCAGCAGCAACGGGCGGTGACCCGCGAGTTGCAGACGGCGGGCCGTGATGACCTGCATGAGCGAGCCAACGTGCAGGCTCTGCGCGGTGGGGTCGAAGCCCACGTAATAGGTGGTGGCCTCCCCGCCGTCGAGCAGCTCGCGCAGCTCGTCGAGGCCGGTCGAGTCCTGGATCAGGCCACGCCAGAGCAGGTCATCGGTCAGGGAGTACCGCCCGGGCGGCGGGAGGCTGCTGTCGGTCACGGTCACCAATTCTCCCCCATCGCCGGCTCCGACCCGTACCGGGTTTGGCGCAACCCGCTCCGGTTAGGCTTGCGCCCCGTTGATCGAGGAGGGGTTCGCCGTGGAGATGCCGGATCTGACGGGTGGTTTCGTCGCCCTGCTCGGCCTGAAATTCGAGGAGACCACCGCCGACCGGGTGGTCATCAGCTGGCAGGTCCGCCCGGAGCTGCACCAGCCGTTCGGCATTCAGCACGGCGGGGTGTACTGCTCGGTGGTGGAGACCGCGGCCAGCGTCGGGGGGTCGCTCTGGCTGGCCGGCCGGGGCACGGTGGTCGGGGTGTCGAACCAGACCGATTTCCTGCGGGCCGTCCGCGACGGCGAGCTGCGAGCGGTCGGCACCCCGGTGCACCGGGGTCGCAGCCAGCAGCTCTGGCAGGTGGAGATCAGCGACGCCGACGAGCGGCTGGTCGCCCGTGGTCAGGTCCGGCTGCAGAACCTCTCCCGCGACTGACCGTCGGGCTCGAACGGGCCCGGCCGCAGCGGCGTCGCGCGGCCGCTCACCCGGGGACGGTCAGTTGCGGGCCTCGTCCAGCACCGGCTCAATCGCCTGGTCGGCGTCGTCGTTGTCGTCGCCGTCCTCGGCGGGGACCTGGCTGAGGCGTACCTCGGTGATGGCCCGGTGGTCGATGCCCGCCACCGTCAGCACCCAGCCGTCCAGGGTCACGTCCTCCCCGGCCACGGTGGGAATGTGCCCGAGGCGGGCCAGCACCAGACCGGCGACGGTGGTGTAGTCGCCAGCCGGGCGCGAGGGCAGCTCGACGCCGATGTCCGTGAGGTCGTGCACCGGGAAGGTGCCGGGCAGCACCATCGCGCCGTCCGGCTCGCGGCGCACCGAGTAGCCGTCCCGGTCGGTCTCGTCGTAGATCTCCCCGACGATCTCCTCCAGGATGTCCTCCAGCGTCACGATGCCGTCGACGGCGCCGCGCTCGTCCACGACCAGCGCGATGTGCTGGCGCTCGGCCTTGAACTGCCGCAGCGCGTCCACCACCGGCAGCGAGTCGGGCAGCAGCATCGGCGGGCGGGCGATCTCGTCGACCGGCCGGTCGTCTGGCACGCCGACCAGGTCACGCAGGTGGATCACACCGGCGGTGTCGTCCAGGCCGCCGTGGCGCACCACCGGCGCCCGGGAGTGCCCGGTGGCGGCCAGCACCAGCCGCGCGGCCTCCGCGGTGGTCCCGCTGTCGAGCGTGAACACCCGCAACCGGGGTACGAGCACAGCCCGCAACCGCCGGTCGGCGATCTCCACGGCGCCCGCGATGATCGTGCGCTGCTCCTTGGTGAAGCCGTGGTTGCCGGCGACGATGTCGCGCAGCTCGTCCGGGCCGATCTCCTCCGGCTGGTGCTTCGGGTTGAGCCCGACGAGGCGTACGACCAGGTCGCTGGTGGCGCCGAGGGCCCAGACGGCCGGGCGGGTGAGACTGGCGAGCAGGTCGAGCGGGCGGGCCACCAGCAGCGCCCACCGCTCGGCGGACTGCATGGCGATCCGCTTGGGGGCCAGCTCGCCGAAGACCAGGGTGACGAAGGTCAGCGCGAGGGTCACCACCACGATCGCCACCGTCTCGGCGGCGCTTCCGAACACCCCGAGCAGCGGAACGAGGGGCTTGGCCAGGGAGACAGCCGCGGCGGCGGAGGCCAGGAAGCCGGCGAGGGTGATGCCGATCTGGATGGTGGCCAGGAAGCGGTTCGGGTCCTTGGCGAGCCGGGCCAGCACCCGTCCTGCCCGGCTGGTGCGCTCCAACCGCTGGATCTGGCTGTCCCGCAGCGACACCAGCGCCATCTCACTGCCGGCGAAGAGCGCGTTGATGACGACCAGGATCCCGACCAGGGCCAGTTGGCTCCCGTAGCTCTGCACGCCCGGTTCGCTCCCTCGGAGGTGGTGGCACCGGCCGTACGCACGGCGCCCGCCGGTCGGCTGGCCCGCCCGGCGTACGCGCTTCTGTGCCCCGTGCGGCGGCGGCCGAATCCTGCTCCGGCGACGCTACGCCGAATCGGTCGCCGGTGACGCGGGCAGGTCGAGGACGTACGAGTCGCCCTGGGGGCGGAAGCCGAGCCGGTGGTAGTAGGGGGCGACCATACCGGGCGGGCTGACCACCCGGTTGAAGCCCCGCTCGGTGAAGAGGCGGCTGCGCCGGTAGACGAACTCGCCGGGGGTGAAGTCGCGGAACTTCGGGGTCACGTAGTCCAGGTCGATCTGGGCGACTCCGCGCGCCTCGGCGTGCGACAGCACCACCCCGACCACCTCGTCAGCGGTGACCACGAGGAAGGCCGACCGGTCGGTGGCGGCCGGGTCCCAGCGGAAGTCGGGGTTGAACCGGGCGATGTCCGGCGCGTGGATCCGCAGCGTGTGCGCCAGGAACTGGTCGCCGACGCCGACCTCCACCACCTGGTAGGTCTGCTCGTCGTGGCGGGTCGCCAGCATTCCCCGCAGGTACCAGATGTTGATCACCGCGAGGACGATGTTGAGCCCGACCATGGGCCAGACCTCGAGGGCGGCGTTGTAGCCGATCAGCACGACGCAGCCGACGAGGTTGAGCGCGCGCAGCCGCAGGATGCGCGACTGCAGCAGCGACCACACCAGCACCGCGGAGCCGGCCCAGCCGACCAGATCCAACCAGTTCACCCCGCGAGACTAGTGCCCGCCCAGGTCAGGGGCGTCGGCGGGCAGCTCCAGCAGCCACTCCTCGACCTCGACCCCGCGCCCGTTGGCGTACCCCGAATCCTCGCCGACCACGACGAACCCGCACTTGCGCAGCACCGCGAGGGAGGCGGCGTTGTCCTTGGCGGCGCGGGCGTGCACCGGCCGGGGCAGCTCGCGCAGCAGGGCGGCGAGGGCCGCGGTGGCGTGGCCCCGGCCCCAGCGGGCCGGGGCGATCCAGTAGCTGACCTCGGTCTGGTCGTCGACCGGGAAGGCGCTGACGTAGCCGACCACCTCGCCGTCGGCCTCGATGGTGCGGACCCGGTTCGCCGGGTTGGTGAGCACCCGCGCCCAGTGCCGGGCGAACTCGCGGTGGTCGGACGGGTCCTTGGGGCCGAACGCTGCCATCCGGTTCGCCTCGGGGTCCTGCTGGTGCAGGAAGAACTCCACGAGGTCGTCCTCGTGGACCGGCCGCAGCCGCACATCGGAGGTCATCCGGCGAGGGTACGCAGCGCCGGTGACAGTTCGGGGGCCGCTGGCGCGTCGACGGCCGACCGGCGCGTTCGGCGTCACCGTTGGCCCCGCGCCGCCGACAATGAGTCGACCGACCCTGGGAGTGCCGATGGACCGACCTGTCGTCGTGGGTGTGGACGGATCGCCGTTCAGCCTCGTCGCCGCCGAGCACGGGGCCCGCGCCGCCCTGCTCCGGTCCCGGCCGCTGCTCCTGGTGCACGGTTACCTGCACCCGCTCGGCTACGGCGTGCCCCTCAACCCGTACGACCTCGGGGTGCCGGCGCCCACCGACCAAGCGCAGAAGATGCTGGAGCGGACGGCGGCCGACCTGGCCGACCGGTGGCCCGGCCTCGCTGTCGAGGCCCGTCAGGTCGCCGGCGGCCCCGGCGCGACGATTGTCGAGGAGTCCCGACGGGCGGATCTCGTCGTGGTGGGCAGCCGCGGTCTGGGCGGGTTCGCGGGTCTGCTGCTCGGGTCGGTCGGCGCGCAGGTGGCCGCGCACGCGCACTGCCCGGTGCTGGTGGTCCGACCGGACGAGCAGCCGATCGACGCGCACGCGCCGGTGCTGGTCGGCGTGGACGGGTCCGAGTCGTCCCGGCTGGCCGTGGGCTACGGCGCCACCGAGGCGGCGCTACGAGACGTTCCGCTGGTGCTCGTGCACGTCGGCCCGCTGAACGGGGACGGGCCGGTGCCGGACGAGATCGAAGAGGCGCAGGCCGCGTACCAGGCCGAGGCGGTGCGGCTGTTGGCCGAGGCGTCCGCGGCCGTCCGGGCCGGGCATCGGGATCTGGTGGTGCGGGAGCACCCGGTCCGGGCGGCCGGCGCGGCCCCGGGGCTCATCAAGGCCAGCGGCACGGCGTCGCTGCTGGTCGTGGGCACCCGGGGCCGGCACGGGTTCGCCGGTCTGCTGCTCGGCTCGGTCAGCCAGGCTGCGATTCAGCACGCGCGTTGCCCGGTGCTGGTCGCGCATCCGTACGACCCGCCGAGGTGACCGGCGCGTCGTCGCCCCCGCCGAGCATCTGCAGGAAGTCGGTGGTGAGGGCGAACGGGTCGGCGGGGCCGCTGGCGGGCAGCCGGCGCTCGACCTGGTCGGCCAACTCGCTGGCGGCGCGACGGATGCGGCCGCGCAGGGCGCCGTCGGCGGTGCCACCGGACCAGTCCTCCGGGCCGGCGAAGACCGAGGTGGGGACCACCACCGCCCGCAGGTAGCTGAACATCGGGCGGAGGGCGTGCTCCAGGGCGAGGGAGTGCCGGGCGGTGCCGCCCGTGGCCCCGATGAGCACCGGCCGGTCGACGAGCGAGTCGGCCTCCAGCACGTCGAAGAAGGACTTGAACAGCCCGTTGTACGACGCGTTGAAGATCGGCGTCACGGCGATGATGCCGTCCGCCCCGGTCACCGCGTCGATGGCCTCGCGCAGGCCGGCCGACGGGAACCCGGTGAGCATGTTGTTGACCACGTCGTGGGCGTACTCGCGCAGGTCGACGACCCGCAGCTCGACCTCGGCGCCGCGCCGGACCAGCTCGTCGCGGGTCGCCCCGGCGAGCTGGTCGGCGAGCAGCCGGGTGGACGAGGGCTGGCTCAGCCCCGCCGAGACGACGGCGAGCGTACGGCGGGTCATCGGGTCGCCCCCTCCGGCGCCTTGCCCGTCACGTCGTCGACGGCGTGCACGGTGCTGTCCTTCGCGCCGCCGGCCGCGGCGACCAGCGAGGCGTGGGTGGGCGCCTCCGGCACGTGCGCCGGACGCAGGGCCGCGAACTCCTTGCGCAGCACCGGCACGACCTCCTCGCCGAGCAGGTCGAGCTGCTCCAGCACCGTCTTGAGCGGCAGGCCCGCGTGGTCCATCAGGAACAGCTGCCGCTGGTAGTCACCGACGTACTCGCGGAAGCCGAGGGTGCGGTCGATGACCTGCTGCGGGCTGCCCACGGTCAGCGGGGTCTCCCGGGTGAACTCCTCCAGCGACGGCCCGTGCCCGTAGACCGGGGCGTTGTCGAAGTACGGCCGGAACTCCCGGACCGCGTCCTGCGAGTTGCGCCGCATGAACACCTGGCCGCCGAGGCCGACGATGGCCTGGTCGGCGGTGCCGTGGCCGTAGTGCGCGTACCGCTGGCGGTAGAGCTCGACCATCCGCTGGGTGTGCTCCTTGGGCCAGAAGATGTGGTTGGCGAAGAAGCCGTCGCCGTAGTACGCGGCCTGCTCGGCGATCTCGGGGCTACGGATCGAGCCGTGCCAGACGAACGGCGGCACGCCGTCGAGCGGGCGCGGCGTCGAGGTGAAGGACTGCAGCGGGGTGCGGTACTTGCCCTTCCAGTCGACCACGTCCTCGCGCCAGAGCCGGTGCAGCAGGTCGTAGTTCTCGATCGCGAGGGGGATGCCGGCGCGGATGTCCTTGCCGAACCACGGGTACACCGGGCCGGTGTTGCCGCGGCCCATCATCAGGTCCACCCGGCCGTCGGACAGGTGCTGGAGCATCGCGTAGTCCTCGGCGATCTTCACCGGGTCGTTGGTGGTGATCAGCGTGGTCGCGGTGGACAGCAGCAGCCGTTCGGTGCGGGCCGCGATGTGACCGAGCATGGTGGTCGGGGACGAGGGGACGAACGGCGGGTTGTGGTGCTCACCGGCGGCGAAGACGTCGAGCCCGACCTCTTCGGCCTTCAGCGCGATGGCGACCATCGCCTTGATCCGCTCATGCTCGGTCGGCTCCCGACCGGTGGTCGGATCGACCGTGACGTCACCGACGGTGAAGACTCCGAACTGCATGACAGCTCCTCGCGTGTCAACCGGGTGCCGTCGTGGTACCCGGACGCAGCCCACAACTTATTTGACGAGTCAACTATTCCGTCGGCGGCCTGTCTGACAGTGGCGCCGGTCACCCGCGGGAATCAGCCCCCGGCGACCGAGGGGAGCACCTGCACCTGGGCGCCCTCGCCGACCGGTGTGGCCAGCCCGCCGGAGTGCCGGCAGTCCTCCCCGTCGACGTAGACGTTGACGTAGCGGCGCAGCTCGCCGCGCTCGTCGCGGATCCGCCGAGCGAGCCGGGGATGATCGGCGGCGAGCTCGTCGAGGACCGCCCCCAGCGTGCCACCCGCGTCGACACTGAGCCGGCTGGCGCCGCCGGCCTCGCCGCGCAGCGGGCCGGGCAACAGCACGGTGACCACTCAGACCACCGCCGCCCGCACGCACAGCACGTCGGGCAGGTGCGCAGCCACCTGCGACCAGGAGTCGCCCTCGTCCCGGCTGGCGTAGACCTCGCCGGAGCGGGTGCCGAAGTAGACGCCGCCCGGTGTGGCGTCGTCGGCGCACATCGCGTCGCGCAGCACCGCCGGATAGAACGGGCCCTCGGGCAGGCCCACCGACAGCGGCTCCCACTTGGCACCGGCGTCGGCGGAGCGGAACACCCGGCAGCGGTGGTCGGTGGGGAACCGCTGGACGTCGGCCACCAGCGGGAACGTCCACACCATCCCGGGCCGCCCGGGGTGCGACACCATCGGGAAGCCGAAGTCGCTGGGCAGCCCGTCGGCGATCGACGACCAGGTGCGGCCGTCGTCGTCGGAGCGGTAGACGCCGAAGTGGTTCTGCGCGTACAGCCGCTCGGGGTTGCCGGCGTCCCGCGCGACCTTGTGCACACACTGGCCGAACTCCGGCCACTCGTCGGCCAGGCCGGCGGCGCGGATGCCCACGTTGCCCGGGGACCAGCTCGCCCCGGCGTCCTGCGAGCGGTAGACGCCGCCGGTGGACATGGCGACCAGCACCCGGGCCGGGTCGCGCGGGTGGGGCAGCACGGTGTGCACGGCCTGGCCACCGAACCCGGCCTGCCAGTGCGGGCGGTGCGGGTGGTCCCAGAGGGCGCGGACCAGCTCGAAGCTGCGGCCACCGTCGGTGGAGCGGAACAGCGCCGACGGCTCGGTGCCGGCCCAGACCACGCCCGGCTCGTCGGCGCCGCCCGGCGTCAGCTGCCAGACCCGCCCCAGACTCGCGCCGGTGTCGGCCGGGAACGCGACCGGCGCGTGGTCGGGCTCGTCCCAGGACGCGCCGAGGTCGTCGCTGGTCGCGACGCTGGGGCCGAAGTGTGAGCTGGTCACCCCGGCGAGCAGCCGCGGGGTGGCGGGGCGGGTGTCGAGCGCGACCGCGTAGACGCTCGTCCCCGGGTGGTGCGGGCCGCTGACCTCCCAGGTGCGCCGGTCATCGGTGCTGGTGGCGAGGAACAACCCCTTCGCGGTGCCGATCGCGAGCAGCGTTGACATGGACGTCCTCCGAGCCGTCGGTGGGCAGGTGGGGTGATTATGGCCACACCCCCCGACAGATCCCGCCGGCCACACGCCGGAAGCCGCGCTCAGCGCCGGACGCGGGGCACGTGTCGCCGGTACGCGCTGACCGTCGGATCGCCGTCGAGCCAGAACCGCCAGGGCAGATCGTGCGCGCCGGTGACGCCGACCCGGGGCCCCGCCACCACCGTCTCGTCCGGCACCGGCCGAACCGGCGGACGCAACCGGACCGGACCGTCGCCGAGCAGGTACGCGCCGTACGCCGCGCGGTCGATGCCGAGCGCGGCGCAGAGCCGGGCCGGCCCCCGGGCCAGGTCCACGTCCCGCCGTACCGCCGGCCGGCGAGCCCGCGCGGCGTCCAGGCCCTCGGCCACCTCACCAGCGCGCAGCAGCACGGCGGCGGCCTCCCCCTCGACCCCGGTGACCACGTTCATGCACCAGTGCATCCCGTAGGTGAAGTAGACGTAGGCGTGCCCGGCGGGGCCGAACATCACCACGTTGCGCCCGGTGCGGCCCCGGTGGGCGTGCGAGGCCGGGTCACCGGCCGTGCCGGCGTACGCCTCGACCTCGGTGATCCGGACGGTGACCCCGCCGGCGGACAGCCGGCAGCCGAGCAGCCCGCGCGCGGCCGGCAGCAGCGGACCGGCGAGCAGGCCGGCCAGCGCCTCCCGGTCGGCGTCGGTGCTGCGGTCGTCCGGCGCGAGCTCCATGACCCGAACGGTACCCAGGCCGCAAGCTGATCACCCCGTCGACCGGTCCCGCCGGCCACCGGGAGGCCCACCAAGGTTCACCTTCTCGCCATCGCGCCGGCGAAACCCACGCCGCGACCGGGGGGTGTATCCGGTGTCGTCGCAGGGCGCGGCGGCACATCGGGAGAGGAACCACCATGACCGTACGCACGATTCGCCGCCCCCTGTTCGCTGTCGGCCTGGCCGCGGCCGGGGCCGTGCTGGCCCTCGCTCCGGCGGCCAGCGCCAGCGCCCCGCTGCGGGTGGGCGCCGCAACCGACGGCGCCCCGCTGACCGCCGTCGTCCTGGGCGGCAGCGGCAAGATCGACGCCAGTGGGGCGGCGGTCTTCGTTCCGGTCACCCTGACCTGCTCGCAGCCGACGCAGGTCGACCTGACCGTGAAGGTCGCCGAGGCCATCGGGGACACGATGCGGACCGGCACGACCACCCGCAAGGTGGCCTGCGACGTCACCACCCAGAAGGTGCGGATCGCGGTGACCGCCACCGAGCGTCCCTTCGCGCCGGGCGTGGCGTTCGGCGTGGTGACCGGGAACTCCTGCGACGCGCTGTGCAACTCGATCACCGACGAGCACCGGTTCGACCTGGCGCTCTGAGCCGTGGCGTGGCGGCACGGGATGCCCGTGTCGCCACGCTTCAACAATCTGTTGACAAGGTCGCGTTGATGGGGTGTGCTCGGAGCATGACCACCGACGAGCTGTTCACCGCACCCGACCCGGCCCGGGCCCGCGCCCACCGCACCCACGAGGCGCTGCAACGCATCAGCGAACGCCACGCCGGCTCCGATGCCCGACGGGGACGCTGGGCCCACCCGTACGTGCTGGACCCGTGGGAGGCGGTGGCGTTGGTCACCGCCCTCGCCGCCGGCGGCGCCGAGCGGGAGCCCACCGAGGAACCGGTGGACGCCGCCGACCTCACCGCCGCGCTGACCCTGCTGCCGCACGTGCGCGCCGAGCTGGACGCCCTGGAGGCGGGGCTGCTGACGCTGGCCCGCGACCGAGGGCTGACCTGGCAGTCCATCGCGTACGGGCTGGGGCTGGGCAGCGCGCAGGCGGCGCGGCAGCGCTACGAGCGGGTCGCCGCCCGCTCGGCCGAGCAGATCGCCTGAGCCACCGGAAACGACGCGCCCGGCCGACCCCGACGACCGGGCGGGCGGATCGGCCGGGCTCCCCCGCGGCGGCGGCCGGGCGGGCAGACTGTGCGCACGACGAGGAGGCACCCATGGAACGCGCGGAGATGCTGACGTACTGCCTGGCGAAGCCGGGAGCGTGGCTGGACCGGCCGTGGGAGGGCGACGAGGTGGTGAAGGTGGGCAGCCGGATCTTCGCGTTCCTCGGCAACGGCGACGGAAAGCCCACGGTCGGCGTCAAGTGCGGCCAGACCCGGGAGATCGCCGACGAGTGGCTGCGCCGCCACCCCGACGACGCTCGCCCGATGGCCTACATCGGCCGGTCCGGCTGGAACACGCTGCGCCTCGACGGCGGGATCGACGGCGACGAGCTGACCGAGGCGGTCGACGCGTCGTACGACATGGTCGTGGCGAAGCTCCCCAAGCGGGAGCGCCCGACGGCCTGAACCGACAGTGGCGCCGGCGGCTGACGCCGACGCCACGGCAACCTCAGCGGGGTACGACCCGCTCGGTGGCCCAGTCCCGCCAACCGGCCAGCCGGTCCGCCGCGGCGGCGAGCTGGTCGGCGACCGGGCCGGGGCCGGTCGAGCCGGGGGTGGTCCGGGCCGCGAGGGCCGACCGCACCGAGAGCACGTCGCGCACCGACGGGTCGAGGTGTTCGCTGACGGCGGCCAGGTCGGCGTCGGAGACGTCCTCCAGCTCGCACTCGCGGGCCGCGCAGAGCGCCACCAGCCGGCCGGTGATCTCGTGCGCGTCGCGGAACGGCACGTTGCGCCGGACCAGCCAGTCGGCGACCTCGGTGGCGAGCGAGAAGCCGACCGGGGCGGCGGCGACGAGCCGGTCCACCCGGACCGTCATCGTGGAGATCATCCCCGCCAGGGCCGGCAGCAGCAGCTCCAGGGTGTCGACCGCGTCGAACGCGGGCTCCTTGTCCTCCTGCATGTCCCGGTCGTACGTCATCGGCAGGCCCTTGAGCATGGTCAGCACCGTCATCAGGCCGCCGACCAGCCGCCCGGACTTGCCCCGGGCCAGCTCGGCGATGTCCGCGTTCTTCTTCTGCGGCATGATCGACGAACCGGTCGCGAAGGCGTCGTCCAGCTCCACCCAGCCGAACTCGTGCGAGGTCCAGAGCACCACCTCCTCGCCGAGACGGGACAGGTGCACCCCGATCATGGCGGTGGTGAAGAGGAACTCGGCCACGAAGTCCCGGTCGGCGACCGCGTCCATCGAGTTGGCGAACGACGTCCGGAAGCCCAGCTCCTTGGCCACGGCCACCGGGTCCAGCGGAAGCCCGGAACCGGCGAGCGCGCCCGCGCCGAGCGGGCTGATCGCCGCCCGATGGTCCCAGTCGCGCAGCCGCTCCAGGTCGCGCAGCAGCGGCTGCACGTGGGCGAGCAGCCAGTGCCCGAAGGTGACCGGCTGGGCGTGCTGGAGGTGGGTCATGCCGGGCGCGGCGGTGTCGATGTGCCGCTCGGCCTGCTCGGTGAGCGCCTCGGCCAGCTCGACGAGGCGGCTGGCCACCCCCCGCGCGTGGTCACGCAGGTAGAGCCGCAGGTCGGTGGCGACCTGGTCGTTGCGCGACCGGCCGGCGCGCAACTTGCCGCCGAGGCTGCCCAGGCGCTCCAACAGGCCCCGCTCCAGCGCGGTGTGCACGTCCTCGTCGTCGACTGTGGGCCGGAACGCCCCCGAGGCACAGGCCGCCTCCAGGTCGTCCAGGGCCGCCAGGATCCGGCCCAGCTCCCCCGGGTCGAGCAGGCCGGCGCCGGCGAGGACCCGGGCGTGCGCCCGGGAACCAGCGATGTCGTACGGGGCCAGGCGCCAGTCGAACTGCACGCTCACCGACAGTCGGGCGAGCGCCTCCGCGGGGCCGCCGGCGAACCGGCCACCCCACAGGCTCGTCCGGTTGGTGCCGGCGCTGTTCTCGGTGAGGCTCTTGTCGTCCACGCCGCCCATTGTGGTCCCCATGGTCGTCAGCCACCCAGCCGGGCGTCGCGGGCCGCGGCCATCCGACTCGGAAGGCCCCACAGCTGCACGAAGCCCTTCGCGAAGGACTGGTCGAAGGTGTCGCCGGTGTCGTAGGTGGCCAACCCGAAATCGTAGAGGCTCTCCTCGGAGCGCCGGCCGGTGACGGTGGCCCGGCCGCCGTGCAGGGTCAGCCGCACCTCGCCGCTCACGTGCCGCTGCGCGTCGTCGATGAACGCGTCCAGCGAGTCCTTCAACGGCGAGAACCACAGGCCGTCGTAGACCAGCTCACCCCAGCGCTGGTCCACGCTCTTCTTGAACCGGGCCAGGTCCCGCTCGACGGTCACCGCCTCCAGCTCCTGGTGGGCGGTGACCAGCGCGATCGCGCCGGGCGCCTCGTACACCTCGCGGCTCTTGATACCCACGAGGCGGTCCTCGACCATGTCGAGCCGGCCCACGCCCTGGGCGCCCGCGCGCCGGTTCAGCTCCAGGATCGCCTGGTACGGGGTGACGGTCTCGCCGTCGATCGCCACCGGCACGCCGCCGTCGAAGGTGATCACGATCTCGTCGGCGTCGCGGGGCTCCGCCGGGTCGTCGGTGTACGAGTAAAGGTCCTCGATCGGGGCGTTCCAGATGTCCTCCAGGAAGCCCGTCTCCACGGCGCGGCCCCACAGGTTCTGGTCGATCGAGTACGGGGACTTCGCCGACACGTCGATCGGCAGCCCCTTCTCCTCGGCGAACGCGATCGCCTTATCCCGGGTCCAGGCGAAGTCCCGGGCCGGGGCGATGATCTTCAGGTCGGGGGCGAGCGCGCCCAGGCCCACCTCGAACCGGACCTGGTCGTTGCCCTTGCCGGTGCAGCCGTGCGAGACGATCGTCCCGCCGTGCTTGCGCGCGGCCGCCACCAGGTGCTTGACGATCAGCGGCCGGGACAACGCCGACACCAGCGGGTAGCGGTCCATGTAGAGGGCGTTGGCCCGGATGGCCGGCACGCAGTAGTCGGCGGCGAACTCGTCGCGCGCGTCGACGACCTCGGACTCGGCGGCGCCGCAGTCCAGGGCGCGCCGCCGGATGGCGTCCAGGTCCTCCCCGCCCTGCCCGACGTCGACCGCCACCGCGACCACCTCGGCGCCGGTCTGCTCGGCCAGGTAGGGAATCGCCACGGAGGTGTCCAACCCCCCGGAGTACGCGAGAACGACCCGCTCAGTCATGACGTGGTGTTCCCTTCGACGCTGTCGTCCCGGCGGGCCCAGCCGGCGAGCTTGTCACCGAGCGCGGCGCCGCCGACGGCCTCGCGGGCCACGACGAGGATGGTGTCGTCGCCGGCGATGGTGCCGACGATCTCGGGCAGACCCGCCCGGTCCAACGCGCTGGCCAGGTACTGGGCTGCCCCCGGCGGCGTGCGCAGCACGGCGATGTTGCCGCTGGCGTCCACCCCGTTGAGCAGTTCGCGCAGCAACCGCACCAGCCGGGCCGGCGCCGCCTCGGCGTCGCGCAGCGGCCGCTGGCCGTCCTCGGGGATCAGGTAGACGGCCGGGCCGTCGCCGCCACGCACCTTGACCGCGCCCAACTCCTCCAGGTCCCGCGAGAGGGTGGCCTGGGTGACCCCGACGCCGTCGGCGGCGAGCAGGTCGGCCAGCTCGGTCTGCGACCGCACGGCCCGGTCCCGGATCAGCTCCACGATCCGGGCGTGCCGGGCGGCGCGGGTCAGCGGGGCGGTCATCGCGTCGTCCCGGACGCCGCGAGCAGGAACGTCAGCAGCGCCTTCTGGGCGTGCAGCCGGTTCTCCGCCTGGTCGAAGACCGCGCTCTGCGGGCCGTCGAGCACCTCGTCGGTGATCTCCTCGCCCCGGTGGGCGGGCAGGCAGTGCAGCACGATCGCCTCCGGTGCGGCCTGGCCGAGCAGTTCCTTGTTGACCTGGTACGGCAGGAACGGGGTGACCCGGTCCAGCCCGTCGGCCTCCTGCCCCATCGACGTCCACGTGTCGGTGGCCAGCACGTCGGCGTCGCGGACCGCCTGGGCCGGGTCGGTCAGCACCCGTACCGACCCGCCCGTACCGGCGGCGATCTCGCCGGCCTGCCGCACCACCGCCGTGTCCGGCGCGAACCCGACCGGGCCGGCGATCCGCACGTGCATCCCGGCCGTCGCCCCGGCCAGCAGGTACGACTGCGCCATGTTGTTGGCGCCGTCGCCCACGTAGGTCAGGGTGCGCCCGGCCGTGCCGCCGCACCGCTCCCGGATGGTGAGCAGGTCGGCGAGCAGCTGGCAGGGGTGGAACCCGTCGGTGAGCGCGTTGATCACCGGGACGCTCGCACCGCTCGCCACCTCGGCGATCCGGTCGTCGCCGTGGGTGCGCAGGACGATGGCCGCGACGTAGCGCGACAGCACCCGACCGGCGTCCGCGAGCGTCTCGCCCCGACCGAAGTGGGTGACCTGGGTGTCCACGACCAGAGGATGCCCGCCCAGCTCGGCGATGCCGGCGTCGAACGAGATCCGGGTGCGCAGGCTCTGCTTGTCGAAGAGCACCGCCACCGAGCGGGGGCCGGCCAGCGGCTGGTGGCCGAACCGGTCGGCCTTCATCCGCGCCGCCAGGTCGAGCACGCTGGACTGCTCGGCGGGCGAGAGGTCGTCGTCGCGCAGAAAGTGCCGGATCATGCGGTCGCCCCCGTCGTGGTGGTGATCGGCGTCGTGGTGGTCGGCGTCCTGTCGGTACCGGCGGCCGTCGCGTCCAGGGCCGCCGGGAGCGCGGCGAGGAAGGCGTCGACCTGGGCGGCGGTGAGGATCAGCGGCGGAGCCAGCCGGACCACACCCGGCTGCACCGCGTTGACCAGGAAGCCGGCGTCTCGCAGCGTCTCGGCGAGCACCGGCGCCACCGGCGCGGTGAGGGTCACGCCGAGCAGCAGCCCGGCCCCGCGTACGCCGTCGATCAGCGGGTGGCCCAGCGCCTCGACGCCCCGGCGCAGCCGTTCGCCGACGCGCTTGACGTGGTCGAGCAGCCCTTCGTTGGCGATCGTGGCCACCACGGCGAGCGCGGCGGCGCAGCTCACCGGGTTGCCGCCGAAGGTGGTGCCGTGCGAGCCGGGGGTGAGCAGGTCGGCGGCCCGGCCGAAGGCCAGCGTCGCGCCGAGCGGCAGCCCGCCACCCAGCCCCTTGGCCAGGGTCACCACATCGGGCTCCACGCCCTCGGCCTGGTGGGCGAACCAGTGCCCGGTGCGGCCGATGCCGGTCTGCACCTCGTCGAGCACCAGCAGCGCGCCGTGCCGGTCGGTGATCCGCCGCGCCGCCGCCAGGTAGCCGGCCGGCGGGACGACCACACCGTTCTCGCCCTGGATGGGCTCCAGGATGACCATGGCGGTGGCGTCGGTGACCGCCGCCTCGAGGGCGGCGACGTCGCCGAAGTCGACGTGGGTCACCTCGCCGGGCAGCGGCCGGAACGGGTCGGCCTTGGCGGGCTGGCCGGTCAGCGCGAGGGCGCCCATGGTGCGACCGTGGAAGGCGCCGTTGGTGGCGACCACGTGGCTGCGGCCGGTCCGCCGGGACAGCTTGAACGCGGCCTCGTTCGCCTCCGCTCCGGAGTTGGCGAAGAAGACCCGGCCCGGCCGGCCGGCGAGCGCCAGCAGCAGCTCCGCGAGGGCGACCGGCGGCTCGGCGACGTAGAGGTTGGAGACGTGCCCGAGCGTCGCGACCTGCTTGGACACCGCGGCCACCACCGCCGGGTGAGCGTGACCGAGGGCGTTGACCGCGATGCCGCCGACCAGGTCCAGGTATTCGCGGCCCGCGTCGTCGACCACCACGGCCCCCGCGCCGGAGACCAGCGCCAGTGGCGGCGTGCCGTAGTTGTCCATCATGGACTGCGTCCAGCGTTGCAGCAGGGTGCTCATGCCCCGACCATCCCGTCCTGAAGCACCACCATCGTTCCGAACCCTTCCGAGGTGAAGACCTCCAGCAGCGTGGAGTGCGCCACCCGGCCGTCGACGACGTGCGCGGCGGGCACTCCCCCGCGCACCGCCCGCAGGCAGGCCTCCATCTTGGGCACCATCCCCGACTCGAGACTGGGCAGCAGCTTGGCCAGGTCGTCCGCGGTGATCTCGGAGACCAGGCTGGTGGTGTCCGGCCAGTCCGCGTACAGGCCGGCCACGTCGGTGAGCACGACCAGCTTGCGGGCCCGCAACGCGACGGCGAGGGCCGCGGCGGCGGTGTCCGCGTTGAGGTTGTGCAGGACCCCGTCGGCGTCCGGCGCGACCGTGGAGATCACCGGGATCCGACCGGCGTCGATGAGGTCGGTCACCGCCGAGGTGTCCACCGACTCGACGTCGCCGACCTGGCCGACGTCGACCGGCAGCCCGTCCACGTACGCGGGGCGGCGCACCGCGGTGAACAGCCGGGCGTCCTCGCCGGAGAGCCCGACGGCGAACGGGCCGTGCGAATTGATCAGCCCGACCAGTTCCCGGCCCACCTGCCCGACCAGCACCATCCGGACCACGTCCATCGCCTCGGCGGTCGTCACCCGCAGGCCGCCCCTGAACTCGCTGGCGATGCCGAGCCGGCCCAGCATGGCCGAGATCTGCGGGCCGCCGCCGTGCACCACGACGGGCTTGAGACCGGCGTACCGCAGGAACACCATGTCGGCAGCGAACGCCCGTTGCAGCGCCGGCTCGGTCATGGCGTTGCCGCCGTACTTGACCACCACCGTGGAGCCGGAGAAACGCGCCAGCCAGGGCAGGGCCTCGATCAGCGTCTCCGCCTTGACCTGGGCGCGGGTGAGATCACCGCTGAGACTCATGTCGAGTACGCCGAGTTCTCGTGCACGTACGCGTGGGACAGGTCGTTGGTCCAGATCGTCGCCACCGCGTCGCCGGCGTGCAGGTCGATCCGGATCGTCACGTCCCGGCCGGTGAGGTCGACCTTCGAGCGGTCCTCGGCGGCCGCGCCGCCCCGGCACACCCACACCCCGTTGACCGCGACGTCCACCCCGTCCGGCTCGAACGCGGCGGCGGTGGTGCCGACGGCGGCGAGGATCCGGCCCCAGTTGGGGTCGTTGCCGAACAGCGCGGTCTTGACCAGGTTGTTGCGGGCCACCGAACGGCCCACCTCGACCGCGTCGTCCTCGTCGGCGGCGCCGACCACGTCGATGGCGACCTGTTTGGTGGCGCCCTCGGCGTCCGCGATGAGCTGCTGCGCCAGGTCATGGCAGGCCGTGGTGACCGCGGCGGCCAGCTCGGCCGGAGTGGGCTCGATGCCGCTCGCGCCGCTGGACAGCAGCAGCACCGTGTCGTTGGTGGACATGCAGCCGTCGGAATCGACCCGGTCGAAGGTCACCCGGGTGGCCGCGCGCAGCGCCTCGTCCAGCGCCGCCGGCCCGGCCACGGCGTCGGTGGTGAGCACGCAGAGCATGGTGGCCATCCCCGGCGCGAGCATCCCGGCGCCCTTGGCCATCCCGCCGACGGTCCAGCCGCTGCCGCGCGCCACAGTGGTCTTCGGCCGGGTGTCGGTCGTCATGATGGCCTCGGCGGCGGCCGGACCGCCGTCGCGCGACAGACCCCGGATGGCCGTACGGACCCCGGGCAGCAGCTTCGACATCGGCAGCCGCTCACCGATCAGGCCGGTGGAGCAGACCGCCACCTCGCCGGCGCCGAGGAGCAGCCGCGGGCTGACCGCGCTCAACGCGGCGGCGGTGTGCTCGGCCGTGGCGTGGGTGTCCTGGAAGCCGGCCGGGCCAGTGCAGGCGTTGGCGCCACCGGAGTTGAGCACGACCGCCCGGACCACACCGCCCTGCACGACCTGCTGGCTCCAGCGCACCGGCGCGGCCTTGACCCGGTTGGTGGTGAAGACACCTGCGACACCGGCGTCCGGGCCGTCGTTGACCACCAGGGCGACGTCCGCGCCACCGCTGGCCTTCAGACCGGCGGACACCCCGGCCGCCCGGAAACCCCGGGGGGTGGTGACGCTCATGGTGCGACTCCCCAGATCGACAGGCCCGTCGTCTCCGGCAGGCCGAACATCAGGTTGGCGTTCTGCACGGCCTGACCGGCGGCGCCCTTGCCGAGGTTGTCCAGTGCGCTGAGCACGATCAGGCGACCCGAGTCGACGTCGACGGTGGCCTGCAGGTGGCACGAGTTGGAACCCAGGGTGGCGGCGGTGTGCGGCCAGCGCCCCTCCGCCAGCACGTGCACGAACGGCGCGTCCGCGTACGCCTGCGCCAGCACCTGCTGCGGGTCGACGCCGCGCGCCGGCACGGCGGTGACGGTGGCCAGGATGCCGCGCGGCATCGGCGCGAGGACCGGCGTGAACGACAGACCGGTCGCGCCGGACGCCTGCTTGATCTCGGGCACGTGCTGGTGGGTGCCGACCCGGTACGGCGACAGGTCCCCCTGCACCTCGCTGGCCAGCAGGTGCGGCTTCGCCGCCCGGCCCGCGCCGGAGGTGCCCGAGGCGGCGACCACCACGACGTCGGCGGGGCTGGCCGCGCCGTCGGCGATCAGCGGGGCGAGCGCCAGGGTGATCGCGGCGGCGTAACAGCCGGTGTTCGCCACCCGGGTCGAGCCGGCGATCAGCTCCCGCTGGCCGGGCAGCTCGGGCAGGCCGTAGGTCCACTGGCCGGCGTGCGTGCCGCCGTAGTACTGCGCCCAGGCGTACGGGTCGGCGAGCCGGTGATCGGCGCCCAGGTCGACGACGCGCACCTCGGGCGGCAGGTGGGCCGCCAGGGCCGCCGACTCACCGTGTGGCAGCGCCAGGAAGACCAGGTCGGCGTCGGCGAGGGTCGACGGATCGGTCTCGCCGAGCACCAGGTCGAGGCCGGTGAGCTGCGGGTGCACCACGTCCACGCGGTGCCCGGCCTGGCGGTGCGCGGTGGCGGCGACCAGGTCGAACTCCGGGTGCCCGGCGATCAGGCGCAGCAGCTCGCCTCCGGCGTACCCGCTCGCTCCGGCGACCGCGACTCGGATCCCCATACTCACCTCCGCATGACTATGCAACGAAGGCTAGCAGCCATGATCGAGGGGCTGCAAGTTCATGCAGTCCACTGCATGGCAATGATGCAGTGGCACCGACGCACCTCCGGCCCGGTCGCGGGGCGACACGGGCCGGACGGCGGGGTACGAACATGGGACGCGACGGTCAGAGACGACCCTCCGCGACGGCCCGGCTCACCCAGGGGATGACCTCGTCGAGCATCACGTCCAGCGACGTGGTCGCGGTGAACCCGAGCACCTCACGGGCCTTGGTGACGTCCGGCACGCGCTTCTGCACGTCGTAGCGGAACGGCTCATCGGAGACGTACCGGAACGGCACGTCCGGGCCCTTGATCTTGTGCCAGATCAGCTCTGCCAACTCGAGCACGCTGGTGGACTCCGCTGTCGACAGGTTGAAGTCCTCGTTGCGGGCGGCCGGGTGCTCGATCGCGGTGGCGATCCCCCGGGCCAGGTCGCCGCCGTACGTGTAGTGGCGCACCTGGTTGCCCGCACCGAGGATGTGCAGCGGGTCCTGCCCCTTGACGATCTTCTGCACCAGGTCCGGCACGACGTGCGACATGGCCAGCTTCACGTTGCCCGAGAGCACCTCTGCCTGGCCGAGCGCCCGCCCCTCGCCCACGCCCACGCAGTTGAACGGCCGGACGATGGTGTACGGCACCTGGTACTGCTCCCAGGCGGCGCGGGCGTAGTACTCCACGGCCAGCTTCTGGAACCCGTACGACGACAGTGGCGGTGGGACTCGCCGCTCGTCGCCCTCCCGGCTCGGCCACTGCTCGGTCGACTCGTAGACCATCGAGGAGGAGAGATAGGTGACCTTGGACAGCTGCCCGTCCCGGTGCGCACGGATCGCCGCGTCGCACGTCGCCGCCATGATCCGCTCGTTGGTGGCGAGCAGATCGTAGGCGTACGCGTGGAAGTAGGAGATCCCGCCGATCATCGCCGCCCCGGCCACCAGGTGGTCGCAGCCGTCCAGCAGCTCGGTGAGCAGATCGACGTCGCGGGCGTCACCCTCGACGAAGCGGTAGCGGGGATGGTCGTCATAGCTGTGGGTTACCGGCCCGTACTTGGAGAAGTTGTCGACCGCGACCACTTCGTGGCCCCGGTCCAACAGCTCCTCGACGAGGTAGCCGCCGATGAATCCGGCCGAACCAGTTACCAGGACCTTCGCCACGTGCGCTCCTAAGCGGTTTTCTCGTACTCGGTGCTGTTGTCCTGCGGGTCGCGCGGGGCCGGCACGGCCGCCGCGACGGTGCCCACGGCGAGCTTCTCCCGGCTCAGCCGCCGACCGTAGGCGAAGAAGTACCAGCGCAGGTAACCGGGAAGGAACCGACCCAGGTCGAAGTGGGACTCGCCCAGCGGCCGGTCCAGCCAGATGGTCGGGATCTCGGCCACCGGTAGCCGCAGCCGGGTGGCCTTGGCCGTCAGCTCCAGGCCGATCTCGAACCCGGTCCGGGACTCGATGCCCACCTCCCGGACGAAGGCCGTGTCGTACGCCTTGAAGCTGTTGGTGGCGTCCCGGGTGCCGACCCGGGCGAAGGTGTAGAGGCTGCGCCCGGCCCACCGGGACATCATCCGCTTCAGCCGTGGCCCGCCCACCTGCTGCCCGCCCGGCATGTAGCGGGAGGCCGCGGCCACCACCACGCCCCGGTCCACCAGCCGGGCCAGCTCGTCGATCTGACGCGGGTCGTCGCAGCCGTCGGCCATGGTCACCACCACGACGGGGGCCTGGGCCGCGTCGACACCGAACCGGATCGCGTTCGCGGGCCCTCGGCCGTAGGTGTTGAGCACCGCCCGGACGCGCGGGTCCTGCCGGGCGATCTGCTCGGCGTACGGCACGGTGGTGTCCTCGGGCATGTCGTGCACGATGAGCACCTCGGCCGGAAGCAGCATCTCCCGCAGCATCCGCTCCAGGCAGCGGACGATCGCCTCGCCCTCGTTGTAGACCGGGACGACGACCGACACGCGTGGCGTCACACCCGCACCCCCTGTCCGGTCAGCCCCCACATGTCGATCAGTGGGGTGTCGGTCTCCAGTCGGGCGTACTGCTCGTGCGGCGCGGCGATGACCAGCAGGTCGGCCCGGCGCAGCACCTCGTCCAGGTCGACGAAGCGCTCGTCGGCCACGTACGGGTCGGTGCAGAGCGTCTCCCGGGTCTTCAGCGCCAGGATCTTGCGCAGCTTGTACGCCAGGCTCTCCCGCGGGTCGTCGCTGCCGCCCTTGAACGCCATACCGAGGATGCCGACCGTCATCTCGGACAGGTCGAACCGGTCCTCCAGACGGGACACCAGGTACAGCGGCAGCCCCTCGTTGATCAGCATGGCGGAGTGGCCGAGCACGAAGTTGTTCCGGTTGAACGCCGCGAGCTGCATGGTGTCCTTGAACAGGCACGGCCCGGCGGCGAAGCCGGGCATCGGCAGGTCCGCCGCGCGCGGATAGTCGTACGCCACCGCGTGCCGGATCCGGGCGAAGTCGAGGCCGAAGTCGTTGGCCATCATCCAGAACTGGTTGGCGGTGGCGAACTTGATGTAGCGCCAGGTGTTGGTGAAGAGCTTGGCCAGCTCCGCCTCCTCCGGCTCCAGTGGCACGATCTCCTCGGTGAGGTGCCGGAAGAGCTTCTCCGCGCGGGCCAGCGCCGTCGGCGTCCGGGCCGCCACGATCTGCGGCAGCGTGAACAGCTCGGTCATCGCCCGCCCCTCGGCGATCCGCTCCGGACAGAACGCCACGTCGGCGCGGATGCCCTTGCCGGCCAGCAGCTTCTCGGTCAGCGCAGTCACTCCCGGGTAGACGGTGCTGCGCAGCACCACGAGTTGCCCGTCGCGCAGGTGCTCGGCGCACCGCTCCAGGGCCCGGGGCACCGCGCCGAGGTCCGGGTTGAGGTGCTCGTCGACCGGCGTGCCGACGACCACCACCAGGTGCTCGGAACCGCCCACGCTGGCCGGGTCGGTGGTCGCCCGCAGCCGCCCGGCGGCGACCGCCTCGGCCAACGGGTCCGCGGCGCCGGGCTCGGCGAACGGGAGCCGGGCCGCGTTCACCGTGGCCACCGCGTCGGCGTTGATGTCGTACAGGACCACGGAGAGGCCACGGGCGGCGAAGGCGATGCCCAGAGGCAGACCCACCCGACCGCAGCCGCCGACGATGCAGACGTCGGCCGTCGTGACCTGCGCGGCCCGATCCTCGGACATGGATCAACTCCCATGGGGGTGGTGGGGGTGTCTTCCGGTGGTCGCCGGAATTCAAGCAGGCTAACCGCTCGGAGGTGACTCGCGGGTAGCCGAACATGCCGAGGCCGGTGCCCTTTCGGCCGATAGCCCACACGGTGAACGGATCCGGTGACGCAGCGCGATGGGATGGGCCCCCAGGAACCGCGGCTGCAAGTGCCGGCGGGCCCAGCGCAGGCCGGCGGTGGCCACCGCGAGTACGGCGGCCACCGCGAGCTATCCCCGCTCCGGGACCCCTCAGGCGCCGCGCAGGGTGGCGCCGAGGCGCTCCGCCGCGACGGCGACCGCCGCGTCCCGTGCTGCCACGGCCTCCTCGACGGTCAGCGTCCGGTCCGGCGCCCGGAACGTCAGCTTGTACGCCAGCGACCGGCGACCCTCGCCGAGCTGCGCACCGGAGTACACGTCGAACAGCCGGACGTCCTCCAGCAGCTCACCGGCGCCCGCCTCCAGCGCACGACGCACCTGCTCCGCCGGCACCGAGTCGTCCACGACCAGGGCCACGTCGATCAACGCGGGCGGGAAGCCGGACACCGTCGGCGCGGGCGTCACCGGGGTCGGCGGCAGCGCGTCGAGGTCCAGTTCCAGCGCGCAGGTGCGGCGGGGCAGCTCCAGAGCCGCCACCACAGTCGGGTGCAGCTCACCGGCGTGGCCGACGACGGCGCCGTCGACGCGCACCTCGGCGCAGCGGCCGGGGTGCCACGGCGCGTACTCGGCCGCCCGCACCTCCACCCGCTCGTCGGGGATCCCGGCGGCGTCGAGCACGTCACGGGCCGTCTCGATGGCGTCCGCCCAGCCGGCCGGTCGACCCGCACCCCACCAGCCAGCCGGGTCGAGGTCGCCGGCGAGCACCGCCGCGACGTGCACCGGCTGCGCCGGCACCACCGCGTCGGCGGCGGCGAACTCCTCGTCGGTCGGTCGCCGGTCCACGCCCATCGCCGGCGGGCTGCCGGCGCCGGGACGCGGGTGGAAGACCGCGCCGATCTCGTAGAGGGCGAGGTCGCGGTGACCCCGGCCGAGGTTGCGCTTGAGAATGCCGAGCAGCGGGCCGAGCAGCGTGGTGCGCAGCAGCGGCTCCTCCTCGGACAACGGGTTGGCCAGCCGCACCGCGGGCCGGCGCGGGTCGTCGGCCGGCAGGCCGAGCTGGTCGGCCAGCTCCGGCGACACGAACGGGTGCGCGAGCACCTCCACGTACCCCCGCTCGGCCAGCGACCAGGCCACGGCCCGGCGGCGGCGCTGGCGCGGGGTCAGGCCGCGACCGGGCGGCGCGGTCGGCAGCACCGACGGCACCTTGTCGTACCCGTCGAGGCGGACGACCTCCTCGACCAGGTCGGCCGGATCGGTCAGGTCGGGCCGCCAGCTCGGCGGGGTGACGCTCAGCGCCACGCCCGCGCCGCTGGCCGTGCCGACCGCGCCCGGGTCCTCGGACAGCCGGTCCGCGCCCTGCGCGACGGTGCAGCCGACCTGCTCCAGCAGGGCGACGACCCGCGCCGGCGGGTACTCGACGCCGACCCGCCGGGTCGGCAGGTCCGCCGGCAGGGTGATCGGGGTACGCGGCCGCACGTGGTCGATGTCCAGGATCTCCGCGCTCGGGGTGCCGCCACCGTGCTCGGTGAGCAGCCGCACGGCCCGCTCCAACGCGACAAGCGCCACGGCCGGGTCGACGCCCCGCTCCCAGCGCTTCGCGGCCTCGCTGAACAGCTTGTGCCGGCGGGCCGTGCGCCCGACCATCGCCGGGTCCCAGTGCGCCGCCTCGAAGAGCACGGTGGTGGTGTCGGCGACGACCTCGCTGGTCTCGCCGCCCATCACCGCCGCGAGGGAGATCGGCCCGGTGTCGTCGCAGATCACCATGTCGTCGGCGGTGAGCACCCGGTTGACGCCGTCCAGGGTGGTCAGCTTCTCCCCCGGTTCGGCGCGGCGGACCACAAGCGGCCCGACGATCCGGTCGGCGTCGAAGGCGTGCATCGGCTGGCCCAGCTCCAGCATCACGTAGTTGGTGATGTCCACCGGCAGCGAGATGCTGCGGATGCCGGCGGTGACCAGTCGCTGGGCCATCCACGACGGGGTGGGCGCGGTCGGGTCGATGCCGCGGACCAGGCGGGCGGTGAACCGGTCGCAGCCGACCGTGTCGCGGACCTCCACCGGGTACGCCGGCGTCGGCGTGCCGCCCGGCGCGGGCGCCATCCCCGGGTCGCGCAGCGGCACGTCGAACGCGTGCGACAGCTCCCGGGCCAGGCCCCGCAGGCTCAGCGCGTACCCCCGGTCCGGGGTGATCTCCAGCTCGAACACGACGTCGTCGAGGCCGACGACGGGCCGCGCGTCGTCGCCGGGCTTGGCCGACACATCCGGCGGCAGCACGATGATGCCGGAGTGGTCGTCGCCCAGGCCCAGCTCCTTCGCCGAGCAGATCATGCCGGCCGAGTTGTGCCCGTACGTCTTGCGGGCGCCGATCGCGAACCCGCCGGGCAGCACACCGCCGGGCAGGATCACCACCACCCGGTCACCGGGGGCGAAGTTGCGCGCCCCGCAGACGATCTCCTGCGGCTCGCCGGTGCCGTTGGCGGCGCCCACGTCGACCCGGCAGAAGCGGATCGGCTTCTTGAAGCCGGTCAGCTCCTCGACCTCGCGCACCTCGCCGACGACGAGCTGGCCGGTGACGCTCTCGCGCAGGTCCACCACGGACTCGACCTCGATGCCGAGGTTGACCAGGGCCTGCTCCAGGTCACCGATGGGCAGGTCGGCGGGGAGGTCGACGTACTCCCGCAGCCAACTGACAGAAACTCGCATGACTTCAGACCACCGTTCCCGTGTCTCGTACCCGCATCGCCTACGCCCCGGTGGAGAGCGCGCGGCTGAACCGCACGTCGCCCTCGAAGAGATGACGGATGTCGCTGACCCCGTGCCGGACCATCAGGGTCCGGTCGATGCCCATGCCGAAGGCGAATCCGGAGTAGACCTCCGGGTCCACACCGCAGGCGCGCAGCACCCGCGGGTTGACCATGCCGCAGCCACCCCACTCGACCCACTGCGGGCCGTCGCGGTGCTCCGGGAACCACACGTCGAACTCCGCCGACGGCTCGGTGAACGGGAAGTAGTGCGGCCGCCACCGGGTCTTCGCCTCCGGGCCGAACATGGCCCGCGCGAAGTGGTCCAGCGTGCCCCGCAGGTGCGCCATCGTGATGCCCTTGTCGACCACCAGGCCCTCGGCCTGGTGGAACACCGGGCTGTGCGTGGCGTCGATCTCGTCGGTGCGGTAGACGCGGCCGGGCACGATCACGTAGATCGGTGGCTTGCGGCTGAGCATGGTGCGGGTCTGCACCGTCGACGTGTGCGTGCGCAGCACCAGGCCGGAGCCCTCCGGTGCGATGTGGAACGTGTCCATCAACCCGCGCGCCGGGTGGTCGGCGGGGATGTTCAACGCGTCGAAGTTGACCCACTCCAGGTCGACCTCGGGCCCCTCGGCCACCTCGTAGCCCATCCCGACGAACAGGTCGCTGATCGACTCCATCAGGACGCTCAGCGGATGCCGGGCACCGCGCGGACGCCGGTCGAAGGGCAGCGTGACGTCCACCCGCTCCTCGACCAGCACCCGCTCGGCCTGCTCGCGCTCCACCACCTCGGCGCGGTCGGCGTACGCGGCCTCGATCGCCCGGCGGGCCTCGTTGACCCGCTTGCCGGCGTCGGACTTCGCGGCCGGCGGCAGCGCGCCGATCTCCCGGCGCGCGAGCGAGACCGGCGACCGGTCCCCCAGGTGCGCCGAACGCAGCGCGGTCAGCGCGTCCGGATCGGCGGCGGCCGTGAACGCCTTCGTGGCGGCGGCGACGGCCTCGTCCAGGGCGGCCGGGTCGAGCAGGGCGACCTGCTTCGGGTCGTACGGATCGTTGCGGTAGCTCATGGCGTACGGGCACTCCCTCACGGCGGCGCCAGCCCTCATCGGGGCGGCTAGGCGAGTCTACGGACGCGCGGCTGTGCCGCAGCCCGCCGGTAGGAGTTGCGCAGGGAGCAGGTCAGGCCCGCCGCCCGCCGACACCGGCGGGCTGGCTAAACGAACGCCGTGTCGCGTTCATGGGCGGATGCTCTCCCCTGCTGTCGGTCGCGCCGGAGGTGGTCACCGTCAGCGCTGCGCTCTCGCTGAAGCGTACAGGCAGACCGCCGCGGCGGCAGCCAGGTTGAGGCTCTCCGCGCGCCCGTACAGCGGCACCCGCACCCGGGCGTCGGCGGCGGCGGTCAACTCCTCGGGCAGGCCGTGCGCCTCCGAGCCGAACAGCCAGGCGGTGGGCCCGACGAGCCGGCCGTAGTCGGTCAGGTCGTCCAGGTCGTCGTCGCCGTACCCGGTGGTGGCGAAGATCGACAGCCCGGCGGCGCGCAGCGCGTCGACCACCGCGATCGGGTCCGGCGCGCGGACCACGTCGACGTGGAAGAGGCTGCCGGCCGAGGCCCGCACACACTTGCCGTTGTACGGGTCGACGGCGTCCCCGGCGAAGACCACCGCACCCGCGCCGGCCGCGTCGGCGGTGCGCAGCACCGTGCCGGCGTTGCCCGGGTCGCGGATCTCGGCGAGCACCGCCACCAACCGGGGCCGGCCGGCGAGGGCCTGCTCCAGCGGCACGTCGAGGTGCCGGCAGACGGCGACCAGCCCCTGGGGGGCGACGGTCTCGGCCAGCGCGGCGACCGCGTCGTCGGTCACCTCGGAGACCGGCACGTCGGCACGGGCCGCCGTCGCGGCCAGCTCCGGGTGCCGGTCCAGCGCGGCGGGCGTACCGAACAGCTCGGTGACCACCCCCGGCCGGGCCAGGGCCTCGCGGACCGCCTGCGGGCCCTCGGCCAGGAAACGGCCGGTGGCGTCGCGGTCCCGGCGGCGTTGCAGGCGGCGTGCGGCGACGACCCTGGGGGTACGCGGGGTGAAGGCCATGGTGTGTGTTCCTCCGGCACGATCGAGGCGCCCCCCGGACGGCGGTGCCGACACGGGAGACGCCTCGCTCTGGTGCGGGGGGATCAGGCGGCCTGGGCCGCCGCGCCGCCGGTGCCCTCGGCCGCGACCGCGGCCCGGGCCAGCTCGACGATCGCCGCGAAGGCGGCGGCGTCGTTGACAGCCAGGTCGGCCAGGATCTTGCGGTCGACCTCGATGCCGGCCAGACGCAGGCCCTGGATCAGACGGTTGTAGGTCATCCCGTTGGCCCGGGCGCCCGCGTTGATCCGCTGGATCCACAGCTGCCGGAAGTCGCCCTTGCGGTCGCGACGGTCCCGGTAGGCGTACTGCATCGAGTGCAGCACCTGCTCCTTGGCCTTGCGGTACAGCCGGGAGCGCTGACCGCGGTAACCACTCGCGGTCTCCAGCAGGGTACGACGCTTCTTCTGGGCGTTCACAGCCCGCTTGACGCGTGCCATCTCAACTCCTTATTACGTAAAGGTGGCGCGCGTCAGCGGCCGAGCAGCTTCTTGATGCGCTTGACGTCGGCCTTGGCCAGCACGACCGTGCCGGTCAGCCGGCGGGTCTGGGTGGAGGGCTTCTTCTCCAGGTTGTGGCGGAGGCCGGCCTGCTGGGCAACGATCTTGCCCTTGCCGGTCACCTTGACCCGCTTACCCATACCCGTGTGGCTCTTCATCTTCGGCATGTGGAACGTCTCTCCCCTGTTACTCGCCGCTGGTGTCGGCGGCGGTGCCGGTGTCACCGGCTGCTGCGGTCTCGCCGACCGCCGCGGTCTCATCGGTTTCCGGAGCGGCGGACTCGTCCGCTGCCCGGTCCCGAGGTGCACCGCGGGACGCCGTGGCGGCGACCGCGGAGGCCTTGACGGCCCGATGCGGGGCGAGAACCATGATCATGTTTCGGCCGTCCTGCTTGGGAGCGGCCTCGACGTATCCCAGTTCCGTGATCTCGGACTCGAGCCGACGCAGGAGCCGGTAACCCAGCTCCGGGCGGCTCTGCTCGCGACCGCGGAACATGATCGTCACCTTGACCTTGTCGCCCGCCTTGAGGAACCGCACCACGTGACCCTTCTTGGTCTCGTAGTCGTGCGGGTCGATCTTCGGCCGAAGCTTCATTTCCTTGATGACGGTCTGCTGCTGATTACGCCGCGCTTCGCGCGCCTTGAGTGCGCTCTCGTACTTGAACTTGCCGAAGTCCATGAGCTTGCACACCGGCGGGCGCGCCATCGGCGCAACCTCGACCAGGTCCAGATCGACGTCCGCGGCCAGCTGAAGGGCGCGCTCCAGCGGGACGATGCCCACCTGCTCACCCTCGGGGCCGACCAGTCGGACCTCACGTGCCCGGATCTGCTCGTTCACGCGTGGTTCGACGCTGATGGGGCCTCCTCGAGTCGTTTCTGCTCTGTCGCCGACCCCCGCGGCTCCCGGGTGGGAACCGACCCGGAAAGCAGAAGGCCCCGGCGCATGCCAGGGCCCGCTCGACCGGTCGGCGCGATCACAGGATCACACGTCCGGGACCGGGACGTGCCCGGAACCGGTGACCGGACCCGGCCACCGTGGCGGCGACTCGGGTGGGAGCAGGCGCTCCGCTTTCAAGGCTGTCTGCTCGCATGCGGAGACAGCCTGGTCGACACGACAACAGTACACCGCCGCCTCGCCCGCCCCCAAACCGGGCACCCCCGGCCGTGAGCAGCGCCGACGGTGGCCCGGGTCGCCGCGCGGCGGGTCAGCTGCCGGCGGCGCGCTGGGCGAGGCGGTTCAGGTGGGCCTCGTGCAGCCGGCGCAGGGCGCGGACCCCGTCGACCGCCAGCTCCTTGTCGGCCGCCTGCAGGGCGACCATCGGCAGCAGGTCGTCGTCGTGCAGCTCCAGGCTCGCCCACGGCGCGCCCCGGTCGAAACGGACACCCCGGACAACCTCCCAGGGCAGCTCGTACGAGCTGATGACGTTGCGCACCCGGATGCCCCGCGCGTCCGCCTCCACCCGCGGGCGGGTGAACAGCAGGAAACCCAGCGCCCCGAAGATGCCCAGACCGATCATGGCGATCTGATCGCCGCGCTGGAAGCTGCCGTAGCCGTCGCCGGTCGGCCCGCTCAGCGAGGTGGCGACCAGGGCGAACACCACCACCAGCGCGACCGCCGCCGACCAGCACACCACCCGGATGCGGCGGGGCTTGAGACGGACCAGCTCGGTGTCACTCACCCCACCAGTCTGCCACCCGTATCCGCCCCACAGACGCACCACCCGCCGAGCCACCACTCAGCGCCCCGCGGCGCACCAGGGCCGGCGCAGCCCGGTTGATCCACTCGAGATCAGCGAAACGGGGGTGTCCCGCGCGGGCGGACACCCCCGTTTCCGCGATCGGGTAGACGCTCAGAGGCGACAGGCGTGGATGTTCGTCACCAGGATGGCGCGGGCGCCCAGTTCGTACAGCTCGTCCATGATCCGGTGCACGTCGTCGCGGAGCACCATCGCCTCTACGGCCACCCAGCCCTCGCGGTGCAGCGGCGACACGGTGGGCGACTCGATGCCCGGGGTGAGCCCGCTGGCGCGGTCCAGCAGACCGGCCGGCACGTCGTAGGCGAGCATCACGTAGCGGCGGGCCACCAGCACGCCGTGCAGGCGGCGCAGCAACTGCTCGGCCTGCGCCTGCGCCGGCGCGCCGGCCCGACGGACCAGCACCGCCGACGAGCGCAGCAGCGGCTCACCGAAGACCACCAGGCCCGCCTGGCGCAGGGTGGCACCGGTCTCCACCACGTCCGCGATCACGTCGGCGACACCGAGGCGTACGGCGTTCTCCACGGCACCGTCGAGGCGGATCACGTCGGCCTTGACGCCCGCCTCGCTGAGGTGCCGCTCGACAAGCCCCGGGTACGCGGTGGCGATCCGGTGCCCGCCCAGCTCCTGCACGGAGGCGATGTCGTCGGGGCGGGCGGCGAAGCGGAAGGTGGCCTTGCCGAAGGCGAGGTCGACGACCTCCTCGGCCGGCGCGGCCGAGTCGATCAACAGGTCCCGGCCGGTGATGCCGAGGTCGAGGTCACCGGAGCCGACGTAGGTGGCGATGTCCTTGGGACGCAGGTAGAAGAATTCGACATCGTTGGCCTCGTCGCGGCAGACGAGGTCCTTGGGGTCGGTGCGCTGGCGGTAGCCCGCCTCGCGCAGCATCTGGGCGGCCGGCTCGGCCAGGGTGCCCTTGTTGGGGATGGCGACACGCAACATGACGGAGTGCTCCTTCGATCGGATCTGATCAACGACGGGGCGCACTCACAGATGTCGGTAGACGTCCTTCAGCTCGAGGCCGCTGGCGAGCATCAGCACCTGGACCTGGTAGAGCAGCTGGGAGATCTCCTCGGCGGTGCGCTCCGGGCCCTCGTGCTCGGCGGCCATCCACGACTCGGCCGCCTCCTCGACAACCTTCTTGCCGATGAAGTGCACGCCCTTGTCCAGGGCGGCGACGGTGCCCGAGCCCGGGGTGCCGGCGGCGGCCTTGGCCTGCAGCTCGGCGAACAACTCCTCGAACGTCTTCACGGGGAACGATTCTTCCAGCCGCCGGGCCGGCGCCCCGAGTCCGGGTCCACCGCGACCCAGCAGGCGGACAATTCCCTATCAACATGGTGGGAAAATCTTCGATCGACGCCCATGGACCTCTACGCTGTCCGCCATGGCCAGCCGCTCACGCCTCTTCGCGCTCACCCTCGCCGGCGTCGTCGTCGCCACCGCCGGATGCGCGCCACAGGACGAGGAACCGACACCGACCGCCTCGCCGTCCTGCACGAAGGACAGCCTGCCCACCCGTACGCCGGGCAAGCTCACCATCGCCACCGACCAGCCGGCGTACGAGCCGTGGTTCCGGCAGGACAAGCCGGACAACGGCGAGGGCTTCGAGGCCGCCGTCGCGTACGCGGTGGCCGACAAGCTCGGCTACGCCCGGGGCGACGTCACCTGGACCCGGGTCAAGTTCGACACCGCGATCGCGCCCGGGGAGAAGAACTTCGACTTCGACATCAACCAGTTCTCCGTCACCGAGGAGCGCAAGCAGGCGGTGGACTTCTCGGCGCCGTACTACCTGGTGCGGCAGACCGTCATCGCGCTGAAGTCCTCGAAGATCGCCGGCAAGACCTCGCTGGCCGACCTGCGCGGCGCCCGGCTCGGCGCCCAGGTCGGCACGACCAGCTACCAGGCGATCACGGACGTCATCAAGCCGTCCGCGAAGCCGCAGGTCTACAACAGCAACGACGACGCCAAGAAGGCCCTGCAGAACGGGCAGATCGACGGGCTCGTGGTGGACCTGCCGACCGCCTTCTACATCACCGGCGCGGAGATCACCGACGCGACGATCGTCGGGCAGGTGCCGCAGGTGGGCGTGCCGGAGGCGTTCGGGCTGCTGCTGGACAAGAACTCGCCGCTGACCCGCTGCGTGAGCGGCGCGGTCGGTCAGCTCAGCGAGGCCGGCACGCTGACCGAACTGGAGCAGAAGTGGCTCGCGCAGGTGGCGGGAGCGGCCGAGCTGAAGTGACGCCGCGGGAACACACCCCCTCCGCGGCGCAGCTGCGGCGGTCGGCGTACCGGCGTCGGCAGAGCGTGCACAGCGTGCTGATCGCGGCCTTCTCCACGGCGGCGCTCGGCACGTTGCTGGTCGTCGCCGTGACCGGCGCTCCGGGCTGGGACCGGGTCCGGCAGTCGTTCTTCGACCCGCAGATCGGGGCCGACGCGCTGCCGGCCGTGCTGGACGGGCTCTGGCTCAACGTCCGGCTGCTGGTCTGCTGCGCGGCCGGCGCGCTGCTGCTCGGGCTGGCGATCGCCGTGCTGCGGACACTGCGCGGCCCGGTCTTCTTTCCGGTACGGGCGCTGGCCGCCGGCTACACGTACACCTTCCGGGGTCTGCCGCTGATCATCGTGCTGTACCTGCTCACCCTCGGCGTCCCCGGGCTACGGCTGCGGGGCATGCCGTCGGTGCTGGTGCTCGGCGGGCTCGCGCTGGTGCTCACCTACGGCGGCTACCTGGCCGAGGTGTTCCGGGCCGGCATCGAGTCGGTGCACCCCAGCCAGCTCGCCGCGGCCCGCTCGCTGGGCCTGACCTACCGGCAGACGATGCGGCACGTGGTGCTGCCGCAGGCCGTGCGCCGGGTGGCGCCACCGCTGCTCAACGACGTGGTGGCCCTGCAGAAGGACGTCGGGCTGGTCTCGCTCGCCGGCCCGATCGACGCGGTCCGCGCCGCCCAGATCGCCACCGCCCAGTCGTTCAACTACACCCCGTACGTCGTGGCCGGAGTGCTGTTCGTGCTGCTCGCGATCCCGCTGATCGCCGTCACCGACTGGGTGACGCTGCGCTCGGCCCGTCGCCAGTCGGGAGGCTGACCATGGCGCTGCTGCGCTGCCGGGGTCTGCGCAAGGAGTTCGCCGGCCACATCGTGCTGGACCGGCTCGACCTGACGGTCGCCGAGCATCGGGTGGTGGCCCTGATCGGGGCGTCCGGGTCGGGCAAGTCCACCCTGCTGCGGTGCGTGAACCTCCTGGAGGAGGTGGACGACGGCACCATCGAGCTGGACGGGGAGGACATCTCCGACCCCCGGGTGGACGCCGACCGGGTTCGCCGGCGGATCGGCATGGTGTTCCAGGCGTACAACCTGTTTCCGCACCTGAGCGTGCTGGACAACATCACCCTCGCGCCCCGGCGCGTGCACGGGCGGTCCCGCGCCGAGGCCGAGGCCCAGGCCCGCGACCTGCTCGACCGGGTGGGGCTGGGCGCGAAGGCGCACGCCTACCCGGACGCGCTCTCCGGCGGGCAGCAGCAGCGGGTGGCGATCGTCCGGGCGCTGGCGAACTCGCCCCGCCTGATGCTGCTCGACGAGGTCACCTCGGCCCTGGACCCGGAACTCGTCGGCGAGGTGCTCACGATGATCCGGGACCTGAAGGCCGACGGGATGACCATGGTGCTGGCCACCCACGAGATGGGTTTCGCCCGGGAGGTCGCCGACGAGGTGTGCTTCCTCGACGCGGGGCGCGTCGTCGAGAGCGGCCCACCGGAGCAGGTGCTCGGCGAGCCGACCCAGGCCCGGACCCGCCAGTTCCTGCGCCGCATCATCGAGGCCGGCCGACTCTGAGGCCAGCCGGCTCCGAGGCCAGCCGACTCTGAGGCCGGCCGACTCTGAGGCCAGCCGACACCGAAGCCGGCCGACTCCGAGGCCGCGCAGGCTCCGAAGCCGGCCGGCACCGAAGCCGAGCAGGGCCGGAGGCGGCGTCAGCCGCCGAAGCCGACCCGCTGCGCGTTGCCGGCGGCCACGGTCCGGACGGCCAGCGCCGCGTCGAGCGCCGCCACGGTCGCCGCCCAGCCCTTGTCCTCCGCCGAGCCGGGCAGCCCGGCGCGGTCCCGGGCCTGCTCGATGGTCTCCACGGTGAGCACGCCGTGCGCCACCGGTTTGCCCTCGTCCAGCGCCACCCGGGTCAGCCCGTCGGTGACCGACCGGCACACGTAGTCGAAGTGGGCGGTGGCGCCCCGCACGACCACGCCGAGCGCGACCACCACGTCGCAGCGGCGGGCGAGGGCCTGGGCGACGACCGGCAGCTCGACGGAGCCGGCGACCCGCGCCACCACGGACCGCGCCCCGCACGCCTCGGCGGCGGCGACCGCGCGCTCCAGCATGTGGTCGGTCAGGTCGCCGTGCCAGCGTGCGGCCACCACCCCGACGGTCAACCCCGCGGCGTCGACCGCCTCGACTCCCGGCTCGCCGAAACCCGCCATCGTCATGCTCCGATCTCGTCGTCGGCGACCGGACGCCCCAGCGGCGCCTCGGACACCTCGTCCAACTCGTCCAGCAGGTGACCCATCCGGTCCCGCTTGGTGCGCAGGTAGCGCAGGTTCTCCGGGTGCGCGCCGGCCGGCAGGCTCTCGCGGCCGGTGACGGTGAGCCCGTAGCCTTCCAGCCCGGCCCGCTTCGCCGGGTTGTTGGTGAGCAGCCGCATCGAGCGCACGCCCAGGTCGTACAGGATCTGCGCGCCGGTGCCGTAGTCGCGGGCGTCGGCCGGCAGACCCAGGTCGAGGTTGGCGTCCACGGTGTCGCGACCCTGGTCCTGCAACTGGTACGCCTGCAGCTTGTGCAGCAGGCCGATGCCGCGGCCCTCGTGCCCGCGCACGTAGAGCACCACGCCCCGGCCCTCGCGGGCGACCCGGGCCAGCGCGGCGTCCAGCTGCGGCCCGCAGTCGCAGCGCAGCGAGCCGAACACGTCCCCGGTCAGGCACTCGGAGTGGACCCGGACCAGCACGTCCTGACCGTCGCCGAGGTCACCGAGCACCATCGCGACGTGCTCGGCCGGGTCGTGCTCGGCGCGGTAGCCGAGCGCCCGGAACACCCCGTGCCGGGTCGGCATCCGGGCGTCGGCGACCAGCTCGACCTGCTTCTCGGTACGCCGCCGGTAGGCGATCAGGTCGGCGATGGTGATCAGCATGAGGCCGTGCTCGGCGGCGAACTTCTCCAGGTCCGGCAACCGCATCATGGTGCCGTCGTCGTTGACCAGCTCGCAGAGCACGCCGGCCGGGCGCAGCCCGGCGAGCCGGGTCAGGTCGATCGCCGCCTCGGTGTGCCCGGGTCGGCGCAGCACCCCGCCCTCGCGGGCGCGCAGCGGCACCACGTGCCCGGGCCGGGCCAGGTCGGTCGGGTCGGTCGCCGCGCCGGCGAGCAGCCGGCTGGTGTGCGCGCGGTCGGCCGCCGAGATGCCGGTGCTGATCCCCTCCCGGGCGTCCACGGTCACCGTGTACGCGGTGCCGCGCCGATCCTGGTTGGTGTGGTGCATCGGCGGCAGGTCGAGCCGGTCGGCCTCGCTCTCGGTCAACGCCACGCAGACGTACCCGGAGGTGTGGCGCACCATGAACGCCATCAGCTCCGGCGTGGCCCGCTCGGCCGCGAAGATCAGGTCGCCCTCGTTCTCCCGATCGGCGTCGTCGACCACGACGACCGGCCGCCCGGCGGCGATCTCGGCGATCGCCTCGTCGATATCCGCGAAGCTGCTCATGCCGCCACTCCGCTTCGCTCCATGGCGTCACCAGGCACCATCGGACTGCACCTGATGATTCGCTCGCTGCGCTCGCTCATGCGACGGCCTCCGTGTAGGTGGGCGGGAGGGCTGCGGCCGGCCGGGTGGCGCGCGAGGTGCGCCACCAGGCGGCGAAGCCCCAGGCGCAGAAGGCGCCGTAGACCAGGTACATGGCCGCGGACGGGTAGAACCCGCCGCGCAGCAGCAGCGGCACGCCCACCGCGTCCACCGCGATCCACACCAGCCAGAACTCGACCCAGCCGCGGGCCATGCCGTAGGTGGCCAGCAGGCTGCCGGTGAGGATCCAGGCGTCCGGCAGCGGACCCCAGGAGCCCAGCGCCTTGAGCACCGGGTACGCGGCGGCGGTGCCGACGACGGCGGCCAGCAGCAGCACGAGCCGCTCCCGCCCGGTGGCCCAGCGCGGCAGCACCGCGGCGTGGTCGGCGTCGACGCGGCTGTTGCGGCGCCACCGCCACCAGCCGTAGACGCTGACCGCGAAGAAGAACACCTGCCGGCCGGCCTGCCCGTACAGGTCGTGCGCCTGCGGGGTGGCGAACACCCCGCCGAGGAAGACGGTGAACAGCAGCGCGTTGCCGATCATGCCGACCGGCCACGCCCAGACCAGCCGGCGCAACCCGAGCAGCGCGGAGACCAGCCCGAACACGTTGCCGACGATCTCCCGGGCCAGCACCGGCGAGCCGGCCACCTGCACCTGGGCGTCGAGCAGCCAGCCGAGGGGACCCATCAGGCCACCCCGCCCGTGCTCGGGGTCGCCCCGGACGCGTCGGTGAGCCGGGCGCCGAGCAGCCGCTCGACGTACTTGGCCAGCACATCGACCTCCAGGTTGACCGGGTCGCCGACGCCCTTCGCGCCGAGCGTGGTCAGCTTCAGGGTGGTGGGGATCAGTCCGACGGAGAACTCGTCCGCGCCCACCTCGGCCACGGTCAGCGACACGCCGTCGATGGTGATCGAGCCCTTCTCCACCACGTACCGGGCCAGGGCGGCGGGCAGCCGGAACCGCACCGTCTCCCACTGCTCGGCCGGTTCCCGGGAGATCAGTTCGCCGACGCCGTCGACGTGGCCCTGCACGAGGTGCCCGCCGAGGCGGCTGCCCAGCGCCGCCGCCCGTTCCAGGTTGACCGGGTCGCCGGGACGCAGCGCGCCCAGCGCGGACCGGCGCAGGGTCTCGCCCATGACGTCGGCGGTGAAGACGCCGTCGGCCGCGTCCACCACCGTCAGGCAGACGCCGTTGACGGCGATGGAATCACCGTGGCGGGCGTCCGAGGTGACCAACGGGCCGCGCACGGCGATCAGCGCCGAATCGCCCGCCGTGGCCGTGACCCGGACGATCTCCCCCAACTCCTCGACAATGCCGGTGAACATGTCAGCCCTCCCTTTTGCGGGGCAAAGCGGTGATCCGGAGATCCGGACCGATCTGCGTAACGTCGACGAACTCCAGATCGATGGCCTCAGCGATGGTCGTCACTCCCGCGTCGACCAGGGCGGTGGGGCCGGCGCCGAGCAGCCGGGGCGCGACGTACCCGACGATCTTGTCGACCAGGCCGGCGGCCAGGAACGCGCCGGCCAGCCGGGGGCCGCCCTCCAGCAGCACCGCGCGGACCCCGCGCTGGTGCAGCGCCGCGAGCAGCGCCGACAGGTCGACCCGGCCGTCCGGGCCCGCGCCCACCTCGGTCGCGGTCGCGATCCACGTCCGCGCGGCGCCGTCGCGGACCCGGGCGTCGAGGGGGGTACGCCCCGAGCTGTCCACCACCACCCGCAGCGGCTGCCGGATGGCCAGGCTGCCGTCGCGCAGGTTGCGGGCCGTCAACCGGGGATCGTCGGCGAGCACGGTGCCCACCCCGGCGACGACCGCGTCGACAGTGCCGCGCAGCGCGTGCACGTCGATCCGGGCCGCCTCCGAGGTGATCCACATGCTGGTGCCGTCCGCGGCGGCGGACCGGCCGTCGACGGTGGCGGCGTACTTCCAGATGACGTACGGCCAGCCCCGGCGCATCGAGGTCAACCACGCGACGTTGCCGGCCTCGGCCTCGTCGCCGCGTACGCCCAGATCCACCTGGACCCCGGCGGCGCGCAACGTGGCGGCGCCGCCGGAGGCCACCGGGTTCGGATCGGGCACCGCGATGACCACGCGGGCCACCCCGGCCTGGACGAGCGCGGTGCTGCAGGGGCCGGTGCGGCCGGTGTGGTCGCAGGGTTCCAGAGTGACGACCGCGGTGCCGCCCTCGGCGCGCGGGCCGGCCTGGGCCAGCGCGACGATCTCGGCGTGCGGCCCACCGGCGTAGGCGTGGAAGCCCTCCCCCACGACCTCGCCGTCGGCGTCGAGCAGCACGCACCCGACCACCGGGTTGGGGCTGGTGGTGCCCAGCCCGCGAGCCGCCAGCTCGATCGCACGCCGCATCGCCTCATCGACGGAGACGCTGGCCATCGCCCTGTTCTGCCCTCTCACTCGCCGGTCCGCGCGCGGGCGGTCAGGGAGGCGGCATGGACCGCGGGCAGGCGGCGGCGGATTCCGGGTACGGCACAGCCGACCCGGATGGGCGGCACGGCACGCTGACGCCAGCGGCCGGCTGAAGACCCGTCCGTCCCGCGCGCTGTCTCCCATCCGGACTGTCTGGGCGCGGACGAACCGCCCCCAACCGTCGGCCCCGGATTTTCACCAGGTCCACCGGGCGGCAGAGCCGTCCGGGTCGCGGGCTGACCACGGTTGGACCGTGGATCACCGCCGGTTCGGAATTTCACCGAGTCCCGCCAGCGCGTGGTGGGTACTCCGCAGTCTTACACGCCGAACGCGGTGTGTCCTTATCGAGGCGAGCTAGTTCACAGCGGGATCACGCGTCAGGTGACGCCGCGCCGCCGGTCCACCGCCACGTACGACCCGGGCTGGCTCTTAGCGACGGTCTTCATCTCCGAGGCGACCGCGATCGCCTCCAGGGGGTCGGTGAACCGCTTGCCGGCGTCGGAGAGGGAGACCCCGATGGAGAGGGTAACCAGGGCGGCCCGGCGGATGGTGCCGCGCCGGTCCTTCAGCTCGACGAACCCGCGCTCACGGTCGGTCGGGTCGTAGAGGGTGTCGGCGGACTTCTCGAAGTCGACCACCGCCCGGGAGGTCAGCGGGCGGACCTGGTCCGGCGCGCAGACGATCACGAAGTCGTCGCCGCCGACGTGGCCGAGGAAGGCCGGCGGCAGACCCACCGCCACCACCGCCCGGTGCAGGCTGCGGGCCAGCGCGGAGATGAAGTCGTCGCCGCGCACGAAGCCGTACCGGTCGTTGACGCTCTTGAACCGGTCGATGTCGATGTAGCCGACCGCGTAGTCCACTCCTTGTCGGACCCGGTCGCTGATCTCCCGCCGGATCCGGCTGTTGCCGGGCAGGCCGGTCAGCGGGGAGACCTCCCGGAACTCCTTGTTGCGCCGCAGCGTCGAGGAGACCCGGGCCACCAGCTCGGCGGTGTCGAACGGCTTGACCAGGTAGTCGTCCGCGCCGGCGCTGAGCCCGTGGACCTTGTCCACGGTCATCCCCTTGGCCGTCAGCATGATCACCGGAATGGCGGAGGTCATCGGGTCGGCGCGCAGCCGTCGGGTCAGCTCCAGCCCGTCGATGCGGGGCATCATGAGGTCGACCACCGCCAGGTCCGGCCGTTGCCGCTCGATGACCTCCAGGGCCTCCTGGCCGTCACTGGCGTGGATCACCTCGAAGCCGTGCAACCGCAGGTTGAACTCGACGAACCGAGCGATGTCCGCGTCGTCGTCGACGACGAGGATGATGTCCTTGCGGTCGGCCTCGGGCTCCACCTCAGGCCCCGGGCGCCGCGCGCTCCGCCAGGGCCCGCAGGCGCCGGACCGCCTCGGCCGGGTCGGCGGCGCCGTAGACGGCGGTGCCGGCCACGAACGCGTCCGCCCCGGCGGCGGACGCCTGCTCGATGGTGTCGGCGGCGATCCCGCCGTCCACCTCGATGCGCAGCTCCAGGTGGCCGGCGTCGACGTGCCGACGGGCGGCGCGGACCTTGTCCAGCATTTGCGGGATGAACCGCTGCCCGCCGAAGCCCGCCTTGATCGTCATGATCAGCAGGGTGTCGAAGCTGGGCAGCAGCTCCAGGTACGGCTCGATCGGAGTGTCCCGGTCGATGGCCAGCCCCGCCTTCGCGCCGGCCGAGCGCAGGTCCTTGGCGAGCGCCACCGGGTCGTCGGCCGCCTCGGCGTGGAACGTGACGTTGTACGCCCCGGCGTCGGCGTAGCCGGGGGCCCACCGCCGCGGATCGGAGATCATCAGGTGCACGTCGAACGGCATCGTGGTGGCGGCTCGCAGGCTCTGCACCACGGGCAGCCCGATGGTCAGATTGGGCACGAAATGGTTGTCCATCACGTCCACGTGCAACCAGTCCGCGGCGTCCTCGACGGCACGGACCTCTTCGGCGAGGCGGGCGAAATCGGCGGCCAGGATGCTCGGCGCGACGATCGGCGGCGGTACGGTCACGGGGCCAGTGTACGAACGCGGCCACCCACCGCCCGCAGCACGGCACCAACTCCGACACGCTGTGATCCAGCAGTGACCAGTAGTGCAGAATAGGCCGGTCCGGGCCATCGATTCCGGACGAACAGACATCAGTGGCTGGCCGATCGACCCAAACGCGACGACACTCCAACCGGGACGGTGCCGTAGGCTGCACGCCCGCCGGGGTCGCGCCGCGGGGCGCGAGGACCGGTCGCCAGCTCCCGGGAGGGCGGACGATGCGACGGTGGCTTCCAGCGCTGGCGCTGGTCGGCATCACGACGATGCTGCTGGCCGGCTGCGGGCCGGCGCGAGGCGCGGACGGTGACCTCACCGACGACTGGCCGGCACTGCGGGTTCCGAGACCGTTCACCCCCGCCACCGACACCTGCCTGCCCCGGATCACCTCGGTCGTGCAGGCCAGCACGTACGAGACTGTCGACTGCGCCCGCAGCCACCTCGCCGAGGCGATCCACGTCGGCACGTTCACCGGCACGGCCGCGCAGGCCAGCACCCGACCGGGCCCGGGCTCGACCGCGCTGCGCGCGGCCCGCTCCGAGTGCGACCAGCGGGCCCGGGAGGTGCTCGGCGGCGACTGGCACACCGCCCGGCTCACCCTGACGCTCTCGCTGCCCAGCGGCCCAGCCTGGACCGGCGGCGCACGCTGGTTCCGCTGCGACCTCAGCGAGACCGACAGCATCGACAACACCCGGCCGGTGAACCGCGTCGGCAGCCTGCGCGGCGCGTTGATCGGCGACACCCCGCTGACCCACGGCTGCTTCGACCCCAAGCTGATCGGCGACAACCTCAACTACATGGCCCCGGTGCTCTGCACGGAGCCGCACCGCGCCGAGTTCGTCGGCGTCTACGAGGAACGGGACATGAGCTGGGCCGAGTTCACCCGCGCGGGTGAGCAGGCGCACCGGCGCTGCATGGCGCTGATCGCCACGTACGCGGCCGTGCCGAACAACAGCGACCTGCCGTACCGGGCCGGGTCCATCTACTACCCACCGTCGCAGCGGGAATGGGAGGAGGGCGACCGTGGAGTGCGCTGTTTCCTGTGGAGCGACGACCGCAAACTCACCCGTTCGATGCGCGGCGCCGGCCCCGAGGGACTGCCCGCGATCTGAGTCACGGTGCCGTATGCTGCTGCGCCGTGGCGCTACCGGCCGGCTGGGGGCCGTCCGGAGGTCACCAGCGGCGGGAGGTCGACGATGCGACGGTGGTTGACGGCGATTGCCGGGGGCGCGGTGGTGGCGCTGGCGCTCACCGGCTGTGGCGCACCCGCCGGAGTCGACCGTGACCTCATCGACGACTGGCCGGCGCCCGTGGCGGCGCAGCAGTTCGTCCCCACCGCCGGCGTCTGCCACCACTCCTCCCAGCAGGTCGGCTTCCTCAGCGGCTACAACCCGATGGAGTGCGCCGAGTCGCACCGGGTGGAGACCCTGCACGTCGGTACGCTCACCGGCCCCGGCACCGAACGCGGCACACCTCCGCCACCCGGCTCGGTAGGCATGCGGGCCGCGCAGGCCGGCTGCGAGACGGAGGTCAACAAGGCCGTCGGCGGCGACTGGCGCTCGGGGCGCCTCGGGCTCGCCGTCGTGCTGCCCTCGCCGGCCGCCTGGGCCGGCGGGGCCCGCTGGTACCGCTGTGACGTCACCGAGATCGCCAGCATCGACGACACCGCCGTCGACCTGCGCACCGGCAGCCTGCGGGGTGCCCTGACCGGCGCGTCGCCGCTGGCGTACCGCTGCTTCAACCCCAAGCTGGACAAGGACAAGATCGAGGAGATGGTGGCGGTGTCCTGCACCGCCAAGCACCACGCCGAGTTCGTCGGTATCTGGCAGGCCCCGGACATCAGCTACGCCGAGTTCAACCGCACCACCAAGCGCACCCACCGGGCGTGCCAGTCGGTGACGGCCAAGTACGCCAAGGTGCCCGACAACTCGCAGCTCGACTTCCGCGCCGGAACGATCTACTACCAGCCGTACGAGCAGGAGTGGCGCAACGGCAACCGCGGCGTGCAGTGCTTCCTCTGGATCAGCGACCGGAACCTGACCCGCTCGCTGAAGAACGCCGGCACCAAGGGCCTTCCGGTCACCTGACCCCGGCCGCACGACCGCACCCGGCCGGCTCGGCCGGGTGCGGTGTCGCGTTCAGCCCTCGGGCAGGACGGCTGTCAGCCCTTGCGCAGGACGGCGAGGAACATCGCGTCGGTGCCGTGGCGGTGCGGCCAGAGCTGCACGGTGGGGCCGTCGCCCAGGCCGGGCATGCCGGCCGGCAGCAGCGGTCGGGCGTCGACGAAGTCCACCGACACGCCGCTGCGGCGAGCCGCCTCGGTGACGGTGACGTGCGTCTCGACGGTGTGCGGCGAGCAGGTGACGTAGGCGACCAGCCCGCCCGGTCGGACCGCCCGCAGCGCCGCGCCCAGCAACTCCCGCTGCAGCCGGGTCAACGGGGGCAGGTCGGAGGGCTGGCGGCGCCAGCGCGACTCGGGCCGGCGACGCAGCGAGCCCAGCCCGGTGCACGGGGCGTCCACCAGCACCCGGTCGAAGTGGCCCTCCGGCAGCTTCGGGTCCGCGCCGACCTCACGACCGTCGGTGGCCACCACGGTCACCGGCAGACCCCTTGTCGCCTGGGACACCAGCCGAGCCCGGTGCTCGGCCACCTCCACGGCGGTCAGGTGGGCGCCGCGCTGCGCGGCCAACGCGCCGAGCAGGCCGGCCTTGCCGCCCGGACCGGCGCACAGGTCCAGCCAGCGCCCGTCTGGGCCGTCCAGCGGCGCGTCGGCGAGCGCGGCGGCCACGAGCTGGGAGCCCTCGTCCTGGACGTGGGCGCGACCGTCGACCACCGCCGGCACGTCGCCCGGCGCGCCGCCGGGCAGATAGACGGCGTACGGCGAGAAGGCGCCGGGCGCGCCGCCGACCTGGTCGGCCAGCTCGATCGGGTCGATCAGGCCGGGGCGGGCGCACAGGTGCACCGGGGGACGCTCGTTGTCCTCGATCAGGAGCCGGGCGGTCTCGCCCAGGTCGCCGTCGAGCGCCTCGGAGAAGGCCCGCACGATCCACTGCGGGTGGCTGTACGCCAGCGCCAGGTGCCCGACCGGGTCGGTCTCGATCGGCGGGGCGAGCTTGGCCACCCACCCGTCGATGTCGCGGGTGGACACCTCGCGCAGCACCGCGTTGGCGAACCCGGCGGCGCCCGGCGCGACCGAGCGGACCAGGTCCACGGTCGACGACACGGCGGCGTGCGGGGGCACCCGGGTGTGCAGCAGCTGGTACGCCCCGATCCGCAGCGCGTCGCGCGCCGGCGGGTCGATGCGGGCCACGTCCCGCCCGGACGCGTCGCTGAGGATCGCGTCGAGCGTGCCGAGGTGGCGCAGGGTGCCGTAGGTCAGCTCGGTGGCGAACGCCGCGTCGCGGCCGTACAGCCCCTCCTCGCGCAGGATGGCGGGCAGCACCAGGTTGGCGAAGGCGTCGTCGCGGTGCACGGCGGCCACCGCCTCGTACGCCACGCGTCGTGGCCGGTCCAGTGGCGGCCGGGTCGGCCGGCGGTCGCCGCCGCGGCCGGCGGACGAACCGCCTCGGAACGGACGCGTCCCCTCCGGGGTCGTCACGCGAGACCCTCGCCGGCGTTGACGCGGACGCCGCGCGCCCAGTCGGTGGCCGCCATGGCCCGCTTGCCCGCGGCGCGGACCTCACCGAGGCGCACCGGCACGGTGGCCGTGCCGGCCAGCACCCGGGTCTTCTCCACCAACAGCTCCCCCGGTTTCAGGTCCGGGCCGTCGGCCACCGGAGCGACCGGGCCGAGCTTCACCCGCTCGTCCCGGAAGGTCGTCCACGGGCCCGGGGCCGGCGTGCAGGCGCGGATCCGCCGGTCCACCGCGAAGGCGGGGTCACTCCAGCGCACCCGGGCGTCCTCCACGGTCAGCTTCGGCGCCAGCGACACCCCGTCGGCGGGCTGCGGCTCGGCACGCGCGGTGCCGTCGGCGATCGCGTCGAGCACCGCCACCAGCAGCCCGGCGCCGGAGTCGGCGAGCCGCTCCAGCAGGTCGCCGGAGGTGTCGCCGGGGCGGATCTCGTCGGTCAGGGTGCCGAAGACGGGCCCGGTGTCCAGGCCCTGCTCCAGTTGGAAGACGCTGGCGCCGGTCAGCTCGTCGCCGTGCAGCACCGCGTGCTGCACGGGCGCGGCGCCCCGCCAGGCGGGCAGCAGCGAGAAGTGCAGGTTGATCCAGCCGTACCGGGGGATCTCCAGGGCTGCCGGCGGCACCAGCGCGCCGTAGGCGACCACCGGCACGCAGTCCGGGGACAGCTCGCGCAGCCGGTCGAGGAACTCCGGGTCGCGGGGGCGGGCCGGCGTCAGCACCTCGACGCCGTGCTCGTCGGCCCACGCGCCGACCGGGGAGCGGGACAGGCCACGCCCCCGCCCGGCGGGCGCGTCGGGCCGGGTGACCACGGCGACCAGCTCGTGCCGGGAGGCCGCGACGGCGGCAAGGGCGGGTACGGCGACGGCCGGCGTACCGGCGAAGATCACGCGCATCCGGGTCAGCGCCCCAGACCGAAGGGGTCGCTGATGTGCGGGCTGAGCTTGACCGTGGGCGGGGCCGCCGCGTCGTACCACTCGGCCTGGCGGATCGCCTTCATGGCTTCCTTGCGCCCCTCCGTATCCAGTCGGTCCAGGAAGAGCACCCCGTCGAGGTGGTCGGTCTCGTGCTGCAGGCAGCGGGCCATCAGGCCGGTGCCGACGATCTGCATCGGATCACCGAACGAGCTGAAGCCCTTGGCGACGACGTTCTGCCGGCGCTTCGTGTCGAAGTAGAGCCCGGGGATGGACAGGCAGCCCTCGGGGCCGTCCTGCTCCTCCTCGTCGGGGAACTCCAGCACCGGGTTGATCAGGTGCCCGAGGACGTCGTCGACGTCGAAGGTGAACACCCGCAGGCTCACACCGAGCTGCGGCGCGGCCAGGCCGGCGCCGTTTTGCCCCCGCATCGTGTCGGTGAGGTCGGCGACGAGCCGACGTAGCTCGGCGTCGAAGTCGACAACCGGATCGGCCGGCGTGCGCAGCACCGGATCCCCAAACAGACGGATGGGCTGGACGGTCACGCGGGACGGCTCCTTCATCAGGCGGGCGAGCGGTGCCGTACCAGTCTACGGAGTGCTCCCGAGCGCCCCGGCCGGCGTACCTCGATCGGCAGGCGCCGGTGTGCCCAGCGTCACCGGCAGGCTCTCGTAGCCGCGCAGGGTCAGGCGGGTCCGGTGCCGAGGCGGCCCCGCCAGGGCCAGCTCGGGCAGGCGGCGCAGCAGCATCGGGAACGCCAGCTGCGCCTCCAGCCGGGCCAGGCCGGCGCCGAGGCAGTAGTGCGGGCCGGCACCGAAGGACAGCGGGTGCGCCTGGTCGCGGGTCGGATCGAAGCGTCCCGGGTCGGGGAACCGGCGCGGGTCGCGGTTGGCCGCGCCGAGCAGCAGCAGCGCCGTACTGCCGGCCGGCAGGTCGAGCCCGCCGCAGCGCACCGGCGCGGTGCTCGTCCGGGTGGTCAGCTGCACCGGGGAGTCGTAGCGCAGCAGCTCCTCGACGTACGCCGGGGCGAGCCCGGGGTCGGCGCGCAGCGCCGAGGCGGCCTCGGGGTGGCGCAGCAGCACCACCAGGCCGTTGCCGAGCAGGTTGGTGGTGGTCTCGAAGCCGGCGACCAGCAGCACGACCAGGTTGGCCAACAGTTCGTCGCCGGCGAGCCGGGCGCCGTCGGCGTCGTGCACCTGGACCAGCGCGGTGGTCAGATCATCGGCCGGTGCCCGGCGTCGGGCGACGATCAGCTCGACGAAGTAGTCGCGCAGCTCGGCGGCGCCCGCGTCGGCGACGGCCAGTTCCTCGGTGGTGATCTCCGGCTCCAGCACCCCGGTCAGGTCGCCGGCCCAGCGGCGGAACAGCGGCCGGTCCTGCGCCGGCACGCCGAGCAGCGCGCAGATCACCCCGACCGGCAGCGGGTACGCGAAGTCGGCCAGCAGGTCGATCGGCTCGCCGTCAGAGGCGCGGGCAATTATCGCGTCGAGCAGTTCCTCGGCCTGGGCGTGCACCACGTCGCGCATCCCGGCGATCCGACGCGGGCTGAACGCGCCGGCGGCGAGTCGGCGCATACGGCTGTGATCGGGCGGGTTGGTGCGCAGCATGGACCGGGCGATCGACGTGATCGCCGGGCTCTGCCGCCAGTTCGGCCAGATCTGGTCCCGCAGCGCGTCGTCGAGCACCCCGAGCCGGGGGTCGCGCAGCAGCTCGTCGACCTCCGGGTAGCCGGTCACCACGTACATGCCGGGCAACGCCTGCACCACCGGGCCGTGCGAGCGCAGCCGTTCGTACGTCGGGTACGGATCGACGCGTCCCTGCGGCGACATGAGCAGTGTGAGCGCCTCGGCAGCATCCATGGCTGGCCTCCCCCGTCGATGCGTCGGAGGCTCCATCATCCCGGTGCCGCCGGCTGCCGGCATCCCCCTCCCGGCACGTGCGTCAGCCCGGGGCGGTTGCCGCCCGGCTCAGCAGGGCGCGGACCCGCTCGCCGTCGGGGTGACCGAGGTCGTCGAGGATGCCCAGGGCACGCCGCCAGGTACGCGCCGCGCCGGCCGGGTCCCCCGCCGCGTGCCGGCTCTCGCCGAGCCGGGAGAGGGTGTCCGCCTCGTCGTAGCGGTCGCTGATCCGCCGATACAGCCGCAGCGCCCGCCCGTAGCAGCGGATCGCCTCCCGGTGGTCGCCCAGCCGCGCGTGGATGAAGCCGAGGCTGTCCCAGGTGTTCGCCTCACCGTGCCGGTCGCCGGTCCGGCGCAGCAGCGCCAACGCCTGCTCGCAGTGGGCGAGCGCCGGGCGGTACTGGCCGAGCTGGGCGTGCGCCCAACCCACCGCGTTGCGGGCGCTGGCCTCCCCCGCCAGATGGCCGGCGTCGCGGTACAGCGCGAGAGCCCGTCGCACGTGGTCCAGCGCCTCGGCGTACCGGCCGAGGCCGTCGAGCATCGCGCCGAACGCCCGGTGGGTACGCGCCTGCCCGGTGTGGTCACCCAGCGCTGCGAAGAGCGCCAGGGCCTGCCGGTAGTTGCTCGCCGCCTCGTCCACCCGGCCCAGCCGGGACAGCACCCGGGCGAGGTCGCGGTGGGCGTTCGCCTGCCCGAGTCGGTCCCCCGCCCGCCGCGCCCCGGCCAGGGCGGTCCGCTGGGCGACGGCCAGGTCCGGCCACCGCCCCCGGCGTTGCAGGAAGTCCACAAGCGTCCAGGCGAGCTGCCAGGCGTGGCCGTCGAAACCGGCACGTTTCGCGTGCGCGACCGCCGCCAGCAGCACCGGGTACTCGATGGTGAACCAGTCGAGCGCCTGCGCGTGGTCGGTGATCTCCTCGGGCGCCACACCCGGTGGGGCCGCCGCCAGGGTGACCGGATCACGACCCGGCTGCAGCAGCAGCGCGGCCGCGTGCGCGGTGTGCAGGTAGTGGTCCAGTCCGCGCCGGATCGCGGCCCGCCGCGCCTCGGCCGGCTCGAGTCGGTCGGCCTGCTCGGCGGCGTACGCCCGGAGCAGGTCGTGCGCGCCGAACCGGCCGGGGGCATGCTCGCTGACGAGATGGGCGTGGGCCAGCTCCGCCAGCAGCCGGGGCACCTGCTCCCGGGGCAGCCCCGCCAGGCTGGCCGCCGCGGCGACTCCGATGTCCGGGCCGGAGTGACAGCCGAACAGCCGGAACAGCCGTGCCGCCGCGGGCGTGAGGCTCCGGTACGACCAGGAGAAGACGGCCTGCACGTCGGTGCCGGCGTCGCCACCGTCGAAGGAATCCAGCGGACGCGGCGCCGCGCGCAACTCGGCGGCGAGGGTGGCCAGGGAGAACGCGGGATTCGCCGCACTCCTCGCGGCGAGCACCGCCAGGGCCAGCGGCAGCCGCGCGCATCGCTCGATAATCTCGTCCACGGCCTGCGGCTCGACCGCCAACCGGTCGGCGCCGAGCCGCCGGGCCAACAGCTGCCAGGCCTCGGCGGCGCTGAGCAGGTCGACGCCGACCGGCCGGGCGCCCTCGGTGGCGACCAGGCCGGCCAACCGGTTGCGGCTGGTGACCAGGACCAGGCAGGTCGAGCTGCCGACCAGCAGCGGGCGAACCTGGTCGGCGTCGCGGGCGTTGTCCAGCAGCACCAGCATCCGGCGACCGGCGAGCAGGCTGCGGTAGAGACCCACCTGCGCGGGCAGGTGGGTGGGGATCCGTTCGGGCGGCACCTCAAGGGCCTCCAGGAAACCGCGTACCGCCTCGACGGTCGTCACCACAGTTCCGGTGGAGTCGAATCCGCGCAGGTCGACGTAGAGCTGACCGTCCGGGAAGCGGTCGGCGACCCGGTGCCCCCAGTACACCGCAAGCGTCGTCTTGCCCACCCCGGCCGTGCCGGACAGCGTCACCACGGTGGCCGGCGCCCGGTCGCCGTCGCCGGAGGTGTCCGGGCCGGCGCAGGCGACATCGAGCTGGGCGAGCTGGGCGGCACGTCCGACGAATCCGGGCAGCGCCGGGGGCAGTTGGCGGGGGACGGGGAAGCGGGTCGGTGCCGGGGCGGCCCGGGTGCCGCCGCTGCGGGCCCGTACGGCCCCGGCGCCCGCCCGGCCGGTGGCCGTGTGGTCCCGCGTCGGACGTCGACGTCGCTCCTCGATCCGGTCCCGCGCGGTGGCCAGCACTCCCTGCTCGGTGGGGGTCGCCCCGAGCAGCCGGATGAGCGCGTCGAACCGCTCCGGCGGGGGCAGGATGTTGCCGGCGAAGTACTCCCCGATGATCCCGCGCGACCAGCCGGTCTTCGCCGCCAACTGCCGGTACGTCAACCGGGTCTCCCCCTGCTGCCGGGCTTCGCGGCGGCGCAGCTGGCGCAGCAGGCCGGCCAGCTCCGGCAGGGTCTGCGCCTCGACGCCGCCGCGGGCCACGTCGAACGCCGCGGGTGGCCCCTGCGGTGCTCGACGAACGCCGGACGGTACCCGTTGGTCGGACATGCGGCCCCCACCCCCTACCGGTCACCCGGCCGCCCCGGGTGCCGACACGGGCAGGTTAGTTGCGGTCACACACCGCTAGATAGGAGGCGGCCGATGTCTGACAGTTCCACATCGGACCTCTGCCCCGTCCGGCGGTGTCCGACGGTGTCCAGTCCCGTCCAGGATCGCCGTGCTGAACCGACGTCTCGTGCCACCGTCCCTGGTGCGGGTTCGGCCCGCGCCACGAAACCCTGGGGAAGGGGTACCAGATGATCCGTCCACACCCGACCGTCCGACGGTCCACGACGATGCTGCGTCGCATCGCCGTCGCCGCGTGCGGCCTCACGCTGCTCGTCGCGGGCGTGAGCGCCGCACCGGCCACCGCCGGGCCGAAAGGCAAGGCCACCACCACCGGATCGTTCGTCGACAGCACGGCCGTGCCCGGCGGCTTCGCCTCCTGGTCCGAGCTGCTCGGGTTGCAGCAGCGGATGAACACCGCCGCCGCCCAGATCACCAACGCGGCGCAGCGCAGCGCGAACTCCGGCTTCGCCGGTATCGTCGCCGACCCCACCACCCGTCAACTCCAGGTCTACTGGAAGGGCGAGCCGCCGGCCCGCCTGGTGGCCAACGCCCGGGCCACCGTCGCGACGACGGTGCTGCCCGCCGCGTACTCACAGCGGGAGCTGATGGTCGCGGCCGACCGGCTGCGGGCCTCGGCCGGCGACAAGATCACCACGGTGGGACCGCGCGCCGACGGCGCCGGCCTGCTCGTCGGTACGCAGAGCGGGCTGCTCGGGGCGACGGCTCTGGCCGGCGTCCCGGTGACCGTGCAGACCGGCGTCGCCGCCGCTCCCGCCACCCGGTGGGACGACAGTCCGCCCTGGTGGGGTGGCGCCGCGTGGCGCAACACCGCCACCGGTAGCGGCTGCTCGACCGGCTTCGGGGTCTTCCAGGGCGGGGTGTCGCGGGTGCTCTCCGCCGCGCACTGCGCCAACCTGAACGTGGTGGCGGCCGACCCGACCGGGCAGACCATCGGCACCGTCACCAGCCGCAACGTCAGCAGCGACACCCTGCTGATCGCGGGCAGTTCCGGCGGCAGGGTCTTCAACAACAGCACCGACGCGGCCGGCGCGGTGGTCAGCGAGTTCAGCAACCAGGTGATCGGCGCGCAGGCCAGCCAGGTCGGCAACTGGGTGTGCAGCTCGGGCGCGTACTCCGGCACCCGGTGCTCGATCCAGGTGAAGGCCCGCAACCTGTGCATCAACGTGCGCAACTTCGGCACGGTCTGCGGGCAGGTGCAGGCCGAGAACAGCACCCGCACCAACGGCGTCGGTCAGGGTGACAGCGGCGGCCCGGTGGAGATCGTGAATGCGGCGAACACTCTCCAGGTGTGGGCGACCGGCACCAACACCGCCATCGACGACACCAACACCGCGACGGCGTGTACCGGCTACGTCCCCACCGGGCGGGTGTGCGCCTGGCGGTTCTACTACGAGGACATCTTCTCCGGCATGGCCGGCGTCGGCGCCTCGGGTGTGGTCCTGGGCTGACGCCTCGGGACGTTCCGTCGGTCGACCCGGCGGCCGGGCCGGCGCGCACCCCGCGCGCCGGTCCGGTTCCGCGCTGGGCTCAGGCGCCGACGCCCCGGTCCGCGGCGAGCACGGCGTCGCCGCCGAGCAGCGCCGGCTCGGGCAGCGGCAACTGGATCTTGTGGGCCGCCTCCCAGTCGTAGACCAGGTCGGGGCGCACCTGCGCGGCGAAGTAGTCCACGGCGCTCATCCCGCCCACCACCGGCTCGTCGACCTCGGCGACCAGTTGGGCCGGGACCAGGGAGAAACCGTTCTGGACGGCGGCGCTGAGCCGACGGTGACCGTCGACGACGAAGAAGTACTCGCCGGTGAAGCCGATCTTCAGCGGCTCCAGGGACTCGTCGCCGGCCTCGGCCACGTCGCCGACGAACTCGCTGTCCCAGAGCCCACGCAGGCTCGCGATGTCCTCGGTCGGGTAGATCCGCGCCGGGTCGAGCAGCAGCAGCGGCGGGCCGTCGCGCAGCACGTCGGCGCCGAGCGTGCCCTCGTACGCGGCGATGATGTGCTCGACCACCTCGGCGGCGGAGGCCCGGGTCGTGTCGCAGATCAGGTCATAGTTGCGCAACCGCGCCTTGTCCACCCCGTAGCGGACGATGAACCGGCTGCGCTCGCTCTCGCTGCGCTCGCGGAGCTTGGCCTTCGCCTCCTCCAGCGAGGCGTAGCTCTCCGCCGGGCCGGACGGGCGGGCCAGCACCCGACGGGCCGCCTCCGCCGGCTCGGTGATCATGTGCACCTTGAGCGCGTCGGTGAAGAAGTGCCAGGCCAGCCGCGAATCCATGATCAGATGCTCGCCGGAGGCGGCGATGTCGCGCTGGAGCTGGTCGACGTAACCGTCGACGGCCTGGTCCAGCTCGGCGTGCAGATTGAGCTGCAGGGCGGTCATCTGCCGCTGCTGCGCCATCTCCCGGTAGAGGTCACCCACGCTGACCCGGCGCATGCCGAGCCGCTTGGCGATCTCCACCGACACGGTGCTCTTGCCGCTGCCGAGGTCGCCGTTGAAGACGATCGATTGTCGAACGGTCACGACTGGTCCACCCCTGATAACCGGCTTCCTGACATCATCGACATCGCGTCCGACCGACGCGTTCCCGGCCCGCCCGTCTTCGGGCGGTGCCGTGACCTGGGGCCGTCGTACGCCCGAGCATGACGGGCGATGCTACCACCTCGGCGCCAGCGCTTTGCCGGACGCGGTGTGCGGGCGCCACCCGTCGGGCCGGCCTCCGCCCGCCGGCCGCGCCCCCCGGGAAAGCGACCGTGCCCTGGGAAAACGGTCAGAACAGGCTCAGCGGATCGACCTGGAGACGAACCGGATCGGCGGCCTTGCGGGCGGTGCGCACCCCGGCGGCCGAGTGCAGGGCCTCGGCGAGCGCGGCGGCCCGCGCCCGGGGCACCCGGACCAGCATCCGCTCGCGCCCCTCGTCGGCCGGCACCGGCCCGAGCACCTCGGCGTCACCGGGCAGCCGGGCCGCGGCGAGCAGGTCGGCCACCGCCTCGGCCGGGCCGGTGACGCTGGCCATCCGCACCGCCGGCGGGAAACCCAGCTCGCGGCGCTCGGCCAGTTCCCGGCCGGCGAACCAGGCGGCATCCCAGCGCAGCAGCGCCTGCACCGGGGCGAGCGCGCCGTCGGCGACCACCACCACCCGGCCGGCCGGCGCCGGACGGGCCAGGGCTGTCGCGGCCAGCCACCGGCGCAGCGCCTCCTCGCCGGCACGCAGGTCGGCCCGGGTCAGCAGGGCCCACGAGTCGAGCAGCAGCACCGCGCCGTAGCCGCCCTCGGCGACCGGCTCGGCGCCGGGGGTGGCGACCACCAGCGCCGCACCGCCGGGCACGTCGGTCAGCACCTCCTCCCGTCCCGAGGTCCGCACCGGCACGTCGGGAAAGGCCCGGCCCAACTCCTCGGCGGTCCGTCGGGCACCGGTCACCGCGGCGCGCAGCCGCCGCCCGCCGCACTGCGGGCAGGCGTACGCGGCGGCGACCCGGGCGCACCACCGGCAGGCGGGGGTGCCGCCGGCCGACGGCAGCGCGAGCGGGCCGGCGCAGTGCGCACAGCGCGCCGGGGTACGACAGTCGGCGCAGGAGACCGAGGGCAGGTAGCCCCGCCGGGGCACCTGCACGAGCACCGGCAGGTCCGCCCGGAGGGCATCGCGGGCGGCCGTCCAGGCGAGGCTGGGCAGCCGCGCGGTGGCCGCGCCGGGATCACGGGCGAGCTGTGGGTCGTCACCGGTCGGCGCGATGGCCGGTATCCGGGCCCGTACCGTCGCCCGGTCGGCGACCACCTCCCGGGCCCAGCCGGTCTCCAACAGCAGTTGCGCCTCGGCCGTACGGGCGTACCCGCCGACCAGCGCGCCGGCCTCGCCGAGCTGCGCCCGGGTGAGCAGCACGTCGCGGGCGTGCGGATAGGGCGCCCGGGGTTCGGAGTGCAGGTCGTCCCCGTCGTCCCAGACGGCGACGAGACCGAGCCGGGGCACCGGGGCGAACATCGCGGCCCGGGTCCCGATGACCACCGGCACCCGGCCGCGCCGGGCGGCGAGGAACGCCCGGTAGCGCCGGGCCGGCCCGAGGGCGGCGGAGAGGCTGACGTGCCGCCCCGGGCCCAGCACGCCGGTCAGCGCGGCGTCGAGGCGGTCGAGGTCGCGGGCGTCGGGCACCACGACAACGGCGCCCCGCCCACCGGCGACGGTGGCGGCCACCGCGTCGGCGTAGCGGGCGGCCCAGTCCTCGCCGGGCAGCGCGGACCAGACCGCGCGGGGCGCCCGGCCGTCGGTGAGCGCCCGCAGCAGCGCCGGCCCGGTCGGGTAGTCCCGCCACCCCCTCGGGTCGACGGCCTCCCCCGGCCCGACGGGCTCCCCCGGCACGACGGGGCCAACCGCGTCGCCGGCAGCGCCGGACTCGGCCGCCGGGGTGGGGTGCTCGTCGTGGGGTTCCTTCTCGACCCGGGCGTGCCGGGGTGGCACGGCGAGCCGGAGCACGTCGGCCAGGTTGCCCGCGTACCGGTCGGCGACCGCCCGGGCCAACCGGGCGATCTCGGGGGCCAGCACCGGCTCGGGCGAGACGACCTTCTCCAGGTAGGCGAGCCGGCCGGTGTGCCCGGAGTCGTCCGCCCGGGCCAGCAGCCAGCCGTCGACCAACTGCCCCGCGAAGCGCACCTTCACCCGGGTGCCGGGCACCGCCACGTCGTCGAGTTCGGCCGGCACCAGGTAGTCGAACGGCCGGTCCAGGTGCGCCAGCGGAACGTCCACGCAGACGCGCGCGACCGGCGACCCGTCCGCGGGTCGCCGGTCGTTACGCCTGGTGGCGGTCAGGCTCCCGCGGCCGACTTGAGGTCGGCGGCCCGGTCGGTGCTCTCCCACGACAGGTCCGGCAGCTCCCGGCCGAAGTGGCCGTACGCGGCGGTCTGCTGGTAGATCGGGCGGAGCAGGTTGAGGTCCCGGATGATCGCGGCCGGGCGCAGGTCGAACACCTCGGAGACGGCCTTCTCGATCGAGGCCACCGGCACGGTCTCGGTGCCGAACGTCTCGATGAACAGGCTCACCGGGTGCGCCTTGCCGATGGCGTAGGCGACCTGCGCCTCGCACCGCTCGGCCAGGCCGGCGGCGACCACGTTCTTGGCCACCCAGCGCATCGCGTACGCGGCCGAGCGGTCCACCTTGGACGGGTCCTTGCCGGAGAACGCGCCGCCGCCGTGCCGGGCGTACCCGCCGTAGGTGTCGACGATGATCTTGCGGCCGGTCAGGCCGGCGTCACCCATCGGGCCGCCGATCTCGAACCGGCCGGTCGGGTTGACCAGCAGCCGGTAGCCGTCGGTATCCAGACCGAGGCTCTCCAGCTCGGGCGCGATGACGGAGTCGCGCACGTCGGGGGTGAGCAGCGACTCCAGCGAGATGTCCGCGGCGTGCTGGCTGGACACCACAACGGTGTTCAGGCGGACCGGGCGCAGCCCCTCGTACTCGATGGTGACCTGGGTCTTGCCGTCCGGGCGCAGGTACGGGATCGTCCCGTCCTTGCGCACCGCGGCGAGCCGGCGGGCCAGCCGGTGGGCCAGGGCGATGGGCAGCGGCATCAGCTCGGGGGTCTCCGAGCAGGCGAAGCCGAACATCATGCCCTGGTCGCCGGCGCCCTGCGCGTCCAGCGCGCTCTCCGACGCGCCGGTACGCAGCTCGAAGGCGTTGTCCACGCCCTGCGCGATGTCCTCGGACTGGGCGCCGATGGAGACGCTGACCCCGCAGGACGCGCCGTCGAAACCCTTCTTCGACGAGTCGTAGCCGATGTCGAGGATGGTGCGCCGGACGATGGTGGGGATGTCGGCGTACGCCTTCGTGGTGACCTCACCGGCGATGTGGACCTGGCCGGTGGTGATCATGGTCTCGACCGCGACCCGGCTGTGCGGGTCCTCGGCGAGCAGCGCATCGAGGATGCCGTCGCTGATCTGGTCGGCGATCTTGTCCGGGTGGCCTTCCGTGACCGATTCGGACGTGAAGAGGCGGCGTGTCACGGCACTCCTAAGCGTGTGAGGTCGTTCCGCGGCAGTCTAGTCACCGCTGCGGCCGGTGTCGGGATCGGTCGCGCGCTGTTCCACCCGTCAGGAGCGGTTGGCCAGCCGCGTCACGACGAGGTCCCATACGGTGTCGGCCACGGCCTCCTTGGCCTGCTCCGGCAGACGGCTCACCGAGCCGTCCGCGCCGATGACCGTCACCGTGTTGGTGTCGGCGCCGAACACCCGGTCCGGACCGACCTCGTTGACCACGATCAGGTCGGCCCGCTTCCGGGCGAGTTTCGCCCGGCCGTTGGCCTCCGCGTCGCCGGTCTCGGCGGCGAACACCACCAGCACCTGCTCCGGTCGCTTGCGCTGGCCGAGCTCCGCCGCGATGTCCGGGTTCGTGACGAGCTCGATGGTGGGAGCGACACGGTCGTCCGACTTCTTGATTTTGCCAGGCGCGTACGTCGCCGGGCGGAAATCGGCCGGAGCCGCCGCCATCACGACCGCATCGGCCTCGGCGGCGGCCTTGAGGGTCGCCTCGCGCAGCTCGGCGGTCGTGCCGACGCGGACCAGGTCGACCCCGGCGGGGTCGGCGAGGGAGACGTTGGCCGCGATCAGCGTGACCTGCGCGCCCCGGGCGACCGCCGACCGGGCGAAGGCGTAGCCCTGCTTGCCGGAGGAGCGGTTGCCGAGGAAGCGGACCGGGTCCAGCGGCTCACGGGTGCCGCCGGCGGTGACCACCACCCGGCGGCCGGCCAGGTCGGCGGGGGCGGACACGCCCCGGGCGAGGATCTGGCGGGCGACCGCGAAGATCTCCGCCGGGTCGGGCAGTCGACCCTTGCCGGTGTCGGCGCCGGTGAGCCGCCCGACGGCCGGCTCGATGACCCGGACGCCCCGGGCCCGCAGCGTGGCGACGTTGGCGACGGTGGCGGGATGCTCCCACATCTCGGTGTGCATGGCCGGAGCCAGCACGACCGGGCAGCGGGCGGTCAGCAGCGTGTTGGTCAGTAGGTCGTCGGCGAGCCCGTGGGCGGCCTTGGCGAGCAGGTCGGTGGTGGTCGGCGCGACCACCACCAGGTCGGCCTGCTTGCCGAGGCGGACGTGCGGCACCTCGTGCACGTCGGACCAGACGTCGTCGGCGACCGGTTGACCGGAGAGCGCCGCCCAGGTCGGCGCCCCGACGAACTTCAGCGCCGACGCGGTCGGCACCACCCGGACCCGATGGCCCGACTCGGTGAAGAGTCGCAGCAGCTCACACGCCTTGTAGGCGGCGATGCCGCCGCCGACCCCGAGGACGATCGAGGCGGACATCGACGGGTGCGGGCTTACGGCTGGTCGGTCGGCTCGGCGGTGAGCAGGCCCGCGTTGATCTCGCGCATGGCGATGGAGAGGGGCTTCTCCTGCGGGGTCGTCTCGACGAGCGGACCGACGTACTCCAGGAGGCCCTCACCGAGCTGGCTGTAGTAGGCGTTGACCTGGCGCGCGCGCTTGGCGGCGAAGATGACCAGCGCGTACTTCGACGTCGTCTTCTCAAGGAGCTCGTCGATCGGCGGGTTGGTGATGCCTTCGGGGTTGGCGATGGATCCCACGAATTAACCTCTGCGTCTTTCGAGCCGCGCGGACGCGGTGCTGAGTCTCAACGGCGGCCGGCCGTCAGCCGCGTACACGCGACCAGGCCGGATCCGGATAAGAAGAACCGAGTAAGCCTACCAGCTCGTCGGCGACCCGATCGGTGTGGTCGTGCGTCAGGGTGTGCGCGAAGGCGGCGGCCACGGCGGCGTCGGGCCGATGCCCGGGCGGGATCAGCAGCACCAGCCGCGCGGCGGGCACTCGCGCCCGCACCAGCCGGGCCCCGGCGACGTCGAGCGGGAGCAGGACCGGCTGCCCGGCGTCGAGCCGGGCGCGCAGCGGCGGGTCGAGGGTGCCCCGGTGGTACGCGCCGATCCGGGACCACTCCAGCAGGTCTCCGGTGGCCACCCGGCGTTCGAACTCGGCCGGGGCGAGGAAGACCCGCTGCTCGCCGTCGGTCTCCGGTTCCCGGCGCGGCCTGGTCGTTGCCGGCACCGGGATCCACACGGACGGGAAACGCGCCCGAACGAGCTCGACGACACTCTCCCTGCCGGAACCCGAAGGTCCAGCCAGGACAGTGAGCCGAGCCGCCGGGCGCGCCTCGTCATCCGTGCTCACTGCTTGTTTCTACACGCTGCCAGGTTCAGTTGGCGGCGAACTCTCCAAGCAGTGCCTTGCGCTGCTGCTCGCCGAGGCCACGCAGGCGACGGCTGTCAGCGATCTTGAGCTTCTCCATGATCTGGGTAGCCCGGATCTTGCCGATGCCCGGCATCGCCTGCAGGACGGCCGAAACCTTGAGCTTGCCCACGACGTCGTCGCTCTCGGCCCGCTCGAGGACGGCACCGAGGGTGGTCTTGCCCTGCTTGAGCTGCTCCTTCAGCTCGGCACGGGCCTTGCGGATCTCCGCGGCCTTCTCGAGCGCGGCAGCGCGCTGTTCGGGGGTCAGTGACGGGAGCGGCACCAGTTCTCCTCAGGTCCCTATCGCGGCGGGCGGGGCGCACCGCCGCATCTGTGAAACGTGGTGTCGCTGTGAACCAAGGGGTCCGTGGTTCCCAGCGCGGGGAAAACTAGCGGTCAACGGAGCTTTCGGCAACGTGGGCGCGCGATGATCATCGCAAAGTGACCGAGCCGTCAGTCAGTCACCGGGCAGCCAGAACGGCCCGGCACTCGCCCGCCACCCGGTCCGCGGCGGCCCGCAGGGCGTCCGCGTCCGGTCCCGCCGACAGGACCTCCCGGGAGTACGACGGGAGCACCGAAGCGAGGCTGGAACCGAAGACGGTGCGCAGATCGGCGGCACCCGCACCCTGCGCGCCGAGCCCCGGAGCGAGCAGCGGACCCCCTACGCCGGAGAGGTCATGACCGGTGTCACCGATGGTCGCGCCGACCACCAGACCGAAGCTGCCGAGGGGGTCCGCACCCCGGTTGAGCTGGGAAATCTCGTCGATCACGGTCTGCGCGACGGTCCGCCCGTCGGCCGTACGGGCCCGCTGCACGGCCGCGCCCTCGGGGTTCGAGGTGAGGGCCAGCACGAAGACCCCGCCGCCGTGCTGAGCGGCCAACTCGAACATCGGCGCCAGCGAACCTACTCCCAGGTAGGGACTGGCCGTGACCGCGTCGACATACAGCGGGCTGGATGGATCAAGGTACGCGGAGGCGTACGCGCTGACCGTTGAGCCGATGTCGCCACGCTTGACGTCCAGAAGAACGAGCGAACCGGCTTCTCGTAACTGTCGGATAGTTGACTCAAGGATCGCCACACCGCGGGATCCGAATCGCTCGAAAAAGGCCGACTGAGGCTTGACCACCGCAACCCGGTCACCGAGGGCGTCCACCACGGTCCGGGAGAACCGTTCGAGGCCGTCGACGTCGTCCGCGAGGCCCCATCGGGCCAGCAGACCGGGATGCGGGTCGATGCCCACACAGAGCGGCCCGCGCTCGGTGACGGCCCGGTGCAGTCGGGTGCCGAAGCTCTCCATCTGTGCGCTTCTCCTCTACTCGTCCGGGCGGCGGACCGCCTCGGTGCGTACTCGTTGACCGGGACCGCTCAGCCGGCCGCCACCGCCGCCGCCACCCCGGCCGCGATGCGGGCCAGGTCGGCGTCGTCGGTGACGTACGGCGGCATGGTGTAGATCAGGTCGCGGAACGGCCGCAGCCAGACGCCCCGGTCGACGGCCGCCGCGGTGGCCGCGCCGAGGTCGACCTCGTGGTCGAGCTGGACCACCCCGATCGCCCCGAGCACCCGGACATCGGCCACGCCCGGGGCGGCGCGCAGCGGCTCCAGGCCGGCGCGCAGGCCGGCGCTGACCCTGGACACCTGCGCCGCCCAGTCCCCGGCCCGCAGCAGCCCGATGGAGGCGTTGGCGACCGCGCAGGCCAGCGGGTTGCCCATGAAGGTGGGCCCGTGCGCCAGCACGCCGTCGGCGGAGATGCCCTGGGCGATCTGGGCGGTGCACAGCGTCGCGGCCAGGGTCAGGTAGCCCCCGGTGAGCGCCTTGCCCACGCACATCACGTCCGGGGCCACCCCGGCGTGCTCGGCGGCGAACATCGCGCCGGTACGGCCGAACCCGGTCGCGATCTCGTCGAAGATCAGCAGCACCCCGTGCGCGCGGGTCACCTCGCGCAGCACCCGCAGGTAACCCGGATGGTGGAACCGCATCCCGCCGGCGCCCTGGACGACGGGCTCGACGATCACCGCGGCCAGCTCGTCGGCGTGCCGCTCGACGGTGTCGACCAGCGCCGCCACGTACGCCTCGTCGGGCGGGTCGGTGAAGCCGCCGGGCGGCACCGGGGCGAAGATCTGCCGGGGCAGCACGTCGCCCCAGAGGTGGTGCATCCCGCCCTCCGGGTCGCAGACGCTCATCGGGTGGAACGTGTCGCCGTGGTAGCCACCCCGCCAGGTCGCCAGCCGGCGCCGCTGTGGCCGCCCGACGGCCCGCTGGTACTGCAGGCACATCTTCGCCGCCACCTCGACGCTTACCGAGCCGGAGTCGGCCAGGAACACCTGCTCCAGACCCTCCGGGGCCAGCTCGACGAGGGTCCGCGCGAGCTGCGCCGCGGGCTCGTGGGTGAGCCCGCCGAACATCACGTGGCTCATCCGGCCGAGCTGGTCGGTCACGGCGGCGTCCAGCACCGGGTGCCGGTAGCCGTGGATCGCCGCCCACCAGGACGACATGCCGTCCACCAGCTCCCGGCCGTCGGCCAGGGTCAGCCGTACGCCCTCGGCGCTCCGCACCACGTACGGCGGATTCGCCGGTGGCAGTGCGGCGTACGGGTGCCAGACGTGCGCCCGGTCGGTGGCCAGGATCTCCTCGGGCGTCACGCGTGCTCCTTCCAGGCCCCGGCGGGCCAGGCGGCGGTGGTCAGGCCGCCGGTCGGGCCGTTCCTTCTCATCCTTTGGCCTCGCGGAGGGGGTGGAACCCCCGCCGCAGAGCCGGCGCGGCGCGGGGCGGGGTCCGCACCGGACCCGGGCCGGTCAACGCCCGGCGACCGGGTCCGGCGCCCCCGCTGTGGCCGCCGCGCGGGCGGCGGCACGGACGGAGGCGCGGACCAGGGCCGGCCCCCGGTAGATGAAGCCGGTGTAGAGCTGCACCAGGGCGGCGCCGGCGTCGACCATCCGCGCCGCGTCGTCCGGGTCCAGCACCCCGCCGACGCCGATGATCGGCAGGGCGCCGGCGGTCTCCCGATGGACGAACGCGACCACGTCCCGGGCGCGGCCGGTCAGTGGCCGGCCGGACAGGCCACCGGCCTGGGCGCCGCGTTCGGAGTCGGCCGGGGCCAGACCGTCGCGGGCCAGGGTGGTGTTGGTGGCGATCACCCCGGCGGCGCCGCGGGCCAGGCACACCTCCAGCAGCTCGGCGATCGCCGCCTCGGTCAGATCCGGTGCGATCTTGACCAGGACCGGCTTCTCCCCCACCAGTGCGGCCAGCAGGGCGTCCAGATGCGCGCGGTCCTGCAAGGAGCGCAGGCCCGGGGTGTTCGGCGAGGACACGTTGACCGCGAAGTAGTCGCCGTGCCCGCGCAGCGCCCGGTACGAGGCGCAGTAGTCCTCGACCGCCTCGTCCAGCGGGGTCACCTTGGACTTGCCCAGCGAGATCCCCAGCGGCACCCCGATGGGGCGCGGCAGCGCGTCCAGCCGGGCGGCCAGCGCGGCGGCCCCGGCGTTGTTGAAGCCCATCCGGTTGACCACGGCCTCGCTGGCCGGCAGCCGGAACAGCCGTGGCCGGGGGTTGCCCGGCTGGGCGTGCGCCGTCACCGTGCCGACCTCGACGAAGCCGAAGCCGAGCGCCGGCCAGGCCGCCAGCGCGGCGCCGTCCTTGTCCATGCCGGCGGCCAGCCCGACCGGGTTGGGGAACCGCACGCCGAACACCGTGCGCGGCGCCTGGACGGCGTAGCGGGCCCGCAGGGCGGCGAGGGCCACCGGACGCCGCGACAGCCCGGCCAACCGCCGCAGTGTCCACTCGTGCGCGGCCTCGGCATCGCCGCCGCCGAGGCGGAACAACCCCGGCCGCACGACCCGCTCGAACAGGGTCACTGGGCCGCCCGGAGGGTGGCGTGCAGGTCCTGCAGGGGACGCACCTGCATGTCGCCCCGGATGCGCGCCTCGATGCCCATGACCGCCGCCGCCGCGCCCGGAACGGTGGTGATGCAGGGGATGTCGGCGGTGACGGCGGCGCTGCGGATCTCGTAGCCGTCCGAGCGGGCGCTGGCGCCCGAGCCCTGCGGCGTGTTGATCACCAGAGCCACGTCGCCGCCGAGGATCAGCGACACCGCGTCGTCTCCCTCGCCCGCCTGGTAGTGCTTGCGGATCTGCTCGCAGGCGATGCCGTGCCGGCGCAGCACCTCGGCGGTGCCGGTGGTCGCCACGATCTCGAAGCCCAGGTCGGCCAGCCGCTTGATCGGGAAGATCATGCCGCGCTTGTCCCGGTTGGCCACCGACACGAAGATCTTCCCGGCGGTCGGCAGCGACCCGTACGCGGCGGACTGGCTCTTGGCGAAGGCGTGCCCGAAGTTGGTGTCGATGCCCATCACCTCGCCGGTCGACTTCATCTCCGGGCCGAGCAGCGAGTCGATCCCCTTGCCGGCCCGGGTCCGGAAGCGCTTGAACGGCAGCACCGCCTCCTTGACCGCGATCGGCGCGTCGGCGGGCATCGTGCCGCCGTCGCCCGTCGCTGGGAGCAGGCCCTCGGCGCGCAGCTCGGCGATTGTCGCGCCGAGCGCGATCCGGGCGGCCGCCTTGGCCAGCGGAACGGCCGTCGCCTTCGAGACGAACGGCACGGTCCGCGACGCGCGCGGGTTGGCCTCCAGGACGTAGAGCACGTCGTCCTTGAGCGCGTACTGCACGTTGAGCAGACCGCGCACGCCGACACCGCGGGCGATCGCCTCGGTGTAGCGGCGGACCTCGGCCAGGTGCGACCCCGCGAGGGTGATCGGCGGCAGCGCGCAGGACGAGTCGCCGGAGTGGATCCCGGCCTCCTCGATGTGCTCCATCACGCCACCGATGTAGACCGCGCCGTCGGCGTCGCACAGGGCGTCCACGTCGATCTCGATGGCGTCGTCGAGGAACCGGTCCACCAGCACCGGGTGGTCGCCGGAGATGTCGGTGGCCCGACCGATGTAGTCGCGCAGCGTCGGGTCGTCGTAGACGATCTCCATGCCCCGCCCGCCCAGCACGTACGACGGTCGGACCAGCACCGGGTAGCCGATCTCGTCGGCGATCGCCTTGGCCTCGTCGTAGGACGTGGCCATGCCGTGCGCGGGCGCGCGCAGCCCGGCACGGGCCAGCACCGCGCCGAACGCGCCCCGCTCCTCGGCCAGGTGGATCGACTCCGGGGAGGTGCCGACGATCGGCACCCCGGCGTTCTTGAGCCGCTGCGCCAACCCCAGCGGGGTCTGCCCGCCGAGCTGCACGACCACGCCGACCACGCCCGGCCCGCCGGCGGCCCGGCCGGAGGAGTCCTCCGCGTGCCAGACCTCCAGGACGTCCTCGAAGGTCAGCGGTTCGAAGTAGAGCCGGTCGGCGGTGTCGTAGTCGGTGGAGACTGTCTCGGGGTTGCAGTTGACCATCACGGTCTCGTAGCCGGCCGACCGCAGCGCCTGCACCGCGTGCACGCACGAGTAGTCGAACTCGATGCCCTGCCCGATCCGGTTCGGGCCGGAGCCCAGGATCAGCACCTTCGGCCGGCCCGACGGCACGACCTCGGTCTCCAGGTCGTAGGTGGAGTAGTGGTAGGGCGTGGTGGCCTCGAACTCGGCCGCGCAGGTGTCCACGGTCTTGTAGACCGGGCGCACGTCGAGGCGGTGGCGCAGGGTCCGTACGCCGTCCTCGGCCGCCAGCTCCGGACGCAGCGCGGCGAGCTGCCGGTCGGACAGGCCGGCCCGCTTGGCGCGACGCAGCAGCTCGACGTCGAGCACCGGCGCGTCGACGATCTCGGCGCGCAACTCGATCAGCGCGGCGATCTGGTCCAGGAACCAGGGGTCGATCCCGCCGGACGCCTCGGCGACCTCGGCGATCGACGCGCCGAGGCGCAGCGCCCGCTCCACCGTGTAGAGCCGGCCGTCGTGCGGGATGCGCAGCGCGGCGAGGGTGTCCTCGAGCGTGGCGCCCGTCGGGTCGGGCTGCGTCCAGAAACCCGCTGATTTGGTCTCCATCGAGCGCATCGCCTTGTTCAGCGCCTCGGTGAAGTTGCGCCCGAGGCTCATCGCCTCGCCCACCGACTTCATGGTGGTGGTCAGCTCCGGGTCCGCGCCGGGGAACTTCTCGAACGCGAACCGGGGGATCTTCACCACCACGTAGTCGAGGGTGGGCTCGAACGCCGCCGGGGTCTTCAGGGTGATGTCGTTGGGGATCTCGTCGAGCGTGTAGCCGATGGCCAGCTTCGCGGCGATCTTCGCGATCGGGAAGCCGGTCGCCTTGGACGCCAGCGCCGAGGAGCGCGACACCCGGGGGTTCATCTCGATCACGACGATCCGGCCGTCGACCGGGTTGACCGCGAACTGGATGTTGCAGCCGCCGGTGTCCACCCCGACCTCGCGCAGCACCGCGATGCCCAGGTCGCGCAGGCGCTGGTACTCCCGGTCGGTGAGCGTCATGGCCGGGGCCACGGTGACGCTGTCGCCGGTGTGCACGCCCATCGGGTCCAGGTTCTCGATCGAGCAGACGACCACCACATTGTCGTGCCGGTCGCGCATCAGCTCCAGCTCGTACTCCTTCCAGCCGAGCACGCTCTCCTCGATGAGCACCTCGTGCACCGGGCTGGCGGTCAGGCCGTCGCCGGCGATGCGGGCCAGGTCCTCCGGGGTGTGCGCCATGCCGGAGCCCAGGCCACCCATGGTGAACGACGGCCGGATCACCACCGGCAGGCCCAACTCGGCGACGGTCGCCTCGACCTCGTCCATGGAGTGGCACACCCGGGAGCGGGGCACCAGGGCGGCCGGGTCGTCGACGCCCAGGCGTACGCCGGCCTTCGCCACGATCTCCTTGAACAGCTGGCGGTCCTCGCCCCGGTTGATGGCGTCGATGTTCGCGCCGATCAGCTCGACGCCGTACTTGTCCAGGACGCCGGCCTCGTGCAGGGCGACGGCCGTGTTCAGCGCGGTCTGCCCGCCGAGGGTGGCCAGGATCGCGTCCGGGCGCTCCTTGGCGATGACCAGCTCGACGAACTCCGGGGTGATCGGCTCGACGTACGTGGCGTCGGCGAACTCGGGGTCCGTCATGATCGTGGCGGGGTTGGAGTTGACCAGGCTGACCCGGATGCCCTCGCTGCGCAGCACCCGGCACGCCTGCGTGCCGGAGTAGTCGAACTCGCAGGCCTGCCCGATGACGATCGGCCCGGAGCCGATCACGAGGATGTGCTGGAGATCGGTCCGCTTAGGCATTGCTACGCCCCTTGCTGTGGGTCCGGCCCTCGATCAGTTCCGCGAATCGGTCGAAGAGGTAGTCGGCGTCGTGCGGGCCGGCTGCCGCCTCCGGGTGGTACTGCACGGTGAAGGCGGGGACGTCCACGGCCCGCAGCCCCTCGACCACGTTGTCATTGAGGCAGACGTGCGACACCCGCACCCCGCCGAAGTCGGTGTCGATCACCTGGTCGGGAACGACCGCGCCCGACCCCGCACCGGGCACCCGGACCGCGAAGCCGTGGTTGTGGCTGGTCACCTCCACCTTGCCGGTGGCCCGGTCGAGCACCGGCTGGTTGATCCCCCGGTGGCCGTAGCCCAGCTTGTAGGTGCCGAAGCCGAGCGCCCGGCCGAGGATCTGGCTGCCGAAGCAGATGCCGAAGAGCGGCACCTGGCGCCGCAGCGCCTCCCGGGCCAGCGCCACCGGGCCGTCGGCCGTCGCCGGGTCGCCGGGGCCGGGCGACAGGAAGATCGCGTCGGCGCCGGTGGCCAGCAGGTCCTCGATGCCCGACGAGGCCGGCAGCACGTGGGTGGTCACCCCGCGCGCGGCCAGCCGCCGCGGCACGTTGCGCTTGATGCCCAGGTCCAGCGCCGCCACGGTGAACCGGTGCTCGCCGACCGCCTCGACGACGTACGGCTGCGCGGTGGTCACCTCGGCGGACAGGTCCGCGCCGACCATCTGCGGTGACTGGCGGACCCGGGCCAGCAGGCTCTGCGGGTCCTTCTCGACGCTGGAGATGCCCACCCGCATGGCGCCCCGCTCGCGCAGGTGCCGGGTCAACGCCCGGGTGTCCACGCCGCTGATGCCCACCACGCCCTCGGTGGCGAGCCGGTCCTCCAGGCTGCCGGTGGCCCGCCAGTTCGAGCCGATCCGGGCCGGGTCGCGGACGACGTAGCCGGCCACCCAGATCCGGCCGGACTCGTCGTCCTCGCCGTTGACGCCGGTGTTGCCGATGTGTGGCGCGGTCTGCACCACCACCTGCCGGTGGTAGGACGGATCGGTAAGCGTCTCCTGGTAACCGGTCATCCCGGTGTTGAAGACCGCCTCGCCGAAGGTCTCACCGACGCTGCCGTACGCCTCGCCGGGGAACGTGCGCCCGTCCTCGAGGACGAGGATCGCGGAACGTCTACGGGTCACTGTGCCGGCCTTTCGTTCGCGACTGCGGGACTCCGCTTCGCTGCATTCCTCGCGCTCACCGAACTGCCTTTCCGTCCAGGACCGTCGGCTCGCCGCGCAGGAAGGTCGCCACGATGCGACCCGGCAGCGTCATGCGGGCGTACGGGGTGTTGCGACTGCGACTGGCCAGTTCCGCCGGCTCGATGGTGCGGCGGGCGGCCGGGTCGATCAGGGTCAGGTTGGCCGGCACACCGGGCGCCGGGTCGACGCCGTGCCCGGTCAGCCCCGCGATCCGGGCGGGGGTGCGCGACATCCGCTCGGCGATCAGGTCCCACTCGGGGCCGAGCACGTCGAGCGCGATGGACAGGGCCGTCTCCAGGCCGAGCATCCCCGGCCGGGCGTACGCCCACTCGCACTCCTTGTCCTCCACGGCGTGCGGGGCGTGGTCGGTGGCGATGACGTCGATGACGCCGTCGGCGAGCGCGGACCGCAGGGCGGTGATGTCCGCGGCCGTACGCAGCGGCGGGTTCACCTTGAAGACCGGGTCGTAGGTCGCCGCGCGCTCGTCGGTGAGCAGCAGGTGGTGCGGGGTGACCTCGGCGGTGACGCGTACGCCACGGGCCTTGGCCTGGCGCAGCACCTCGACGCTGCCGGCGGTGGAGACGTGGCAGACGTGCAGACGGCTGCCCACGTGCTCGGCCAGCAGCACGTCCCGGGCGATGATCGCCTCCTCGGCGACCGCCGGCCAGCCGATCAGCCCCAGCCGGGTGGAGACCTCACCCTCGTGCATCTGGGCGCCCTCGGTGAGGCGGGGCTCCTCGGCGTGCTGGGCGATGATCCCGTCGAACGCCTTGACGTACTCCAGGGCCCGGCGCATCAGCAACGGGTCGGCGACGCAGTGCCCGTCGTCGGAGAAGATCCGCACCCGGGCCGCGGAGTCGGCCATGGCGCCCAGCTCGGCCAGGCGCTCGCCGGCCAGCCCGACGGTGACCGCGCCGACCGGCTGCACGTCGACCAGAGCGGCCTCCCGGCCGAGCCGCCAGACCTGCTCGACGACGCCGGCGGTGTCCGCGACCGGCGAGGTGTTCGCCATCGCGCAGACCGCCGTGTAGCCGCCCAGCGCCGCCGCCCGGGACCCGGACTCGACGGTCTCGGCGTCCTCCCGGCCGGGCTCGCGCAGGTGGGTGTGCAGGTCGACCAGGCCCGGCAGGGCGACCAGCCCGGCGCCGTCGACCACCACGGCGTCCGGCGCGGACAGCCCCGCACCGACCTCGGCGACGACGCCGTCGCGGATCAGCAGGTCGGTCGGCGCGGCGCCGACGATGCTCACGCTGGTGATGAGGTACGCGGTCACCGGTTGTTCCCTCCGAGCAGCAGGTACAGAACAGCCATCCGCACGGAGACCCCGTTGGTGACCTGTTCGACGATGGTGGAGCGGGGTGAGTCGGCCACCTCGGGGGTGATCTCCATCCCCCGGTTCATCGGGCCCGGGTGCATGACGATCGCGTGCTCGGGCAGGCGGCGCATCCGCGGGCCGTCCAGCCCGTAACGGCGGGAGTACTCGCGCGCGGAGGGGAAGTAGGAGTCCTTCATCCGCTCCCGCTGCACCCGCAGCATCATCACCACGTCGACGTCGGGCAGCACGGCGTCGAGGTCGTAGGACACGTCGGTGCCCGGGGCGAGCGCGCCGGCGATGTCGACGGGGATGAGGGTGGGCGGACCGACCAGGGTGACCTTCGCGCCGAGGGTGGACAGCAGCAGGACGTTGGAGCGGGCCACCCGGGAGTGCAGCACGTCGCCGACCACCGCGACCGACAGGCCGGCCAGCCGGCCCAGCCGGGCCCGCATGGTGTACGCGTCGAGCAGCGCCTGGGTGGGGTGCTCGTGGGTGCCGTCGCCGGCGTTGACCACCGACCCGTCCACCCAGTTGGCGAGCCGGTGCGGGGCGCCGGAGGCGGGGTGCCGCACGACCACCGCGTCGGCGCCCATGGCCTGCAGGGTCAGCGCGGTGTCCTTGAGGCTCTCGCCCTTGGCGACGCTGGACCCCTTCGCAGAAAAGTTGATCACGTCGGCGCTGAGCCGCTTCGCCGCCGCCTCGAACGAGATCCGGGTGCGGGTGGAGTCCTCGTAGAAGAGGTTGACTACCGTCCGGCCACGCAGCGCGGGCAGCTTCTTGATCTCGCGGCCCGCGACCGTGGCCATCTCGGCGGCGGTGTCCAGGATCTCGGTGGCGGTGTCGGCGTCCAGGTCCGCGCCGGAGAGCAGGTGCCTGATCATGAGTTGGCTCCCCCGTACAACTTGACCTCGTCGGCGCCGTCGGTCTCGGCGAGCGTCACCTTGACGCTCTCGGCGAGCGCCGTCGGGATGTTCTTGCCGACGTAGTCGGCGCGGATCGGCAACTCGCGGTGGCCGCGGTCCACCAGGACGGCGAGCTGGACCGACGCCGGGCGGCCCACGTCGTTGAGCGCGTCGAGCGCGGCGCGCACGGTACGCCCGGAAAAGAGCACGTCGTCGACGAGGATCACCCGCTTGCCGTCGATGCCGCCGCTGGGCACCTGGGTCGGGCCTATCGCGCGGGTGGCGTGCCGGCGCAGGTCGTCGCGGTAGAGGGTGATGTCGAGCACACCGACCGGAACGACGACGTCCTCGAAGGTGCTGATCCGGGAGGCGAGCCGCCGCGCGAGGGGCGCACCCCGGGTGGGAATCCCGAGCAGCACGGTGTCGGCGGCGCCCTGGGTCTTCTCCAGGATCTGGTGGGCGATGCGGTCGACCACGCGCTGCACGTCGGCGCTGGCGAGGATCACCTTCACCGAGGGTTGTCGCGGTGGTGACGAACGGGCAGCCGGTGGGTATGCCACGGCGGACCTCCTTCCCCGCCTCACGGGACGGGTCGTTAAAGGATGTCGGGCACCTCCGGCCGGCGAGCGCGAGCGAACCCGACCGGGGCTTCACGCCACGTTACCAGTGGTCACCGGGCCGACGGACGGCGGCCGCTGACCACCGGATCAGGCCGACGAAATGGGGATAACTCCCTCGCTGCTCCCCAACGGTAAGGTCACGACCACTTGACCACGTGTCGCATTCCCCGTACCGTCACGCTCCGTAGCGATCGACGGGAGAACCCCGAGCAGCACTGGGAGTGTCCGAATGCCCTCTGAATACGCCAAATCTCTGGGCGCACGCCTGCGCTCCATCCGCCAGCAGCAGGGCCTCTCCCTGCAGGGTGTGGAGGAGAAGTCGAACGGGCGGTGGAAGGCCGTGGTGGTCGGCTCGTACGAGCGTGGCGACCGGGCCGTGACGGTGTCCCGTCTGGCCGAGCTGGCCGAGTTCTACCGTGTTCCCGTCTCGGAACTGCTGCCGGACGGCAGCGGTGTCCGGCACGAGCCCACCAGCAAGATCGTTCTGGACCTGGAGCGGCTCTACGACGAGGCCTCCGAGGACCTGGCCTACGTCGCCCGCTACGCCCGCGCCATCCAGCAGCAGCGTGGTGACTACAACGGCCGGGTGCTCTCCATCCGCGCCGACGACCTGCGGGCGCTCGCGATCGTCTACGACGCCTCACCGTCGGGTCTGATCGAGCGGCTCACCGAGCACGGCGTGCTGGTGGCCGACCCCCGGGCGTTCTTCGCCTCCTGAGCAGTCGCTGCACCGAAAGAAGGGCCCGTGCCGGATGGCACGGGCCCTTCTTGTCGTGCGGGGTACGCGGCCGCTCAGCGGGTGGCGTACTCGGCGATGCGGCCGAGCACGCCGTTGAGGAACCGCGGCGAATCGTCGGTGGACATCTGCCGGGCCAACTCGACGGCCTCGCTGATCGCCACCGCGTCGTCGATCTCGTCGACGTAGAGCAACTCGTAGACGGCGATCCGGGCCAGGTTGCGATCGACCACCGGCATCCGCTCCAGCGTCCAACCCTCGGCGTAGCTGGCGATCAGCTCGTCGATGCGGTTGAGGTGCTCGGCGACCCCCTCGATCAGACCCACCGCGTAACCCAGGTGCTCCGGGCGGGGCTGTTCGATGCGCTGGAGGTAGCCGGCCAGGACCTCGACGGGCGGCCGATCCCGCAGGTCGGCCTCGTAGAGGACGTCCAGCGCCCGCTTGCGCGCCTTGCGGCGCGCCGGCATCTGCTGCTTGGGACCCTCAGCCATCAGGCGCGGCCGAGGTAACGGCCGTCGCGGGTGTCGACCTTGATCTTCTCACCGGTGGTGATGAACAGCGGAACCGGCACGGTGGCGCCGGTCTCCACGGTCGCCGGCTTGGTGCCGCCGGTCGAACGGTCGCCCTGCAGGCCGGGCTCGGTGTAGGTCACCTCCAGCACGACGCTGGTGGGCAGCTCGATGTAGAGCGGCACACCCTCGTGCTGGGCGACGGTCGCCTCCGCCTCGGGCAGCAGGTAGTTGGCTGCCTCGCCGACGGTGCCGCCGGGCACGGTGATCTGGTCGAAGGTCTCCAGATCCATGAAGACGAAGTCTTCGCCGTCGGCGTACAAATACTGCATCGTGCGCTTGTCCACGGTCGCGGTTTCGACCTTGGTGCCCGCGTTGAAGGTCTTGTCGACCACCTTCCCGGACAGCACGTTCTTCAGCGTGGTGCGCACGAACGCGCCACCCTTACCGGGCTTGACGTGCTGGAACTCGACGACGGCCCAGAGCTCGCCGTCCAGGTTGAGTACCAGGCCGTTTTTGAGGTCGTTGGTGGAGGCCATTTCCTGCCTTGATCATCAATTGGCGGACAGACCCTAGGAGTCTACTAGCTGCGTCGAATCGCTCAGTCCCCGCTCGGGACGACCCCTGCGCGGGTGGCCAGATGGTGCAGGGCGAGACGGTAGCCGTCGATGCCGAGACCGCAGATCACCCCGGTCGCCACCGCCGAGACCACCGAGTGGTGCCGGAACTCCTCGCGGGCGTGGATGTTGGAGAGGTGCACCTCCACCAGCGGCCCGCGCAGCATGGCGCAGGCGTCGCGCACCGCGTAAGAGTAGTGCGACCAGGCGGCCGGGTTGAGCACCACGGCGGCGCCCTCGTCGGCGGCGGCGTGCAGCCAGCCGAGCAGCTCGTGCTCGGCGTCGGTCTGCCGGACCGTCACGTCGAGCCCCAGGTCCCGGCCGGTGGCCTCGCAGAGCGTCACCAGGTCGGCATAGCTGGTCGAGCCGTACACGGCGGGCTCCCGGGTGCCGAGGCGGCCCAGGTTCGGCCCGTTCAACACGTACACCTTCACGCGTTGCTCACCTCGCGGTAGGCGGCCTCCAGCAGCGCGTCGTCCGGCCCTTCCAGCATCGCCGGGCGGGCCAGCGCGTCCAGCACCACGAACCGTAACCGGCTGCCCCGGGCCTTCTTGTCCACGCGCATCACGGCCAGCAGCCGCTCCCAGGCGTCGGCGGGGTAGCTCACCGGCAGGCCGAGCGCGGACAGGGTGCGGCGGTGCCGATCGGCGGTCGACGCGTCCAGCCGGCCGGCGAGCCGGGCCAGCGTGGCGGCGTACACCAGGCCCACGGCCACGGCGTGGCCGTGCCGCCAGCGGTAACCCTCGACCTGCTCGATGGCGTGGGCCAGGGTGTGGCCGTAGTTGAGCACCTCCCGCAGGCCCGACTCGCGCAGGTCGCCGGCGACCACGTCGGCCTTGACCCGGATGGCCCGCTCGATCAGCTCCCGGGTCACCGGCCCGCGCGGGTCGGTGGCCGCCGCCGGGTCACGCTCGACGAGATCCAGGATCACCGGGTCGGCGATGAAGCCGCACTTGACCACCTCGGCCAGCCCGGCGGCCAGGTCGACGGCGGGCAGGCTGTCCAGGGTGGCCAGGTCGGCCAGCACGCCGACCGGCGGGTGGAACGCGCCGACCAGGTTCTTGCCGGCGGCGGTGTTGATCCCGGTCTTGCCGCCCACGGCGGCGTCCACCATGCCCAGCAGCGAAGTGGCCACCGGCACCCAGCGCACGCCACGCAGCCAGCAGGCCGCGACGAAGCCGGCCAGGTCGGTCACCGCGCCGCCGCCGACGCCGACCACCGCGTCGGTACGGGTGAATCCGGCCGCGCCCAGCCGGTCCCAGCAGGCGGCCGCCACCTCGATCTGCTTGCCCGACTCGGCGTCGGGCACCTCGATCGGCAGCGGCTCGACGCCGGCCGCGCGCAGCCGTTCGCCGATCGCGTCGGCCAGGGCCTTGAGCGGGGGCGTGTGCAGCACCGCCGCCCGGGTCGCGCCGGGCAGCAGCCCGGGCAGCGCGTCCAGCAGGTCGCGCCCGACCAGCACGTCGTACGGCCGTTCGCCGCCGACCGGAATCCGGGTCACCTCGTCCATCGCCGGCAGCCTAGTCCAGCGGACGGTGTGGCGACGGCGTCTGTCCACCTGCTGGCCGGGCGGCCCAGTCGGCCAGCCGGCGCGCGTGCTCGGCCACGGCGGTACGCAACGCGTCCGGGTGGCGCACGGTGAACGCGCAGCCCAGCCCGGCGAGCAGCGCCGCCATACCGGGAAGGCTCTCCGCCCGGGCCCGCAGCAGCACCCCGTCGCCGCTGGCGGTCAGCTCGGCCACACTGGCCGGGATGCGCCGCCGGGCGGCGACCAGGTCGGTCTCCAGCAGCACCTCGACCTCGTGCCGGTAGGGCACGCCCGCCAGCGACCGGGTCAGCCACGCCACCGCGTCGAAGCCGTCCGGCACCGTGAACGTCGCCGCGCCGGGCGTCACGGCGCCGATCCGGTCCAGTCGGAACGTGCGCACCTCTCCGCGCCGGTGGTCGTGGCCGGTGACGTACCAGCGGCCGGCGTGGAAGACCAGCCCGTACGGGTCGAGGTCACGATGCGACAGCTCACCGCGCCACGAGCGGTAGTCCAGGCTCACCCGCTGCCGGTGCCGGGCGGCCGCGGCCAGGGCCAGCAGGGTGCCCGACGCCGGTCGCGCCTGGGGCTCGGGCCGCCGCAGGGTGAAGCCGAGGTGCTCCTGCACGGCGGTCAGCCGGTCGGCGAGCGCCGCCGGCAGCACCCGGCGGATCTTCGCCAGCGCGGTCGCCGTGGCCGGCAGCTCGGTGGCCAGCCCGACCCGTTCGGCGACGACCAGGCCGAGCAGCACGGCCACCGCCTCGTCGTCGGTGAGCATCAGCGGCGGCAGCTTGAACCCGGGATGCAGTCGGTAGCCGCCGTGCCGGCCCCGGTCGGCGAGCACCGGGATGCCCAGCTCGACCAGGGTGGCCGCGTAGCGGCGCACCGTCCGTTCGTCCACACCGAGCCGGCTGGCGAGCTCGCCAGCCGTCGCCCGGTGCCGGGCCTGGAGCAGCTCGAGCAGGGCCAGCACCCGACCGGCGGGATGAGACACGGGCCACTCCTTCAAACCGGGCGGAATCTGTCCGGTTTCGATCCTACGGTCGGTCGGTAACCGAGAGAAGGAGTGACAGATGGCGACGTTCGTACTGGTGCCCGGGTTCTGGTTGGGCGCCTGGGCGTGGCGGGAGGTGACCGGCCTGCTGCGCGCGCAGGGCCACGACGTCCACCCGATGACGCTGACCGGGGTGGCCGAGCGCCACCACCTCGCCGGGCCGCAGGTGACCCTGCAGACGCACACCACCGATATCGTCCGGCTGATCGAGGTCGAGGATCTGCGCGACGTCCTGCTGGTCGGGCACTCGGGCGGCGGCATGCCGGTGGCCCAGGCGGCCGACCTCATCCCGGACCGCATCGCCCGGGTGGTCTACGTGGAGAGCGGCCCGCTGCCGGACGGCACGGCGCAGTTCGACACGGTGCCGCCGCCGGAGCAGCAGCGGCTGCGCGCGGCGATCGGCGACGGGCACCTGCTGCCACCGCCGGCCTGGGACCCGGCGGCCGACCCGACCAACCTGGCCGGCCTGGACGAGCCGACGCTGTCCCTCCTGCGCGAGCGCTCCACCGCGCAGCCCCTGCGCACGGCGACCGATCCGGTACGCCGCACGGGTGGCCGCCCGGCGCCGACCGCGCTGGTGGCGAGCACCTTCCCGCTGGCGGTGGTGCGGCAGATGATCGACGAGGGGCACCCGTTCTTCACCGGCCTGGCCGACGGCCAACTGCACGAACTGCCCACCGGGCACTGGCCGATGCTCAGCGAGCCGAAGGGGCTGGCCGACGTCCTCGACCTGGTCGCTCGCACCTGAGCGGAGGCCCGCACCGGGCGGCGAACGCACCGACCGCCGCCCGGGGGGCCGGTCCCCGGCGGTCCGGCGTCAGCGCGGAAGCAGGGCGGCGATCTCGGCGACGACCGCCGCCGGGGTCCGGCCGTCGGTGATCACCGTCTCGGTGGCCACCTCGGCGTAGAGCGGCCGGCGCTGATCCATCAGGTGCTTGAGGGTGGCGCGCGGATTGATCGCCAGCAGCGGCCGGCCCGCGCCGAGCCCGACCCGCTTCACCGCGTCGGGCAGCTCCACCGAGAGGTGCACGACCCGATGCCCCACCAGGGCCGCCCGGGTCTCCTCGGCCAGCACGGCGCCGCCGCCGAGGGCGAGCACACCGGTGCCGGCGGCGAGCGCCGCCGCCACGGCGGCCCGCTCCAGGGCCCGGAAGTGGTCCTCACCCTCGTCGATGAAGATCTCCGGGATGCTCTTGCCGGCCAACCGCTCGATGTCGGCGTCGGTGTCTCGGAACTCCACGCCGAGGGCGGCGGCGAGCGCCTGCCCCACGGTGGTCTTGCCGCAGCCGGGCACCCCGACCAGGACGACGACCGGCGCCATCAGCGGATGACCAACGCGTCGAGGTAGCCGGCGACGTTGCGGCGGATCTCGGCGACCGAGTCGCCGCCGAACTTCTCGGTGGCCGCCTCCGCCAGCACGAGCGCCACCATCGCCTCGGCGACGACCGCGGCGGCGGGCACCGCGCAGACGTCGGAGCGCTGGTTGATGGCGGTCGCCGGCTCGCCCGTGACGACATCCACGGTGGCCAGCGCACGGTTCAGCGAGGAGATCGGCTTCATGGCGGCGCGCACCCGCAGCGGCTCGCCGGTGGTGATGCCGCCCTCCAGCCCGCCGGCCCGGTCGGTGACGCGGCGGACGCCGGTGGCCGACGGGATGATCTCGTCGTGCGCCTCGGAGCCGCGGGAGCGGGCCTGCTGCCACCCGTCGCCGATCTCCACCCCCTTGATCGCCTGGATCGACATCAGCGCCGTGGCCAACCGGGCGTCGAGTTTGCGGTCCCACTGCACATGACTGCCCAGACCCGGCGGCACCCCGTACGCCAGCACCTCCACCACGCCGCCGAGGGTGTCGGCGGCCTTCTTCGCGGCGTCCACCTCGGCGACCATCAGGGCGCTGGCCTCCGGGTCGAGGCAGCGCAGCGGGTCGGCGTCGATGCGGTCGGCGTCGGACGGGGTCGGGCGCAGCCCGGGCTTCGCGGCCACCGGCCCCAGCTCGACGACGTGCGAGACGATCTCGATGCCCAGGGCCTGCCGGATCAGCGCCTTGGCGACGGCGCCGACGGCCACCCGCGCGGCGGTCTCCCGGGCGCTGGCGCGCTCCAGGATGGGCCGGGCGTCGTGGTGGCCGTACTTCTGCATGCCGGCCAGGTCGGCGTGGCCGGGCCGGGGGCGGGTCAGCGGCGCGTTGCGGGCCTGCCGGGCCAGCTCGTCGGGGTCGACGGGATCGGCGGCCATCACCGTGCGCCACTTCGGCCACTCGGAGTTGGCCACCCGGATCGCCACCGGACTGCCCAGGGTCACGCCGTGCCGCAGCCCGCCGATCACCTCGACCTCGTCCTGCTCGAACGACATCCGGGCGCCACGGCCGTAGCCCAGCCGACGGCGGGCGAGCTCGCCCGCGATCTCGGTGGTGGTCACCTCGATGCCGGCCGGCACCCCCTCCATCAGCGCGACGAGGGCGGGACCGTGCGATTCACCTGCAGTCAGCCAGCGCAACACAGCGGTCAGTCTGTCACGGCGCGCGACGGGCGCGTCGCGCTGCCCGCCTCGTCCCGCCCTGCGGACGGCCGGGACCGTCCGCAGGGCGGCTCCGCGCGACGGATCAGATGCCCCGGCCGCGTTTGTGCAGGGTGCGCAGCACCGCGTCGGCCCGGACCACCCGACCGGCGACCGCGAGCGCCAGGTAGGCGCGCGGCTCGCGGGGATTGCTGCGCAGGGTGCGTCGCGCCCAGCGCAGCGCGCCCCGGCGATCACCGGAGGCGGCCTGGGCGAACGCGATCTGCCCGGCGACGCGGGCCGCACCGGCCGGCTGGGTGGCGAACTCCGGGTAGCGCAGCAGCAGCCACTGCAACGCCTCGGAGATGGTGTCCCAGCGCTGCGCGAAGTACGAGCGCTTGTGCCAGCGCACCAGCACCGACGGCGTCGGCAGGTTGATCAGCGGCGCGCTGCGGGCGGCCCGCAGCAGAAATTCGTAGTCCTCCGCGTAACTGCCCGGAATCTCCTCGTCGACCAGGCCGAAGCCCTCGCGCAGCGCCGTCGCGCGGATCAGGAAGGTGGACGGGTGCAGCTCGGTCAACCGGTCCCGCAGGAGGTCGTCGAGGGTGATCCGGTCCTTGTCGAGCACCCGGTCGACGGTGTTCCCGTCGTAGCTGACGCGGATGCCGCAGCAGACGAACTCGGCCGCCGGGTCGGCGGCCAGGGCGTCGACCTGGGCGGCCAGCTTGCCCGGCAGCCACTCGTCGTCGTCGTCGCAGAAGGCGATCAGCTCACCTTCGGCGGCGAGGGTGCCGCTGTTGCGCGCCCCGGCCAGCCCCGGCGCGCGCCCGTTGCCGATGACCCGCACCGCCCGGTCCGGCCCGGCCAGGGCCGTCAGCGACTCGTCGGGCGTCGACTGGTCGAACACGACGACCGCCTCGATCCGGCCCGGGTACTCCTGGGCGAGGATCGCCGCGAGGGCGGCGCGCAGCAGCTCGGGGCGGTCCCGGGTGGGCACCACCACGCTGACGCTCGGCTGTCCGGTCATCGGGTCTCCTCCGCACCCTGGCCAGGTCGCGGCCCTCTCCGCCAGCGGGGTCGGCGCCTGGCCGACCGGGCCACCAGGTCATCCACGATCTGCCCCACCCGGGCGACGGCCGCGCGCCGGGCCTCGTGCGCCGCCGGGTCGGCGGCCACCGCGTACCGGGACGGGTCGGCCTGCCCGGCGGCGAGCGCGTCGTGCAGCGCCTCCCGGGTCTCGCAGAGCGCCACCAGCCCGGCCGCGCCGAGCCGACGCGCGAAGAGCTGCTGGTGGTCGTCGACGTGCTCACCGCGCGACGGGTCGCGGGGCACCACGATGGGCAGGTGCCCGTGCCGGCGGGCCTCCAGGATCGTCGCCGGGCCGCCGTGACACACCACCAGGTCCGCGTCGGCCATCGCCTGTTGCAGCGCGTCGTGACCGAGGAAGGGCACCGCGCCCGGCAGGGGCGGCGCCGTGGTGTGGCCGTGCTGCAGGGTCAACCCGACCGGGCCGGCCTGCGCGTGCCACTGCGTCAACCAGTCCACGAGCCGGTCGAAGGGGTGCTTGTCGGTGCCGACCGCGACGAGCAGCCGGGTCTGCTCGACGTCGGTGGTGTCGCGCTGGCGCGGCAGCCGGGACGAGTCGGCGACGGTGTCGCGGCGGGCCGTGCCCGTCTCCCCGCTCACAGCAGGGTCCCGACGACGGTGGCCTCCGGGTACTGCCGGCGCTGCTCGTCCCACTGCACGAGCATCGCGGACAAAAACGGCCGGCAGAGCCGGGCGGTCAGCGTCGGGGTGTCGATCCGGTCGTACACCTCGATGTAGACGGTCGGGATGCGACGCAGGCGGGCCAGCACCACGAACGGCACGGCCACCCCGGCGCCGGTGGTGACCACGGCGGCGACCCGCCGGCCCCGCAGCACCCGCCAGGCCAGTCGCGCGTTGCGCAGCAGGTTCGGCACGTTGCGGGTGGTCGGGTGGTGCGCCGGCACCAGATCCTCGCCGGCCAGCAGCGACACCGCCTCCGGGGTGTCGAAGGTGACCCAGCAGCGCCGCCACCGTTCGTACCAGGGCCGCAGGGCAAGTAGTTGGGCCAGGTGGCCGCCGCTGGATCCCACCAGCAGCAACACCGGCGGCTCATCGTCGTTGTTCGTGTCCATGCGACTCCCCACAAGTTCGCTTGGAATTCCGATTCACGCCAGGCAGAAGCAGATCACAGGTTTCCCGGTCGTTGAATAGCGCGACCGGACGAGGCGACGATCTCCACTGGGCGTGGTCAGAGCCGCTGCCGGCCCCGCAGCCCATCGACCGTCATCACGACCTGCAATTATGTGGTCACTCTACGACGCGCACCCGGCGTCGCGCTGTCTCCAGTTCAGTCGCTATGTCGTTTCTCGATGACGTCCAACAGAGCGGGATGCAGCGCGTCGTTCCACCCGGCACCGGCGTCCGCCAGCCGCCACGTCCGCAGCCACATCTCCAGCAGGTACGCGTCGGCCACCAGCCGGCACTGCGCCGGGCCCAGGCCGAGCCGTGCACCATGCCGGCCCAGTTGCCCGTCCACCGCCACGGCGGCCACCGCGGCCGGTTCGGCGCGCAGCACCAGCGAACGCTGGAAGGCGTCGTGCGCCAGGTCGAAGCCGACCGGCACGTCCGGACCACTGTGCTCCCAGTCCCAGGCCACCAGCCGGCCGTCGTGCGTGCCCAGGTTCCACGGCACCCAGTCGCCGTGCCAGTGGCCGAACTCGACGGCCGTCTCGCCGTGCCGACGGGCCAGCGCGGCGACCGCGGCGACCGCCCGCGCCCCGGCCGGCCCGGCCGCGGCGGCCCGCTCGGCCTGGGCGACCAACCGGGTCAGGAACGTCGAGGAGGCCAGCGGTCGTGGCGCCCTGGCCGGTGCCCCGCGGCGGGCGACCGCGAGCAACGCCGCGATCCGGGGCGGGTCGTCGGCCGGTAGGCCGCGTACGTCCGGTGGCAGCGGTTCGATCACCGCGACCGCCTGGCCGGCCCACGCCGTCTCGGTGAGCAGCCCCGGCGGCACCGGATGGTCGACGACGCCGGTCACCGCGCGCAACGCCCGCAGCGCGCTGGCCTCGGCGGTGACCAGCGCCCGGGTGGCGTCGTTCCAGCCGATCTTCGCGTAGCCGCGCGGACGACCGTCGACGGTGAACAGTTGCAGGGTGGGTTTGACGTTCGGGTCCGGCGGACGGACACCGCACGCGGCCAGCAGCGGCGTACCGCCCAGCGCGGCGGCGAGCCGCTCGGTCAGCAGCAGCTCGGTCACGGGCGCCCCCACCGGCACCGAGACCGTCAACGTCGGAAACGGCGCCAGACCCGCCCCACCGAACCGGGCCAGCCCACCGAGCGCGGCCCGCAGCGCCCGCACCTTCGGCGGCCGCAACGCGTTGTACGCCAGCAACGACGCCGCGCCGGCGCGGGGTGCGCCCAGCGGCACGAGGAACCGGGCCCGGGCCACCGACGGCACCACCGCGTATCGGGCCACCGCCCGATGCCCGGCCGGCAGCGCGCCACCCACCGTCAGGCCGACCCGGTCGTCCGGGAACACCGCGCGGCTCACCCAGCCCAGCCCGTCCACCCGGGACCGGGGATCGGTGGCCGGGGTGACCCCGGTCGTCACGCCGCCCGGTCCGCCCAGTCGAGGTCCAACCCGAGCCGCTCGCGCAGCGCGTCGTTGTACGGGCGGTAGTAGTCGGTCAGCTCGGCGCGGACCGCCGGCTCCAGCGGCGCGGAGCGCCGGTCGTTGTAGACCTTGAAGTTCGGCAGGTCGTACGGGGGCAGCCCGAGGAAGTCGAGGGTGCGCCGGTAGGTGGCGCGGGAGTCGCGGTACAGGTCCTCGCTGGGCAGGAAGAGAATCTGCTCGGAGTCGAAGCGTTCCAGCCACGGTTCCAGGTGCTCCAGGTAACGCCCCCGGGCCCGGTACGTGTACCAGTCGTACGCCTCGCTGAACGCCTCCGGCTCGGCGATGAGCCGCTCCCGCTCCCCCGCGGTGCGCTCCGGCTCGGCGGCCAGCGCGGCGGCGAAGTCCAGCGGCTCAATGCCGTGGGTGCGGCGCTCCTTCCAGTGCGAGTACGCCCGCTCGACCGGGTCGCGCAGCAGCACGATCAGCTTCACGGTCGGCAGCAGAGCGGCGACCCGCTGCGCGGCGAGCGGGTGGAACATGTAGAGCGGGGCGGCCTCGCCGACCCGGACCGGCCCGCCGTGCCGCTTCGCGAGGGCCTCGCGCTGCCGCTCGGTCGGGAAGTGCGAGCGGTACCACGCCTCGCCCCGACCCCAGTGCTCCTCGAAGTAGTGCGCCGACTTGGTGTTCCACGCGGGAAAGAGCCGGGGCACCAGGGGGTGCTGGATGAGGTAGTTCCACAGCGAGGTGGTGCCGCCCCGCTTGGTGCCGATGATCAGGAAGTCCGGCAGGGGTCGCCGATCACTGGTGCGCACCCCGTAGTCGACCAGGGACTCTTTCACCCGGGTGGTCACCTGGGTCGGCACCAACTGCTTGACCCGGTCGCGGATGGACGCCACGATGGCCCTCACCTGCCTCTCGTCGATTCCGGGCCGACCCCGGCGGCCGTGGCCGCGTCGTCGGATCCACGGATCTGCCTCATGGTCACCCGGATGCCGGCGCGCACCCGGGGCAACGTCAACAAGCCGACGCAACCGGCCAGCAGCACGCCCAGCGACACCGCCAGGCCCGGCAGGCCGCGGCCCCCGGCCAGCACGCCGATCCCCGCCGCGAGGCCCACACCGCCGAGGGTGGCCGCCGCCGCGCGCAGCGTCGCGGCGTCGACAAGCGGCTCGGCGACCACCGCACGGGCGAACGCGGCGGCGGTGAGGTTCTCGGTGGCGATGCCGGCGGCCCAGGCGAGCGCGGCGCCCGTCGCGCCGTGCCCGGGAATCAGCCAGAGCCCGAGCGAGACGGTCACGGTGAGCCCGGCCAGAGTGGACATCAGGTGCAGCCCGCTGCGCCCGCCCATCAGCAGCAGGCTCTGCACGTTGCCCACGCCGGTGTTCACCAGCATCGCCAGCGCGAGCACCGTCATCGCCGGCACGCCGGCGGTGAACTCCGGGCCGAACAGTTGCAGGAACGCGAGCGCGAACACCGCGAGCAGCAGGTACACCGGCCAGGACAGCACCAACCCCCAGGTGGTCAACTGCCGGTGCACGGCCGCCGCGGCGGCCCGCTCACCACGCCCCAGCAGCCGGGACAGCTGCGGTGACACCGCCACCCGCAACCCCTGCATGGCGAGCTGGCCGGCCAGCACGTACCGGCCGACCGCGCCGAACACGCCCGCGTCGGCCGGCCCGGCCAGCACCGACGTCAGCAGCACCCCCACCCACATGCTGCCCGCGTCGATGGCCGCCGAGGCGGCCCGGGGCAGCGCGAAACGCCAGAACGTCGACCAGTCGGCCCGGCCCGGTCGCAGCGCCGCGCCCCGACCGAGGCCGAGCGGGCCGGCCACCAGGGACAGGCAGGCCAGCAGCGCCAGCGCCGCCGGCACCAGCCAGCCGGTCATTCCGGCGAGCAGGCCGCCGCCGGCCAGCGCGGCCGCGCCGACCAGCGCCGGGCGGGCCACCGGCAGCAGGAGGAACTGCACGCCGACGTACGCGCGGATGGGTCGTACGCAGCGCAGCGCGGCCAGCAGCAGGGTCATCGCCACCACCACCGGCACGGCGGCGAAGGTGAGCGTCAGCAACGCGTCGCCGCCGTCGCCGGAGCCCCGCAGCAGTCGGGGGGCGAGCGCGTCGGCGCTCAGCGCTCCGACGCCGGCGACCACGAGCCCGGCCAGCAGCGGGGGGATCAGCGCCACCGGAAGCACCCGGGCCGCGTCCCCCCGGACTCCGAGACGACGCCGGGGCAGCGCCCACATCAGACCGGTCTCCGCGCCCAGCGTGCAGACCGCGGTGGCCACGGTGACCACGCCGATGGCGGCGAAGAACGCGCCCGCGCCGGCCGTTCCGTAGCCCCGGGTGATCACCACGGCCAGCACGAAGCCGAACAGTCCGCTGGTGGCGGCGCCGAGCAGCCCGGCCACGCCGCTGCGGGCGCTGCGGCGCGTCTCCGCCGCGCCGATGTCGACCGCGCCGGCGGCGCCCGCGCCCGAGCGGTGCGGGCCGTCGGGGCCGACGCCGGCCGGCGGCCGGGTGGCGGCGGTCATGCCGGCACCGCCGGACCCGGCGGGCGCGGCGGGCGTTGGCGCTGCGCGCTCGCCAGCCGTTCCCGTTCGGCGAGCGCCATGGCGAAGGCGACCGCGAAGAACGCGACCGACAGGTTCTGGTTGGCCATGCCGTAGAACGGGACCTGCACGAGGCAGACCACCGGCACCACCGCCAGCCACTGCCCGGCCGCCGAGGTCGCCCGCGCGCAGATCACCGCGGCGGCGACGAACCAGGCCAGAAAACACACAAGCGCCGGTACGCCGTGGCTGAACAGCACCATCCACAGCTGCCCCTGGGTGCCGATCGGCGCGGCCGCGGAGACCGTGTCCACGTTCACCGGAGCGCCGTAGCCCAGCAACGGCGAATCCTGCACGCGGCGGATCACCTCCGTGTAGAGCGACAGGCGGTCCGTGTTGGTGTCACTGGTTTCGACCCGCTGGCTGATCAGGTCGGTGATCGGGATGACCAGGGTGGCCAGCGCGCCGATCACGACCACGCCGACGATGGACGCGGCGACCCGGACGTTGCCGCGCATGCTGGCCCGCACCCCGAGCACCGCGAGCCCGGCGCCCAGGCTGAGGAACATCGCCCGATTCAGCGTGAGGAACGCCGGCGCCAGCGACAGCGGCAGCGACGCCAGCAGCACCCAGCGCAGCAAACCCCGACGGCGCAGCATGGTGTACGCCACCACACAGGGCAGGGTCATGGCGTACGCGCTGCCGTAGTTGTTGGTGTACGAGAACGGCGCGGCCGGCCGGTAGATCGGGTTGAGCGAGCGCTCGCTGTACTCCGCGGTCCTCAGGTGCACCATGTCCCGAATGAAGGGGGTACGGGCCACGCCGCCGGGCAGCAGCACCTCCATCGGTGTGGTCATCCCCAGCCGGGGCACCAGCACCCCGAGCCAGCCCAGCACCACGAGCGCGAACCAGAACGCGCAGAGCGGGGTGAGCACCGCCACCAGGTCGGCGCGTTCCCGAGCGGCGGCGTAGACGTAGACCCCGACCACCAGCGCGGTCAGGTAGAAGGCCAACCGCAGGGCGAACGTCAGCAGCGAGGCCGGCGAGGACAGTCGGGTGGCGCTGACGACCACGATGGCCAGGAACAGCAGCCAACTGCCGGCGGCCGGCGGCAGCGGCACCCGCCCCCGGGCGAGCAGCAACGCGAGCAGCAGCGCGCCCAGCAGCGGCCAGCCCAGGTAGAAGGCCCCGAGCGACCACCAGAGCGGCACCAGCCCGAACATCAGCGCCAGCGGCCAGAGCGGCAGCCGGGCGGGCGGCGGGGGCGGGGGCGCCGGCCCGAGGGGGGCGGCGGCGTCGCCGGGTGGCGGCTCGGTCGCCGGGGCGCGGGTGAGCGACACGGTCAGACCCGGCCGTTGCGGGTGAGCACGAAGCCCAGCGGGGTGACCCCGGCGGCGCGCAGCCGCTCGACGAGCCGCCGCAGGTCACTCTGCCGGGTGCGGTCCCGCTCGATGACCACCACGGCGCTGCCCTGCCGGGCCACCGCCACGCCACGCTCGTCGGACTCCGCCGGTGGGGCGTTGAACAGCACCAGCCCGTGGTCCGCGCCCTGCCGCCAGGTGCCGAAGCGGACGCTGCCCACCCCCACGGTCACCTCGTCCGCCGACGTCGGCCGGCCGTTCTCGGCGTGGCCGGACGCCACCCGGGGCAGGGTCAGCGTGGCGTCCGGGTCGGTGGACGGACGGGCGCCGGGCGGGTGCGGGGAGGGCCGCCGAGGCGCCGGGCCCTCCGCGTTGGCGCCGGCCGGGCTCGGAGCGCCGGCCGGGCGGGGCTTGGGCACCAGCGGCCGGGACGGATCGACGGGCAGCCGCCCGCGGTCGGCGAGGACTGCGGCGCGCAGGCGCTCGACGCGTCCGCTGTCGTCGGCGACGAAGACCTCCCGGCCGTCGGCGGCGAGCGCCACGGCCAGCCCGGCGGTGAGTGCCGTGGCGTCTTCGCGGGCGGTGACCAGCGCGACCCGGGCCGGTTGGCGGACCCGCTCGGCGACCGCCATCGCCACGTAGCGGATGTCCGCGTCGACGGCCCGAGGGCTGCCCCGAAAAGCCGGCCGCCGCACCGTGCCGAGCAGCGGCAGGCCGCTGGCGTCCCGACCGTCGTTGACCGAGCGGACCCGCCGGTCGGTCGACTCCCAGGCGTACGCCAGCACGACGCCGATCAGCGCGCCGCCGAGCAGGCCGGCGACCAGGTAGAGCGGCCGGTGCCCGGCGGAGGTGGCCAGTGCCCGCTCGGCGGTCTGGGTGACCCAGCCGGGGTTGACGTCGACCGCGGCGATCTCGGTACGGGCGGCGTTGAGCTGGGTGAGCTGGTTGTTGATGCCGGACAGTTCGGCAAGCGCGGCGTCGCCGGCGGCGGTGCCCTTGGCGCTGCTCACCCGCTTCTGGACGGCGACCTGCTGGGCGGCGACCTTGGTGATGCTGGCGTCGTAGGAGCGCAGCATCTCGGCGCGCTGCTGCTCGTACATGGTGCGCCGCACGTCGAGGTACGCCTGCGCGGCGAGGTTGGCGCCCTGCACCGCCCGCTGCGCGTCGGGCGCCTGGTAGCTGAAGCGCAGGATCTGCCCGCCGGTGGGGACCTCGACCTCAAGGGCGTTGCGGATCTCGCGCGGGTCGCCGCCGGCGGCGTCGGCGAGACGTTGGACCACCTGGGTGCCGGTGGCGAGACCGCTCTCCACGTTCATGTTGACGGCGCGGTCGGCGCCCGCACCGCTGGGGGTGAAGGCGTCGGTGACCACCGGGCGGACCGCCACCACAGCGCTCGCGGTCACCGCCGCCGGGACGAGCAGCACGTAGCCGAGGGCGGCGAGCAGGCCGAGCAGGGCCACCGCGACCACCAGCCGCAGCCGGTGCATCGGCACCCGCAGCAGGTCGGTGAGCGTGACGGCACGGGCGGTGCCGGCGGACGAGCCGTCCGTCGGCCAGGAGGCGGGCGTCGGGTCAGTCATGGAACTTCTTCACCGTCTGTTGAGGATTGCCGACGACGACGACGCCCGGTGGCACGTCCGCACGCACCACCGTCGCGGCGCCCACGACGCTGTTCCGGCCGACCCGGACCCCCTTGAGGACCAGGGCGTGCGCGCCGATCCACACGTTGTCCTCGAGGACGATCGGGGCGCGTGTGGCCGGGCCGGGCGGGGCGTGCCGCTCTCCGGGCGGCAGGTTGTGAAAGTCGTTGTCGAGGAGTTCGCAGTCGGACAGGAGGCACCGGTCTCCCACCGTCACCGACGTCCAGGTGCCGATCCAGGTGGCGTTGAGCAGACAGTCGGCGCCGACGCGCACCTCGCCGGGGCCGGCGAAACGGACCAGTTTGTTGAGTCGGCTCCGGTCGCCGATGCTGACCCGTACGCCCCGGCGCAGCCGGATCCGCCCTCGAATCTCCACGTCCCGGCCGAGCGTGAGCCGGCGGTAGCGCAGCCTGTACCACGCGCGTTTGAGCGCGAAGACCAGGTGCACGACGCGTTTCGCGCGGATGCCAGCGGCGCCGACCAACGACCCCTCCCCCACGTCGTGGAGTCGGCGGCGGTGGTCCCGCCGCCGACCCAACGCGAACAATCTACCGATGCTCCGTTACCAACGGTTGACCCTTACTGCACGGAGAAGAACATCGAGGGGGTAGACCAGGACAACCCGGGCGTCGCCGTGGCGATGACCGTCGCCGTGGCGCCGTTGACCACGGCGGTCGGCGCGGCCGTCGGGTCGAACGGCACGCTGCGCAGCGTGCCGTCGGTGGCACCGTAGACGATTCGACCGCCGACCCAGGCCATGCCGCGCACACCCGACCAGGTGACGCCGGTGGTGGGCAGCGCGAACTCGGTGGCGCCCAGATAGTTGCCGTCGATCTCGAAGTAGCGGTAGTAGAGGGTGTTGGTGCCGGTCCGGGTGTAGTAGAGCCGGCCGTCGAGGTAGAAGGCCCCGGTCAGCAGCGCCGGGTTGAACCAGTCGTTGTAGCCGGACGCCTCCCACGGCGACCCGATCGCGCCGCCGTTGAACAGCGAGACGTCGATCCGGCTGCCGGTGGGCGTTCCCGCGACGGTGTGCGCCCAGTAGATCCGGTCGTCGACCCGCCAGGTCGCGCCGGCGGCGGTGTAGGCGGGCTGGCTGACCGCGGTCGAGGTGCCCAGCGCGGCGCCGTCGAACGGCACCTTGGTCACGGTGCCCGGGGCGGTGCCCAGGTAGAGGTTGCCGGTGGTCGCCGACGGCGGGTTCTTCGCGGTGAACGTACGCCCGCCGGCGAGCGGGAACATGCCGAGCCGCCCGTGATACTCCTCGCCCATGCCGTCGGAGTTGTGCCCGAAGTAGAGGCCGTCCGAGCCGCGCCAGAGCACCGGCACCGCGGAACCCCAGGCGGTGGTGCCGGCGGGCATCGAGGCGCTGCCGCTGCGGCGCGGGTTCCAGTTCACCGGCAGGCCGGTGGCCGGGGTGACCGCGCCGATGCCGAGCCGGTCGATCGCGCCGTTGCCGGCGGTGTCGCTGGCGTTCGGGTTGTTCAGCCACCGGAAGTGCCCGCCGAGGTAGATGACGTTGTCGGCCACCTCGACCGAGGTGATGGTGTCGTTGCCGGTGAAGTCGATCCAGGTGGCGAGCTGGCCGGCACCCCGGGCGGGGGTCTCGAAACGGGCCAGGGCGTCGCAGTAGGCGGTCGGCCAACCGCCGCCGCCGTTGGAGCCGACCACGAACCAGCTGCCGTCCTCGCCGAACCGCACGTCCTGCACGTAGTGCACGAACGTCGCCGGGGCCGCGCACGGCGGCACGTACTTCTCGGTGCTCCAGTCCAGCACCGTCGGGGTGCCGGTGAGGTCGACAAGCGCGATCTGGTTACGCGGCAGATCGTTGACGAGCGTGAAGTTGCCACCCAGGACCAGGGTGCCGCCGTCCGGCGTGACGTCGATCGTCCACACGTACGACGTGGTGCCGTGCCGCCCGACGGTGGCGTCGACGGCGAACGTCGGGTCGATCGCGCCGGTCGTCGCGTTGAGCCGGCCGAGACCGGCGTGCGCGGTGCCGTTGAGCCAGTTGAACGCGCCGGCCACGTAGAGCGAGTTGCCCGACAGGACCAGGTCGCGGACGGTGCCGCCGTCGGAGCGCCCGACCCAGCTGTCGATGATCGCGCCGGTCGCGGGGTTCAGCGCGACCAGGTTCTTGCGGGAGACGCCGTTGACGTTCTTGAAGGCGCCGCCGACGATCAGCGTGCCGCCGGGGCCGGCGAGCAACGTGTTGACCGCGCCGTCGAGCACCGGCAGGAAGCTCGTGGACATGGTGCCGGTGGTCCGGTCGTACGCGAAGAGGTAGCGCTGCGTGATCCACGCGGAGCTGGCGGTCTGTCGCAGCTGGGTGAAGCTGCCGCCGACGAAGACGGTGTTGCCGACCTGCGCGAAGGCGCGGGTCTCGCCGTCGCGGGCGTGCGGTGTCGTGTCGCTGGGATTCGCGGACACCAGGGTCGCGGTCCCGGGGACCGGCACCACCGCCGCCGAGGACACCGAGGGCACGCTGAGCACCGCGGCGACGACCGCCAGAGCGACCACCCCCGCCCGAGTACGACGTCGTACTGACAAACGCCACAAGTGCGAGAGTTTGGGCACGCTGCGCCTCCAAGATGGATGAGAACCCGAGGTAGCGTGCCTCGCCCAGCCTGGTAGGCGCATCCGCCGATTGGGCGGTGCCTGAATCTGCTAGCCGACAGAACGCCGGAGGATCAGTTGGCTGACCCTCGATGAACGGCGTGCGTCGTCACGGTGTCGTCATCTCGTCAGCGGCTACCTCCGGTGGGCTGCCGCAGGTACGCGTCCTTGCCGGCCTGGGTGAAGCCGGCCACCGCGGAGGCGTCGTGGTTCATCGTCATGTCACAGGTCGCCGTGCGGCTGGTCATGCCCGGCGAGTTGAAGTAGATGGCAGCCTTGATCTTCGGATGGGCCTTCAGGGCCGCTGGGAACTCCTGGAACCAGCGCTGCTTGGCCCCCGGGTCCTTGGCGTCGAAGTTCGTGCCGAACTCGGCGAGCATCCGCGGCTTGCCGGCCCCGATGCCGTTCTCGTCGAGCCAGCGGTAGAAGCCGTCCACAGTGGTGCTCGGGCTCTTCCACACGGTGCTGCCGTTGCAGACGTGGAAGTTGTACGGGTCGTAGGCCACCCAGTCGACGTACCGGTCGCCGGGGTAGAGGCCGGCGTACCGGGAGTAGTGCCCGGACCAGCCCATCATCGTCCAGACCCAGACGGCGTTGTCCGCGCCGGCCTTGGCGAACCGCTCGTACACGTACTTCCAGGCCCGGACGAAGTCGGCGTCGCTGCCCTTGCCCGGCTCGTCCTCCGGCTCGTGGTCGAAGCCCAGGAACACCGGCACCTTGGCGTCGCGGATGCGACCGGCGACCGCGTCGATGGTGGCATCCTGCCGGCCACTGTAGATCTCGGACCACTTCAACGTCGTGCCTGCGGAGAAGTCGCGGGACTCCCAGGCGAAGAACATCAGCCGGCCCTCGCGCATCTGCTGGGTCTCGTACGCGTCGGGGAAGGCGCCGTTGCTGCCGGCGTTGGAGAAGTCGTGGTAGCGGTGCACGATGTCGAACTTGCGCCCGACCTGCGCCTCGACGTCGGTGATCGCCTTGCCGTGGTCCCAGCCGCTGCCCGCGTTGGCCGGTGAGTACATCCCCCACCAGGCGCCGCAGGACGGCACGAGCGTGTCGGACACCTGGCCGCACTTGCCGGACGGGAGGGTGGGGCTCTGGGTCGGGGTCGGCGTACGAGTCGGCGCGACCGTCGGCGTGGGCCGGGGCGCGGCGGTCGTCGGCGCGACAGTCGGCGAGGGCGGCGGCGCCGGTCGGGTGGTCGGCGCGGACGTCGGCCCGCTGCCGAGGTCGTAGCTGATCACCAGGCTGGGTCGCAGCTCCGGATTGCGGTTCTCGACCGACGCCCAGTAGACGCGGGTCTCCAGGCCGGTCTGGGCGAGCGACACCGTCCAGGTGCCGTTGCCGGTGACCAGCTTGGAGACGTCCCACTCGTTGACGCCCTTGGCCACGCCGGCGACGGTGTCCAGCGCGGGGCTCGCCGCCGCCGGGGCCGGGCGCGTCTCGCGGGCGCTCAACGACGAGGCGTGCGCGGTCACCGTGGCGGCGAACTGCTGCCAGGCGTGCATGCGCAGAGTCGCCCGGACGTTGACCGCGGCGGCCGGCACGCTGGTCACGGCGAACTCGACGACCGCCTCGCGGCCACCGCGCGGGTTGCCGTCGCAGCGCGCCGGGCAGGTCGCCAGGGTCGTCTTGGTGGCGTTGTCGCCGTCCTGCGTCACCATCGTCGCGGTGGTGTCCGCCACCGCGCGGATCGACAGGTCGTCGCTGGCCAGCAGCGGCATCATGGTCGCCACGATTCCGGCCACCACCGCACCGCCGACCACGCCGATGGCGATCGCCTTGCGCCGGGGACCGTTGCGGAGCCGGGTGATGCGGTGCAGTCCATGCCTGGTCAAGGAGAACTCCCTGTGTCTGCTGCGGTAACCGTGAGCAGCGTATCGACGACCAGGGGATGTCGTGGGCAGGACAGTTTCCCGTAAGCGCGTCTTAACCGTCAGCTAAGGAAGGCGCCCCGACGGGCCGCCATCAGCGCCTCCCGCATCGCCTCGACCGGCGCGGCAACGCCGGTGAACTGCTCGAACTGGCCGACCGCCTGCGCCAGCAGCAGGTCCAATCCGGACACCACCCGCAGACCGGCCGCGCGGGCGGACGCGGCCAGCGGGGTCGGCCACGGGTCGTACAGCGCGTCGAAATACACCCCACCCGATCGCCACGTCGCCACGCCGGCGAGCGGGTCGGCGACGCCCTTGGGCACCGTGGAGACGACCACGTCGGCGACGGCGAGGTGTCGGGGCGCGTCGGCCCAGGCGCCACCGGTCAGCGCCACGTCGAGGGCGTCGGCGACCGGGCGCAGCTCGTCGATGGCCTCGGCCCGGCGGGCCACCACCGTCACCGAGGAGCACGCCAGCCGTGCGGCGGCGGCGAGCGCGGCGCGGGCCGTTCCCCCCGCGCCGAGGACGGTCAGGGCGGCGCCGGGCGCCACCCCGGCCCCGGTGAGCACCTCGACCATGCCGCCGACGTCGGTGTTGTCCGCGTACCAGGAGCCGTCCGGGCGGCGTACCAACGTGTTGGCCGCGCCGACCGCGACGGCGACCGGCGACGCGGCGTCGGCCACGGCGAGCGCGGCCTCCTTGCCCGGCATGGTCACCGACAGCCCGGCCCACTCCGGGCCCAGGCCGGCGACCAGGGCCGGCAGCTCCGCGGCCGCGCACTCGACCCGGGTGTACGACCACCCGGTCAGCCCGGCGGCGGCGTAGCCGGCGGTGTGGATCACCGGGGAGAGGGAGTGCGCGATGGGCTTGCCCAGCACCGCGGCGCGACGGGTCGGCTCGGTCACCGCCGGGCACCTGCCACGGTCCGCGTCATCTCCGCCCCTTTCCACGTGTCGGCTCGACCCTACCCAGCGCACCGGCCACCGCACTACCCGTCGGGGCTGCGACGATGGTCAATCGCTTGACGGCCATCGACACCAGTGAAAGCATTCCTGCGACGGGACGGTCGATCGACAAAGGGGAAACCTTTGAACAAACGCATTCTCCGCACCCTCATCGCGATTGCCGCGGCCTTCAGCATTTCGTTGATGGCCGCCGCACCCGCACGTGCGGACAGCGCGGCGGGCAGCTGGTCGGACAATCACGAGCTGTGCGCGTCCAGCTCGTGCGTGCGCGCCGGCAACATCGTGCGCCTCTGGCAGGCCATCATCTGGGCCGACGACCTCAGCGGCACGGTCGGCACCAGCTTCATCGACGGGGAGTTCGGCTCCAACACCGCCGCCAAGACCAGGACCTGGCAGGACGTGATGAACATCGGCATCGACGGGTCGGTCGGGCCGCAGACCTGGGGCAAGGCGTACGGCGCGGTCAACCGCAACACCGGCTACGACACGAGCACCCAGACCGGCTACTTCTACTACGGCTACAACCGCACGTTCGCGCTGCGGAAGCAGAACAGCAACGGGGTGTGGACGTTCCTGAACCCGCGCACCGGCTCATGGACCGGCACAAGCCACTGACAATGACACCGTCAATGGTGTTTCACAGCTGACGAAAAGGCTCCCTTCCCAGGTCGGGAAGGGAGCCTTTTCGGTGGTCGGGAAATCGTCAGATGATGCCGGCCTCGCGGGCCCTGGCCTCGTTGCGCTGGTGCTCGGGATACGTATCGGCGAAGGCGGAGTGGCCCTGCTTGTCGATCGCCACGAAGTAGAGCCACTTACCGACCGGCGTGTCCATCGCCCCGTCCAGGGCCTCCTTGCCCGGGTTGTTGATCGGGGTGGGGATCATGCCGGGCAGCTTGCGGTTGTACGGGTTCTTCGGGTCGTCCAACTCGGCCGCCGTCATCTGCTTGGACGACTTCGTCGGCTTGCCGATCGACTCCAGGTAGTAGTTGACCGTGACGTCCATCTCCAGGCAGTTGCACGGGAACTCGCCGTACGCCCGGTTGTAGGCCACCCGGGCGACCTTGCCGAGGTCGTCCTTGTTTCCGGCCTCGGCCTGCGCGAGCGACGCCACGATCAGCGCCTCGTACGGGCTGACCTTGCGTTCCTTCTGCACCCGGTCGGCGAACTTCATCTCGCCGGTCACCGAGAGGAAGTTGTCCACCATCAGCTTGAGGATGCTCTCGGCCGTGGCCTTCGGCGGGATCTCGTACGTGTCCGGGTAGAGGAAGCCCTCGATGGACTTGACGACCTTCTTGCCGTCGTCGCGCTTGAACCACCAGTCCGGGACGCCGAGCGCCTCCGGGTTCTTCGCGGCGGCCTCGAACTCCTTGACCGGGATCTTGGTCTTGTCCGAGAGCAGCTTGTAGATGTTCTTGCTGGTGCGGCCCTCGGGGATGGTCAGCCCGTTGACGATCTTGTTCTTCAGGTCGAGCATGGCCGTCACGGCGCTCGCGCCGCTCATCTGCTTGCGCAGCTTGTACGTGCCCGGCTGGATGTTCTTGCTGCGTGAGTTGGCCTCGGCCGCCTCGATGAACGCCTTCTGGCTCTTGACCACGTCGGCGGCCACCAGGGTGTCGGCCATGTCGGCGATCAGCGCGCCGTTCTTGATCTCGACAGTGATCTCACCGGACCCGGCGCCGTCGTAGTCGGGGGTGACGAAGTAGTTCTGGATCCGGTCGAACCCGTAGAACGCGCCGCCACCGATACCGCCCAACAGGAGCAGGGCCATCAGCAGCGCCAGGAAGGTCTTGCCGCGACCCCCGGAGCTGGAGCCGCCGTTGCGTTTACGGACGAAGCTGCGCCGGTGCCGGCCCTTCTCACCCCGCTCCGGCTCGTCAAATCCAAGATCCAGATCGTCGATCATTACGTCCGCCTCCGCTGCGCGTCCAGCCAGCTCTGCAGGATCTCCACCGCGGCCGCCTGGTCGACAACCGCACGTTGACGTTTACCTCGGACGCCACGCTCGGCAAGCCTACGAGAAGCGACCACGGTCGACATCCTCTCGTCGGTAAGCGTTACCGGTACGGGCGCTATCACATCGACCAGTCGGTCAGCGTACGCCTTCACACCGACCGCTGCCGGGCCGTGTTTGCCGGCCAAGTTGACCGGAAGGCCGACGACAACCTCTACCGCTTCATGTTCGGCCACCAGCGCCGCGAGCTGGGCAAGGTCGCTCGGCACGGCGTCCGGCGCGGCGGTGAGATCGCGGGCGAGGGTGACCAGCGGCGTGGCCAGCACCCCGTCCGGATCCGAGCGGGACACCCCGACCCGCACCTGACCCACGTCCACGCCAATGCGAACGCCCCGTGTGAAGCCGCTCACCGATGGTCACCCCTCGGCTGCCGACGAACCAGGGCGGACCGATCGGCCCGCCCTGGTCGACTATGACCCTCCATCACGCCTCGGTGATCGCCTTCTCGACGGTGAGCAGCAGGTTCGGCGCCTCGGCCGCCGGCAGGCCGCCGCCCTGGGCCAGGTCGGGGCTGCCCCCGCCGCGCCCGGAGAACGCCGCCTTCACCAGGTCCGAGGCGGCCAGGCCCCGACTGCGAGCGGCCGCGTTGACCGCCACCACCAGCGACGCCTTGCCGTTCGCGCGGGCCGCCACCGCGACCACCGCCGGCCGCGCCGGGTCGATCTTGCCGCGAATCTCCTGCGCCAGGGTCCGTACGTCGTTACCGGCCGCGCCCTCCGGCGCCTCGGTACCCACGTACGCCACCCCGCGCACATCCTTGGCCTGCGCCGCGAGCGCCGCCGCGCCACCCAGCACCAACTGGGCGCGCAACTTCTCCAGCTCCTTCTCCGCGTCCCGCAGCTGGGTGACCGTCTGCTCCACCCGGTCGGCGACCTGGTCGTTGGGCACCCGGTACAGCTCGGCCAGCCGGGAGACCAGCAGGTGCTCCTTGGCCAGGAAGCCGAAGGCGTCCATCCCGACCAGCGCCTCGACCCGGCGGACACCGGAGCCGATGGACGACTCGGAGAGGATCTTCACGAGGCCGAGCTGGGCCGAGCGGGCCACGTGCGTGCCGCCGCACAGCTCGCGGGCGTAGTCGCCCACCTCGACGACCCGCACCTCCTCGCCGTACTTCTCGCCGAACAGCGCCATCGCGCCGATCCGCCGCGCCTCGTCCAGCGAGGTGATGAAGGCGTGCACCTCCAGGTCGGCCAGGAGCACCTCGTTGACCTGCTGCTCCACATCGCGCAGAACGGTCGGCGACACACCCGTCGGGGTGTTGAAGTCGAACCGCAGCCGGCCCGGCGCGTTCAGCGAACCCGCCTGGGTGGCCGACTCGCCGAGGAAGTTGCGCATGGTCTGGTGCACCAGGTGGGTGGCGGTGTGCGACCGGGAGATCGCCCGCCGCCGAGTGGTGTCGATCTCGGCGTAGCCGGTGTCGCCGGGGTGCACCTCGCCCCGGATGACCCGGGCCCGATGCACGATCAGGCCGGGCACCGGCTGCTGCACGTCGAGCACCTCGACCTGCCCGTCGCCGACGGTGATGATGCCGTGGTCGGGCTGCTGGCCACCACCCTCGGCGTAGAACGGGGTCGTGTCGAGCACCAGCTCGACGGTCTCACCCTCGGTCGCCGCCTGACGCGGGCCGTCGGCGCCCAGCAGAGCCCGCACCCGCGACTCGCGGGCCACCTCGCTGTAGCCGGTGAACGTCACCGGGCCACCCGCGTCGAGCACCGACCGGTACGCCGACACGTCGGTGTGCCCCGTCTTGCGGGCCTGCGCGTCCGCCTTCGCCCGGGTCCGCTGGTCGGCCATCAGCCGACGGAAGCCCTCGTCGTCGACCGTGAGGCCCTGCTCCGCCGCGATCTCCAGGGTCAGGTCGATCGGGAAGCCGTACGTGTCGTGCAGCTGGAACGCCTTCGCACCGGACAGCGCCGTGCCGCCCGCCGTGCGGGTCTCGGCGATCGCGGTGTCCAGGATCGTCGTCCCGGCGCGCAGCGTCGACAGGAAGGCTTCCTCCTCGGCGTACGCGTACTGCGCGATCCGGTCGAAGTCGGTCGCCAGCTCCGGGTACGACGGCGCCATGCAGTCCCGCGCGACCGGCAGCAGCTCCGGCAGCGCCCGATCCTGCCAGCCGAGCAGTCGGATCGACCGGATCGCCCGGCGCATGATCCGGCGCAGCACGTAGCCACGGCCCTCGTTGCTCGGGGTCACGCCGTCGCCGATCAGCATCAGCGCGGTCCGTACGTGGTCGGCGACCACCCGCAGCCGGATGTCGTCCGGGTGCGACTCGCTGGCCACGTGCCCGGAGTGCGCGCCGTAGCGCTTGCCGGTCAGCTCGGCCGCCCGGGCGAGGATCGGCCGAACCTCGTCGATCTCGTAGAGGTTGTCGACGCCCTGCAGGATCGAGGCCATCCGCTCCAGGCCCATGCCGGTGTCGATGTTCTTCGCCGGCAGGTCACCCAGGATCGGGTAGTCCTCCTTGGTGGTGCCCGGACCGCGCTCGAACTGCATGAACACGAGGTTCCAGTACTCCATGTAGCGGTCCTCGTCGACCGCCGGGCCGCCCTCGCGGCCGTACTCCGGGCCCCGGTCGTAGAACAGCTCGGACGACGGACCGCACGGCCCGGGAATGCCCATCGACCAGAAGTTGTCCGCCTTGCCCCGGCGGACGATCCGCTCGGCCGGCACACCCACCGACCGCCAGATCTCGAACGCCTCGTCGTCGTCGAGGTAGATCGTCGGCCAGATCCGCTCCGGATCCAGCCCGTAACCACCCTCGGCGATCGGCTTCGTGGACAACTCCCACGCCAGCGGGATCGCGCCGGCCTTGAAGTAGTCACCGAAGGAGAAGTTGCCGTTCATCTGGAAGAACGTGCCGTGCCGGCTGGTCTTGCCGACCTCGTCGATGTCCGGGGTGCGGATGCACTTCTGCACGCTGACCGCCCGCCGGTACGGCGGGGTCTGCTGGCCCAGGAAGTAGGGCACGAACTGCACCATGCCGGCGTTGACGAACAGCAGGTTCGGGTCGCTGATGGCGGGCAGCGGAGCGGACGGCACCACGGCGTGGCCGTTCGCCTCGAAGTGCGCGAGGTACCGCCGCTTGATCTCCGCCGTCTTCATCGCTGGTGTTCCTCCGGAAAAATGTCTCGATCGCCGATCCGCGGGGACTCCCGCAACTCGGCGAACTGGTCGTCGAACGCCTCGCCCTGGGCGAACGCCTGGTGGATCTCCTGCTCGCGTTCGGCCATCCCGATCCGGACGTCCTCTACGAAGCTACGCAGCGATTCCACCAGGCCGCCAGCGGATTCCGACAACGTGCTGGCGATGCCGGCCGGGGTGTACGCCTGCGCGGTCCGGGTCGCCTTGCGGACCACGATCACGCCGACGGCCACGCCGATGCCGAGCCAGAACAACCGCCTCATGTCTTGCTACCTCCTGCTGGCCCGGCCGGTCAGCGGTTGCCGCGCCGGGCGGCCCGCCGCTGCTGCTTGATGGTGTCGCGCACCTCGCGCTCGGTCTCGGCGTGCCGGCGGCCGGCGGCGGCCTTGCGCACGCCGTAGCCGAACGCGGCCACCTTGACCAGCGGGTTCGCGGCCGCGGCGGAGACCACGGTGGCCAGGTTGGCGACGTTTGCGGTGACGTTCTGGGCGTGGCTGGTCATCGTGTCGACCTTCGCCAGCTGCAGGTTCACGCCGTCGAGCGAGGTCTGCACCTGCTCCAGGGCGACGTTGACGTTCTTCACCGTGGTGTTCACGTCGCCGAGCAGCGGCGCCGTCCGATCGTTGAGGTCGTTGATCATGCGCGTGGTGGCGTCCACCGTGTGCCGCAGCCGCAGGATCGGCAGCGTCAGGATGAGCACCAGCACCGCGAACGCGCACGCCGCGATCAGCGCCGCGACCTCTAAAATGTCGCCCACGCGTGTCCTCCTCAAGCAGATTTCCGCCGGACCCGACGTCCCCGGAACGCACAACCTGGTGCCCACCGAACCCACCGAGCCGTCGCCGGTCGCCGGGTACGGGCGGGCCCGCCAGCCCCAGACCCTACCGTCCGTGATGGAGAGCGGCTCAGGACGGTGAGGGTGTCACGTCGCCCAGCGGATCTCCGCTGACCGTCGGGAACGGGTCCTCTCCGGTCAGTGACGGATCGGTGCTGGGCTGCGGCCTGGTCCGCTCGTCGTCGATCGCGTTGCGCACCTTCACCGACACCAACGAGCCGGTGCACTCCCCCGCAGCGGCCGACGGCTCCGGAGACGGCACGATCGCCGGCTCCCCGTCGACCGGCGGCGGTACGCAGGCCGGCGCCCGTACCCACAGGTCGAGGGTCAGCTCGTCCTGACGCCAGCACGTGTAGCTGCCCTTCGTCTCCTGCTCCGGGCAGCGGCTCACCTTCCACGGTCGCCAGCCGTCCTGGCGCAGCGCGTCCTCGTAGACCTTCGCCGTCTCCTCCGGCGACTTCTCCGAGGTGACGGTGCGCTCGCGCAGCCGGCAGTCGAGCAGGCACCAGCGGCTGCCGCTGACGTCGTCGACGGTCTTCGTCGCGGCCCACGCGGGCACCGCGAGCTGGTCCAGGTTGTCGAAGACCGGGTCCCGGCTCAGCGTGCGGACGCCGAAGAAGAGCGGTACCGCGCCGAGCAGCACGACGCTGACCAGTGCCAGGACGGCCACCCGCAGCCGCCGTCGTTCGCGCGACTGCCGGCGTACCTCGGAACGGGCGCCCGGGGCGTCGTCGTCGGCGGACGCGTCCTGGCCGGCCGCGCGCAGTGCGGGCCCGTCGGCCGGTTCGGCGACCGGCGCGGTCGCGGTGGGCACCACGACGGCGGCGCGGGCCACACCGACCGGCTCGCCGGGCCGGCCGGACGGTGGCACGGGAGCGACACCACTGGGCTCGGGCCGGCCGGCCTCGCGCGGCGGCGGCAGGGCACGGCCCGCGGCGCGGTCCGCCGGTCGCGGGGCTGCGGCACGCGCGGCCACGGGTGACCCGGGGCCGGCGTGCTCGGCGCCCGCCCGGTCGTCGCCGACGGGCGGCTGCCCGACGCCCGGCGGGCGGACGGCGGCGCGAGCCGGACCGTCCGGACCGGCGCCCGGCGGGACGGCCGCACGGGCCGGACCGTCCGGACGGGGCCGGGCCGAGCCGGGCCGGGGCGGGGCGTCCGGGCCGACGCCCGGGCGCACCGCCGCACGAGCGGGACGATCCGGATCGACGCCCGGCGGCCCGGCGGCACGGGCCGGGGCGTCCGGGCCGGCACCTGGGGGCACGGCGGCGCGAGCCGAGCCGTCGGGGCGCGGCCGGGGCGGACCGTCCGGACCGGCACCCGGCGGCACGGCCGCACGAGCCGGGCCGTCGGGGCGAGCGGCACCCCGCTCGGGCATGCCGACGCCGGGACGGGGTGGACCGTCGGGACCACGGCGACCGGCGCCGGAGACCGGCGCCTCGCCGGGCGCGGGTCGGGCCCGCCCCCCGGTCGGGGCGGAGCGGGCGCCTCGGACGGGCGCGGGCCGCCCGCCGCCGGCGGGGCCGGCATACGGGTCGTCGCCGCGGTCGTCGGCCGGCCCGGGACGACCGGTGGGTCCGTCGGGGGCGGAGTCGGCCGGCGGGCGGCGGCGTCGGTTGATCGGATCCGCGGCGGTCCCCGGAGCGGCCCGACGGCCGACGGGCCGCTCACCGGTGACCGGCGGATGAGGCACGGGCCCGCTCGGCTGCTCTCCGGTGGAATCTGGCCCACCGGGCCGGGCGGCCCGGCGGCCGGTGGGAGCGTCCGCGCCCGGGTCGGCCGGTGGCCCGACGGGACGGCGGCCGGCGGTGCGTTCCGCGGCGGGATCGGGTACGGCGAGTGGACCACCGGAGCGATCGGTCAGGTCACCGGCGGGCGGCGGGGCGGTGCGGCGGCCGACGGGGCGGTTCGCGGTCGGGGCCTGCGCATCACCGCCTCGGCGGTTGACCACCGGCAGGCCGGGGTCGGTGTGCGGCAGCCGGCCGGCCTGACGCAGCCAGTCGGCCGGCCGCTCCGGGCGGTCCGCCCGCGGCTCACCGCCGGTCGGCACGCGTCGGCCCTGGTCGTCGGGGACCGCTCGACGGCGGCCGGTGCCGTCGGTGGACGTGACGCTGGCGGACCCGGCGCTGGCAGGCCCGACGCTGGTGGGCCCGGCGCTGGTGGGCCCGACGCTGGTGGGCCCGGTGGACGCCTCCGGCATCGGTGGGGCGTTGCCCGAGCGGGGCACCACCGGCGCGTCCGGCTCGGCGGCACGGCGGCGACCACCCCCGGCCGGGCGGGCGCGACCCGCGGGCTCCGGCGCTCCCGGGTCGACCGGGCCGGGACGACGCCGGGCCGTACGCGGGTCGTTGTCGATCGCGGGGTCGGCTCGCAGCCCGTCGGCAACCTGCGGCGCCACGCCGGGCGGCGGCCCGTCGAACCGGCCCGGACCGGCCGCGGTGGGTGGCCCGGCCTGTCGCGCCGGATCGGGAACGGGCCCCGTCGTACGTCGGCCGGCGGCCAGGCCGTCACCGGTCAGTGGCCGGCCGCTCTCGGTCGGGTCGGGCCGGGGTCGGCGGGCCGGCGGCACGGCGTCCGGCCGGCGCAGTGGCGGCATCGCTTCCGCCCGGCCGGCCGGGGCGGCGGCATCCGCTGGCCCTCCGGGCGGGCCGGGCGGTCCCACGGTCGGACGCGGTCGAGCCGGAGCGCCGCTGGACGTGCGGGGCCCGGGAGGGCTCGCCGGGTCACCGCCTCCCGGGCGAGCGGCGGGAGGCGCGAGGGGCGGCACGGCGGCGCGAGGGCCGGTGCCAGGAACCGGCTGGGCGCCACGCGCCGCCGGCGGGCCCGCGACGGCGCCGGCGGGCCCGGTGGCCCGGACGCGGTCGGCAGGTGGACGGTCGGAGTGCTCGCGGTCGGCGGGCGGGCGGGCGTCCGGGCGGCGACCCGGCGGGGGCGCCTCTCCCGGCCAGGGGCCGTCGACCGGGCGGCGCGCTCCGGCGGCCTCCGCGTCCGGGCGGCGTGGGCCGGGCGGCGCGTCCGGCGGCGCCGACGCGCCCGAGCGCGGCGGCACGGGCTCGGCCGGGGCCCCGTCCGGGCCCAGCTCGCCGCGTTGCTGCTTGGCCGAGCGCAGGTCGTCGATCCAGCCGAACTCCTCGCCGGCCACCGGCTCCTCCGGCTCGGACTCGGCTCGGCCTCGACCCCAGCGGCGGCCCTTCGCGCGGGGATCACGCCGCTCGTCCGGGCCCTCGTCGGGACGGTCCGCACCACGCGATCTCACTGTTGACCCTCTCCTGCGGCGTCCGTGCCGCTGTCCTGCTTCGTGCGGGGACCGCCCGCGTCCGTGGCCGGCTTGCCGTTCCGACCGACAAGCGCCGGGGCGGGCTGCGCTGTTACCGGTGACCCGGCGGTCGGGGCCGCCACCGACGGGCCCGCTGTCGCGGGCGAGGAGGCGGTCGGGGTTTCCGGGCGGGCGGGCGGGGCCGGCAGCCCGCGGACGATCCGGCGCAGCACCGGCAGCCGCGTCGACACCGACCGTTCCGCCCCGTGCGGGCTGGGCTGGTAGTAGTCGACGCCCACCAGGTCGTCCGGGACGTACTGCTGGGTGACCACGCCGCGCTGGTCGTCGTGCGGGTAGCGGTACCCGGTGCCGTGGCCCAGCCCTCGGGCGCCGGCGTAGTGCGCGTCCCGCAGCCCACGGGGCACCGAACCACCCCGGCCGGCCCGCACGTCGGCGATGGCCGCGCCGATCGCGGTGGTGGCCGAGTTCGACTTCGGTGCGGTGGCCAGGTGGATCACCGCCTGCGCCAGGTTGAGCTGCGCTTCGGGCAGACCGACGTACTCCACGGCGTGCGCGGCGGCGGTGGCCACGCTCAGCGCGGTGGGGTCGGCCATGCCCACGTCCTCGCTGGCGAAGATGACCAGCCGTCGGGCGATGAACCGGGCGTCCTCCCCGGCCACCAGCATCCGGGCCAGCCAGTGCACGGCGGCGTCCACGTCCGAGCCGCGCATGCTCTTGATGAACGCGCTGACCACGTCGTAGTGGGCGTCGCCGTCGCGGTCGTAGCGCACCGCCGCCACGTCGACCGCCTGCTCGGCGGTGGCCAGGTCGATGCGCCCGGCGCCGAGCGCCGTGGCCGAGGCCGCCGCCGCCTCCAGCGCGGTCAGCGCCTTGCGGACGTCACCGGCGGCGAGCCGGACCAGGTGGTCCTCGGCGTCGGTGGTCAGGGCGAGCGCGCCGCCCAGGCCGCGCTCGTCGGTGACCGCGCGGCGCAGCAGGCCGCGTACGGCGTCGTCGTCGAGCGGTTGCAGGGTGAGCAGCACGCACCGCGACAGCAGGGGTGAGATGACCGAGAAGTACGGGTTTTCGGTGGTCGCCGCGAGCAGCGTGACCGTGCGGTCCTCGACGGCGGCGAGCAGCGAATCCTGCTGGGTCTTGCTGAACCGGTGCACCTCGTCGATGAACAGCACCGTCTGCGGGCCGCCCGAGCGGCGCTGGCGACGGGCCGCCTCGATCACCGCCCGGACGTCCTTGACCCCGGCCGAGAGCGCCGACAAGGCGACGAAGCGGCGGTCGGTGGCGCCGGCCACCAGGTGCGCGATGGTGGTCTTGCCGCTGCCGGGCGGCCCCCAGAGGATGACCGACATTCCGGCACCGCCGGAGACCAGTTGCCGCAGCGGCGCGCCGGGAGCGAGCAGGTGGTCCTGCCCGATCAGCTCGTCCAGGCTCGCGGGCCGCATGCGGACGGGTAGGGGCGAATCGTCCGCTACCGGAGTGAAGCCGTCGACACCGGCGGGGCCCTCGGGCGCGCTGCGCGGCCCGGTGGGGGCACCGAGGGAGAAGAGAGCGTCGGACTCCATCACGAAGACAGTACCGGGCCCGACCCGCGACGCCGGAATCGCGCTGCGGGCCGGGCTACCGCTGATCGGTCTCGGTCAGCCACGGCCGGGACGACGGCCCCGGTACCAGCGGCCGCCGCCACCGCCGCGCGGGCCGCTGCCGACGCCGGCCAGGTAGAGCGAGAGCAGGAGCAGGCCGATGAGCACGAGGGTGTTCCAGTTGAACAGGTCGGGGGCGCCGAAGTCGGTGTTGAGCAGGTCGAGCAGCAGGGCGAAGCCAAAGACGATGGCCGCGAGAATGGCGAGCATGTCGGTCCTCCGGTGGGGGTTCCCAGTAGGTCGGCGCGTGATGTACCCAATCGGTCGACTCGTCAATCTCCACCGTGGATCGGCACGCGGGCTGCCGGACCCGGCGCGGTCGGCCGTACGGCGGCTCCTAGGCTGACCGTCATGATCATCGACGACCAGGCGATCCACGACCGGGCCGCCATCCTGGCCGCCGCCGGTGACCACCCGTTCGTCCGGCACTCGCTCTCGCCGGGGGTGCCGGCGCGCGGCTACCGGCGCGACGGCGCCGTGCTGTGGTTGCTGCCGCCCGAGCGCGGGCTGGGCGCGGACGCCATCGGCCCCACCGAGCCGGTGCTGGAGATCTGCGCCGCGCTGGTCGCCGACGGGGTGCTGCGCCCGGGGCACCGAATGCACCTGCCCCGGCTCGACCCCGCCCAGGTGGCGGGCCGGCTAGCGGTGGCCGAGTTCGTCGACTGGGACTTCCACTGGACCACCGTCGCGCCGCCGACGCAGCCGGACGAGCAGCGGGTCGTACGACTCACCGACGCCGACCGCCCGGCGCTTGCGGCGCTTGTCGACGAGGCGTTCCCGGACACCACCACGCACCCGGACGATCCGCGGGTCATCGACTGGTACGGCATCCGGGCCGGCGACCGGCTGGTGGCGTGCGGCGCGGACCGCAGCCGGGGCGACGTCGGGTTCCTGGCCGGCCTGACCGTGGCCCCCGACCAGCGCGGCCGAGGGCTGGGCGCGGCGCTGACCGCCGGCATGACCCGGGCGCTGCTGGCCCGGCACGACACCGTCGGGCTCGGCGTCTACCCGGACAACGTCGGGGCGGTGCGGCTCTACCGCCGGCTCGGCTTCACCGACACCCTGTCCCGCACCGCGATCCGCCTCGGCTGAGACCGCTCATCGACACCGGGCGTCGATGAGCGGCCCTGCCTACCGGTCGGCGGGTACGGGGACCACGGTCGGCTCGCTGGAGGGAGCGGGCCGACGGTCGGCCAGCCAGGCGGGCAGGTAGAGCGGCGCGGCGACGGCCAGCACCACCGCGCCGACCACCATCGCGGCGCTGACGCTGGCGGCGGCGGCGATCGCGGTCAGGACCACCCCGCCGAGGGCGGCGGCCGGCTGCGCCATCATCGAGTTCAGCGAGAGGACGCTGGTCCGGTACGGGCCGTCGACCTGGCGGTGCAACAGACCACTGTGCAGTGGATTCGACGCGCCGTGCACGGCGTAGCAGGCCAGGTAGGCCACCAGCACTCCGACCGGCCCCGCGAACAGCCCCATCCCGACCACCGTGACGCCCTGCAGGATGCGCAGCAGAGCTGCGCCGGGAGCCGCCCCGAACCAGCGCAGCAGCAGCGGAGTCAGTGCCGCGCCGGCCGCACTCGCGATCCAGGCCGCCGAACTGGCCGGCCCGAGCAGCGCGGCGGCCCGTTCCGGGTTGCCGATCACCTCGGCGAGCCGCACCGGCAGCAGCGACTCGAAGGTGACCATGCCGAAGCCCCAGAACAGCTCCACCGCCACCAGGGCGAGCAGCACCCGGGACCGCCGCAGCAGGCCGACCGCCTGGCCGATCATCCGGGGCGCCTGGACCACCGATGCGCGCACCGCCGCGACCCCGGTGGCTGGCCGCTCCTCGACCAGCAGGAACAGCAAGGCGCCGAGCGCCGCCGCCTGGGCGACGATCGCGGCCAGCACCGGCACGGTGAGCGCGCTGACCGGCCCGAGCGGGCCCAGCGCGACCAGGCCACCGCTGAGCAGCGCGCCGCCGCCGATGGCCCCGCCGATGACGGTGCCGGCGTACCCGAGGCCCCGCTCGTACTCGGCCTGCGGGTCGGCGGCCAGGGTGGCGTCGACGTACCAGGATTCCAGCGGGCCGCTGTCCAGTGCCCGGTAGACGCCCTGCAACGCCCAGACCAGGAAGAACAGCGCGAACGAGTCGGCCACCGCGAAGAGCGCCAGCGAGGCGAGGTTGAGCGCTCCGGCGGCGAGCAGGACGGGTCGGCGCCCGAGTGCGTCGGCGAGGCCGCCGGTGGGCAGCTCCAGCGCCAGCACCAGCAGCCCTTGCGCGGTGCCGACCAGGCCGATCTGCGGCAGCGACAGGCCGCGCTCCTGCATCAGCAGGATCATCACCGGGATCATCAACCCCGTGGGCAGCCAGCGCAGGCCGTAGAGGGTGAGGTAACGACGCCGGACCTGGCGTACGGTCAGCGCGCTCACGACGCCACCTCCATTCGCGACCGCGGGGCTCGCAAACCCGGCTCACTCCTCGCGCTCATCGGGGACCGTCCAGCAGCGGGTAGGCGGCCAGGAAGACCTGCACCGGGCGGGCCTGCGGGTCGACCGGCTCGGCCGTGTCCACCGGCTCGGCCTCCCGGTGGTACCGCTGCAGCACCTGCCACACCTCCGCCTTGAGCGCCTCCAGCCGCTCCGGCGGGATGGTCAGGAAGACGTCGCCCATGCCGAAGGCGTCCCGCCAGGCGGGGGACCACTCGTGCTGGGTGGCGAACCAGCGGTCGGCGTGTTCGACGAGGAGGCGCACCTGGTCGCCCTGGATCCACTCGATCGCGGCACGGGCGTCGGGGTCGTCGTCGAAGTCGCTCGGCTCCCAGCTCGTGACGTCGTGCGCGGCCTGCCACCAGCGCTGCCGTCCGCTGCCCCGGTCGGGATCCTCGGTGACCAGCCCGACCTCGGCGAGTTGGCGCAGGTGGTAGCTGGTCGCGCCGGTGTTGGTGCCGAGCAGCTCGGCGAGGGTGGTGGCGGTGGCGGGCCCGTTCACCCGCAGGGCACCGACCAGCCGCATCCGCAGTGGGTGCGCGAGCACCCGGACCTGCCGTTTGTCGATCCGCACCTCCCGCGGGGCGGGCCGCGGGGTCGCTTCGTCATTGGCCATGACTGCACACTACCTCTGCACACTTCCTATGCACAATAGCTGTGCACAGGAAGTGTGCAGGATGTCAGGCCAGGAGTTCCCGCACCCCGCGCAGCCGCGTCCGCAGCAGACCGGCGGCGCGGGCGGAGTCGAGGCGTACGTCGCTGGGGCGGACCACTCCAGCGGCGGCGGCCGTGGTGGTCTTCAGGCCCGTCGCGTCCAGACCGAACCGCTCGGCCACCAGCAGACCCAGCTCGGCCCGGCTGACCGCGTCCGGGCCGGCCACGTTGAGCAGTCCGGCATACGACGAGCAGGCCAGCTCCAGCACGGCGTCGGCCAGGTCGCCGACGTCGACCGGGCAGCGGAACTCGTCGGTGAACAGGACGGCCCGACCGGCCAGCGCCTCTCGGCAGAGCTCGATCTGCTTGCTGCCCTCCCCGAGGATCAGCGAGGTACGCACCAGCGCCGCACCGGGGTCGATCGCTCGTACGGCGGTCTCCGCCGCCGCCTTCGCCGCCCCGTACGCGTTGATCGGGCTGGGCGGATCGTCGTCGGCGTACGGCGTGGGACGGCCGCCGTGCAGCGCGTCACTGGACAGGTGCACCAGCCGGGCCCCTACCTCGGCGGCGGCGAGGGCCACGTGCGCGGCCCCGTCGGCGGTGACCGTCCAGTCGTCGTACCGATAGGGGGTCGCGACCACGGTGTCCGGCCGCACCTCGGCGACCAGCGCGCGCACGGCGGCGCGGTCGGTCACGTCCAGCCGCCGCCCCACAACACCCGGCACCCCGAGAACGCCGGAGTGAAATGTCCCCACCACCGAGAACCCGGCGCTGACGCCCCGCCGACAGACCTCCCGACCCAGAAACCCGCTACCCCCGACAACAAGCACCCGCATCCCCGCCCACTCCCCCACCGATGATCAAGAGGTTTGCGTCATCTCGCGGGGCGATGATGACGCAAACCTCTTGATCAACCAAGCAGGGGCCGGGGGGGTGCGGTCAGACCGGGTCGGCTACCGGGGCTGCCGGGCCTGCCGTGCCGGCGTGGGCCGCCGGTGCCGGCTTGGGCTTGGCGTCGATGCCGGCCTCGGCGCGCTGCTGGGCGGTGATCGGGGTCGGCGCGCCGGTCAGCGGGTCGAAGCCGCCACGGGTCTTCGGGAACGCGATGACCTCACGGATGGAGTCCGCGCCGGCCAGCAGCATGCAGACCCGGTCCCAGCCGAACGCGATGCCGCCGTGCGGCGGTGCGCCGTACTTGAACGCCTCCAGCAGGAAGCCGAACTTGTCCTGCGCCTCCTCGGGGGTGATGCCGAGCAGGTCGAACACCCGCTTCTGCACGTCGCCCCGGTGGATACGGATCGACCCGCCGCCGATCTCGTTGCCGTTGCAGACGATGTCGTACGCGTACGCCAGGGCGCGGTCCGGCGCCTCCTCGAACCGGTCCACCCACTCCGCGTTCGGCGAGGTGAACGGGTGGTGCACCGCCGTCCAGCCACCCTCGTCGGTCTTCTCGAACATCGGCGCGTCGACCACCCAGCAGAAGGCCCAGGCGCTCTCGTCGATCAGGCCGGCCCGCTTGGCGATCTCGACGCGGGCCGCGCCCAGCAACTCCTGCGCCTCGCGGGCGTTGGCGCTGGCGGCGAAGAAGACCGCGTCGCCCGGCTTGGCGCCGACCGCGTCGGCGAGCCCGCCCAGGTGCTCGGCGGACAGGTTCTTGGCCACCGGGCCGCGCGCCTCGCCGGTCTCGGCGTCCAGCACCACGTACGCCAGGCCCCGCGCGCCGCGCGCCTTCGCCCAGTCCTGCCAGCCGTCCAGCTCCTTGCGGCTCTGCGCTGCGCCACCGGGCATCACCACCGCGCCCACGTAGCCGCCCGCGTCGATCGCCCCGGCGAACACCCGGAACTCGGTGCCGCGCAGGTAGTCGGTCAGCTCGGTCAGCTCCACGCCGTAGCGCAGGTCCGGCTTGTCCGAGCCGTACCGGGCCATCGCGTCGTGCCAGGTGATCCGCGGGATCGGCCGGCTGATCTCGTGCCCGGCCAGGTCCTTCCACAGCGCCGAGACGATCGCCTCGCCGAGGTCGATCACGTCGTCCTCGGTGACGAACGACATCTCGATGTCGAGCTGGGTGAACTCCGGCTGCCGGTCGGCGCGGAAGTCCTCGTCGCGGTAGCAGCGCGCGATCTGGTAATACCGCTCCATGCCGCCGACCATCAGCAGCTGCTTGAACAGCTGCGGCGACTGCGGCAACGCGTACCAGCTGCCGGGCTGGAGTCGCACGGGCACCAGGAAGTCGCGGGCGCCCTCGGGCGTCGAGCGGGTCAGCGTCGGCGTCTCGATCTCCAGGAAGTCCCGCTCGTGCAGCACCCCCCGGGCGAGGTGGCTGGCGCGCGAACGCAGCCGCAGCGCGTTCGCCGGGCCGCTGCGGCGCAGGTCCAGGTAGCGGTACCGCAGGCGGAGGTCGTCACCGGCCTCGACCTGGTCGTCCACCGGGAGCGGCAGCGGCGCGGCCTCGGAGAGCACCTCCAGCTCGACGGCGGTCACCTCGACGTCGCCGGTGGGCAGCTCCGGGTTCTCGTTGCCGGCCGGCCGGCGGGTCACCTCGCCGGTGACCTTCACGCAGAACTCGTTGCGCAGCGCGTGCGCGTCCTCCTCGCGGAACACCACCTGGACCACGCCGGAGCCGTCGCGCAGGTCGACGAAGATGACGCCGCCGTGGTCACGCCGGCGGGCCACCCACCCGGCGAGCGTCACCGTCGAGCCGGCGTCCGCGGCGCGCAGGCTTCCGGCATTGTGGGTACGGATCACGGCTGGCAACTCCTCATCGTGGAACAGTCCTCACCCGCATTCTGTCAGGGGTGGCCGGCCCCGCTCGGGGGCACCCGGCAGGCGGGCACGATTCGCAGGTGGGCAGGCGGCAGGCCGCGCGCCGCGCCGGTGGGCAGCCTGGCGAACCCGGCTCGGCGGGCCGTCGCGCCGGTTAACGTGGCCGAATGCGCGCCGTACCGAACTGGGGCGTCGCCACGGCGGTGGCCGCGCCGGTGCTGCTGGTGGGCGGTTGGACGGTCGCGGGCGCCCGCCAGCCGGCCGGGTACGACCCGGTCCGCGACACCATCAGCGAACTGGCCGGGCACGACGCCACCGACTCCTGGATCATGATCACTTGTCTGCTGCTGCTCGGCTGCTGCTACCTGGCGATCGCCGCGGTGCTGCACGCGGCCGGGCTGCCCAGCCGTTTCCTGCTCGCCGTCGGCGGCGTGGCGACCATCGCGCTTGTCGCCTTTCCCCGGCCGGCGGTCGGCGGCTCCCTCAGCCACGGCGTCGCGGCCACGATCGCGGTCCTGGCGCTGGCGCTCTGGCCGGCCGGGTCGGCGCTGCGGCTGCCGCGTGGCCCGGACGCCGCACATCCGCGAGCCCCGCAGCCGCCCTGGGCGTTTCGGCGGGGCGTGGCGCTGAGCGCCACGATCGTGCTGCTCGCCCTCTTCGGCTGGTTCGCGTTCGAGGTGACCAGCGGATCCCGGACCGGCCTGGCCGAACGGGTGACGGCGGTGGGCGTGTCACTCTGGCCGCTGCTGGCGGTCCTCTCCGCCCGACGGGCACACCTCGCCGGGGCCACCGACGGCGTCCCGCTCGGACCCGCCGTGGCGACGACCGGTGTCGTACCCCCGGATCCCCTGCTTCCCACGGACGGGCCGGATCGCCTCGCCTGAGGCGCCGCGGGCGCCGGGGTCGGACGGCCCGGCCCGGCCCCGGACGCGCGGCGCGGGCCGCCGGAGGATTCCGGCGACCCGCGGGCGGTGAATCGATCAGAAGACGCTGACGCCGTAGACGCTCAGGGCCTCGGTGACGGGCTGGAAGTAGGTCGTCCCGCCGCTGCTGCAGTTACCGCTGCCGCCGGAGGTCAGGCCGAGCGCCGTGCTACCGGAGAAGAGCGAGCCACCGCTGTCGCCACCCTCGGCGCAGACGTTGGTGCGGATCAGGCCGGAGACCGAACCCTCGGCGTAGTTCACCGTGGCGTTGGTCGCGCTCACCGTGCCGCTGCGCAGGCCGGTGGTGCTGCCGGAGCGCTGCACCGACTGGCCGACCGACGCGTTGCCGGAGCCGGTGATGTCCCGGTAGCTGCCGTTGTAGAGGTAGACGTTACCGGCGGCGTTTGCGGAGTTGCTGTGCCGCACGATGCCGTAGTCGTTGCCCGGGAAGCTGGTGCCGGCACGGGTGCCCAGCAGGGACGTCTGGCTGGAGTTCGAGTACCAGTTGGTGCCGAGGTTGGTGCAGTGCCCGGCGGTCAGGAAGTAGTAGGTGCTGCCGCTGCGCACGTTGAAGCCGAGCGAGCAGCGGTAGCCGCCGGTGTAGATGGCCTGGCCACCCGAGATCCGGGTGCTGAGCACGCCGGCCTCGGCCTCGACCCGCACCGCGCCGTTGGCGCGCGCGGCTGCGGCCTTGACCCGCTCCAGCTTGGCGCCGGTGACGGTGCTGTCGACGGACACGACCACCTGGTTGGTGATCGGGTCGCTCCACCAGGCGGTGCCCGGGATCTTCGCCGAGCGCTCCAGCTCGGCGGTGGCCCGGTTGAGCTCGGCGGCGCCGCGGGTGACGTACTTGACGCTCGCTCCGGCCTTGCTGACCGTGCGCGCGGCGGCGGCGTCGGTCACCGTGACGACGGTCTTGCCGCTGGCGTCGATGTACGAGCCGGCGGAGCGGTCGCCGAGCTGAGCGGAGAGGGCGGCGGCGGCGTCGGGCGAGGCGGCGGGGGCGGCCTGGGCGGGTGCGCCGATGAGCGAGCCGACGACCAGGGTTCCGCTCACGGCAACAGTTGCCGCAACGCGGAATGAGGACCTCGTGGGTCGCATGTAACAAACCTCCTGGGCGGGGGAGACGGGTCTGGCCGGGGGTGGCTGACCCGAGGGCGACCCGGCCGATCTGCGAAAACCGGCCGAGTGAACAGAAGTATTCACATACTTAAGATCATTGACAAGACCTGGTTTCGCCCGAATTCGTCGACCCGCCCCGGTCACACCGCCGCAACACCGCGGACACGTTCGCGGGCACCTGCCGTCACACCCCGAAGGACCGCCGGATCCGTTTCGGACACCATCGGTCGACCGACGCCGTTGCCGCCACAACCCGTCAGGGGGTACGGCGGCGCGCGCCCGGACCGGGGCGGGGCAGCACGTCGCGATCATCCACCGGGTGCCCCTCGGCGCAGCGCAGCTCGACGCGTACCGGGGCGCCGCAGTCGCGGTGCCCCACGCTCAACGGCGGGCCCTCGGCGTCGGCCAGGTACCGGTCACCCCACCCGAGCACGGCGACCAGCACCGGCCAGAGGGCCAGACCCTTCTCCGTCAGCCGGTACTCGTGGCGCAGCCGGCTGCCGGGCTCCCGGTACGGCTCACGACGCAGAACACCCCGCTCGACGAGCACGGCCAGCCGGTTGGTGAGAACCTGCCGCGGAATACCGGTGCGGACCCGCATGTCGTCGAAGCGCCGCACGCCGCTGAACACCTCGCGCAGCACCACCATGGTCCACCGCTCGCCGAGGATCTCCATCGCGCGGGCGATGGTGCAGTTCTCCACCGACCAGTCCAGTGCCGCGGGTCTCATCCGACCAGGCTAGGTCTCATTGACAGACTCAGCAACGTCCTGCGACGCTGCGTCCATGACACAGACTCAGGAGCCGGCGCGCAGCCGCACCTTCACCTGGTCCGACCCGGCGGCCAACGCCGCGCAGGTCGGTCGGCGCAGCGGTATCGACCTGCTCCGCGCGATGATCGCCGGAGAACTGGCCGCACCCCCGGTGATGCACCTGATCGACATGGCGAGGATGGAGGCCGACGAGGGTCGGGTCGCCGTCGAGCTGGTCCCCCAGGAGTTCCACTACAACCCGCTGGGCACCGTCCACGGTGGCGTCATCTCGACCCTGCTGGACACCGCCGCCGCCTGTGCCGTGCACACCACGCTGCCCGCCGGGGTCGGCTACACCTCGCTGGACCTGAACGTGAAGTTCCTGCGCCCGGTCACCGTCGACAGCGGCACGCTGCGCTGCGAGGGCACGGTGCTGCAACGCGGTCGCCGCACGGCCCTGGCCGAAGCCCGCCTCACCGACGCGAACGCCCGCCTGATCGCCCACGCGACAAGCACCTGCCTCCTGTTCCCCCTCCCTCCAACCCCCTGACCCCCTGACCCCCCTGACCACGCTCCACGGCCCGGATCGGGCGGGTGATCATGAAGTTATTGCCCGCCTCGTCGGCGTGTCGCGGCAATAACTTCATGATCAACGGGGTGGGCGGTGGGGTGTGGGTTAGCGGAGGGCTAGGCGGGCTGCTCGGGCGTCGCGCTTTTCTTCGAAGCGCGCCGCCGCGTTCTCCAGGGCCTCCAGCTGGGCCGCGAGCTGTTCGCGGGCGGCTTCGCCGTCGGCGTCGAGGCCGGTCACGTTGAAGACGTCCCACTGGCGCAGCACCGGCTGCAACACCTCGTCGCGGTGCTGGCGCAGGTCGTAGATGCCGGCGAGGGCGATCGCCACCGACTTGCGGGCGAAGCCGTCGATGCCGTTGCCGGGCATCTGGAAGTTGGCCACCACGTCGGCGACGGCCCGCATGGCCTGGCTCGGGGCCAGCTCGAACGCGGCGGCGAGCAGGTTGCGGTAGAAGACCATGTGCAGGTTCTCGTCGGCGGCGACCCGGGCCAGCAGCGCCTCGCAGGCGGGGTCGCCGGTGGCCTTGCCGGTGTTGCGGTGCGAGATGCGGGTGGCCAGCTCCTGGAACGAGACGTACGCCAGCGAGTGCAGCACCTCGTCGTCGTGCACGTTGACGTAGCCCGCGGACATGTGGGTCATCCGGGCGCGCTCCAGCGCCACCGGGTCGACCGCCCGGGTGACGGTCAGGTAGTCGCGGATGGCCGTGCCGTGCCGGCCCTCCTCCGCGGTCCACCGGTGCACCCACGTGCCCCACGCGCCGTCGCGGCCGAACAGGGTGGCGATCTCGTGGTGGTACGAGGGCAGGTTGTCCTCGGTCAGCAGGTTGACGATCAGCGCGGTGCGGGCGACGTCCGGGATGGTCGAGTCGGTCGGCGACCACGCCTCACCACCCAGCGGCCCGTCGAACGTGCGACCCTCGCTCCACGGCACGTACTCGTGCGGGAACCACTCTTTGGCCAGCGAGAGGTGACGGTCCAGGTTGCGCGCGACGACCGGCTCCAGCTCGACGAGCAGGGCGGTCTGGCTCAGTGTGGTGCTCACGGTCACGAGTAACTCCCTACGGTGGCGTAACTTACGCTACCGTAGGTCCCCGCGGCCGTGAGCGCCAGTCGTGACACTCAACCGACCTTCGGCTTCAGGTCCTCCCGGGGCGGCGCCCACTCCCCGGCGTCGGCCGTGACCTGCTCACCCGAGCGGATGTCCTTCACCTCGTCCGGAGCGCCGTCGGCCCCCGGGAACCAGACGTACGGGATGCCGCGCCGCTCGGCGTAGCGGATCTGCTTGCCGAACTTCGCCGCGCTCGGCGACACCTCGGTGGCGATACCCCGCCCGCGCAGCGCCGACGCGATCCGGCCACTGGCCGGACGCTGCTCCTCATCGGCCACGGCCACCACGACACAGGTGGGCACCGAACGGGAGACCGACAGCTCCCCCGCGCCGAAGAGCAGCCCGAGCAGCCGGGTCACGCCGATCGAGATGCCCACCCCTGGGTACGAGGTCGCGCCGGCGCTGGCCAGGTTGTCGTACCGGCCGCCGGAGCAGATCGAGCCGAAGCGCTCGTAGCCACGCAGCTGGGTCTCGTAGACGGTGCCCGTGTAGTAATCCAGGCCACGGGCGATGCGCAGGTCCGCCACGCAGAGGCCGGGCGAGTGCTCGGCGGCGGTGTCCACCACCCGGACCAGCTCCTCGACGCCCTCGTCGAGCAGCGGGTCGCTCACCCCGAGCGCCCGGACGGCGTCGGCGAACGAGGCGTCCGGGGCGGAGATCTCGGCAAGCGCCAGGCACGCCTTGGCCTGCGCCTCGCTCGCCCCGGCGGTCTGGGCCAGCAGCTCGGCCACCTTCGCCGGGCCGATCTTGTCGAGCTTGTCGACGCTGCGCAGCGCCGCCTCCGGGTCGGTCACCCCGATGCCGCGGAAGAAGCCCTCCCAGATCTTGCGGTTGTTGACCTGGATGGTCACCGGCGGGATGGGCAGGGCGCGCAGCGCGTCCCCGATGACCAGCGGCATCTCCGCCTCGTGGTGCGGGGCCAGGGTGTCCCGGTCGATGATGTCGATGTCGGCCTGGACGAACTCCCGGTAGCGGCCCTCCTGCGGCCGCTCACCCCGCCACACCTTCTGGATCTGGTAGCGGCGGAACGGGAAGTGCAGCTTGCCGGCGTTCTCCAACACGTACCGGGCGAACGGCACGGTCAGGTCGAAGTGCAGGCCGAGCTGGTCGTCGCCACCGGATCCCTCGGCGTCGGCGTGCAGCCGCCGGACCACGTAGACCTCCTTGGAGGTCTCGCCCTTGCGCAGCAGCTGGTCCAGCGGCTCCACGGCGCGGGTCTCCAGCGGCGCGAACCCGTACAGCTCGAAGGTGTCCTGGATCTTGCCGAGCACGAACTGCTCGATCATCCGCTGGCCGGGGGTCCACTCCGGGAAACCGGAGATGGGCGTGGGCTTGCTCATCGGCGTACTCCTTGCGATCCCGCGCCCGCGGCGCGGTGGTGTCGTGGGTCCGCGCGCGGCGCGGACGAAGAACTAGAGGCCCCGGGTGGGAGCGGCCGGCGCCGCGCCGGCCACCTCGATGAGGTACGGGTTGCTGGCGCGCTCGCGGCCGATGGTGGTGCTGGGGCCGTGGCCGGGCAGCACGACGGTGTCGTCGGCCAGCGGGAGGATCTTGTCGCGCAGGCTGGTGAGCATCGCCGGCATGCTGCCGCCGGGCAGGTCGGTGCGGCCGATCGAGCCGGCGAAGAGGACGTCGCCGGAGAGGCAGATCTCGTCGGCCTCCCAGCCCGACCCGGCGCCGGGCAGCCGGAACAGCACCGACCCGCCGGTATGGCCCGGGGCGTGGTCGACGGCGATCTCCAGGCCGGCGAGCGTGAGGGTCGCGCCGTCGGTCAGCTCGGCCACGTCCTCCGGCTCGGTGTAGCTCAGCCGGCCACCGAAGAGCGAGGTCAGGTCGGTCGACAGGCCCTTGGCCGGGTCGGCGAGCATCTCCCGGTCGCCGGGGTGCACGTACGCGGTGATCCCGCGCGCACCGCAGACCGGCGCCACCGAGAACGTGTGATCCAGGTGGCCGTGGGTGAGCAGCACGGCGGCCGGATGCAGGCGGTGCTCGGCGAGCAGCGCGTCGAGCTGGTCGAGCACCCCGATGCCGGGATCGACCACCACGCACTGCTCCCCCGGCGCGGTGGCCACCACATAGCAGTTGGTGCCGAAGGCGTCCGCGGGAAAGCCGGCCACGAGCACGGGCGCTGTCCTCTCCGTCGAGCTGTCGTCCTTTTCAGCAGCCTAACCGGCGGGGCGAGCGCGTTTGCCGCGTCCGCCCCCGAGGCCCCATCCGACACAGTGACATCGCACGATATGGGCTGCTGGCGGTGGGGTGGACCTCGTACACCACATTCCCAGTCACTAGCCGTACACTCTGGCGGGCGTGTGGCGTGGCACACGCGAGCCCGGACGGGCCGGGGTACCCGGCCGCCGGTGACGACCAGGCAGAGGAAAGGGGAGCACCTGTGGCTTCCAGCAGGGACCGGCAGCGCAAACTGGCGCGGGCCAAGCTCGACCGGCAGATGGCTCGCCGGGCCGCCGCCACGCGGCGCCGCCGGCAGATCCAGGCCGGTGTCGGCGCCTTCCTGGTCCTCGCGGTGATCGTGGCCGGCTCGGCCTGGGCGCTCGGGGCGTTCGACTCCGATCCGAAGCAGAACACCGCCGCGGAGGACACCTGCCTCTGGACGCCGCAGGACGCGACCGCCAACACCAACCTCAAGGACGTCGGCACGCCGGCGACCAAGGGCCTGCCGACCGACGGCACCCGGGCGATGACGGTCACCACCAACCAGGGTGCGCCGATCACCGCCGAGCTGAACCTCGCCAACTCCCCCTGCGCCGCGGCGAGCATCGCCCACCTGGCGAGCCGGTCGTTCTACGACAACACCAAGTGCCACGAGATCACCGCCGACGGCGCGCTGCGCTGCGGTGACCCCAGCGGCACCGGCCTCGGCGGGCCGACCTACTCGTTCTACGACGAGGACGTGCCGACCGTGCCGTCGGCGTCGCCGTCGGCCAGCCCGGCGCCCGGTCAGCCGCCGACGTACCCCAAGGGGACCGTGGCGATGATCTCCAACCCGCCCGGCACCAACGGCAGCCAGTTCCTGATCTTCTTCAAGGACTTCACCACCACGGACCCGAAGTACCCGGTGATCGGCAAGGTGACCGGTGGGCTCGACGTGGTCGAGAAGATCGGTGCCCTGCCGACCGTGGACAATGGGACCGGGGCCAAGGTCAAGCCCAAGACCGACGTGCTGATCCAGAGCCTCACGGTCGGCGAGCCGGTCACCGGCGCGGCACCGGCGTCGTCCGGTGCGCCGTCCGGTGCACCGGCCAGCAGCCCGAGCGCCGGCTGACCGGTCGCCCCACCCCACCCGAGCGGCACCCCGCAGCAAACAGCCAGGAGGATCCAGGCGTGACGTCCACCAGAGAGCGGCAGCGCGCGGCGGCACGCGCCCGACTCGAAAAGGAGATGGCCGAGCGCTCGGCCAAGGCCCGCAAGCGCCGCCAGACGCAGGCGATCGTCGGCGCGGCGGCCGTGCTGGTGCTCGTGGTCGCCGGCACCGTCTGGCTGGCCACGACCCTCGGCGGCGACGACGACAAGAGCGACACCACCGCCTCGGCGCCCGGCGCCAGCGAGTGCGTCTACAACGCGATGCCCGCCGATCAGCGGCCCCCGCAGATCAGGGACGTCGGGGTGCCCAGCAACCAGCAGTCCGCCAAGGGCGTGCAGACCATGACGATCACCACCAACCTGGGCCCGATCACGGCCAAGGTCGACCGGTCGCAGGTGCCGTGCACGGCGGGCGCCTTCACCTACCTCGCGGAGAAGAACTTCTTCGACAACAGCAAGTGCCACCGCCTGGTGACCGAGGGCATCAAGGTGCTGCAGTGCGGTGACCCGAGCGCCACCGGCAAGGGCTGGCGGGACACCGACGGCACGGGTGGCCCGAGCTTCCGGCTGCCGGAGGAGAACCTGCCCACCGACAAGCGCCCGCCGTACCCGGAGGGCGTCATCGCGATGGCCAACTCCGGCCAGCCGGGCAGCACCGGCAGCCAGTTCTTCATCGTCTACGGCGACTCGCCGCTGGACCCGGCGTACACGGTGCTGGGCACCGTCACCGGCGGCATGGACATCGTCAAGGACGTGGCCAAGGCCGGCGACGACGGGGCGTTCGCGCAGCAGGCCGGTGGCGGCCACCCGAAGAAGGAGGTCGTGATCACCGACCTCACGATGAGCGCGCCGCAGGGCTGACACCCGCACGAGACGACGAAGCGCCCGCCGGCTGAGCCGGCGGGCGCTCTCGTGTGCGGGGTACGCGGTTCAGGCGCCCGAGGTGACCCGGTACGCGTCGAAGACCCCGTCGACCTTGCGGACGGTGGCCAGCAGGTGGCCCAGGTGCTTCGGGTCGGCCATCTCGAAGCTGAACCGGCTCACCGCCACCCGGTCGCGGGTGGTGGTGACGGTGGCGGACAGGATGTTGACCCGCTCGTCGGAGAGCACCCGGGTGACGTCGGCGAGCAGCTTGTGCCGGTCCAATGCCTCGACCTGTATCGCCACCAGGAACGTGGAGGCGGACGTGAGCTTCCAGCTCACCTCGACCACCCGCTCGGCCTGGGCCCGCAGGTCCTCGGCGTTGGCGCAGTCGTCGCGGTGCACGCTCACCCCGCCGGAGCGGGTGACGAAGCCGAACACCGAGTCCGGTGGGACCGGGGTGCAGCAGCGGGCCAGCTTGATCCAGACGTCGCTGACGCCACGGACCACCACGCCGGGGTCGCTGCTGCTCTGGCGGCTGCGCGGCGGCCGGGTGGCGACGGCGGTCTCGGCGATGTCCTCCGCCGCGCCCTCCTCGCCGCCATACGCGGCCATCAGCTTCTGCACCACCGACTGCGCGGAGACCTGACTGTCGCCGACCGCCGCGTACAACGATGCCACGTCGGCGAGGTGCAGGTCCCGGGCGATCGACATCAGCGCGTCGGAGGTGAGCATCCGCTGCAAGGGCATGCCCTGCTTGCGCATCGCCTTGACGATCGCGTCCTTGCCGGCCTCGATCGCCTCCTCACGCCGCTCCTTGTTGAAGTACTGGCGGATCTTCGTGCGGGCGCGCGGGCTCTTGACGAAGCCCAGCCAGTCCTGCGTGGGGCCGGCCGTCTCGGACTTCGACGTGAAGATCTCGATCACGTCGCCGTTGGACAGCGTCGATTCCAGCGGCACCAGCTTGCCGTTGACCCGCGCGCCGATGCACTTGTGGCCCACCTCGGTGTGCACCGCGTACGCGAAGTCCACCGGGGTCGACCCGGTCGGCAGCGGGATGACGTCACCCTTGGGGGTGAAGACGTACACCTCCTGGCTGGACAGGTCGAAGCGCAGCGCGTCCAGGAACTCGCTCGGGTCGGCCGCCTCCCGCTGCCAGTCCAGCAGCTGCCGCAGCCAGGTCATCTCGTCGATGTGCGCCGGCGGGCCGACGATCTGGGTGCCCTTGTGCTCCTTGTACTTCCAGTGCGCGGCGATGCCGAACTCCGCGGTGCGGTGCATCGCGTACGTGCGGATCTGCATCTCCACCGGCTTGCCGGTGGGCCCGATGACAGTCGTGTGCAACGACTGGTACATGTTGAACTTGGGCATCGCGATGTAGTCCTTGAACCGCCCCGGCACCGGCTGCCAGTTGGCGTGGATCACGCCGAGCGCCGCGTAGCAGTCCCGCACGGTGTCGACCAGGATCCGGACGCCGACCAGGTCGTAGATGTCGTTGAAGTCGCGACCCCGCACGATCATCTTCTGGTAGATCGAGTAGAGGTGCTTCGGCCGCCCGGTCGTTTCCGCCTTGATCTTGGCGGCCTTCAGGTCGGTGCCGACCTTCTGGGTGACCTGCCGCAGCAGCGACTCCCGCTGCGGCTGGTGCTCCCCGATCAGCCGGTTGATCTCCTCGTAGCGCTTCGGGAACAGGGTGCCGAAGGCCAGGTCCTCCAGCTCCCACTTGATCGTGTTCATACCGAGCCGGTGCGCCAGCGGCGCCAGGATCTCCAGCGTCTCCTTGGCCTTCTGCTCCTGCTTGGGGCGGGGCAGGAAGGTCAGGGTGCGCATGTTGTGCAGCCGGTCGGCCAGCTTGATCACCAGCACCCGCGGGTCCTTGGCCATCGCCACGACCATCTTGCGGATCGTCTCGGCCTTGGCGGCGTCGCCCAGCTTGACCTTGTCCAGCTTGGTGACGCCGTCGACCAGCAGGGCGACCTCGCCGCCGAAGTCGGCGCGCATCGCGTCGAGGGTGTACTCGGTGTCCTCGATGGTGTCGTGCAGCAGCGCGGCGACCAGCGTGGTGGTGTCCATCCCCAGGTTGCCGAGAATGGTGGCGACGGCGAGCGGGTGGGTGATGTACGGGTCGCCGGACTTGCGGTACTGCCCGGAGTGCCACCGCGCCGCCGTGTCGAAGGCGCGCTGGAGCAGCCGCGCGTCGGCCTTCGGGTGGTTCTCCCGGTGACTCGCGATGAGCGGCTCCAGCACCTCGCTGACCTGCGAGGTCTGCCAGGGCGCGTTGAACCGGGCCAGCCGGGCGCGCACCCGCCGACCGGTGGGCGCGTTGGACAGCCCGAAGCCACCGGTCGGCGACGGGTCGACGCCGGCGTCGGTCGGAAACGGGACCACGACCCCGTCGGCGCCCGGGGACGCCTCGGTGGTGACGCTCGCCGTGACCCCGGTCGGAGCCGTCGCGTCGTCGGCAGGAGCCCTGCCGGAGCCGTTGTCGGTGCCCGTCACCCGGGCCGGCGCGTCGCCGTTCCGGTCGGTCACCGAGCCGTCAGCGTCGCCTGTCGGGTGCACCGTGCCCTCCGCCGGAGGGACGACATCGTGGGACACCGGCCTCCTCACCGCTCGCCGGAAACACACCGGCCGAACATCGGCCGGCCTGGTCGCGCGTCGCCGGACGGTGTACCGCCGGCGTCAGCAAAGGGCAATGCTACCCGCACGGACGGTCCCCTGCCGCTCCGCCGGACGGTCGGCGCGACCTCCGCCCGGCGGGCCGGGTTCAAACGGTCAGCAGGGCATGGACCGGACGCGGCGCCAGCCGTTCCCGCGCGCCCAGGAAGCCGAGCTCCAGCAGCACGGTGAAGCCGGTGACCGTCCCACCGGCCCGCTCGACCAGGTCGAGAGTCGCCTCGGCGGTGCCGCCGGTGGCCAGCACGTCGTCGACGACCAGCACCCGGTGGCCGGCGGTGAAGGCGTCCTCGTGCACCTCCAGGGTGGCCTCGCCGTACTCGAGGGCGTACGACACCGAGTGCGCCGGGCGGGGCAGCTTGCCGGCCTTGCGCACGGGCACCACGCCCACCCCGGCCGCGTACGCGACAGCCGCCGCGACGACGAAGCCGCGCGCCTCGATGCCCACCACCACGTCGAAGCCGTCCCGCCCGTGGTACGCGACGATCTCGTCGACCACCTCGCGGAACGCCTTCCCGTCGGCGAACAGCGGCATCAGGTCCTTGAACAGGACACCGGGCTGGGGAAAGTCCGGCACGTCCAGCACTCGGCTGGCCACCAACCGGGCGGCCTCCGGGCCGCTGTCCCCGCGTGCCGCGGTGCTGTGGGTCTCCGTCACGGCTGTCTCGTTTCCCTTTCCACGACGACGGCGTCCGGCATGCTGCTCGCACAGCATGCCGGACGCCGTTCGGGCGTTTCCTCCCGGGTCGGCCCCGGGGACCGGTCAGCGCCGCTTGGCGCCGCCGGGCCGGTTACCGCCGCCACCGGGGCGACCACCCCGGGCGCCGGTCGGCCGCTTGCCCGCCGGCCGCGCGCCCACCTTCGGGGCGGCGCCGGCCAGCGCGGCGGAGTCGGGATCGAGCGGCGCGTCGGCCGCCTCGCCCTCGACCGGGGCCGAGGCACCCTTGCCGGTGACCTCGCCACGGCCCGGCGTACCCCGACGGGCCTGCACCCGCTTGTTGTGCGCCTGGATGCGGGGGTCGTAGTTCTTCAGCAGCGCCAGCAGCGGCGTCGCCACCAGGATGGAGGTCAGGAACGCCACCGCCATACCCACGAACAGCACCAGGCCGAGGTCCTTCAGCGTGCCGGCGCCGAGCAGGCCGGCGCCGATGAAGAGCAGACCACCGACGGGCAGCAGGGCCACCACGGAGGTGTTCAGCGACCGCATGAGGCTCTGGTTGACGGCCAGGTTGGCCGCCTCGCCGTACGTCATGTTGTTGTTGGCGGTGATGCCCCGGGTGTTCTCCTGCACCTTGTCGAAGACCACCACCACGTCGTAGAGCGCGAAGCCCAGGATCGTGAGGAAGCCGATGATCGTCGATGGGGTGACCTCGAAGCCGACGAGCGAGTAGATGCCGGCGGTGAGGATCAGGTTCGTGAACAGCGACGCCACCGCGGCGACCGCCATCCGCCACTCGAAGCGCAGGATCAGGTAGACCATCACCAACGCGATGAAGATGACCAGACCGAGCAGGGCCCGCGAGGTGACCTGGCTGCCCCACGCCTCGCTGACCTGGTTGTCGCTGATCTGGTCCGCGTTGAGGCCGAACCGCTGGGCGATGTCGGCCTTGACCGCGGTGGCCTGCTCCGCGCTGAGCTGACCGGTACGCAGCTCGTACGAGTCGCCGCCCGTGCCGCCGACCTTCTGCGCGGTCACCACCTCGGCGCCGCCGCCCTTGGCCGCGAGCGCGGCGTCGACCTGCTCCTCAGCCTGGTTCAGGGTGCCGACGCTGGCCGGCACCTGGAACGAGTTGCCGCCGGCGAACTCGATGCCGAGGCTGAACCCGCGGATCGAGAAGCTCAGAATCGCGATCAGGATCAGGATCCCGGCGACGCCGAACCAGAGCTTGCGCCGGCCGACGACGTTGAGACCGGCCTCGCCGTTGTAGAGGCGGCTCGCCAGACCGTTCTGAGCCATCTCAGGCCTCCTTGGCGCGCGGGTTGCGGGGCTGAGTCTGCTGGCTGCGGGCCGGGAGTGCCCGACCCAGGCCGCTGACCCGCGGGGACAGGAACGCCCGGGTCCGGGCGAACATCGTCATGATCGGGTGCCGGAAGAGGAAGACCACGACCAGGTCCAGCACCGTGGCCAGGCCGAGGGCGAACGCGAAGCCCTTGACCGTGCCGACCGAGACCACGTAGAGCACCACCGCGGAGAGCAGCGTGATCGCGTTGGCCGAGATGATCGTCCGGCGGGCGCGGACCCAGGCGCGGGGCACCGCGCTACGCGGGCTGCGTCCCTCCCGGATCTCGTCCTTGAGTCGTTCGAAGTAGATGACGAACGAGTCCGCCGCCACACCGAGCGAGACGATCATGCCGGCGATGCCGGCGAGGGTGAGCGTGAAGCCGATCTGCCGACCGAGCACCACCAGCGCGCCGAAGACGAGCAGCGCGGAGAGGATCAGGCTCAGGAAGATCACCGAGCCGAGCAGCCGGTAGTAGAAGAACGCGTAGATGATGACCAGCAGCATGCCGATGCCGGCCGCGAGCAGACCCGCGCGGAGGTGGCTGGCACCCAGGGTCGCGGTGACGTTCTGCGACTCCTGCGGCTCGAAGGTCACCGGCAGCGCGCCGTACCGGAGCTGACCGGCGAGCGCGCTGGCGTCCTTCTGGGTGAAGTTGCCGGTGATCTGGGAGTTGCCGGTCAGCACGCCCTGGATCTCCGGGGAGGAGACGATCTCGTTGTCCAGCACGACGGCCACCCGGCACTTGCCGTCCTGGCCGAGGGCGGTGGCGTCGCAGGCCTGGCCCTCGTTGTTGAACGCCTCACGGGTCAACGCGGTCCACTTGCCCTGGCCGTCGCCGGTGAAGTCGAGGCTGACCACCCAGGCGTTGGTCTGGTCGAGCACCGCGTTGGCGTCGTCCACGTCGGTGCCCAGCACCTTGGCCTGGTCGAGCAGGTACTTCGAGGCGCCGTCCTCGCAGGACACGACCTGCTGCTTCGGGTCGGAGATCGAGGCCGGGGGGCGCTTGTCGAGCTGGGCGCAGCCGATCGTCGGCACGTTGAACTGCATCTGCGCCGGCAGCACGGCAACCTCTTGCGGGCTCAGCGTGCTGAACGGCTTGAGCTTGTCGCCCAGCGACGGGTCGGCGCTCAGGTCGGCGGGGGCCTGCAGACCGCTGGCGGCCTGCCAGGCGGCGGCGCCGACCTTCTGCTCGACGGCCTTGCGCTGCTCCTCGATGCTCGCCGGCACCGGCTCGGCGCTGGCGCTCGCCGACGGCGCGGCGGCACTCGCCGGGGCGGAGGGGGTCGGCGTGGCGCTCGGCGCGGGCGCCATCCCACCCTGCCCGCCGCTGGGCGACGGGCTGACCTTCGCCGCGCCGCTGGGGGTCACCTTCGGCGCGGCGCTACCGGACGAAGTCGCCGAGGGGGCTCCGGACGGGGTGACGCTGCCCGGAGGGGCCGCCGTGGCGGCCGGCGGCGCGACGGCCGTCCCGCTGCCGTCGGCGGCCTTGAGCACCTTGCGGAAACGCAGCTCGGCGGCGCTGCCCACCTCGTCGAGGTTCCGGTTCTCACCGGGCAGGGAGATGACGATGTTCCGGTTGCCCTCGGTGACCACCTCGGCCTCGGCCACGCCGAGCCCGTTGACCCGGTTCTCGATGATCTGCCGGGCCTCCTCAAGGTTTTGGGCCGTCGGGGGCTTGCCATCGACGCTGTTGGTCGCCTGCAGCGTCATCCGGGTGCCGCCGATCAGGTCCAGGCCGAGCTTGGGCTCCAGCCGGTCCTTGAAGCTGCCGCTGGCACCGCCCGCGAAGAACACCAGAAGGTAGAGGACCACGAAGATGAACCCGAGCACGGCGAGCTGCCGGCCGGGTCGCATCTGTCCCTGAGGTGGTGCCACGGTTGTCCTGTCTCCCTGTACGGTCGCGCCGCTGCGCGCGGCGGCGGCGAGTGTCGGGCCGGGGGTCCCGGCCAACGGGTCTGACCTGGGCCGACGGGGTGCCGACACAGTGGCCGGACACGCCGGCATGGGGACGCCGACGGCCACGGGAACGTGCCGACGCCCGGCGTCGACCCAACTATCCAGTTTTCACGTCACGTCCGCTGCCCCGTTGGGCGCGGTGGCCCGGGAATCCGGTCACCCGGCCGTACGCCGGAACCGTCAACCCGGCGGGAGGGTCACTCCTTGACGGTGTCCGCGTCCTCGGTGACCGGCTCGCTCGGAAGCTCCGCGCGGGTGACCACCCGGGCGATGGCCGGCCGGGCGTAGCGGGTCTGCACGCCCGGAGCGATCTCGAGCAGCACGGCGTCGTCCTCGACGCCGGTGACCGTGCCGTAGAGCCCGCCGATGGTGACCACCTCGTCGCCCGGGCCCAACGCGGACTGCATGGCCTCCGCATCGCGGCGACGCTTCTGCTGCGGACGGATCATCATGAAGTACATGACGCCGAAGAGCAGGACGATCATCAGGATCGGCGTGAAGCCGCCGGCCCCACCACCCGCTGCAAGGTATTGCACGGTTACTGCCTTCCCATTGGCCCCCTGTCCGGCACGGGAGTGCCGGAGCGGAGGCGGATTCTCACATCCTGTACAGACCGCGGCGAAGTCTAATCCCTGCACCTGAGAACACCGAATGCGGCACAGATCACGTTCACATCACGGCTGATCGCTGTCCAAGGAGAACAGATCGGGCGGAGACGGGACATCCATCCCAAATGTACCATTCGGTGGAGTACGCCCCAGGTGCCGCCAGGCGGCTTCCGTGGCCACCCGGCCCCGTGGGGTACGCGCCAGCAAGCCGGCACGCACCAGGAACGGCTCGCAGACCTCCTCGACCGTGTCCGGCTGCTCCCCCACCGCCACGGCGAGGGTGGACAACCCGACCGGGCCGCCCCGGAACGAGTCCACCAGCGCGGTCAGCACCGCCCGGTCCAACCGATCCAGGCCCAGCGCGTCGACGTCGTACACCCTCAGGGCCTTGCGGGCGGTGCCCAGGGTGACCACGCCGTCGGCCCGGACCTCGGCGTAGTCGCGGACCCGGCGCAGCAGCCGGTTGGCGATCCGGGGGGTGCCGCGGGACCGGCCGGCGATCTCCGCGGCGCCGTCGGCGGTGATCGGCACCCCGAGGATGCGCGCCGAACGGTGCAGCAGCGTCTCCAGGTCCGCCGGGGCGTAGAAGTCGAGGTGCGCGACGAAGCCGAACCGGTCCCGCATGGGCCCGGTCAACAGACCCGAGCGGGTGGTCGCGCCGACCAGCGTGAACGGCTCGACGTCCAGCGGGATCGCGGTGGCGCCCGGCCCCTTGCCGACCACCACGTCGACCCGGAAGTCCTCCATCGCGCTGTAGAGCAACTCCTCCGCCGGCCGGGCGATCCGGTGGATCTCGTCGATGAAGAGCACGTCGCCCTCGGCGAGGCTGGTCAGGATCGCCGCCAGATCACCGGAACGCTCGATCGCCGGGCCGCTGGTCACGCGGATGCCGGCGCCCAGCTCGGCGGCGACGATGTTGGCCAGACTCGTCTTGCCCAGCCCGGGTGGGCCGGAGAGCAGGATGTGATCCGGGGGCGACCCCCGCCGCATGGCGCCCTGCAACAACAGGTCGAGCTGATCGCGCACCCGGTCCTGGGCGATGAACTCGGCCAGCCGCCGGGGCCGCACGGTGGCCTCCGCGTCCCGGTCGGCGTCACTGACATACGCCGAGACGAGCCCGTCGGTCTCGCTCACCGTGCCGCCTCCCGTCGCCCCTGGGCGGTCATCGGGTACGACCCAGCAGGCGGATGGCCTGCTTGAGCAGGACCGGCACCGGCGGGGTGGCGCCGTCGATGGTCTCCGCCACCGCGGCCACCGCCTGGTCGGCCTGCCCGGCCGTCCAGCCCAGACCGACCAGCGCCTGCCGTACCTGATCGGGCCAGGCGCCGCCGGTCACGCCGCCCACCCCGTCGGCGCCGATCGACACCGGACCGATCCGGTCCCGCAATTCCAGCACCAGGCGCTCGGCGCCCTTCTTGCCGATCCCGGGCACCCGGGTCAACGCGGCGGTGTCGGCGTTGGCGATGGCCTTTCGCACCGCGTCCGGCGTGTGCACGGCCAGCACCGCCTGGGCCAGCCGTGGGCCGACCCCGCTGGCGGTCTGCAACAGCTCGAACAGCGCCTTGGCGTCGTCGTCGGCGAAACCGTAGAGGGTCAGCGAATCCTCCCGGACCACCAGGCTGGTGGCCAGCCGCGCCGGCTGCCCCACCCGCAGCTCGGCGAGGGTCCCGGGCGCGCAGTGCACGGCCAGGCCGACCCCGCCGACCTCGATCACGGCCAGATCCGGACCTGTCGCGGTCACCGTGCCGCGCACGCTGGCGATCATCGTGCTCCTCCTCGTCGTGCCCGATCGGCCGCGGCGGCCAGCTTGGAACGGGTGCCGCCGCGCCACACGTGGCAGATGGCCAGGGCGAGCGCGTCGGCGGCGTCGGCCGGCTTCGGTGGCTCGTCCAGCCGCAGCAGCCGGGTCACCATGGCGGTCACCTGCGCCTTGTCGGCCTGACCGGAACCGGTCACGGCCGCTTTCACCTCGCTCGGGGTGTACGTCTGCACCGGCAGCCCCGCCCGCGCACCGGCCAGCACGGCGATGCCGCTGGCCTGCGCGGTGCCCATCACCGTCCGGACGTTGTGCTGGCTGAACACCCGCTCGACGGCGACGCTCTCCGGCTGGTGCTCGGCGACCAGCTTGGTCAGCGACCGGTCCAGGTGCAGCAGGCGCAGCGGCAGGTCGTCGGCCGGGTCGGTGTAGACCACGTAGTAGGCGATGAGCGTGCACGGCCGACCGGGCACCCCCTCGACGACGCCCACCCCACACCGCGTCAACCCCGGGTCGACCCCCAGCACCCGCACGCCGCCCCCTCCCCCAGCCGTCAGCAGTACGTGTGTTCGACACCCTAGCTGCCGGCCTTCCCACCAGCCCCACGGGACACGCCCTCCCCCACCCCACCCGCGCCACGATCTGGGCAACTTCCCGGATGTTGCTGCCTCCGACGCCCGGCGAGGCAGCACCATCCCTGATACTGCGCGGATCTTGGCGGTTGCGCGATCTCCGGCGAGCGGCTCGGCGGGGCGGGCGCGGGCCATGGGGGCAGGGGGCCACACAGCAGGGGTACGGAGTATGTGTCGCTGCCCCATGTGCCGCAGGGCACACAGCTCGTAACTTCTTGCGCCATGACGGCAGAACCCGTGGCGGTCCCCCACGTCGTACAGGTCGACCTCGCTGGTCGGACCGCCCTGGTCACCGGGGGCGGCAGCGGCATCGGGCGGGCCTGTGCCCTGCGGTTGGGCGCGGCCGGCGCCAAGGTGCTCGTGGTGGACCGCAACCTGGAGGCGGCCAAGGCGGTGGCCGCCGAGGCCGGCGGACGCGCCGAGGGCGTGGACCTGGCCGACGCGGCGGCCGTGGACGCGCTCGACGTGGACGTGGACATCGTGGTGAACAACGCCGGGCTCCAGCACGTGGCGCCGCTGCAGGACTTCCCCGTCGAGCGCTTCGAGTACATCCAGCGGGTGATGGTGGAGGCGCCGTTTTTGCTGATCCGCCGCGCGTTGCCGCACATGTACGCCCGGGGCTGGGGCCGGATCGTCAACATCTCGTCGGTGCACGGCCTGCGCGCCTCGCCGTACAAGGCGGCCTACGTCTCGGCGAAGCACGCCCTCGAAGGGCTGTCGAAGGTGGTGGCGCTGGAGGGGGCCGCGCACGGGGTGACCGCCAACTGCATCAACCCGGCGTACGTACGAACCGCCCTGGTGGAGAGCCAGATCGCCGATCAGGCGGCCAGCCACGGCATCGGCGAGGCCGAGGTGATCGAGAAGGTCATGCTGGCGCGGGCCGCCATCAAGCGGCTGATCGAGCCGGAGGAGGTGGCCGAGCTGTTGGCGTACCTCTGTTCGCCGCCGGCGGCCTTCATCACGGGCGCGTCGATCGCGCTCGACGGGGGCTGGACGGCCAACTAGTGGGCCTGAGCACAATGTCGACCATGTCGTCGCCGGTGGAGTTCCTCGAACTGCTCGCTCGCGAGGCCGCCGCGGTGGAGTTCGAGGGCCCGTTGGTGGCCGCGCGCGCCGCCGGGATGCCCGCCGACCGGCTGGCCGAGCTGGAGCAGGCCAAGACGGTGGCGTTGCGGGTTCGCGCGCTGCTGGAGCGCCGCCGCCGTCGCGAGACCGAGTTGTCCGGCCTGTACGACACGGTCAGCGACCTGGCCGGGCTGCGCGACCTGGACGACGTGCTGCGGGCGATCGTGCACCGGGCCCGTCACCTGCTCGGCGCTGACGTGGCGTACATGACGCTCAACGACGACGAGCGCGGCGACACCTACATGCGGGTGACCGACGGGTCGGTCTCGGCCCGCTTCCAGCGGCTGCGGCTGCCGATGGGCGCCGGCCTCGGTGGCCTGGTGGCCCAGTCCGGCGCCCCGTACGTGACCGCCAACTACGGCGAGGACGCGCGCTTTCACCACACCGGGGAGATCGACGCCGGTGTGGGCGAGGAGGGCCTGGTGGCGATCCTCGGGGTGCCGCTGCGGCTCGGCTCCACCTCGATCGGGGTGCTCTACTCGGCCAACCGCTCGGCCCGGCCGTTCGCCCGCGAGGAGGTGGCGCTGCTGGTCTCCCTCGCCGCGCACGCCGCGGTGGCGATCGACACGGCCCGGCTGCTGGCCGAGACCCGCTCGGCGTTGGCGGAGTTGTCGGCGGCGAACACCACCATCCGGGCGCACAGCAGCTCGGTGGAGCGGGCCGCGGCGGCGCACGACCGGATGACGGCGCTGGTGCTGCGCGGCGGCGGGGTGGAGGACGTGGCCGCCGCGGTGACCGAGGTGCTGGGCGGGGCGCTGCTGGCGTTGGACGCCCAGGGCCGGTTGCTGGCCCGGGTGGGCGAGATCGACGAGCCGGACCGGGCGGACATCGTCGAGGCGGTGGCCGCCTCGCGTACGGAGGGACGCAGCGTGCGCCGCGGCCCGCTCTGGTACGCCGCGGTCGTGGCCGGCGCGGAGAACCTGGGCGCGCTGGTGCTGCGTCCCGACGACGAGTTGGTCGACGCCGACCAGCGGATCCTGGAGCGGGCCGCGCTGGTGACCGCGCTGCTGCTGTTGTTCCGCCGGACCGTGGCCGAGGCGGAGGGGCGGGTCCGTGGCGAGTTGCTGGACGACCTGATCGCCCGGCCGCTGCGCGACACCGACGCGCTGCGCAGCAGGGCTCGCCGGCTCGGCGTGGACCTGGACGCGCCGCACGTGCTGGTGGCGGTGGGCGACGACGCGATCGCGGCGACCGGCTCGGCGCGGCAGCGGGTGCTCTCCTGGGCCACCACGTACGCCTCGGCCCGCGGTGGCCTGGCCGCGGCGCGCGACGGTCGGGTGGTCCTGATGCTGCCCGGCCAGGATGCCGGTGGCAGCGCCCGCGCGGTCGCGCGGGACCTGTCGCGGGTGACGGGCCGGCCGGTGACGGCCGGGGCGAGCGGCCCGTCGACCGGGCCGGGGACGCTGGCCGGGACGTTCCACGAGGCGGACCGCTGTCTGACGGCGCTGGGCGCGCTGGGCCGCGCCGGTCAGGGCGCCAGCACCGCGGAGCTGGGCTTCGTCGGGCTGCTGCTGGGCACGGTCGGTGACCGGGGTGAGCGGGACGTGGCCCAGTTCCTCACCGCGACGGTCGGGCCGGTGGTCGACTACGACGCGCGGCGCGGCACGGCGCTGGTGAAGACGCTGGAGGCGTACTTCGGGGTGGGCGGCAGCCTGGCCCGGGCCGCCGAGCAGTTGCACGTGCACGTCAACACGGTGACCCAGCGGCTGGAGCGGGTCGGGCAGCTGCTCGGCGCGGACTGGCAGCGGCCCGAGCGGGCGTTGGAGGTGCAGTTGGCGCTGCGCCTGCACCGCCTGCGCGCATCGAGCGCCTGACCTTGGGTCGGCGCAGCCCGCCCCCCGCCAGCCCGGGTCCACCGGGCGCGGACCGGTCGGTCCGCCCCAGGTGGGCCGGGTCAGCGGGTCAGGATGCCCGCCAGCACCGCGTCGACGACCTGCTCCGGAAGGGCCTGCTCGTCGAGTTCCGGGTTCCACTGCAGCACCCGCTGGATCAGCATCGGCCCGGTGAGCAACGCCATGGTCACCTCGATGTCGATGTCGGGCCGGAGCGTCCCCTCGCTGATGCCCCGTCGGAGCACCTCCCGCATGAGCTGCCGGCGCGGGGAGATGATGTTCTGGTACAGGCGGAAGTGGTCCGGGCTGCGATTCACCTCCGGCACCAGGCACGGCATGATCTTCGACGCCCGCGGGTCGACGTTCTTGCCGATGGCGCCGACCAGCAGGATCAGATCGTCCCGGAGCGAGTGCCCCTCCGGCTGCGGCAGGATGCCCTTGAGCCGGCGCAGCGCGTCCAGCAGCAACGCGTCCTTGCCGGCCCAGCGGCGGTAGATGGTGGCCTTGCCGACGCCGGCGCGGGTGGCGATCGCCTCGATCGAGAGCGCCTCGATGGTGCTGCCCTCGGCGAGCAGGTCGAGGGTCGCCTCGATGATCGCCTCGTCGGCGCGGATGCTCCGCGGTCGCCCGGGCGACCGCGGAGCATCGGCGGTGGACGTCATGTCGGACATTGTCCCTGAACCTAGGCCGTCCCGGCCAGCTCGGGCTCGGCGGCGGGGGCCGCCGACGCCGGAGCCAGCGCGTCGCGACCCGGCATCCACCGCAGCACCACCAGCATGCCGAGGGCCGCGACGACCGCGGACAGCGCCGCCGCCCAGTGCATGGCGGTGACGAAGGCGTCGTTGGCCGCCGAGATCAGCGTCGGCGCCGCCGGGCCGAGCTTCGCGGCCGCCGCGTACGCCCCGGAGATCGACTCGTTGGCCGCGTCCTGGGCCTGGGCGGGCAGGCCGGTCAACGCGTCGCCGACGTCACTGCGGTAGACCGCGGAGAGCACCGAGCCGAGGACCGCCACGCCGAGCGCGCCGGCCACCTGGCGGACGGTGTTGCTCACCGCGGAGCCCACGCCGGCCTTCTCGCGGGGCAGCGCCGACATGATGGACTCGGTGGCCGGCGGCATGATGTTGGCCATCCCGACGCCCTGGATGAAGAAGACGACAAGCACGATCCAGATCGGGGTGGACGCGCCGATGAAGGCGAACGCGGCCAGCGCCACCACGGTCAGCCCCAGCCCCACGGCGGCGACCGCCCGGCCGCCGTAGCGGCGGACCATCGCGGCGCTGCGCGGCGCGAAGATCAGCTGGGCGCCGGCGAAGGGCAGGAAGAGCAGGCCGGTCTGCAGCGGGCTGTAGTCGCGGACCAACTGCAGGTAGAACGAGCTGAAGAACATCACGCCCATCGCGGCGAAGAACACCAGGCCGACGATCGCCACCGGCGCGGCGAAGCGCGGCACCTTGAACAGCCGGACGTCCAGCGACGGGTGGTCGGAGCGCAGCTCGTGCCGCACGAACCAGGCCAGCACGGCGAGGCCCACCAGGATCGAGCCCCAGGCCACCGGACGGTCGAAGCCGTGCTCGCCACCGTCGATGATGCCGTAGGAGAGGGCCACCAGGCCGACGACGGAGAGCAGGACGCCGAGCAGGTCGACGCGGCCGGGGCGCGGGTCACGCGATTCGGGGACGAGCAGCGCCACCAGGAGAACGCCGGCGACGACCACCGGGACGTTGATCAGGAAGACCGAGCCCCACCAGAAGTGCTCCAGCAGCGTGCCGCCGAGGATCGGGCCGATCGCCACGGCCAGGCCGACCGCGCCGGCCCAGACGCCGATGGCCCGGCCGCGCTCGCGCGGGTCGAACACGTTGGAGATGATCGAGAGCGTCACCGGCATGATGGCCGCGCCGCCGACCCCCATCAGGGCGCGGGCCGCGATGAGCTGCGCGGGGCTGTGAGCGTACGCGGAGAGCAGCGACGCCAGGCCGAACAGCGCCAGCCCGATCATCAGGAAGCGCTTGCGGCCGGCGCGGTCGCCGAGCACCCCGAAGGTGAACAGCAGTCCGGCGAAGACCAGCGTGTAGGAGTTGATGGCCCACTCCAGCTCGCCCTGGCTGGCCCCGAGGCCGTGCACCGGGTCGGCCAGGGTGCGCAGGGCGACGTTGAGGATCGTGTTGTCGAGGACGACGACGAGGAGGCTGATCACCAGCACCCCGAGGATCGCCCACCTCCTCGGGTGTCCCGTGTTCTCGTGCAGTTCCATGCCCGGTTCCCCCCTGGTTGCACCGTCACGCAATACGATACGAGCCAGACTCGTATTGCGGACAGCCTAAGGGCGGGCATTAACGATACGGAACCGATCCGTATCGTATGTGGCGGGCATCACCTCCGCTGTGCCGCCACACAGGCGGCGACGGCGGCCGGCAGCCCGCCCAGATAGCCCACCGGCGCGGCCAGCGGCTCGATCCAGCCCGGCCCGGCGCCGTACACCCGCAGGCGCGGAAAGTCCCGGGCGAAGCGCACGAGGCGGTACGCGCGGCCGGTGACCGGCGTCTGCGACCAGAGCACGACGGTGTGCGGGCGAGCCCGGTGCACCGCGCTGGTCAGGGCGGGCCAGGGCAGCGCGGGCCCCAGGTGCAGGCAGCCGCGGCCCTGCTCCCGCAGGGCGGCGGCGAGCGCGTGCAGGCCGAGGCAGTGGGTCTCCTGCTCGGCCCCGGCCAGCAGCACCCCGCCGACGGGCAGCGAGCGGCCGGGCTCGCGGCGGTACACGTCCAGTCCGACCCGGACACCCTCGGCGAGGGCGTGCTCGACGGCGATCTCGGCGGCGCCACGCCCCGACAACCGCCCCAGCAACGGCCGACAGACCTGCTCCCAGAGCGCCGGCACGCCCCACTCGGCGGCCAACTCCCGCGTCAGCGCGGCGACACGGTTACCGTCCAGGTCCTCGGCCGCCAGCGAGACCCGCTTGAGCGCGGTCTGCACGGCGTCGGCCGGCATCGGCTCGGTCAGCACAGACGTACCCCCGGGTAGACGTTCTCTACCCGGGGGTTCGCCGCGAGCGCGCGCGGCGGATGCGCCCGGCGGGAATTTACCGGCGGCGCAGCGCCAGCCGGCGGGCCAGCGCGGCGGCGCTGCCCCAGATGCCGCGCCGGAAGAGCACCACCACGAGGACGAAGATGCCGCCCGTGACCAGGCCGATCGCCTCGAATCCGGAGAACGACAACCAGTCCTCCAGGCGTACGACGACCGCGGCGCCGAGCACCCCGCCCCACAGCGTTCCGATCCCGCCGAGCACGACCACGATGACCGCCTTGCCGGAGGTGGTCCAGTGCAGCACGTCGAGCGAGACGAACCGGTGCCCCACCGCGAACAGGCCGCCGCCGAGGCCGGCGATGAACCCGGACAGGACGAACGCGGTGAGCTTGTAGCGGTGCACCGGGTAGCCCAGGGCACGGGCGCGGGCCGGATTGTCGCGGATGCCGACGAGCACCCGGCCGAACGGCGAGTGCACGATCCGCCAGGCGGCGGCCAGCCCGAGCAGCACGATCGGCAGGATCGCGTAGTAGAAGTAGTAGTCGTCGGTCAGATCCAGGCCGAAGAACGAACGGGGCACCCCCTGCAGGCCGTTCTCCCCCTGCGTCACGGAGCGCCACTCGTTGGCCACGTAGTAGACCATCTGCGCGAACGCGAGGGTCACCATGGCGAAGTAGATGCCGGTCCGCTTGACCGCGAGATAGCCGATCGGCACGGCGAGGACGGCCGCGGCGAGAGCCCCGGCCAGCACAGCCAGGGGGAACGGCAGGCCGGCGTGGATGGCCACCAACCCGGTGACGTACGCGGAGGTGCCCCAGAACGCGGCGTGCCCGAAGGACATCAGCCCGGTGAAGCCGAGCAGCAGGTCCACCGCCACAGCGAACAGCGCCCAGCAGAGGATGTCCACCGCGACGGCCGGGTAGAGGCCGTTGGGCAGCCAGGCCGCGACGGCCAGCCCGACGGCGAGCAGCGCGTACCGCACCCAGCCGGGGGCGTGGGCCACGGCGACCAGCCCGGACGGCGGCGTCGAGCGGGACGCGTCGGCGGGAGTGTCCACGGTGCTCGTCATGCCGGGGCCTCCTCACGACCGAACAGGCCGGCCGGACGCCAGAGCAGGACGCCGGCCATCACGATGAAGACGATCGTCTGCGACACGATCGGGAAGTTCGACAGGTACGCCTCGCCCCACGCCTGCACCAGGCCGATGCCGAAGCCGGCGGCGACCGAGCCGAAGATGGAACCCAGACCGCCGATCACGACCACCGCGAAGACCACGATGATCAGGTCGGCCCCCATCAGCGGGTTGACCGCGCGCATCGGCGCGGCCAACACACCGGCGAGCCCGGCCAGGCCGATGCCGAAGCCGAAGACCGGGGTCACCCAGCGCCCGACGTCGATCCCGAACGCCCGGGTCAGGTCGGGCCGCTCGGTGGCCGCGCGGACGACCATGCCGATCCGGGTCCGGGTGAGCACCCACCACACCGCCACGCAGAGCAGCACCGCGAAGCCGAGGATGAACACCCGGTACGTCGGGAAGTCGAACAGGCCGAAGTTCACGGTCCCGTCCAACAGCGCCGGAGTGGCGTACGGGCTGGACTGCACGCCGTAGCGCAGCTTCACCAGGTCCTGAAGGATCAGCGTCAGACCGAAGGTGAGCAGGAAGTTGTAGAGCGGGTCGAGCTTCGTCAGCCGGTGGATCACCGCGCGCTCCAGGGCCATGCCGAGCAGACCAAGCCCCACCGGCATGATCACCAGGGCCGCCCAGAACGGCACGCCCGCCTCGGTGAGCAGCACGTACGCGCCGAACGCGCCGAGCATGTAGAACGCGCCGTGCGCGAAGTTGACCACCCGCAGCATGCCGAAGATGACGGCGAGCCCGAGGGCGAGCAGGGCGTAGAACGCCCCGCTCACCAGCCCGTTGAAGGTGTTCTGCGCGAAACCACTCATAGCTTGCAGTCCGCCGACGGCGCGCGGAACGCCTCCGCGGCGGGGATCGTCTTGAGCACCTTCACGTAGTCCCACGGCTCGGTGACCTCAGCCTGCGGCTTCACCTGGGCCAGGTACGCGTCGTGCACCACCCGGTGGTCCTCGGCGCGGATCTTGCCGTTGCGCAGGAAGACGTCCTCGACCGTCTTGCCCTCCAGGCCCTTGACCACGGTGTCCGCGTCGTCGGTGCCGGCGGCCTGCACCGCCTCCAGGTACTGCAGGGCCGCCGAGTAGTTGGCGGCGTGCGCGAACGTCGGCCGGGTGCCGGTCTTCTGCTGGAACCGGTCGGCGAACTCCCGGTTCTTCGCGTCGAAGTTCCAGTACCAGGCGTCGGTGTACGTGGTGCCGGCCAGCGCCGCCGGGGTGAGCGAGTGGATGTCGGTGAGGAACATCAGGCCCACGGCGAGGCCGACGCCCTTGTCGCGCAGCTTGAACTCGTTGTACTGCTTCACCACGTTGACCAGCTCCGCGCCGGCCTGCATGGTGCCCAGCACGTCCGGCTTCGGGTTCAGCGTCGGCGCCTTGAGCAGGAAGGTGGAGAAGTCGCCGCTGGTGTTCGGGAACGGCGCCCCGTCCTTCCCGACGACCTTCCCGCCGGCCGCCGTGATGGCGGTGGAGAAGCTCTTCTCCATGTCCTGCCCGAACGCGTAGTTCGGGTAGAGGATGTACCAGTTCTTGCCGATCTGCTCGGTGGTGGTCTTCCCGGTGCCGTTGGCCAACATGTACGTGTCGTAGGCGTAGTGGAACGTGTATTTGTTGCAGCTCTTGCCGGTCAGGTCGGTCGTCGCCGCGCCGATGTTGAAGTAGAGCTTCTTCTTCTCCTTCGCCACGTCGGCGACCTTCAGCGCCGCCGACGAGGTGGGCACGTCCAGGATCAGGTCGACGCCCTTGCGGTCGTACATCTCCTGGGCCTTGGAGTTGGCCACGTCCGGCTTGTTCTGGTGGTCGGCGGTCTCCACGGTGATGTCCTTGGTCACCGCCTTGTCGCCGTACTTCGCGGTGAAGTCGGCGATGGCCATCTCCACCGCCGTCACCGAGTTCTTGCCGGACAACTCCGAGTACGCCCCGGACTGGTCGTTGAGCACGCCCAGCACGATCTTGTCGCCGGTCAGCTTCTGATCGCCGCCCGACTGGGGTCCACCGCCGCCGCAACCAGCGACCAGCACCACCGCGGCCGACGCCGCGGCCACACCCACCGTCCTGCGCATGCCCACTCCATCCATTCCGCGCGCCGTCGCGCGGCTCGTCGTTGAGAAGATTCAGATCCCGAGGTACGCGAGCAGCTCGCGTTCGCGCGAGCGCACCTCGGAGTTGTCCATCGCCTCCGCGACACGTCCCTCGGCCAGCAGGTAGTGCCGGTCGGCGACGCCGGTGGCGAAGTGCAGGTTCTGCTCGACCAGCAGCACGGTCACCCCGTGGCGCTTGGCCTCCCGCAGCAGGTCGCCGACCTGCTGCACGAGCAGCGGTGACAGCCCCTCGGTGGGCTCGTCGCAGAGCAGCAGCCGCGCGCCCATGCGCAGCACCCGGGCCAGGGCCAGCATCTGCTGCTCGCCGCCGGAGAGCATGGTGGCCGCCGAGTCCCGCCGGGTGTAGAGAGCGGGGAACGCCTCGTACACCCGCTCCAGCGGCCACGGGTCGGGGCCGACCGTGGGCGGCAGGGTGAGATTCTCGGTGACGGTCAGGGTGGCGTAGCTGCCCCGGTCGTCGGGCACCCAGCCCAGCCCGAGGCGGGCCCGGCGGTGCGCGGGCAGCCTGGTGATGTCCCGCCCGTCCAGCTCCACCGTGCCGCGCTGGCCGGAGTGCAGCCCCATCACGCAGCGCAGCAGAGTGGACTTGCCGGCGCCGTTGCGGCCCACGAGGGTGACCACCTCGCCGGCGGCGACCTCCAGGCCGACCTCCCGCAGCACCTGCGCCTCGCCGTAGAACGCGGAGAGGTTCTCAATGCGCAGCATCAGCGGCTCCCAGGTAGGCGGTGATCACGCGCTCGTCGGCGCGGACCTGCTCGTACGGGCCCTCGACGAGGACCCTGCCGGCCTGCAGGACGGTGACGGTGTCGGCGAGCCGGCCGACCACGCTCATGTTGTGCTCGACCATGACCACGGTCCGGCCCGCCCGGACCCGGCTGATCAGCTCGACGGTGCGGTCGACGTCCTCCAGGCCCATCCCCGCGGTCGGCTCGTCGAGCAGCAGCACCTTCGGGTCCAGCGCGAGGGCGATGGCCAGCTCCAGGGCCCGCTTACGGCCGTACGCCAGCGCCGCCGACGGGGCCTGCGCCAGGTCGGCCAACCCCACCATGGCCAACAGCTCGTCGGCCCGTTCGGTGTAGCGGTCCAGCAGCTTCGCCGAACGCCAGAACCGCCAGCCCAGCCCGCTAAAGGACTGCAACGCCAGCGCGACGTGCTCGCGGGCGGACAGCTGCGGGAAGAGGCTGGTGATCTGGAACGAGCGGGCCACGCCGAGCCGGGCGACCCGCTCCGGCGGCAGCCCCGTGATGTCCCGCCCGGCCAGTTCGATCCGCCCGCCGCTGGGCGCGAGGAACCCGGTGAGCAGGTTGAACAGGGTGGTCTTGCCGGCGCCGTTCGGGCCGACGAGCGCGTGCACACTCTCCGGCGCGACGTCCAGGTCGACCTCGTCGACCGCCCGGAAGCCCCGGAAGTCCCGGGTCAGCCCGCGGGCCGACAGGAGCGCTTGCCCGGCCATCGCCTCATCCTCCGCACGGTCGCGGCGACGGTCGATTCGGTGACCGCGGTCACAGGCCCGTCGCGTGGAGGAAACCTACGGCCGCTCGCGCGAGTCGAGCCATGTCGATCGCATCCATATTCGACGGGCAGAGGACGTGCCCGGCCTCCACTCCCCCGTCCAGCCGACTTGACCGGACCTCCTAGGTTGATGATCCACACAGCCCAGCGGAAGGTCCCCACCCCATGCCCGTCGGCTTCACCATGGCGATCGTCTTCGCCGTCGCCCTGGCGGTCAGCGCCGTCCTGGCTCTCGTCGCCCCCGCGCGGCCGCTGAAGCGGGTGGCCGCCCTCGCGACGCTCGTCTTTCTCGCCCTCACCCTGCTGGTCGGTGTCACCTCCAGCGCCCACTCGGTGCCCATCCGCTCGGTCGGCATCGTCACCAGCTTCGGCAAGCCCACCGGCAAGGTGACCGGCTCCGGCCTGAAGTGGGTCGCCCCCTGGCAGAAGGTCGGCGAGTGGGACGCCGGCCGGCAGAAGTACGACCACATCGGCGGCAACAACTGTGTACGCGTCCGCACCGGCACGCTCGCCGACGCCTGCGTCGAGGTGCTCATCGAGTGGCAGGTCAGGCCGGAGAACGCGCCGAAGCAGTTCATGGACTACAAGGGAGACTTCGACAGCTTCCGGGGCCAGCGGGTGGGTGTGCAGCTCGACAGCGCGGTCAACGACGCCTTCGCCGCGTACAACCCCCTGGAGAAGATCGACGCCCGGACCGGTGACCTCAACGTCGACCTCAAGCCGTTCGCGGCGAACATCAAGACCAGCGCGGACACCCGCCTCGCCAGCGACGTGGACATCCTCTCGGTGACCATCACCCGGGTGAACCACGACGACAAGACCGAGGGCAACATCAAGGCGTTCCAGGACAAGCTGGCCCAGACCCGCAACCTGGAGCAGGACCGCAAGAACGCCGAGATCTCCAAGCAGATCACCGAAACCAACGCGAAGGTCGACAAGGTCACCCGCTGCCTGGAGATCGCCGAGAAGAACGGCGCCAACCCGGGCCTGTGCATCAACCCGGGCATCGTCACCGGCAAGTGAGTGACGCCGAATGGATCAGCTGGTCAGATCGGGGGCGGACCGCTCCCACTGGCGGGGAGCGCTGATCTTGGCCCAGCTCGCGCCGAACGTCATCCGGCGCAGCGGTGACGCGATGCCGCAGAGGCTGAACCAGCTACGGGTCAGACCCACGCTGACCGGGTTGCTCATCATGCCCTGCTGGAGGGTCCTCATGGCCAGCTCGACGGCGTCGAATCCGTACTCGCGCATGTCGGCCTCGTATCCGCCGATCGCATGCACCAGCGGCAGGTGGCCGGCGTCGGCCAGCGACAACTGGCGAGTGAGCAGGGCAGCGTCGCGCACTGCGGTGTTCGCGCCGTTGCCGCCGGCCGGTGGCATGCCGTGCACGGCGTCGCCGAGCACGGTGACCCGCGAGGGCGCCCAGGGCGCCGGACGGTCGGACGCCTGGAACGGAAACGCACTCAGGTCGTTCGGTGGGCACCTGTCGATCAGTTGGCGGAGCGCCGGATGCCAGTGGGTGATCAGCCCGGCGACGTAGGCCTTCAACTGTGGGCCGTCGAGGCGCTCCGGACGCGAGGGGAACAGCTCACTGCGGGCGACGAACGCGCACAGCAGATAGTCGTCCCCCACCGGCTGCTGGCGTTCGAACACGGAGGTGAACAGGAAGTGCGGCGCACCGGTCACGATGAGGTTCATGCCCTCAGCCAGGCGGGCGGGTAACCAGGCTCGGGTGTCGTCGTTCAGCGGCAACTTGAGCCCGACGCCGACCGCACCGGCATCTCGCTGCGTGGCGGTCGGCAAATATTGCGCCCGCACCCGGGAGTTGATCCCGTCCGCGCCGACCAGGACGTCGCAGGTGGCGGACGTCCCGTCGGCGAAGCGCGCGGTGGGGCGACCGTCAGCGGCGAGTTCGTAGCGCTCGAATGCCTTGTCGTAGTGGACGGTGTCGTCGAGTCCGTCGAGGAGAACGCCGCGCAGCGTGTGACGGTCGACCGGGTAGGCCCGTTCGGCGGGGTCGGGATCGTCGGGATACATGACCGCGTCCTCGACCAGGACCAGCGTGCGCAGGTCCGTGCCCAGGAAGCCGAAACCGCCGCCGGGCCGGCCCGCGCTGTCGGTGAACGCCTGCCAGTGTCGGTCGGGCAGGCAGGCACGCAGCGACCGGCTGCCCGCCGGGTTGATCGCGAGCCGGTAGCGGTCCACCCGGTCGTCGCGGTGTCGGTCACGCTCGTACACGGCGACGGTGATGCCGTGTTGACGCAGACCCTGGGCGAGAGCGAGGCCGCCGATGCCACCGCCGACGATGAGCACGTCAGTCATGGGAGAGACTTTCTGGCGCGAAGAGGTCGCACAGTTGGTTGACCACCGACTCGGCCTTGTCGGGCCGCAGGCGAATGCCTTTGACGGTGGCGATCACCAGCTCGACGCTGGCAGCGACGTCGAGGTCCACCGACCAGACGTGTCGCGCGATGCCTTCGGTGAAGATCGCCGCGAGCGCGTCCCGCCAGCCCTGTTCGTCCCGCTCGATATCGGCCCCGGTGGACTCGTCCCGTCGAGCCCGAAGATCGAGCTCATCGAGCACGATGAACAATTCGGGCCGTTGCGCGACCGCGGTGGCGATCTCGCTGAGGTGTTGCCGCAGTCGGGCGGCGGGTTCCAGGTCGGCGTGCATCGTCGCCTCGAATTGGCTGGTCACGTGCTCGAGCACTGCGGCGATCAGGTCGGCCTTGGTCCGGAAGTAGTGGTGCAGGGTGGAGTGATCGATGCCGGCAGCGGCGGCGATCGGCCGCAGCCGGAACCCCTCGAAGCCACCCTCGGCGATCGCCGAGAAGGCCGCGCGCACCAGCGCCTGCCGACGATCGAGCTGTTCCGTCATCCTCCACCATCCCCAACCAAGTGGTTGGTTGATAGTTCAGCATCTGTGTGTCGAGCTGTCAACCAGATGGTTGAGGATGACCTCCCGGTCCGGGCTGGTGGTACTGCGACCTGGATGACAGCGGCGAGCTGAAGCGGTGGACGCAGCCGGCGGCCGGCAGTGACCCTCGTTCACCTCCGTGGAGGCGGATGCGGTGGTAAGCGGTATTCCTCAGAGTCATATTCATACCTCTGAGGAATACCGCTCAACAGCACATCGACACGACGGGCAGCCACAGCGGACCAGCGCCCTTCGCCGCAGCCTCAGCCCCGTCTTGAGTTGGGACTTATTCGTCTAGGCGTAGCTGAACAGCGGCGGGAAGACGAGGACCACGATCCAGGCCCACGCGGCGTACACCGGCAGGTAGCCGGTCTGCCACCGTTCGAGCGCCGCGAAGGGCGTACGCCGACGCAGGAAGCTCAGCAGGAGCCACGCCGACCACGCGAGGTTGACCAGCAGGATCACGTTCTCGCCTAGCGCTGCCGCCCGGTTGGGCGTGCCGCCGTAGTTGTCGGTGATGCGCCCGGTGATCTCCACCAGCACCAGCACGTCGATGGCCAAGGCGCTGACCACGAGGGCGAGCTGGAGTTTGTCGAACGGGCCGGGCGGGGCCAGCGGATCGCGGGCCGAGAGCGAGTAGAGCAGCAGCCCCAGCACCACGACGAGCAGGAGGTCGAACAGGATCAGCGCCTCGCGCTCGACGTCGATGCCGTGGCTGGTCCAGACGACGGCGACGAGGAAAGCGAGCAGGGCGGCGGTGAAGAGCGGGGTGAACAGTCGCGTGAGGACCGGCGCGATGTTCTCGACGACGCTCTGCTTGGCCTCGACGAGCCACCCGGCCACGACGACCGCGGCCGCGGCGCCGCAGGGCAGGAGCCACTGCGAGATGAACGCCTCCGGGACGATCCCGATGGCCGCGAAGGTGTTGAACAGGAACGCGGCGAGCACGCCACCGCCGAGGGCCATCAGCACGAAGTAGATGAACCACTCGCCGGTGAAGCGGATGAAGTCCATGCGTCGACGCGACGAGCGCCAGTCGTCGGCGACGTAGGCCAGACCGACCACGAGCCACAGGGCGATCGGAAGGTGGACGCCGGTCACGACCACGGACTGCGAGTCGTCCGCCAGGGGGTAGACGTTCGCCGCGACGGCGCCGAGGGCGAACAGCGCCGCCAGCACCGCGATCACCACCGGTCGGGCTCCCCGGCGCCAGGCCAGGAACGCCGCCAGCCAGGGCAGCGCGAACAGCGTGGCGTTGCGCGCGTAGAACGATCCGTCGTGGTCGAAGGTCAACCCGAACAGCGCGGGCACCTTTACCGAGGCCACCGCGCCGGCCGCGCAGCCAAGCATGACCCACAGGTCCCGCCGGGAACGCGAGCCGGCGGCCGGGTTGCCGGAGTCACCGGTGAGCACCAGTTGCTTCCACAGCCGTTCCGAATGCTCCCGGGCGAACTCGCGGGAGAGCTCGTCGAGACTGCCCATCCGCTTGACCGCGACCAGGAACGCCTCGTCCGGGCTCAGGCCCGCCGCGACGAGCTCGTCGACCGAGCCGCGGAGGTGGTCTTCCAACTCGTCGGCGTCCACCGACTGCAGTTCCCGACGCCGGAGCACGTATTGGCGCCACTGCGCGAACTGCGCCTCCAGCTCTTCCGGCCCGTCGTGCGCCGTCATGCGAGGCCCCCCAGCGGGCGCACCGTCAGCGGCGTACGGTCGTGCCAGATCTCCTTGAGCGCGCCCACGACGGTGTCCCACTGCCGGCGCTGCTCGGCCAGCTCGGCCAGGCCCCGGTCGGTGATCCGGTAGTACTTGCGTTTGCGCTCACCGGCGACCGACTGCCAGCTCGCCTCCACATAGGCCAGCCGCTCGAGCCGGTGCAGCAGCGGATACAACAGCCCCTCGGTCCAGTCCAGCTCACCTCCGGACAGCTCGTTGATCCGCCGCAGGATGGCGTAGCCGTAGCTCTCCCCCTCGGCCAGGATGCCGAGCACCATCGGTGTGGCCGACGCGGCCACCAGATCCTTAGCGACCTTCACGAGGCCCCTCACCCCCAACCCTAGAAGTACAAGGCATAGTACTGCTAGGTATTTCCCGGGCGCAACGACTCCCCGGGGGTGCGCGGAAAACCCCTGGCAGGTCGGTGGTCGATCCCGCGACAATCGCCGGCGTGCAGGAGATCGAGGTCGTCGTCGCCCACCGGGAGCGGGCGACCGTGCGCGTCGGCGACGTGTTCCTCAAGATCGACGCCGATCCGGGTCACGCGGACGTCGAGGTCGCGGCAATGGCGCTGGCGCCCGTGCCGACTCCGGAGGTCCTGTGGCGCAACCCGCCCGTGCTCGCGCTCGCCGCCCTGCGCGGCAGGGCACTCGGCCGCCTCGGCGAGCCGTCGACCGCGCCCCCGACGGCGTGGGCCGGGGCGGGCGCCGCCGTACGGACGCTGCACGACGCGCCGCTGCCACCCTGGCCCGGTCGGAGCCTCGACGAGCTGGCCACGCGGCTCGACCACGAGTGCGGGTGGCTCGTCGCGAACGGCGTTCTCCCCACCGACCTGGTCACCCGCAACCGCCAGATCGCCGAGGCGGCGCTCCGGCCGTGGACACCGGTGTTCACGCACGGGGACCTACAGGTGGACCACGTGTTCGTCGACGGTGACGAGATCACCGGCGTGCTCGACTGGTCCGAGGCGGGCCGGGGTGACGCCCTGTTCGACCTCGCCACGTTGACGCTCGGCCACGAGGACCACCTCGGCGATGTCGTGGCCGGCTACGGCGCCGACGTCGACGTCGACGTGATCCGGGCGTGGTGGTCGTGGCGCAGCCTGGTGGTGATCCGTTGGCTGGCCGAGCACGGTTTCGACCCCTCGGCGCCCGGCTGCGAGGTCGACGTGCTGCGGGCGCGGATGTGACGAGCGTCAGGGGATGAGTCGGTCAAGCAGCTCGAACCGCTCGTACGGCTGGTTGTAGTCGCCGAAGTGCCCGTCGTCGCGCACGATCTGGGTGCCGCCGAGCCGCTCGAACATGGCGCGTCCCTGTCGGTCGTCGCAGCCGTACGGATCCTCGCGGGAGTTGATGAAGACGATGTCGCGCACGTGCGACCGGATCGCGGCCCAGTCGTAGCTCTCCTGGAGGACCGGTTCCTCGCTGGTGTTGGGCCGGGTGCAGTAGCCGGCGACCAGGATCGCCTGGGCGACGGGCACCTCGACATGCTCCAGGAGCGCCAGCAGCAGGGCCGCGCCCCCGGAGTGGCCCACCAGGACGGTGTCCTCGTCGAAGCGGTGCCCGTCGAGCACCGTCGGCAGGAACGTCGCGATCGGCTCGACGTTGATGCCCGGGAGGTGCGGAACCTCGACGGCGTAGCCCCGAGCCTCGAGCCGCTGCGCCAACCAGCGGTACCAGACCACGTCCGGGTTGCCGCCGGTCCCGTGGAAGATGATCGCGCTGCGACCCACCGTGGCCTCCTTCGCATCGACACCGTGATCAAACCACGTGACCGACCAAGAACGAGTTCGTCCTCAGCGGGCCGGCCGCTGCCGGGCGTCACGCAGCCCAGGCCGTCAGCGGCGGGCCGAGCGGTGCGGCTCGTGGCGGCGCGCCTCGACCTTTCTTGACCGATCGATCTATGGCTCCAACCGTTCGCGGTCGCGGGTGAGCTGGAGCCGCGTCGTTGCGTTGTGATGTGCCTGCCAGCCCATGTCCAATGCCTGCCGGACGATCTTCGCGACCAGAGCCGGGGCGACCGGGCTCAGTTCGAACACTTCGGCCGCCTGGCCGGCAGGTGCGGTGATGATCGGTCCATAGTTCAGCCATGGGTCATCGAAGTTCACCATGACCTCCAATGCACCGCCGGGTCCGTCCCGCCAGACCCTGACCCTGACACGGCTCGGATCGACCAGGCCGACAGCCCATCGGTAGACGATGTCCTCGACGGCGATGCTCCTGATACGGGTACGGGCCACGACGGAAGAGTAGGCACCGTCCGCGCAGTCCGGTAGCGAGATACCGCTTCGCCGATCCCGCCGAACCTCCGAATCATTCTCCGTTGGCCCTGATCGCGTTCCGGGGCCTACTCGGTCTGCGGATCCGGCCCGCCACGGATGGAGACCGCGTCACTGCATAGCGGTGGCCGGGGGATGGTCGAATGATGCGGGACAGCGGAAGGTGTACAGCGAGTAGCCGCGCCCGATCTGCACGACGACGTCCGGGGACGCGGTCGGGTTCTCCTCCAACGGGCGCCAACTGCAGTGCATGCCGTTCCAGTCGCCCGAGTCGACGGTGAAGATCAAGGTCATCGGGGTGCCGCAGGCGACACAGTCCATCGGGTACGGATCGGTCAGCGACCAGTTCGCGTACCCGCCGACCTTCCAGCCCGGCGCCAGCGACAAGTCGCTCTGATAGTGGGGACGGCTGTCGTCCTCGTCGTCATCCCACTCGTCGAGCCGCTCGCGTAGGTCATCGGGGAGCAGATCGGCGTACTGGTACTCGCGAACCTGCTCGGGGTGCACCACGCACGGAACCGGCAGGTACATGTCGCTGATCACCGGCGGCTCGGGAGGCGCTTCGAGCAGCGGGCCGACGGCGGAACTGTCACGCCAGTAGAGGAAGACGCGAGGGCTGTAGTGCCGATCCGAATGGTCCACCGGGCACCACAGCACCTGGAGCAGGTCGGTGCCGTCCGGACCGGCGTAGTCCGGGATATCCCGTCGGTACAGCTGCGCGACCGGGACCAACGGGATCGGATCCTCGATCAGGTCGTCCAGCTCCAGAGCGTCGGCCGCATCGAGCTCAGCCCGCTCCTGCGCGGTCAAGAAGTCCCCGCCCGGCAGCGGCGCCCGGGCTTGCGCGGTCGCGAGGATCTCCCGCCTGCGATGCAGGGCGGCCGGGGTGGTCAGGTTGTACGGCTCGTGCGCCCCGGCATCGTCGCAGACCGGCCACATTCCGTCGGCCGGCCACAGCAGCGGTCCCCCGACCGAACTGTCCCCAACGGTCGGAGCGCCGGGCCGGGGATGCAGCCGGGTCGCGGTGCTGCAATGGTCCCGCAGCTCGGGGAAGAGCGCGGTGATGTCCAGGGGACGCGGAGGTGTGGTGCGGGCCATAGAAGTAGATCTTATGGCTCGCGTAGCTGGTCCTGAGTTCTCTGCCCTGCCCTGTGCACTACTCGCGCGGCCCTGCCGCAGCTCTAGGGCAGCAGCGGCAGGTGGGATCCGACGATCGTCGGATCCCACCCGTCATCGGCGCATTCGAACAATGCCGCGATGCTGCCGGCGTCAGCGCCCGGTGGACACGACGTTCGAGGAGCGCCCGTTCTGCTCGTCGCGCTTGAGGCGCTTCGCAGTCTGCTTCTCCTTGATCGTCTTACCCTTCTTCTTGACGTTCGCCTTGGTCGTCGAGTCCTTGGACATGATCGAACCTCCTGGAGCAGGTAGGTGAACGTGCAGCGTGGTACTCGCCTGACCGCGGCGTGCAGGTGACGGACCATGCGGCGGGCGCGAAGTCCTCCACTGCACGCCGACCCTACGCTGTTCCAGCTCCTGGCGACGGTGGGAAGTGCATCGCCGGTGGCGGGGCGACGATCCGTGTCGCCCCACCGATACGGACCCATGCGATGTCGTCATGCTCCTCGGGTGCACGGTTGGTGGGAGACCCAACCCACTCTCTGATGCGCCAGACGGCCGGGGGCTGGCTCGGTCCGCAGCCATCGCACGATCGTCCCCAGCGGGTAGCAGACCGCGGTCGCTCCGAAGGCCGTTCGGTGTCGAGGGCAGTTGCGGGGCGCGATCGAGCGCAGCGCGGGATAGCCTTGGCGCATATGGCTACCTTTCGCAGCGCCTCAGTGCTTCTCTCCTCGGACGGCACCAGGACCCCTGGCACCGCCGCCCTCTTCGCCGAGCCCGCCCGCAAGGGTGGGACCCGGCCGTGGGCAGGCGACTTCCGGCCCGCCAACAGCGCCGGCAATGGCCCCAAGAACGCGGTCGGGAAGACCTTCACGTTGGAACTGCCCGACGGCAGCACCGGCAAGGTCGTGGTCCAGAGCCTCAAGAGCGGGAGGGGTGGCGTCGTGCTGGCGTTGATGGGCGAGGACACACCACCCTTCTGATCGACACTGGGCGCCGCCGACGCCAGCGGGCGGAGACGGCCGGCAGGTGAGGCTGCTCGGCTCAGTCCAGCGTGACCACCCAGCGGGCGCCCTCACCCCGGGCGAGCCGGTCGAACGCGATGGGCGCCTCGTCCAGCCCGAGCGTGCCGCTGACCAGCACGCGCAGATCCAGCGTGCCGTCGGCGAGCTCACCGGCCAGCACCGGCACCTCACGGTCCGGGTCGGACGAGCCGTACACCGAGGAGCGCAGCGTACGCGCGGAGTGGAAGATGTCGAGTGCGCCGAGGCTGACCATGTCGTCCTTGGCGCCCATGCCGACCACGGTTACCGCTCCCCCGCGCCGGGTGAGCCGCCACGCCGCCCGGATCGTGGCGGCCCGCCCGACGCACTCGAAGGCGTGGTCGACGCCCCGGCCCTCGGTGCGTGCCCGCACCTCCTTGGAGAGCCTGTCGTCGGAGAGCAGAAAGTCGGTGGCCCCGGCGGCGAGGGCCAGGTCCCGCTTCGCCTCGGCCACGTCGACGGCGAGGATCGTCGTGGCGCCGGCGCGGCGGGCGGCGGCGAGAACGGCGAGCCCGACCCCGCCGAGCCCGACGACGGCGACCGACTCGCCGGGCGCGACCCGGGCGGTGTTGCCGACCGCGCCGACGCCCGTGAGCACCGCGCAGCCGAGCAGCGCGGCCTGCTCGGCGGGCAGCCCGGCGGGGATCGGTACGACGGCGCTCTCCGGCACCACCACCGCCTCGGCGAGCGCGCCGAGACCCAGCGTGAGGTGCAGCGGGATGCCGTCCTCGGTCTCGCCGCGCGCCACGGTCGGGGCGGTGTTGGCGGCGCAGAGCCACGGCTCGTCGTGCCTGCACCACCAGCAGGCCCGGCAGGCGGGCGCCCAGTTGAGCACCACAGGCGTGCCGACCGGCAGCCGGGTGCCCGCCCCTGCCTCGGCCACCACGCCCGTCGCCTCGTGCCCGAGCACCAGCGGGAACGTCGCGGCCAGAGTGCCGTTGACCATGGACAGGTCGGAGTGGCAGACGCCGGCCGCCCGGATCGTCACCCGCACCTCGCCGGGGCCGGGCGCGGGCAGGCGTACCCGCTCGACCCGCAGCGCGGCGCCGGGCCCGCGCGCGACAAGCGCGCGGACGGTGACCGACGCGTCCGCCGGCTCAGCGCTAACCGCCGGCACGGCCGCCGGCTCCGCGCCCACCCCCGGCACGGCCGTCGGCTCAGCGCCGCTCATCGCTGGATCGCCTTCAGCTCGCAGAACTCGGCGAGCCCGTGCACGCCCAGCTCCCGGCCCAGGCCGGACTGCTTGTAGCCGCCGAAGGGCGCGAGTGGGTTGAACGCCGCGCCGTTGATGTCGACCGCACCGGTACGCAACCGCCGCGCCACCGCGAGCGCCGCCTCGGTGTCGGCGGACCAGACCGCGCCGGCCAGCCCGTAGCGCGAGTTGTTGGCGATGGCGACGGCCTCGTCGGTGTCGTCGAACGGGAGAACGGCGAGCACCGGGCCGAAGACCTCCTCCTGGGCGAGCGCGCTGTCCGGGTGCACGTCGGCGAAGACTGTCGGGGCGACGAAGTGCCCCCGCGCCGGCACCGGGGCGTCCGGGCCACCGGCGACGAGGCGGGCGCCGTCGGCGAGAGCCCGCTCGACGTGGCCGCGCACCCGCGTCGCCTGGGCGGCGGAGACCAGGGGGCCGAGGCGGGTGGCCGGGTCGAACGGGTCGCCGACGCGGTAGCCGGCCACCGCCGCCGCGACCAGGTCGAGCGCCTCGGCGTACCTGTCGCGGTGCACCAGCATCCGGGTCCACGCCGTGCAGGTCTGGCCGGAGTTCATCAGGGCGTTGCCGACGCCGACCTTGACCGCGGCGGCCAGGTCGGCGTCTTCGAGGATCACGTTGGCGGACTTGCCACCCAGCTCCAGCGCGACCCGGGCGATCCGGTCGGCGGCGAGTCGCATGATCCGGGTGCCGGTGGCGGTGGAGCCGGTGAACGAGACCAGGTCGACGTCGGGGTGCCCGGCGAGCGCCTCGCCGACCGCCGCGCCGGTTCCGGGGACCAGGTTGAGCACACCCGGCGGCAGACCGGCCTCGGTGACCGCGTCGAAGAGCAGGTACGCGGTCAGCGGGGTCAGCTCGCTGGGCTTGAGCACGACCGTGCAGCCGGCGGCGAGCGCGGGCGCGACCTTCGCCATCACCTGGTGCAGGGGGTAGTTCCACGGGGTGATCGCGCCGACCACGCCGATCGGCTCGCGCACGACGAGGGAGTTGCCGATGGTCTCCTCGACCGGCGGCCGGGCGGCGAGCGCCACGTGGTCGCGCAGCACGATCAGCGGCAGCGCGACCTGCACGCGGGTGGCGAGCTTGAGCGGGGCGCCCAGCTCGGCGGCGACGGTGCGGGCGAGGTCGTCGGCGCGCGCCGCGAGCGCGGCGTGCAGCCGGTCGAGGTACGCGGACCGTTCGGCGGGCGCGGTGGCCGCCCAGCCGGGAAAGGCGGCGCGGGCGGCGGCGACGGCGGCGTCCACATCGGCCGCGGTGCCGGCGGGCACCTGGCCGATCAGCTCGCCGGTGCTCGGGTTCTCCACGTCGATCACGTCGGTGCCGGCGGGAGACGTCCACTCGCCGCCGATGTGCAGGTGGCGCCGGAGGCGCAGGGCATCGGGCAGCAGCGACGGCGGGGCGGCGAGGTCCATGGCGTCCCTTCCGGGGTGGGCGACGGGCGATGGGGGCGGGCTGGGCGGCGGGCGAAGGCGACGGGGTCGCGGCGGGCGATGAAACTAGCGCTGGGAGTTTGGACGCTACCCGCTGGGCCGCCCGGACTCCACCGGCCCGACGGTGCGGGCGTACTCGGCGGCCAGCCCGTGCAGCAGCGCGTCCAGGCCAAGGGCGAAGGCGCCCTCGTCCACGCTCTGCTGGTGCTCGGCGAGCCGGTGCGCCTGACGCAGGTGCGGGTAGTGCGCGGCGTACAGCTCGGGGTCCTCGACGAATCCGCGGGCGAACGAGCCGAGCGCCGAGCCGGCCACGAAGTAGCGCAGCGCCGCGCCGATGTGGGTGGCGCGGGCCGGTGGCCACCCGGCGCGGACCAGGCCGCCGTAGACCGCGTCGGCCATGGCGAGGGCGGCCGGCCGGCGACCGGGCCCCTGGGCGAGGTACGGCACGATGTTCGGGTGCGCGGTGAGCGCCCGCCGGTACGACCAGGCCCAGTCGCGCAGCGCGCCGGCCCAGTCCCGGCCGGTGAAGCCGCTGGTGTCGACGGCGCCGGTGACCGCGTCGGCGACCGCGTCCAGGATCTCGTCCTTGGTGGCGAAGTGGTTGTAGAGCGACGGGCCCTGCACGCCCAGCGCGGCGGCGAGTCGACGGGTGGAGAGCGCGGGCAGACCCTCGGCGTCGATGAGCGCCGTGGCGGTGTCGACGATCAACTGCCGGGTGAGCCGGGGCCGGCGGGGTCGGGGCACTGCGCTCCTCGCGAGTCGGCGACACGGGGGTCTGGACGCATCAAAACTTACACCGCTAGTTTAGGGGTGACCGGCCGCACCGACGCCAGGAGGACCACCGTGGACTTTTCGCTCACCGACGAGGAGCGGGCGGTGCGGGACACCGTCCGGTCGTTCATCCGCCGCGAGGTGATGCCCCTGGAGGCGGAGGTGCTGCGCCGCGAGCGGGCGCACCAGCCGGGCCTGGACCACTCCGAGGTGCGCGAGTTGCAACTCAAGGCGCGCAAGTTCGGCTTCTGGGGCCTGGCGACCCCCGAGGAGTACGGCGGGATGAACCTGCCGGCCGTCCTCCAGTCGTTGATCTGGACGGAGCTGGGCCATACGTTCGTGCCGTTCCGCTTCGGCGGCGAGGCGGACAACATCCTGTTCCACGCCACCGAGGAGCAGAAGCAGGAATTCCTCATTCCGACGATCGAGGGTGAGCGGCGGTCCTGCTTCGCGATCACCGAACCGGGCGCCGGCTCGGACGCGGCAAACATCCGGCTCTCCGCCCGCCGCGACGGCGACGACTGGATCCTCGACGGCGAGAAGACCTTCATCACCGGCGGCCACGACGCCGATTTCGCCATCGTCGTCGCGGTGACCGACCGGGAGAAGGGCGCCCGCAACGGCGGCGCGACCGCGTTCCTGGTGGACCGGGCGATGGGCTGGCGCTCGGAGTTCATCCAGACCATGGGCGAGGGCGGGCCCGCGTCGCTGATCTTCGACGGCGTACGCGTGCCGCACCGCAACATCCTCGGCGAGATCGGGCAGGGCTTCACCCTCGGCATGGAGTGGATCGGCAAGGGCCGCTACACCATCCCGTCGCACGCCATCGGCATCGCCGAGCGGGTCCTGCAGATGGCGATCGACTACGCCAACACCCGCGAGACGTTCGGCGCGAAGATCGGCACCAACCAGGCCATCCAGTGGATGATCGCCGACTCGGAGACCGAGCTGGAGGCGGCCCGCTGGCTGGTGCTGCGCTCGGCGTGGACGGTCGACCAGGGCCTGGACCCCCGGCACGCCTCGTCGATGGGCAAGCTCTACGGCGCCGGCATGGTCAACCGGGTGGTCGACCGGGTGCTCCAGATCCACGGCGGTATGGGCTACACCCGGGAGCTGCCCATCGAGCGCTGGTACCGGCAGGTCCGGCTCTACCGCATCTTCGAGGGCACCGACGAGATGCAGCGGCTGATCATCTCCCGGGACCTGCTGCGCGGGTACACGAAGATCGGTGGCCACCTGGCCTGATGTGGAATGTCCGCCTTCCGACTGACGTGCAACGGGAGTCGGCCAGAAGACCCTGGCCACGGCGGCGACCCGTCTCGCCGTGTACGAGGGCGAGGGTTGGTACTACTACGACGGCGCCGGCAGCAACATCGTCCACTTCGGCCGCCTCGCCGACGGCCGGTGGGACATGAGCATCGGCATCGACCTGGAGTGGCAACCCCTCTCCTACACCGCCGCGACCTTCGGCGCCTGCTCCTGACGGCAGATTAGGACGGTCGGCCGCAGCCGACCGTCCTAATCTGCACGGGTCACCCGTTCAGCGCATCCAGGGCGGCGTCCACGTCCGCCTCGGTGGAGTAGATGTGGAAGGAGGCGCGGATCCGCCCGGCGCGGACCGCCGCCCGGATGCCGGCCGCGGCGAGACGCTGCTCCGCGCCGGGCACCTCGATGGTGACGATGGCGCTGTCCCCCGGCGGCCGACCCAGGCCGGTCAGGAACCGGTTGGCCAGCGCCACGTCGTGCTCCTGGATCGCCGGCACGCCGATCTCGGCGACCAGCTCCATGGCGGGGGCCGCGCCGACCCAGCTGAACCAGGCCGGCGAGATGTCGAACCGGCGGGCGTCGTCGGCCAGCCGCAGCGGCGGGCCGTAGTAGGAGGCGTGCGGGTCGCGGCCCGCGTACCAGCCGGCGGCGTCCGGGCGCAGGCGCTCGCGCAGCGCCGGGGCCAGATAGGTGTACGCGGTGCCGCGCGGATTCATCAGCCACTTGTAGCCGCCAACGGCCACCACGTCGGCCCGGGTCCCGTCGAACGGCAGCCACCCGCACGCCTGGGTCGCGTCCACCACCACCAGCGCGTCGTGCGCGCGGGCCGCGGCCACGATCTCGTCGTACGCGGCGACCGAGCCGTCGGCCGACTGCACCAGGCTGAACGCGACGAGGTCGGTGTCGGCGTCGATCGCGTCGACCAGCCGGTCCGCCGGCACCGTGCGGACCGTGACGCCGCGCTCCTCCTGGACGAGCCAGGGGAACAGGTTCGAGGTGAACTCGATCTCCGGAACCACCACGGTGGCCCCCGCCGGCAGCCCCGCCGCCACCGGCGCCAGCATCTGGGAGACGGTCGCGCCGACCGCCACGTCACTGGCCGGCACGCCGATCAGACCGGCGAACGCGGTACGGGCCCGCTGCACCGACTCGCCCCAGCCCTCCCAGGACGTGCTGCCAACCCGCCAGCCGGCCAGGGCCTCCTGCACCGCCGACCAGGCCGGCTCGGGCGGCAACCCGTAGGAGGCCGTGTTCAACCAGCCGGGCTCCGGCTTCCACAACTGCTGTGCCTGCGCGATCTCCATGTCGCCGACGCTAGGCCCGGACCACCTCGCATGGGCACGGCCAATCGGCGATCGGCGGCCTGTGGCGCACGGACGAGCCCACTGTCGGCCGCGCGTGGGCGGGCCGGTCCCTGACGAACGTTATGACTCTGAGGTATAGATATGACACTGAGGTATGAGGCTCATCGGCGTATTACCGCGTCTCTGCGGCCGCACCTGCGAACGACCGACGTGGACGTGAGGCCCCGAACCACCGAACTCCGGTGTTCGGGGCCTCATCGCGTTCAGCCTTGCTTGGTGCAGGTCAGCACCACCAGCTCATCAAGGGCCACCTTGGCGCCCTTCTTGTGGGACTGCTTCGTCACCGTCCAGTTCTCCGGCAGGATCACGAAAGTGTCGTTCTCGTCGCCGCTACCGAGCTTGATGGTGGTGATGCCGAGCCTCTTCAACTTGTCCTGAGCCACGGCAGCGTTCAGACCGACCAGGTCCGGCATGACAACCGTGACCGGTGCGGGCGGAGGCGCCGGCTTCGTCGTCGGGGCCACGGATGGCGGCGCAGCGGCCGTAGTCACCGGCGCGGCGGGAGTGGCGGGGGCGGCGGTGGGCGCCGCGCCGTCGACCACGGCCCGCGCCGACGCCGAGGGCGTTGCCTGAGGGCTGTCGCCGCCGACGATCGCGCCGACGACGCCGATGCCGCAGCAGAGCAGCACAACAACGCCCACGACGATGCCGACGATCGCCCAGGTGCCCAGCTTGCGCCGGCCAGGGACGGGCGAGGGCTGGAAGCCGGGGTACCCAGCTGGTGGCGGCTGCGGGCCGGGGTAAGGCTGTTCGGGTGGTTGGTAGGTCACGCAGAGGAGTCTGGTGATCTTCACCGGCTTTTGACAGGGGCCACTTGGTCACTGAAGATCAACCACGGGTGGCGTGAGCTGCACAACAGGCTTTCCTGCCTCGCTAGACGTACTGCACCCGTCACCACTTCCGGTCTCGACCGACCGGTTCGCCATCAGCGCCGCGGGTGGATCCGGGTGAGGCTGTCGGCGAGGCCGGCGAGCCAACGGTCGACCTCCACCAGGTGGCGTACCGCCGAGGAGTCGACGTCGCCGAGCAGCGGACGGACCCGGTCCACCTCGTCGACACAGTCGGTCGGGGCCGGCACCGGGCCCGCGGCCCGGCCCTGTGCCACCTCGCCGGCCAGTTCGTCGTACGCCGACCGCAGTTGCCCGGCCGCGTCCCGCAGCAGGGCCGCCGCCGCCGGCCAGCCGGCGAGACAGCCGGGCGGGTTGCGGCGCAGCAGCGACTCCGCGCCGGGCACCACGTGCTGCCCCGCGCCCAGGGCGGCGTCCCAGTCCACCCGCGCGCGCTGCGGGTCGTGGCGCTCGGAGTGGTACTGGCAGTAGGACGAGTCGACAAGGACCATCCGCTGGCGGACCCGATCGAGGTCGTCCTCGGGCGGCGGCGCGTCGCCGAGCACCGCCTCGACGGTCCGCTCGACCGCGTCCCCGCTGGCCGTCAGGTACCGCGCGGCGTTGTGGCGCAGGTCGTGGCTCGCGCCGCGCGGCCACATGGCGACGCCGGCGAGCACACCGATCACCGCGCCGAGCCCGACGTCGACCAGCCGGGCCTCGGCGAGCCGCCAACCCTCCGGGCTGAGCTGGCTGAACACGACGGTCAGCAGCAGGGTGAACAGCGCCTGCTGCCAGACCGGGCCCAGCAGCCGACCGACACCGAACGCCAGCAGCAGCGTGACCGGCAGAACGACGGCGTACACGATGGGGTCCTCGACGAGGAGCACCAGCAGGCCACTGACGACGACGCCCGCGATCGTGCCGAGCACTGCGGGTCGCAGCGCGGTGCGGGTGTCGGCGGCCGAGGTCCGCAGGACCGTGAGGGTCGCCAGGAGCACCCAGAAGCCGTGGTTGAGCTGCAACACCCCGGCGGCCACCCGGGCGACCGACAGCGCCACGGCCAGTCGAAGCGCGCTGTGCAGGTGGGCGGAGCGGGGTGCCAGGTGGGAGCGGAACTGCCACCAGTACAGCGTCCACGGGCTGTGGCGCGCGTACTCGAAAAGTCTGGGGTATGCCTCGCCTCCGGCGGGCCGCGCCCCGGCGGCGACCCGGGCACCGACGGCGAAGACCCGCACCTGGTCGGCGAGGGCCAGCGCGGTCGCGTCCCGGCACATCCGGGGTACGTCCGGCGCGTCGCCGCCGCCCCGCCCCACCGGGTAGGCGGCCTCGGCCGCGCGGATCGCGACGTCCAGGCCAGCGAGGTCGACCGGCGGCGCACCCGGTGACAGGCTCCGGCCGGCGGCCCGGGTCGTCTCAGCGCAGGTGCGCACCAGCCGCGCCGCCGCCAGCTCTCCGATCGGCTCCGGCGGGGCGTCCCCCGCGAGCCGGTCCGCCTCGGCGAGCACCTCCCGCAGCGCCGCCGCCGAGATCCGCAGCGCCCGGTCCTGGGCGCCCGCCGCGGTCGGCGCCCGCTCCGGCGGGTTGCGACCCAGACCGAGCGGGGCCACCAGGTCGTACGCCCGCGCGCGCCGGCTGTCCCGACCACCGTGACCCGCGTGCGGGTCGGTCAGCGCGTCGGCGGCGTCGTCGAGGAACGCCCCGACGCCGTCCGCCGCCCGGGTGAGCAGCTGCCGGTAGGTGACCGGCACCGGATCGGGCCAGAGCAGCACCTCGGCCGCGGCGAGCAGCACGACCGCGAGCGTGACCCCGCCCAGTCGCTGCGGCAGGGTGCCCGGTTGGTACGGCGGAAAGGACGCCAGAATGTAGAAGAGCTGGAACGCGCTGGCCAGACCCACCAGCCGCGGATTCCCGACCCCCGCGAACGCCACGACGAACCCGACGACCAGCATTCCGCCGGCCGCCGCCCACGTGCTCCACGCCAGCAGCGTGCCGGCCGCGATCAGCGCCCAGACCGCCGGCAGCGACGTGACGAGGATCCGCGCCCGCTGCGGCGCCGGACCGGGCAACTGGGCGAACGACCCGGCGGCGATCGTGCCGAACAACCCGTACGTGGCGAGTACCGGGCTGCCCGCCCCGTACCGGCAGGCGTAGAAGATGAGGGACGCGACGAGCGTCAGGCGCACCGCGCGCCGCAGGACGGCGTCCCCCGGGTCACGGCGGCGCAGCCGGCCAAGGAGGCTGGTTGCGAGCACGCCTGCTCCCCCGGTTCGTCGCGGCACCCCTTCCCGACCCACCATTCTCCACCGCACCCCGCCACGGGCTGCGGGTTTGGCGACGAATCACCGCCGACGGCCGCCGCGCAGGCCGAAGCGGAGCGCCCGGAACAGGGTGCCGGGGCGGCTCAGGGCGGCCGGGTGGTCGAGCATTGTGGTCACCCGCCCCAACCGGGCGTTGAGCACCGGGTCGGTGAGCGACGCCCGGAAGAGCAGATCGCCGAACCACTTGGTGACCAGGTAACCGGGCGGGTACGGCCCGTCGACGTGCGGCAGCTCGATGTCGGCGGTGGTGGAGACCTGCCAGGCGGCGTCGACCACCACGCGGACCTGGTCGAAGTACGCCCGCGCGGGCTCGTCGTGCGGCTTCGGCCCGGACCGCAGATAGTTTGACAGGCAGGAGGCGTGCAGCGTCGCGGAGGTCATGCCCTGGCCGTACACCGGGTTGAAGGACGCGACCGCGTCACCGGCGGCGACCAACCCGGCGGGCAGGCGGTCGAGCTTATGGAAGTCGCGGCGTCGGCTGTCCGCCTGGTGGTACGTGACCACCGGGCCGAGCATCTCCCCGTGTTCGGCGATGTCGCCGAACATCTGCGGGTAGTGCTCCCGGCAGCGGGTGGTGAAGTCGGCGACATCGCGGCTGGGCCGGTCCCCGTCGTAGCCGGCGACCAGCATGATCCAACGGTCCCCTTCGACCGAGTTGATCCCGCCGATCCGGGCGGTACGCCCCTTGCCCGCCATGGTGTGGAAGACCGCCACCCAAGCGTCGCTGACCTTCTCGTCGCGCTTGTAGAGCGCCGTCGCGTAGTTCAGCTTGATCGGCATACGGTGCATCGGCGGGCGCGGCCACCCCTCCTCGGCCAGCCAGTCACTCAACCGGCTGGACCGGCCCATCGCGTCCACCACCAGGTCCGCCGTTTCGACGACCGGCTCGCTGCCGCCCTCGGGCACGTACCGGGCGCCGGTGACGCGCCGCTCGTCGAAGAGGAGGCCCTCGGCCCGGCCGTACACCATCTGGATGTTGTCGACGGCGAGGGTCCGCCGACGGACCAGCGCCTCCAGGAACGGACGCGTGGTGATCAACGCCGGCCCGGTGCCGGTCGCTGCCGGCGGCAGACCCAGTACGCCGTTGATGAAGACCTTCGCGGTGTCCTGGTCGCGCGGCGGCGGAGGGGCACCGAGCGCCAGCGCCTCGTCGGCGATGCCGGGAAACCAGCGTTCCAACTGGACCTGACCGGCGGGCAGCAGCGCGTGCACCTGGCTGCCCTGGGGCACCCCCGGCCGAGGCCCGCCGTCGACATCGGACGGATCGCGTTCGATGATCAGCACTTCCTCGGCGTGATCGCTCAAAACCCGGGCCGCCAGCAACCCGGCCATGCTGCCGCCGAGCACCACCGCTCGCCGCATGACCACTCTGGTCTCGGCCGGTCGTTCGGCCGTCGCTATCTCCGCGAAGAGCCGGGACGGAGAGGGTGCCATGCGATCACTCCTCGAACGGTCGGGAAACCTCGGCATCCACGACCGTAACCACCGCAGCGCCCGCCGTCAGCGTTCAGTTGGCCCGCTGGCGTAGCGCCGGGCGGCGCGTTTCACGACCGAATCACCGCCGCGAGGGCCGACGGCGCGCTACGCGGTGGTGCGTCGCCACTGTTGGCTGGCGCCGGTGCCGCAGGTCCACTGCACGGCCTGAGCACCGTCCGCCGTGGCGGCGTTCAGCACGTCGAGGCACTTCCCGCTGTGGCGGGCCACGAGCCTGACGTAGCCGGTCCCGAGGTCCTCGACGCGCCACTGCTGGTTGGTGCCGCCGTTGCAGGTCCACTGGATCACGCGGACGCCGTCGGCGGTGGCGCCCGCCCCGCCGTACACGTCGAGACACTTGCCGCTGCTGACACTGGTCACCGTCGAGTAGCCGCCGCTGACGTCCTGGAACCGCCACCGCTGGTTGGCCTGCCCGTTGGCGCCCCACTGCACGACGTTGGCGCCGTCGGCGGTGGACGCGTTGTAGACGTCGAGGAGCTTGCCGCTGTGCCGCGCGGCCACCGTGTAGGTGGTCGGCGTGGGGGCGGTGGTCAGCGGCGCCACCCGGTACAGGCCGCTTCCGTGGGCGGGGATGGATCGGGTGAGCGTGCCGGTGACGGTGCCGAGACCGGCACCGGACCACAGGTCGGTGACGGTGGCCGAGCCGATGCCCAGGTCGGCCAGGTTCACCGAGACGTTGGCGGTCGCGCTCTCGCGGTTGAACAGCGCCACGTACCGGTGGTCGGTGCCGGGAACGTCGGCGGTCCACACCTGCCGGGTGCCGCCGACGAGCTGCCGGTTGTTGGCGCTGTTCTGGTCGACGGCGAGCACCGCCGCGTTGGTCATCAACGCCAGCTCGGCGGCGCGGTTCTCGACCAGGTTGCCGCCCCACATCAGCGGGGCCCGGTTGATCGCCCACAGGGTCATGAGGGTGCGCTGCTCGTCGGCGGTGAGCCCGGAGTAGCGGGGTGCGCCGACCGGGCCGTACTTCGACAGCCGCCCGATCGGAATCATGTCCGGATCAGGCCAGGCGCCCGTCGTCCGGTACGGCGTCCAGTTGCGCAACTGGTCGAACAGCGCGTCGAGCGACGACCAGTTGTCCCACAGGTCGTTGACGATGCGCCACATGTGCGCGTTGTCCCGTACGTGTCCGCCACTGGCCAGCGGTGTCGCGCCGGGCGAGAGGCTCAGCACCATCGGCCGACCGCTGTGCTGGATCGCCGTCCGGTAGCCCTCGACCTCGGCCTGCCGGTACGTCGGGGCCGCGATGTCGTCCACCTTCACGTAGTCGACACCCCAGCTGGCCAGGAGCTGGAAGACCGAGTCCAGGTACGCCTGCGCGCAGGCGTTGGACATGTTCAGACCCCACATCAGGTTGAGCCAGGCCGCGGTGGTGGTGTTGTTGATCTGGTTGGCCCGGCAGGTGGTGCCGAGGATCGGCACGTTGTCCGCGACCGCCTGCCGCGGGATGCCGCGCATCAGGTGGACACCGAACTTCAGTCCCTGGGCGTGCACATAGTCGGCGAGAGGCTTGAACCCGTTGCCGCCCGCCGCCGAGGGAAACCGCGTGGTGTCCGGCAGCAGCCGACCGTTGGCGTCCATCCGCAGCCGGGGATTGAGGTTGGCGTCCTGGTTGGGGCTGTTGTTGTGCTGGCCCGGGTAGTACCAGGCCCAGTCGATGACGACGTACTGCCAGCCGTGCTGGCGCAGGTTGTCGCGCAGGTAGTCGGTATTGGCCCGGACGTCGGCCTCGGTGACGCTCCAGTTGAACGAGTCGTAGCTGTTCCACCCCATCGGCGGGGTGTTCGCCGTGCCGTTGTCCCAGGCCGCGGCGGGCTTCGGGGAGACGACGGTGAGGCCGACGGCGAGCAGCACGACCAGAGCCGTGAGCCCGGCCATCCGCCGTGCAGTGGAACGCGCGAGGACGAGCGTCATCGGACCTCCCGACAGACAGTGGTGGTTGTCGATGTTAACGCTCACACCTCGACTGTCAAGTCCACACATGACGGCCTTGATCAAGGGACGACCGCGTCGGCTGCAAGCCATGCCGATGTGCTGGTGAGCGGTATACCGCAGAGGTATGAATATGACTCTGCGGTATACCGCTCACTACCGCATCCCCCCACCGGTAATGACCGCCGGCTGCGCCCACCCCCAGCCAGTGGGAGCCCGTGACTGTCGCGAAACGACCGGCGCAACCGCAACCGATCTTGGAGGGTCACCGACCCGATCGAGGCATGCCGATGGTACGTATGGCTCATGACCTACTTCGCGGACCTGACGCCGTACACGTACCTGGAGCGGCACGAGGACGAGCCAGGGGCAGCCGACGAGCCGTGGCCAGACCTGCCGCTGCTCAACGTCGGTTGGCTGGATGCCGCGCATCCGTACCCGACCGGCGCTCCCCCGGACGGGTTGATGCCAGCTCTGACGGCACTGGCCAAGGCACGGGTCCGCCAGACACGCGGGTACCACTACTGCGAAATCTGCGTCCGGGACCTGGGCGAGGACGCCAGGGAAGCCATCCGGCAGGGCGTGATCGCCCGCGAGAGCGCCGAATTCGAGGTCCAGGGCGATGGCGTCGTGTACGCCGCACCTCAGCTGCTGCTCCACTACGTCGCCGCCCACGAATACCTGCCACCGGCTGAGTTCTGTGCGGCCGCCCTGGGGGCAATGAGCTGACGCTTGTCGACGCGTCACACCAGGCGTTGGATCGACAGCTCGCGTGGGGCCCTCAAGACGGCCTCCGCTCAACGCCTCGCCGACGCCGCTCTCGCAGGGCAACCGCTCGCCTGGCTCGCCCCTCCCCCACCGCAGCCATAGGGACACCATCGGTCCTTGACGCCCGGTGGTGATCGACACGAGATCAGCGATATCGGGGTGTCCTACGTGCTCGGATAACCCGACATCGCCGAACTCGAGTCGATCAAAACCGCGACCGGGTCAGGCGGGGACGCCCGCTGGCGCGGTCGATTCGTCCCTGCGTGCCGCCGACTCGTCCTCGTCGTGGTCGTCGAGCATTGTGGCCTCGTCGAACGGGTCGTCGCCGCGCAGCACACCGGCCGCCCGGTCCCTGTCGAACTCGCCCGTCCAGGTGCCGACCAGGACTGTCGCCACCGCGTTGCCGGCGAAGTTGGTCAGCGCGCGGGCCTCCGACATGAACCTGTCGATGCCCACGATCAGCCCGACGCCGTCCACCAGGTCGGGCCGGTGGGACTGGAGCCCGCCGGCCAGGGTCGCGATGCCGGCGCCCGTGACGCCCGCCGCACCCTTCGAGGCAATGATCATGAACAGCAGCAGCGAGATCTGCTCGCCGATGGAGAGCGGGTTGCCGAGCGCGTCGGCGATGAACAGCGATGCCATCGTCAGGTAGATCGCCGTGCCGTCGAGGTTGAACGAGTACCCGGTCGGCACCGTGATGCCCACGACCGGCTTGCTCACGCCGAAGTGCTCCATCTTGGCGATCAGCCGCGGCAGCGCCGACTCCGACGACGACGTCGACAGGATCAGCAGGAACTCCCGGCCGAGGTAGCGCAGCAGCGAGAAGATCGAGATCCGGGCCACGAACCACAGGAGCGCGCCCAGGACGACCAGCACGAAGATCAGACAGGTGGCGTAGAAGCCGAGCATGATCTGGGCGAGGCTCTTGAGGGCGTCCACGCCTGTCGCGCCGACGACGGCCGCCATCGCGCCGAACGCGCCGATCGGCGCCAGCCACATGATCATGGCGAGGACCTTGAAGACCACCCGCTGGACGAGGGCGATCGCGCCGAGCACGGGCTCACCGCGCCGGCCCATCGTCTGCACGGCGAAGCCGACGAGCAGCGCCACCAGCAGCGTCTGGAGCACCTCACCCTCGGTGAGCGCGGAGAACAGCGTCTTCGGGATGATCCCGAGCAGGAACTCCGTCGTACCGCCGGCCTCGTCTCCGGCGGCGGCCTTGCCGGCGCCAGCGAGGTCCTGGCCGAGGTCCAGGCCGGAGCCGGGGTGGATGAGGTTGCCGACGACCAGGCCGATGGCGAGCGCGACGGTCGACATGGTCAGGAAGTAGCCGAGGGCGAGCCCGCCGACCTTGCCGACCTTCGCGGCCTGCCGGACCGAACCGACGCCCAGCACGATCGTGCAGAAGATGACCGGGCTGATCATCATCTTGATCAGGTTGACGAAGCCCGTGCCGATCGGCTTGAGTTCCTTGCCGAAATCGGGGGCGACCAGGCCGACCACGATGCCGGCGAGCACGGCCACGATGACGGCCAGGTACAGGTAACGGGTACGGTCCCGGCGGGCCGACGGCTCCGCCGTGGTGGTGGATGCGGTGGTGTCCATGTCGACAATGTGAAGCGCGTCTCACCCGTTGACAAATTTGCGGTCATTCTGTTCACCGCGAAAACCCGAGGAGGTGGTGGAGGTGGCCCGACGGCAGTGGAGCATCGCGGGGCAGCTGTTCGCCCTCCAGGCGGTGGTGGTGACGCTGCTCGTGCTGGCCGGCGCGGCGGGCGCCGTCTGGCTGGCCCGCGTCGACTCGCGCCAGGCCGCGCAGGAGGAGGTGCTCGCGGTGGCGCAGACCGTTGCCGGCTCCCCCGACGTCCGCGCGGCCCTCACGACCGCCGACCCGGCCAGCATCCTCCAGCCGTACGCCGAATCGACCCGGCTGGCCACGGGCACCGACTTCGTCGTCGTGATGGCCCCCGACCGCACCCGTTTCTCACACCCGACCCGGGACCAGATCGGCGAGCCGTTCGTCGGCGAGATCGGGCCCGCCCTGGCGGGTCGCGCGTTCACCACCACAAACGTCGGGACGCTCGGCGAGTCAGTGCGCGCGGTGGTGCCGGTGTACGACGAAGAGCGGCGCATCGTCGGGCTGGTCTCGGTGGGCATCACCACCCGGGCCATCAACCGCAAGCTGCTGCGCCAGCTCCCCGTGCTGCTCGGCGTCGCGGCGCCGGCGCTCGCGCTCGCCGCGACCGGATCGTGGCTGCTCAGCCGCCGGCTGCGCCGCCAGACCCACGGCCTGGGACCGGCGCAGATGACCCGGATGTACGAGTACTACGACGCTGTCCTGCACTCGGTGCGCGAGGGTCTCGTGGTGCTTACCACCGATCGGCGGGTGGCGCTGATCAACGACGAGGGCCGGCGGTTGCTCGGTCTCGACGCGGACGAGCCGGTCACCGACCAGCCGGTGGCCGGGATCGACCTGCCGCCCGCCGTGGCCGAGCTGCTCGGCTCCGGGCGCGACGCCCTCGACGAGCCCATGCTGGCCGGTGACCGGGTGCTGGTGGCCAACCAGCGGACCGCCCGCTTCGAGGGGGCACCGCTCGGCACCGTGCTGACCCTGCGCGACCAGACCGAGCTGCGCACCCTCGCCAGCGAGCTGGACTCGGTGCGCGCGCTGACCGAGGCGTTGCAGGCGCAGACCCACGAGTCGGCCAACCGCCTGCACACCGTCCTCACGCTGGTGGAGCTGGGCCGCGCCGACGAGGCGGTCCGGCTCGGCACCCGGGACCTGGCCCACGCGCAGCAGCTGACCGACCGGGTGGTCGACGCGGTCACCGAGCCGGCCCTGGCCGCGCTGCTGCTCGGTAAGTCCGCCCAGGCCGGCGAGCGCGGCGTGGACCTCGTCATCGAGCCGGACTGCCGCCTCGACGACAGCCCGTTGCCGACCAACGACCTGCTCACCGTCGTCGGCAACCTGATCGACAACGCCCTGGAGGCGGTCGCCGGCACGCCCCCGCCGCGTACGGTGCGGGTCTTCGTCGGCGCCGTCGACGACGAGCTGGTGGTCCGGGTCGCCGACAGCGGGCCCGGGCTGGCCGAGGACCGGGTGGCGGACGCGTTCCGGCGCGGCTGGTCCACCAAGAGCAGCGGCCGGGGTCTCGGTCTGGCGCTGATCGGGCAGGTGGTCCGCCGCCACGGTGGCCGTCACGAGGTGGCCCGCTCGGACGACGGCGGCAGCCTGTTCACGGTTCGACTGCCGGTCGGCGGCCCGCGATGACCGACATTCGGGTGCTGGTCGTCGAGGACGAGCCGCTGCTGGCCGAGGCGCACGCCGCGTACACCGAACGGGTTCCGGGTTTCGTGGTCGTCGGGGTGGCGCACACCGCGCGGGCGGCCATGGCGGCCCTGCGCGCGGGTGGCGGCGGTGACGTGGACCTCGTACTCCTGGATTTTCGGCTGCCCGACCTGCACGGCCTGGACGTCTGCCGGGCGCTGCGCGCGGCCGGCAGCAGCGTCGACGTGCTCGCGGTGACCTCCGCGCGGGACCTGGCGGTGGTGCGCACCGCGGTGTCCCTCGGGGTGACCCACTACCTGCTCAAACCGTTCACGTTCGCGGCGTTCCGCGACAAGCTGGAGCGCTACGCCGACTACCGCGCCCAGGCGCTCGCCGACGGTGAGGTGACCGCCCAGCACGACGTGGACCGGATGTTCGCCACCCTGCGCGGTACCACCGGGCACAGCCTGCCCAAGGGCCTCGACGCGCAGACCCTCAACCGGGTACGCGCGGCGCTGGCCGAGGGATCCCGCCCGGGGGCGGGGTTGTCCGCCACCGAGGTGAGCGCGGCGACCGGCATCTCCCGGGTGACCGCCCGCCGCTACCTGGAGTACCTGGTCACCATCGACCGCGCGGTGCGCACCCCCCGCTACGGCACCCCCGGCCGCCCCGAGGTCGAGTACCGCCCCCGCTGAGCGGTACGAGCGCTCCGCGCCCTGCGCTCCGCGCCAAGATCTGCGCAACTTCGCCGATGTTGCTGCCTCCGGCGCACGGGAGACAGCAACATCCCTGATGTTGCGCGGATCTTGACGCGAGGCACCGCCCCGCCAGGAATCTGGTGGCGGGGTGAAGATCCGTTGTTAGACTGGCCGAGTTGGGTCAGCGGTACGACCAGGGAGACCAGACATGGCGGGTGACGACGACATCTCCGGGTGAGACCGGACATGTTCGGCAACGGATTGGCGCGGATTCACGCAGCCGCCGTGGCCGTGACGTCGTTTCACCGGTTCCCGTTGTCGTCGGGCGGCTTGGACGCGCCCACCCCACCCTTTGAGGTCACTCGCATGTCTGATGCGTACATCGTCTGCTCGAACCTGTCCTTCTCCTGGCCGGACGACACCCCGGTCTTCTCGGAGCTGTCCTTCACCGTCCCGGCCGGTCGCACCGGCCTGGTCGCGCCCAACGGCGCCGGCAAGAGCACCCTGCTGCGGCTGATTGCCGGGGAGCTGACGCCCAGCGGCGGCAGCGTCACCGTCGACGGTGTGCTCGGTTACCTCCCGCAGACGCTGCCGCTGGTCGGCGACCTGACCGTGGCCCAGGTGCTCGGCGTCGCCGAGCGGATCGCGGCGCTGCACGCCATCGAGGCCGGCGACGCCAGCGAGGCGCACTTCGCCACCATCGGCGACGACTGGGACATCGAAGAGCGCACCCGCGCCGAACTGGACCGCCTCGGCCTGGGTGACCTGGCGCTCGACCGGCGGCTGCACACCCTCAGCGGCGGTCAGGTGATCTCCCTCGGCCTGGCGGCGCAACTGCTGCGACGGCCCGACGTGCTGCTGCTCGACGAGCCGACCAACAACCTGGACCTGGAGGCTCGGCACAAGCTCTACGACGTGCTGTCCGACTGGTCCGGGTGCCTGCTGCTGGTCAGCCACGACCGGGAGCTGCTGGACCGGATGGACCGCATCGCCGAGCTGGAACGAGGCGAGATCAACTGGTACGGGGGCAACTTCACCGCGTACACCGAGGCGGTGCAGGCGGCGCGGGAGGTGGCCGAGAGCAACCTGCGCAACGCCGAGCAGGAGGTCAAGCGGGAGAAGCGGGAGATGCAGCAGGCCCGTGAGCGGGCCGACCGGCGGGCCAGCAACGCCGCCAAGAACCTGAAGAACGCCGGTCTGGCCCGGATCGTCGCCGGTGGGCTCAAGCGCAGCGCGCAGGAGTCGGCGGGCAGGTCGCAGGAGACCCACTCGGCTCGGCTCGGCTCGGCCAAGGCCCGTCTCGACGAGGCCGGCCGGGCGGTCCGCGACGAGGACAAGATCACCGTCGACCTGCCGGACACCACCGTCCCAAGTGGGCGGACAGTCTTCTCCGGCCAGGGGATGCGGGCCCGCTTCGACGATCGGGAGCTGTTCGGCGGTGACGGCGCCGACCTGGTGATCCGAGGGCCGGAGCGGATCGCGCTCACCGGGGCGAACGGCGTCGGCAAGTCGACCCTGCTGCGCCTCGTCAACGGCGACCTCGAACCGGCCGGCGGCGAGATCAAACGGGCCGACGGGCGGATCGCGTACCTGTCGCAGCGGCTGGACCTGCTGGACCTCGACCGCACGGTCGCGGAGAACTTCGCCGCGTACGCGCCGAGCCTGCCGGACGCCAGGCGGATGAACCTGCTGGCCCGCTTCCTGTTCCGGGGCACCCGGGTGAACCTGCCGGTCGGGGTGCTCTCCGGCGGCGAGCGGCTGCGCGCGACCCTCGCGTGTGTGCTCTGCGCCGAACCGGCGCCGCAACTGCTGCTGCTCGACGAGCCGACGAACAACCTGGACCTGGTCAGCGTCGCCCAACTGGAGAGCGCGCTGTCCGCGTACCAGGGCGCCTTTGTGGTGGTGAGCCACGACGAGCGGTTCCTCGCCGAGATCGGCGTGCAGCGCTGGTTGCGGCTGGCCGACGGCCAGTTGCGGGAGATCGCGGCACCCGACCAGGGCTGAGCCGGCGTCGCGGCCCGGCCGGACGACGCCGGCCGGGCCGCTAGCGGATGTTGCTGGTGTGGCCCAGGGAGTAGCGACCGGGCTGAGGCCAGACGGTGAGGCCGTGCGGGCCCTTGCCGACCGGGATCCGGGCCAGCAGTTTTCCGGTCGAGGTGTTCAGCGCGTACACCTCGTCGGTGAAGCGCCCGGAGAGCCACAGCACCTTGCCGTCGACGGACAGGCCGCCCATGTCGGGGCTGCCGTTCGGGATCCGCCAGGTCGCGGTGCGCTTCAGGTTCGCCAGGTCGAGCACGGTCACCGTGCCCTCCTCGCGGTTGGTGACGTACGCCTGCCGGGCGTCCCGGCTGAAGTAGATGCCGTGCGCGCCCCTGCCGGTGGGGATGAACGCGGTCTGCCGGGTGGCCAGGCCATCGAAGACATACACCCCGTTTGCGCGCATGTCGGCGACGAGGAAGTGCTGGCCGTCCGGAGTCAGCCGGGTGTCCTGCGGCATCCCGTCGGGCGTCCGGGTGAGGCGAAACTCGCGCACCTTGCGCAGGGAGGCAGTGTCCAGCACCAGCATCCGGTTGGCGAACTCGCAACTGAACAGCATCGTCCGGCCGTCGGCGGAGTAGTCCATGTGGTTGATGCCGCCGCACTCGGGAAACCGCACCGACCGCACCCGCTGCCAGCTGGCCAGGTCGTAGAAGTCCAGTCGCTGGTACGCCTCGGCGACCACGATCGCCTGCTTGCCGTCGGGGGTGAAGTAGAGGTTGTAGACGTCCTCGAGATTGCGGAACTCGCCCGGCTCACCGGTCCGGGCGTCGATCGGGATCAGGCCACCCCGGGGGATCTGACTGGACGCCACGTAGAGCGTCCGCAGGTCGTAGGAGGGGACGACGTGCTGGGGCTCCGGGCCGCCGGGGAACTTCCCCACCACCTGGTACGTCCCGGGGTCGATCAACCAGACATCGTTGCTCTTGGTGTTTGGCACGTACACCATCGAGCGGTCGCCGCGTACCGCCTCGGTCAGCTGGTCGGGGCCGGCGGCAGCGTAGACGTTGCCGGCCGCCGGATAGGTCGGCATTCCCGGTGCCAACGGGCCGAAGGCGGTCGGTGCCGGCCCGGCCGCGGTCGCCCCGCCCGGGGTCGATGCGGCGTCAGCCTTCTCGGTGGGGCCCCGGTCGGTGCAGGACGCGAGGCCGGCCACCAGTGCCAGGGCGGGGGCCACGGTCCGCAGACGGCGACACGACATCATCCCAGCACGATAAAGGACATTTAGCCCAATATTGGGTGATCCCCCGAGGCCGACCAGGTCAGCTCACGTTGGCCGGGCCGAGGACGCTCTTCAGGTCACCCATCAACGCGGTCGTCGCCGCCACCCGGAACGGGCCGAGCCGCAGGGTGGTGGTGCGCCCACCGTTGAGCAGCTTGACGTGCACCTCGGTGTCGCCGGGGTGCAGCACCAGCGTCTCCTTGAGCCGTTCCACAAGCGGCGGCGTGCAGCGGTGCACCGGGATGGTGAGGGTGACCGGCTTGTTGGTGGCGCTGGTGCTGACGTCCGGCATGGACATGTCCATCGCCATGATCCGTGGGGTGTCGTCGCGGCGGTCCACCCGGCCCTTGACCACCACGATGGCGTCCTCGGCGATGTACTGCCCGATCACCTCGTAGGTGTTGGGAAAGAACAGCGTCTCCACCCCGCCGGCCAGGTCCTCGAGGGTGGCTGAGGCCCAGGCGCGGCCCTGTTTGGTGACCCGCCGCTGCACCCCGGAGAGGATGCCGGCGAGCGTGACGACGGCCCCGTCGGGCACCGCACCGTCCTCGGCGAGGGACGCGATGGTGGTGTCGGCCGCCGCGCCGAGGATGTGCTCCAGGCCGAACAGGGGGTGGTCGGAGACGTACAGGCCGAGCATCTCGCGCTCGAACGCCAGCTTGTCGCGCTTGTCCCACTCGCCGTCGCCGATGACCGGCATGACCGTCGTGCTGCCGGTGTCGGCGTCACCGAAGCCGGCGCCGAACAGGTCGTACTGGCCGACCGCCTCCTTGCGCTTGACGTCGGCGTACGCGTCGATGGCGTCGGCGTGCACCGCGAGCAGCCCCTTGCGGGGGTGCTGCATCGAGTCGAACGCGCCGGCCTTGATCAGCGATTCGATGGTCTTCTTGTTGCAGACCACCGCGTCCACCTTGGACAGGAAGTCGTAGAAGTCGGTGTAGTCGCCCTTCTCCTGACGGCACCGCATGATCGAGGCGACCACGTTCGCGCCGACGTTGCGGACCGCGGCCAGGCCGAAGCGGATGTCCTTGCCGACCGGCGTGAACGGCCCGGCCGAGGTGTTCACGTCCGGCGGGAGCACCTGGATGCGCATCCGGCGACACTCGGACAGGTAGAGCGCCATCTTGTCCTTGTCGTCACCGACGGACGTGAGCAGCCCGGCCATGTACTCGGCCGGGTAGTGCGCCTTGAGGTACGCGGTCCAGTAGGACACCAGGCCGTACGCGGCGGAGTGCGCCTTGTTGAAGGCGTACCCGGCGAACGGCACCAGGACGTCCCACACGGCCTGGATCGCCTCGTCGGAGTAGCCGCGCTCGCGGCAGCCGTCCCGGAACGGGATGAACTCCTTGTCGAGGATCTCCTTCTTCTTCTTACCCATCGCCCGGCGCAGCAGGTCCGCCTGACCGAGGGTGTAGCCGGCGAGGATCTGCGCGGCGCGCTGCACCTGCTCCTGGTAGACGATCAGGCCGTGCGTGGGCGCCAGGATCTCCCGCAGCGGCTCCTCCAGCTCCGGGTGGATCGGGGTGATCTCCTGGAGGCCGTTCTTGCGCAGCGCGTAGTTGGTGTGCGAGTCGACGCCCATCGGGCCCGGCCGGTACAACGCCAGGACGGCGGAGATGTCCTCGAAGTTGTCCGGCTTCATCAACCGCAGCAGCGACCGCATCGGCCCACCGTCGAGCTGGAACACGCCGAGGGTGTCACCGCGGGCCAGCAGCTCGTACGCGGCCTTGTCGTCCAGCGGCAGGCCCAGCAGGTCGAGCTTGAGGCCGTGGTTCAGCTCGATGTTCTTGACCGCGTCGTCGATGATCGTCAGGTTCCGCAGGCCGAGGAAGTCCATCTTCAGCAGCCCGAGCGACTCGCAGGTCGGGTAGTCGAACTGCGTGATGATCGCCCCGTCGGCGTCGCGGCGCATCAACGGGATGTGCTCGATGATCGGCTCGGCGGACATGATGACGCCGGCGGCGTGCACACCGGTCTGCCGGATCAGCCCCTCGATGCCCTTGGCCGTGTCGATCACCTTGCGGACGTCCGGGTCGGAGTCGTACAGGCCCCGGATCTCGCCGGCCTCGGCATAGCGGGGGTGCTTCGGGTCGAAGATGCCGGTCAGCGGGATGTCCTTGCCCATCACCGCCGGTGGCATCGCCTTGGTGATCCGGTCGCCGACCGCGTACGGGAAACCCAGCACCCGGGCCGAGTCCTTGATCGCGGCCTTCGCCTTGATCGTGCCGAACGTCGCGATCTGGGCGACCTTGTCCTCACCCCATTTGTCGGTGACGTACTTGATCACCTCACCGCGCCGACGCTCGTCGAAGTCGATGTCGACATCCGGCATCGAGACACGCTCGGGGTTGAGGAACCGCTCGAAGATCAGGCCGTGCTGGATCGGGTCCAGGTCGGTGATGCCCAGCGCGTACGCCACCAGCGAGCCGGCGGCCGAGCCACGACCCGGGCCCACCGCGATGCCCTGCTTCTTCGCCCACTGGATGAAGTCGGCGACCACGAGGAAGTACGACGGGAAACCCATCTGGTTGATGACGCCCAGCTCGTACTCGGCCTGGACGACGTGCCCCTCCGGGATGCCGTTGGGGTAGCGGCGGGCCAGCCCGGCGAAGGTCTCCTTGCGGAACCAGGACTCCTCCGTCTCGCCCTCGGGCACCGGGAAGCGCGGCATCAGGTTGTGGAACTCGAACATGCCCTTCGGGTCGACCTTCTCGGCCACCAGCAGGGTGTTGCGGCAGCCCTGCTGCCACAGCTCCGAGGAGTCGACCGCGCGCATCTGGTCGGCGCTCTTGACGAAGTAGCCGCCGCCCTCGAAGCGGAACCGGTTCGGGTCGTCGATGTTGCTGCCGGTCTGCACGCACAGCAGCACGTCGTGCGCGGTGGCCTGGGCCTCGTGCGTGTAGTGCGAGTCGTTGGTGACGACCGGCGGGATGTCCAGCTTGCGGGCGATTTCGGTGAGCCCCTCGCGGACCCGGCTCTCGATGGAGAGGCCGTGATCCATGATCTCCAGGAAGTAGTTGTCCTTGCCGAAGATGTCCTGGTAGCTCGCGGCGACCTTGAGCGCCTCGTCGAACTGCCCCAGCCGCAGCCGGGTCTGCACCGCGCCGGACGGGCAGCCGGTGGTCGCCATGATGCCCTCGGCGTGCTCGGCGATCAGCTCCATGTCCATCCGGGGCCACTTGACGTAGTGCCCCTCCATGGACGCGCGCGAGTTGAGGGTGAACAGGTTCTTGAGGCCCTGCGCGTTCTTCGCCCACATGGTCTTGTGGGTGATCGCGCCGTTACCCGAGACGTCGTCGCTCTTCTGCTCCGGCCGCCCCCACTTGACCCGCGCCTTGTGGTAGCGCGACTCCGGCGCCACGTACGCCTCGACGCCCAGGATCGGCGTGATCCCGGCGGCCATCGCCTGGTTGTAGAAGTCGTTCGCGCCGTGCATGTTGCCGTGGTCGGTGATCGCCACCGCCGGCATGCCCAGCCGGTTGGCCTCGGCGAACAGGTCCTTCAGCCGGGCCGCTCCGTCGAGCATCGAGTACTCGGTGTGCACGTGCAGATGCGCGAACGAATCAGCCATGCCTGGCGCCCCCCGGCGGTGTGGATCTCGGTGGTCGGAGCCGACCGGCACCTACCCTACCGAGGTGATCTCGACGGCTCCACCGTCCGCGCCGAGGGTGGTCCGCGTCTCCCCCACGACTATTCTCGGAACATGGCGAGGTACTACGACGTACACCCGGAGAACCCGCAGCCCCGGATCATCGGCCAGGTTGCCGACCTGATCCGCGGGGGTGGGCTGGTCGCGTACCCGACCGACTCCTGCTACGCGCTCGGCATCCAGTTGGGCAACCGGGACGGCCTGGACCGGATCCGCCAGATCCGCCACCTCGACGACCGGCACCACTTCACCCTGGTCTGCCGGGACTTCGCGCAGCTCGGCCAGTTCGTCCAGATCAACAACGCGGTGTTCCGGCTGGTGAAGGCGTCCACTCCGGGCAGCTACACGTTCATCCTGCCGGCCACCAAGGAGGTGCCCCGCCGGATGCTGCACCCGCGCAAGCGCACCGTCGGTGTCCGCGTACCCCGGCACACGGTGACCCAGGCGCTGCTGGCCGAGTTGGGTGAGCCGCTGGTGTCGAGCACCCTGGCGCTGCCCGGCGAGGACGAGCCGATGACCCAGGGCTGGGAGATCAAGGAACGGCTCGACCACCAGCTCGACGCGGTGCTCGACGCCGGCGACTGCGGCAAGGAGCCGACGACGGTGATCGACCTGTCCGGGCCCGAGCCGGAGATCCTGCGCCGGGGCGCCGGCGACGTCTCCCGCTTCGAGTAGCGCGGGTCGGGTGCCGGACCGGACGAGGGCGGACACCGCCGACGGCCGTACGCTTGAGAATCGGCCACCGGCGAGCATTGGACACCCGGCATGCCCGACTCCGCGGATCTCGACGCCCTGGCCCGCCGCGCCGCGCAGGGCGACCCGGCGGCGCTGGACGCCCTGCTGGTCGCGGTGCGCCCGGAGGTGCTGCGGCTGTGCGCCCGATTCCTGCCCAACCGCCAGGACGCCGAGGAAGCCTGCCAGGACACCCTCCTGGCGCTGGCCGGCGGCATCACCCGGTTCGAGGGTCGCTCCTCGTTCCGCACCTGGCTGCACCGGCTGGCCGCCAACCGGGCCCGCTCCACGTACCGCACGCTGCGCCGCCGCTGTCGACTGGAGGCCGGCGGTGTTCCGGTGCCCGACCAGGCCGATCCCCGACGGACCAGCGTGGTCGCGGGCACCCGCCTCGATCTGCTCGACGCGTTCGACTCGGTCCACCCCGACCACGCCGAGGTGGTGGCCCTGCGCGACGTCCTCGGGCTGAGCTACCCCGAGATCGCCGCTCTGCTCGACCTTCCGGTGGGCACGGTGAAGTCCCGGTTGCACCTGGCCCGGCGGCAGGTCCGGCAACGGCTCGGCGCCGGATGAGCGCGGCGTCGGTCCGCCGGCTCGTCGTCGTCCTCGCGGCCACCGTGGGGGTCGCCGCCTGCGGCGCCGACGCCGTCTCGCCGCTGCCCGTCCAACCGCCCGGCTCGACCCGTTCGACGCCGACGCCCGCCGCGAGCTCCGCGATCCCCGCGCCCACCGGGTCACCGTCCCGACCACCGCCGACCAGCGGGCGTCCGCCCGCGGCACCGCCCGCACCAGGCAGGACAAGGGGTACGCCCCGAACGACTCCCCCGCCGACCGCCGCGACCCCGGCCTGTCAGGGCGCGGTCCGCTACGACCTGCCGCTCGCCGAGACCGAGATCGAGCTGCTGCGGTCGCTCTGCTTCGCCACCGGTGCGGTGCTGCGGATCCAGGGCATCGGGCCGGGGCTCGTCACCGTGGACCGCCCGGAGCTGGTCTCCCAGCAGTACGAGGCGGGCGTGGTGGACATCCGCTTCGTCCGCCCCGGCACCGTCGCCGTGACGATCCCCAAGGAGGGCCGGGAGCACACCATCACCGTGGTGGTCCGCTGACCCGTGCCCTGCGAGCTGGCAGGCGCGCGAGCGCGTTCAGCCGCACCTACCGCAGGCGTACGCCGGCGAGCAGGGTGTCCACGAAGTCGGGCCCGCTGCCGGCCGGCGGGGCGATCTGCACGTACACCAGGGCCGGACCGCCGGGGTGCAGGCCGGCGGACTCGACGATCTGCGGCCGGCCCTGGTCGCAGACGTAGTGGACCACCGTCCATTCGACGCCCGCCTGTCGGGTGGTGCGGGCCGGCGCGGGCGCGCAGTCACCGTGCGTCCGCTCGGCCAGGAATCCGGCCGGCGTGGTGCGTGCCGCCGTGGCGGCGGAGAGGCCGACGAACGCGCCGGGCAGTCGGGGGTCGGCGGCCCAGCGGCGGGGTCGCGGCGACATCACCAGGGCCGGTTCGGGTTCGCCGTCGGCGTCGTACTGACCGGCCCAGGTCGCCCCCGTAGCGGACCAGCCGGGCGGCAACGCCACGGTCAACGGCCCGGTCGTGTACGTGCCGCCGGCCGACCGACCCGACCCGGTGCCACCCGGCTCGGCGGCCACCTGGCCCACCGCGACGGCGACCACGACGGCCACCCCGGCCAGCAGCGACCGGCGCGGACGGCGCGGTGGTGGTCGCTGCCGCGCGCTCGCGGCAACCGGGCCGGCCGGTCCCCGCGCGCGGGTCAACGCGGCGTGCAGGAAGGCGGCGTCGGGATAGCGGTCGGCCGGGTCGTACGCGGTGGCCCGGGCGAGCACCGCCGCTATCCCCGGGGGCACGCCGTCACGGAGTCGGATCTGGGGGGCGTGCGGCGGGTCGGGTCGGGCCGGGTGCGTGCCCGACGGGTCGGCGGCCAGCAGCCGGATCCCCAGCCGGCCGAGCCCGTACACGTCGGCGCGGGTGTCGATCACCGCGCCCGGGTCGTCCTGCTCGGGGGCCATGTAACCGGGGGTGCCGGCCCGGGCGGTCAGCCCCGAGGCGGTGGCGAGCGCCTTGGCGAGGCCGAGGTCGGCGATCAGCACCTGTTCGGCATCGGGAACGTCCGGGCCGGCGGAGCGGAACAGGACGTTGCCCGGGGTGAGGTCACGGTGCACGACGCCGTGCCGGTGCAGCACGGCGACCCCGGCGCAGATCTCGCCGAGCAGCCGCAGCGCGGTCGGCGCGGGGATCTCGCCGACGGCGAGGCGGTCGCGCAGGCTCCCCCGGTCCGCCCAGGCCAGGACCGCGTACGGCCGGCCGTCGGGCAACTCACCGACGGTGTGCACCCGGATCAGCCGCTCATGCTCCAGGCGGCGCAACAGCCGGGCCTCGTCGAGGAAGCGTTCCCGCACCCGCAGGTCGTGGCTCCAGTTCTCGGCCAGCACCTTGATCGCCACACGCGCGTCGAGCACCGCGTCGTAGCCCAGCCAGACCGTCGCGAACGAGCCGACGCCCAGCAGTCGCTCGATGGCGTAGGGCCCGATCCGCTGCGGAGCCGTCACGGTGTCACCCCCGGCCAGCACGGTCTCTTCACAGTAGACCGGACCGGTCGGAAACCCGACGAACCGCTGACGCCGGCGCGGTGACTAACAGGGCAGGAGACCCATCACCGAAGGAGCGCACCATGAACCGTCCCTCGATCCTGCTCACCACTGCCGCGCTGGCGCTCAGCACGCTCGTCGCGGTGACCGCCACGGTTCCGGCCGCGGCGGCGCCGCTGGCCGGCGTCGCGCCGGCCTCGGCCCGCGGCCCGCTCGCCACCACCGGCGGGCACAGCCACCCGCAGGTGCTCAGCGTCGGTGGCGCCGGCGTGTACCGGATCGGCGCCAGCCTGGCCGCGCTCACCGCGGCCGGCCGCATCGACTGGACCGCGCCGGGCTGCGGCACTGTGGTAAACGCCGGTGTGACCGGTTCCTGGGCCGGTGTCCTCCTGCTGGCCTTCCGCGACGGGCGACTGGTGGAGGTGGGTACGGCCACCGCACCGCCGCAGTCGCCCGCCGGGGCCAGGGTCGGCATGTCCTTCGCCGAGTTGGAGGCGATCTACGGGCCGCGCGGGTCGCTGATCCGCAACGACGCGGGGGACGCCGAGGCGTACCTGGTTCGCGTCGGGTCGCGGGTGGAGCTGTTCACCGGGCACCCGATCCGGCCCGGCGTTGGCTACTTCCAGGTCGGCCCGGCCAGCTACGTCGAGCGGAACTTCCGCCAGGGCGTGTCCTGCTGACTCCGACCAGGTGGCGGGGCGTCCGGTGCCGGCCGGGCGCCCCGCACGTCGGAGCGGCCGAAACCGGGCGTGGGCAGACACGATGATGTTCCGCTAGACAATACTGTGTGGCACACGGTATGGTGTGACACATGGTTAGCGAGGATGTTCTACGGACGCACCTGCAGGAGCTGCGTCGAGGCACCGTCGTGGTGGCCAGCCTGGTCGCGCTCCGCCGACCGGACTACGGCTACGCACTGCTGCAACGGCTCACCGACCACGGCTTTCCGGTCGACGCCAACACGCTCTATCCATTGCTGCGCCGCCTGGAGGACCAGGGCCTGCTGACCAGCGAGTGGAACACCGAGGAGAGCCGGCCGCGCAAGTTCTACCGGACCAGCGACGAGGGCGAGTCGATGCTGAGCCGGCTCCTGGACGACCTCGCCGCCGTACAGACCTCCATCACCGGGCTGATCCAAGGAGTGGACCGATGAACACGCTGACCGACCGCTACCTGGCCGCCACCCTGCGCTCGGTGCCCGCCCAACGGCGCGACGAGATCGCGACCGAGCTGCGCGCCTCGATCGAGGACATGATCGAGGACCGGACCGGGGGCGGCGAGGACGCGGCGGCCGCCGAGCGGGAGGTGCTCACCGAGCTGGGCAACCCCGACCGGCTGGCCGCCCGCTACGCCGACCGCCGGCTCCAGCTCCTCGGCCCCACCTACTACCTGGTGTGGCTGCGGCTGCTGAAGCTGCTGCTCAGCTTCATCCCGGCGCTCGCCGGCACGGTGGTCACGGTCGTCGCGGTCGTCGACGGCAAGGGCTTCGGCGCAATCGGGTCGGGCCTCGTCGTCGCCCTGCACGTGGCCGTGCACATCAGCTTCTGGCTCACCCTGACCTTCGTCCTCATCGAGCGGTCCCAGCCCACCGTCGACCTGCCCGACTGGACCGTCGACGAACTGCCCGACGTCCCCGCGCACCGCGACATCTCCCTCGTCGACACCATCGCGGCGGTGGCCATGCTGGTGCTGACCATCGGCTACCTGCCCTTGCAGCACTACCAGTCGTGGGTGCGTGCCAGCGACGGCGACAACATCCCCGTCCTCGACCCGGCGCTCTGGTCGTTCTGGCTGCCGGCGCTGATCGTCGTCCTGCTCGCCATCGCGGTGTTCGAGATCGTCAAGTACCGGATCGGGCGCTGGAGCTGGCCGCTGTTCGCGGTGAAGGCGCTGCTCAACCTGGCGTTCACGGTGCCGCTGGCCGGGCTGGCGCTCTCCGACGCGCTGCTCAACCCGGCTCTGCGCGAGCGGCTGAGCTGGCTGGCGGACGCGGACAACCGCAATCTCCTCAACGCCCTCATCGCGCTGGGCGTCGCCGTGGTGCTGGTGTGGGACCTGATCGACACGGCCCTCAAGAGCCGTCGTCAGACGACCTGAGCGACAGCGCAGACGGCGGCCCGGCGCGGACACCGCGTCGGGCCGCCGCACGTCGGCGCGCGGTCACCGCCGGGCCGTCCGGATAGCGGACGCGTCTGACGACGTGGCATCGTTCCCGGATGACCGAGGCACAGCGCGACGAGTGGCGCCGTCCGGGCCCGACGGCCCAGCAGCGGCGGATCGACCTGTGGATCGGGCTCGCGGTGACCGGGCTGGCGCTGGTCAGCCTCACCCTGGCCCGCAGCACCGGGGCGTTCCTGCTGGGGCCACCGCCGTCCGGGCCGGAGCAGCTGTTCTGGACCGTCGCGGTGACGCTTCCGCTGGTCGGACGGCGGCGCTGGCCGGCCGCCACCCTGCTGGTCGTCGCGGTGGCGTTCATCGCCGCGCAGGCCCGGTCGGCGCCGGAGACCCAGTTCTCCGCATGGGCCCTGTTCTGCGCCCTCTACACGATGGGCGCCTGGGGACCGGACCACCAGCTGGCCCGCCGGCTGCGGATCGGCGTGATCGCCACGATGTTCGCCTGGCTGGGCGTCTACTACGCGGTGACGATCGACCACATCCCGCCCGGCGCCTTCGACGACGCGGTCGGCCCGGTGCCGCCGGTGCTCGCCGCGATGATCAGCGGCGTCCTGGTCAACGTACTGGTCTTCGGGTTCGCGTACTTCTTCGGCGAGACCGCCTGGGTGGCCGCGCGGCGCGAGCACGAGCTGCGCGAACAGGCCGCCCAGCTGCGCCGGTCCCAGGCTGAGGGCCGGGAGCGGGCGGTGCTCGGCGAACGGGTCCGGATCGCCCGGGAGCTGCACGACGTCGTCGCCCACCACGTGTCGGTGATGGGGGTGCAGGCGTCCGCCTGCCGCCGGGTGTTCGACCGCGACCCGGGCAAGGCCCGCACGGCACTCGCCGCCATCGAGCAGAGCGCCCGCACCGCCGTCGACGAGCTGCGCCGGATGCTCGGCGTGTTGCGCGCCTCCGGCGACAGCGACGTCGAGCGGGCCGCGCCCGGCGACGTCGAGCGCATCGGTGAGCTGGTCGAGCGGGCGCGGGCCGCGGGCCTGAGGGCCACCCTCGGGGTGTACGGCGAGCCCGTCGCGCTGCCCGAGTCGGTCTCGCAGGCGGCCTACCGGGTGACGCAGGAGGCGGTGACCAACACCCTGAAGCACGCCGGGGCGGATCTGCTGGATGTGCGGGTCCGCTATCTGGCCCGGGAGGTGGAGGTCGACGTGACCGACGACGGACGGACCGGCGGCCGGGCCGATGCCGCCGGGCTCGGCCTGATCGGGATGCGCGAGCGGGTCACCGCGCACGACGGTGAGCTGGAGGCCGGGCCCCGGGCCGGCGGGGGTTGGCGGGTCCGTGCCCGCTTCCCGCTCGCGGACCCGGCGATCGGCCGGCAACGGGAGACCGGAGACGGACGGTCGTTGACGGCCGGGGCGGGGCGGTCCTCGTGAGCACCCCACCGATCACCCCGATTCGGGTGCTGCTCGCCGACGACCAGCATCTCGTGCGCACCGGCTTTCGGATCATCCTGGAGGTGGAGGACGACATCACGGTGGTCGGTGAGGCCGCCGACGGCGCGCGGGCCGTCACCATGGCCCGCGCCACGCGCCCCGACGTGGTGCTGATGGACGTGGAGATGCCCGGCATGGACGGGCTGGAGGCCACCCGGCGGATCACCGACGACGGGCCCGGCGCTCCGGCGGTGCTGATCCTCACCACCTTCGACCGCGACGACTACCTCTTCACCGCGCTGCGGGCCGGGGCCAGCGGTTTCCTGCTCAAGAACGGCACACCCGAGGAGCTGATCGAGGCGATCCGGGTGCTGGCCCGCGGCGACGGTCTGCTCGCCCCGGAGATCACCCGCCGGGTGATCTCCACGTTCGCCCGTCCCGGTGATCCGGCGGGCACCGCACACCGGGGGGCCGGCGCCGAGGCCGCGCTGGGCGAGCTGACCCCACGCGAGCGGGAGGTGCTGGTGCTGCTCGCCGCCGGGTCGAGCAACGCCGAGATCGCCGCGACCATGTGCCTCGGCGAGGCGACGGTGAAGACGCACGTGAGTCGGGTGCTGGCGAAACTGGGCCTGCGCGACCGGGTCCAGGCGGTGGTGTTCGCGTACGAGAACGGGGTGGTCCGCCCCGGCGGATGACCGGTGTCCGTCGCTCGGCGGACCCCTCGGCTCAGCCCTCGGAGGGACGGCGGGCCGACGGGTTCGATCTAGCGTGGACGCGTGACGAGAACGCTCCAACTCGACGGCGTCGACCGCAGTTTCGGCGACCGGCAGGTGCTCAAGAACGTGTCCTTCGAGGTGGCCGCCGGCCGGATGACCGGCTTCGTCGGCGCGAACGGCGCCGGCAAGACCACCACCATGCGAATCATCCTGGGTGTGCTCGCCCCCGACGCCGGCGAGGTGAGCTGGGGCGGCGCGAAGCTCACCCGACAGGACCGCCGCCGCTTCGGCTACATGCCGGAGGAACGGGGCCTGTATCCCAAGATGACCACGCGGGAGCAGGTCGCCTACCTGGGCCGGTTGCACGGCCTGGACGCCCCCGCCGCCCGCCGCGCCACGGACGCTCTGCTGGAGCGGGTCGGGCTCGGCGAACGCGGCGACGACCTGCTGGAGACGCTGTCGCTGGGCAACCAGCAGCGGGCCCAGATCGCCGCCGCGCTGGTGCACGACCCCGAGGTACTGGTGCTCGACGAGCCGTTCTCCGGTCTCGACCCCCTCGCCGTCGACACGGTCGTCGCCGTGTTGCGCGAACGCGCCGCCGCCGGAGTGCCGGTGCTGTTCTCCAGCCACCAACTCGACGTGGTGGAGCGCCTCTGCGACGACCTGGTGATCATCGATGACGGAGTGATCCGGGCCGCCGGCAGTCGTACGCAGCTGCGCGACCCGTACACCTCGCCCCGCTTCGAGCTGGTGGTGGCGACCGACGCCGGCTGGGTCCGCGACCAGCCCGGGGTCACCCTGGTCGAGCTGGACGGCGCGCGGGCGGTCTTCGACCTGCCGGTCGGCGCCGACGAGCAGCCCATCCTGCACGCGGCCCTCGCCCGCGGCCCGGTCCGCGCCTTCCGCCCGGTCAGCCCCTCGCTCACCGAGATCTTCCGAGAGGTCACCCAGTGAACGTCACCCAGGCCACCCGGCTGGTCGCCGAACGCGAGATCCGGGTCAAGCTCCGCGACCGCACCTTCCTGTTCGGCACGCTCTTCTTCCTGGTGATCGCCGCCGCCGGCACCATCCTGCCGCCGTTGCTCTCCGGCGGTCCGAAGAGCGTGGCCGTCACCCAGGACGCGGCCGGCCCGCTGCGCGCCGCCGGGCTCGACGTCCGGGTGGTGGCCGACGACCGTGCCGCCGAGCAGGCCGTCCGCGACGGGGACGTGGACGCCGCGGTCGTCAGCGGTCCAGCGGTGCTCGCCATGGACGACGCACCTCACGAGGTGGTCCGGGCGCTGAGCATCGCGCCGCCGGTGCGCCTTCTCGATCCCGACGCGGTCGACCCGGTGGTGGCGTTCCTGGTGCCGTTCGTGTTCGCGTTCGTCTTCTTCATCACCTCGCAGACCTTCGGCCTGCAGATCGCGCAGAGCGTCACCGAGGAGAAGCAGACCCGGATCGTGGAGATCCTGGTGGCGGCCGTGCCGGTACGGGCGCTGCTGGCCGGCAAGGTGATCGCCGGGGGCATCCTGGCCCTCGGGCAGATCGCGCTGATCGGTCTCGTGGCCGTCCTCGGCATGCAAATCGGCGACAGCGGGGACCTGCTCACCCTGCTCGCCCCGGCGATCGGCTGGTTCGTGCCGTTCTTCCTGCTCGGCTTCGTGCTGCTGGCCGCGATGTGGGCGGCCGCCGGCGCCCTGGTCAACCGCCAGGAGGACATCGCCGGTGTGTCGACACCGGTGCAGCTCGCCGTCATGCTGCCGTTCTTCGCGGTGATCTTCCTGAACGACAACGCGACCGCGATGCGGGTGCTGTCGTACCTGCCGTTCTCGTCGCCCACGGCGATGCCGCTGCGGCTGTTCACCGGCGACGCGGCCGGCTGGGAGCCGATCGTGTCGCTGGCCGTCCTACTGGTCGCCGCCGGAGCCTTCGTGGTCGCCGGGGCCCGCGTCTACGAGGGTTCGCTGCTCCGCACCAACGGCCGGACCTCGCTGCGCGCCGCCTGGCGGGAGCGGGAGAGCATCGGCTGACCGGCGAGGGCCCACGCGGGCGTCGGTGTCCTGAGCGGACACCGGCGCCCGTCGCGTACACCGGCCACCCGACCAGGAGTTTCTCGTCGATCCGGTGCTGCAGTGCTGACCGACCACACGGCCGGCGCGGCTCACCCGGCAGTCGCGCGTGGTCAGCGGGTGGGCACCGAGGCCCAGCCGGCCGGCAACCGGGGCGCCGACCAGGCCGGATCGGGTTGCCACCGCGCCCACGCCGGGTCCCACCACCGCTGACCCGCGTCGAGCAGGGCGGCGATCCGGTCGCCCTCGCCGCGGATCGCGTCCGCCATGCCCGGGTAGCGCCCCTCGACGAGGCGCTGCGCGAACATCTCGACGTCCTTCCAGACGTACCGGTCGTCGTCCGCGCCCCACCACAGGTCCAGCTCGTGATCGAGAGTGTCCACCCCGATCGGGGTACGCCGCAGCGGATCCTGCAGGTTGAAGTACCAGCCGGCGAAGTCGCGCTGCGGGCCCGTCCAGAACACGTCCACCGAGTGCGCCTCGCCCGGCCGGTGCAGCATCAGCTTGCCGTGCCCCGACCAGGAGCGGTGCCCGGCCGTCTCCCACGGGTGCCGTCCACAGGGGAACACGCCGTCGGTCGGGAAGCCGAACTCCGCCCCCGGCGGGAGGTAGAGGGCGAGCAGGTCGGGCGAGTCCTCGACGCAGATCGTCGGGCAGCCGAACCAGACCTCGCCCCGCAGGATCTCCCGCCGGACGACCACGTCACCCGGCGCGAATCGGCGTTCCACCATCTCCCCCGGAACCTCCTCGTTTGCTCCCGGAGGAAGCCTACGGCCGCTGGGCGCCCGGCCGGCCCGGGGCGCTTGATCGACTCCGGTTCACGGAAAGCGGGGTGTCCCTACGCGTCGGACACCCCGACTTCCATGATGTCGAGTCGATCACGCGTTGCGTGCTACTCGGCAGCCAGGTCGCGGGCAAGGGAGCTCTGACACACCAGGTCGCCGATGTGGGGGCAACCGCTCGCGCGGACACCCCCACATCGGCGACCTGGTGTGGATCAAGACCGGCACGCCGGGCAGGCCGGACGGGTCGGACCTCAGGCGTCGACGGCCGCCATCACGTCGTCGCTGACGTCGAAGTTCGCGTAGACGTTCTGCACGTCGTCGCAGTCCTCCAGGACGTCGATCAGCTTGAAGATCTTGCGGGCGCCCTCTTCGTCCAGCGGAACGTTCATGCTGGGGATCAGGGAGGACTCGGCCGACTCGTACTCGATGCCGGCGTCCTGCAACGCCGTCCGCACCGGGATCAGGTCGGTCGGCTCGGAGACCACCTCGAACGCCTCACCGAGGTCGTTGACCTCCTCGGCGCCGGCGTCGAGGACGGCCATCATCACGTCGTCCTCGCTGGTGCCCTCCTTGGGCACGATCACCACGCCCTTGCGGGAGAACATGTACGACACCGAGCCGGCGTCGGCGAGCGAGCCGCCGTTGCGGGTCAGCGCGGTACGCACCTCGGTGGCCGCCCGGTTGCGGTTGTCGGTGAGGCACTCGATGAGCATGGCCACGCCGTTCGGGCCGTACCCCTCGTACATGATGGTCTGCCAGTCGGCGCCGCCGGCCTCCAGGCCGGAGCCGCGCTTGACGGCGCGGTCGATGTTGTCGTTCGGCACCGAGCTCTTCTTCGCCTTCTGGATCGCGTCGAAGAGCGTCGGGTTACCGGAGGGGTCGCCGCCACCGGTCCGCGCGGCCACCTCGACGTTCTTGATCAGCTTGGCGAACATCTTGCCGCGCTTGGCGTCGATGACGGCCTTCTTGTGCTTGGTCGTCGCCCACTTTGAGTGGCCGGACATCTTCTACCTCCGTCTGTCATTGCACGCCTGCGTCGACTGCCGCACCGATTCCGCGCCGCATCGGCGATCCGGCGGCCGGTCGGCCCCGCGGGAAGTGCCGCGCCGGGCGACGGCCCTGCCGAACCGCGACAATCTTACCGAGGTCACACCCCGCCATGTCACACCCGGGACCGGCCCGGGGCGGTGGCACGGCGCCGGGGCCTGCCCAGACCAACGATCCGGGGGCGGGATTCATGCCCGCCACCGCGCCTCCGCCGCTCAGGCGGCGCGCACCAGCTCCACGAAGTACGCGTGTACGCGCAGGTCACCCGTCAGCTCAGGGTGGAACGAGGTGGCCAGCAGGTTGCCCTGCCGCACCGCCACGATCCGCTCGGCGGCCGGGCCGCCGGTCACCTTCCCGATCACCTGGACTGCCGCGCCGACGCGCTCGACCCACGGCGCGCGGATGAACACCGCGTGGAACGGCTCCCCCGGCACACCGGCGACCTCCACCGGCGCCTCGAACGAGTCGACCTGCCGGCCGAACGCGTTACGCCGTACCGTCATGTCGATCCCGGCGAAGCCGCGCTGGTCGGCCCGACCGTCCAGCACCTCGGTGGCCAGCATGATCATGCCGGCGCAGGAGCCGTAGACCGGCATGCCGTCGGCGATCCGCTTGTCGATCGGCTCGCGCATGTCGAAGATGTCGGCGAGCTTGCTGATGGTGGTGGACTCGCCCCCCGGGATCACCAGCCCGTCGACCGCGTCCAGCTCGCTCGGGCGACGGACCGGGCGGGCATCCGCGCCCGCCGCGGCCAGCGCCGCCACGTGCTCCCGGACGTCGCCCTGGAGCGCGAGCACACCGATGGTGGGTGGGTTCATCCTCACCAACCGCGCTCGGCCAGGCGGTGCGGCTGCGGGATCTCGTCGACGTTGATGCCGACCATCGCCTCACCCAGACCCCGGGAGACCTTCGCCAGCACATCCGGGTCGTCGTGGAAGGTGGTGGCCTTGACGATCGCGGCGGCCCGCTGAGCCGGGTTGCCGGCCTTGAAGATGCCGGAGCCGACGAAGACGCCCTCCGCGCCGAGCTGCATCATCATCGCCGCGTCGGCCGGCGTGGCGATCCCGCCGGCGGTGAACAGCACCACCGGCAGCTTGCCGCTCTCGGCGACCTCCTTGACCAGCTCGTACGGGGCCTGCAGCTCCTTGGCCGCGACGTACAGCTCGTCGGCGGGCAGCGAGGACAGCCGGCGGATCTCCAGGCGGATCTTGCGCATGTGGGTGGTGGCGTTGGAGACGTCGCCGGTGCCGGCCTCGCCCTTGGAGCGGATCATGGCCGCGCCCTCGGTGATCCGGCGCAGCGCCTCGCCCAGGTTGGTCGCGCCGCACACGAACGGGACCGTGAAGGCCCACTTGTCGATGTGGTTCGCGTAGTCGGCCGGGGTCAGCACCTCGGACTCGTCGACGTAGTCGACGCCGAGCGACTGGAGGATCTGCGCCTCCACGAAGTGACCGATGCGGGCCTTGGCCATCACCGGGATGGAGACCGCGTCGATGATCCCGTCGATCATGTCGGGGTCGCTCATCCGGGAGACCCCACCCTGCGCGCGGATGTCGGCGGGCACCCGCTCCAGGGCCATCACCGCGACCGCGCCGGCGTCCTCGGCGATCTTGGCCTGCTCGGCGTTGACGACGTCCATGATCACGCCGCCCTTGAGCATCTCGGCCATGCCCCGCTTCACGCGGGCCGTGCCGACGACGGGGGCGGTGCCGGTGGTCGAGGCGGTGGTTTCGGGCACGGGTCATCGCTCCTTGGACGTGCGGTGGGGGTGGCAGCGAAAATGCTACGCACTGGTCAACGCCGCGCCGACAGCCAATCAGACCACCGGTGGCCTGCACTGTGGCCCTGCTCACCGCCGCGCCGGCCCGCCCGCGCCCGCCCCGGTCAGCCGGCCGGAACGTCCGCCGGCACGACGAGCGTCGGGTCGTCGATGTCGAAGTAACGCGGCCACTCCCGGCCCCGCCCCATCCGCAACAACCGCACCAGCGGACGACTGCGCGCCGACCGGGCATCGCGAACCAGGTCGGTGTGCACCTGCCGGGACAACGCGAGACGGCGGCTCGCCGCGATGACCGCCATGCAGTCCGGATCGGCCGGGTCCAGCCGCACCGAGCGCAACTGCCGGGTCAGGTCGTTCTCAGCCGCCTCCCGCTCCTGCGGCGGAGCGTCCAGCGCGATCCGGGCCGCCGCGTACAACTCGACGCCGAAACGCCGCTCCGCCAGCACCGCCGCGGCCGCCGCCCGGCGCAGCAGGTGGGCGTCGAGGGCCCGCGCCGCCAGCTCCGCGCGGCCCTGCAGCCGCTCGACCCGGCCGGCGGTCCAGATGAGGTACGCCGCAAGCACCCCCACGAGCACACTCGCGGCCACCACCCACCACATGTGCGGCATCGTAGTGCTGCTCCGTTTCTCCTCCGTTGCGCACGCCCGCGCCGGTCACCGGCGTCACCAGCCGCACCATCCGTCACCCGGCTCAGCCCAGCCCCACCCATTCCTGGTCGATGACCCGCCCGTCGGTCGCCTCGATCGCCGCTGCGTATACCTCAAGAACACGCCGAGCAACCACCGGCCAGTCGAAATTCGCCACCACCTGATCGCCGCAGGCGCTCAGCGTGGCCCGCCCGGCCGGGTCGTCGAGCAGCTCGGACAGGGCGTCGCGCAACCCCACCGCGTCTCCGGTCGGGAACAGCCGCCCCGCCCGCCCACCGTCGAGCACCCGGCGGAACGCGTCCAGGTCACTCGCCACCACCGTGGTGCCGGCGGCCAGCGCCTCGGTGAGGATCATCCCGAACGACTCGCCGCCGGTGTTCGGCGCCACGTACAGGTGCACGCTGCGCAGCATCCGGGCCTTGTCCGCCTCGGAGACCAGCCCGAGGAACGCCACCCGCTCCCGCAGTGCGGCCGGGAACTGGTCGTACAGGTCGTCCGGGTCACCCGGGCCGGCGACCAGCAGCCGTAACCCTGGCCGGGTTGCCGCCAGCGCCACGAAGGCGTCCCGCAGCACCGGGAAGCCCTTGCGCGCCTCCGTGAACCGGCCCAGGAAGCCCACGGTGCCGCCGGTGCCCGGCCCGCACTCCCCCGGCCAGCCCGGCAGCGGCTCGGCGTCGGCGAACTTCGCCACCGCCACCCCGTTGGGGATCTCCACCGCGCCGCCGTCCATGTGCTCGACCTGCACCTTGCGGGCCAGCGCGCTCACCGCGATCCGGGCGGTGATCCGCTCCAACACGATCTGCAGCACGCCCTGCGCGGCGGCCAGCACCCGCGAACGGGTCATCGCCGTGTGGAACGTGGCCACCACCGGGCCGCGAGCGGAGAGCACCGCCAGCAGCGACAGGCTCAACGTCAGCGGCTCGTGCACGTGCAGCACGTCGAAGTCACCATTGGTGAGCCAGCGCCGGACCCGCGCGGTCGAGACCGGCCCGAACGCGATCCGGGCCACCGACCCGTTGTACGGCAGCGGCACCGCCCGGCCGGCGGACACCACGTACTCCGGCAGCGGCGAATCCTCGTCCGCCGGAGCGAGCACGCTGACCTCGTGACCGAGCACGATCAGCGCCTCGGCGAGATCCATGACGTGGTTCTGCACCCCGCCGGGGACGTCGAACGAGTACGGGCACACGATGCCGATCCGCATGCGTCAGCCCACCCCTTCAGCCCTGGCCGGGGGCCGACGAGGGCAGCGCCGTGCCCTCCCCCGCCCTCCTCTGGTCCAACCACATCCGCTGCAACATGTGCCAGTCTTGCGGATGCCGGGCGATACCCGCCGCCAGACGGTCGGCGATCAGCTGGGTCAGCGACCGGACCCGCTGGTCCAGGGGCCCCACCTCGGGCCCGGGCACCGGCAGCGGGCCGGCGAGCGAGGCGCACGCCGCGTCCCGCTCGTACCACATCGAGGCCACGTACAGCGGCGCTCCGGTGTGCAGCGCGAGCAGCGCCGGCCCGGCCGGCATCCGGGTCTTCCCACCGAAGAAGTCCACCTCCACCCCCCGGGCGGACAGGTCCCGGTCGGCCAGCAGCGGCACCACCGCGCCGGCGCGTAGGCGGTCCAGCAGCACGTCGAACGCCGGACGTGGGCCACCGTGGGTGGGCAGGATCTCCATCCCCAGCTCAGCCCGGAAGGCCAGGAAACGCTTGTACACGCCCTCCGGCTTGAGTCGCTCCATGACTGTGGTGATCGGCCAACCGGTGGCCGCGACCCAGGCGCCCGCGGCGTCCCAGTTGCCGGCGTGCGGCAGCGCCACCACCGCGCCCCGGCCGGCGGCCACGTCGGCCGCCAACAGCTCGGCGCCGTCGAGCCGGAAACCGGCCAGGATCTGCTCCCGGCTCAACGCGGGCAGCCGGAACGCCTCCATCCAGTACCGGGCGTACGAGCGCAGCCCGCGCTTGACGAGATCGTCCAGCTCCGCCTCGGGCAGCTCCGGGCCGACCACCCGACGCAGGTTCGCGCGCAGTCGGGCCGTACCGCCGCCACCGCCGCGATGGGCGCGGTCCGCGCCCGCCTGGAACGCCGCCGCCACCACCGGCCGGGGCAGCGCGCGGACCAGCCGCCAGCCGGCGACGTAGCCCAGCTCGGTGAGGTTCACGCGGCCCGGCCGCCGGTCGTCCGACGCCGGGTCGCCGGCAGCCCGCTCACGCCTGGCCGTCCGGCTGGAGCTGCTGGGCCTGGCGGTAGACGTGCGCCATCCGCTGCCCCACTGTGAAGATCGAGATGGCGGCGAGCAGCCAGAGCGCGATCTCCAGCGCCGGCTTCACGCCGACGCCCGTGAGGATCCCGCCGACGCCGACGATCAGCAGCCGCTCGGTGCGCTCGGCGATGCCCACGTTGCAGGTCATGCCCAGCCCCTCGGCGCGCGCCTTCACGTAGGAGACGAGCCCGCCGGCGGCCAGGCACAGCAGCGCGGCAGCCACCCCGGAGTGGTCGCCCTGGGTGGCCAGCCAGTAGGCCACCGCGCCGAAGACGGCGCTGTCGGCGACCCGGTCCATGCTCGAGTCGAGGAACGCGCCGAAGCGGGTGGAGCCGCCGCTCATCCGGGCCATCGTCCCGTCGAGCAGGTCGGTGAGCGCGAACACGGTCACGATCAACGCGCCCGCGACCAGGTGGCCGCGGGCACCGAAGCCGAGCGCGCCGATGAGCACACCAACGGTGCCCGCGACGGTGACGGCATTGGGAGTGACGCCCGCGCGCAGGAGGGCACGTGCGATCGGCTCGACGACGCGGGTCATCCCCGCGCGGGCCGACACTTGGAAGATCTTCGCCATGGCGGTCCCCACGATAACGGTCCGCCCAGGTCCGGCGATACGGCCGGTCCCTGCGACCCGCCCGGGGCAGGCTTGTGCGTGTACGGCAACGGGTGTGAGATCGAGCCTGGAGGTGAGCCAGCTCACCCGCCCGCCCGTTGAGTTCCCGCTGTGCAGCAGACCACCGGAGGATATCGCCGCGCACTCGCCCCGGGCCGCTTCCCGTCGCGCGGCGGTCGCCACCCACCACCGGCTGAGGGAGGTGCGCCCCATGGCGCAGAAAAATCAGGACAAGGGGGCCACCGGCGGCACGCCGGTGGTGACCGACCCCGCGCGGGTTCGCAACGTGGTGCTCGTCGGGCATTCCGGTGCGGGCAAGACGACCCTCGTCGAGGCGCTGCTCGCCGCGACCGGCACCATCGGCCGGGCCGGCAGCGTCGTCGACGGCACCACGGTCGGCGACCACGACCCGGCCGCCGTACGCCAGCAGCGCTCGGTGAGCCTGTCCTGCGCCCCCCTGCTGCACAACGGCATCAAGGTCAACCTGCTGGACACACCCGGGTACGCCGACTTCGTCGGCGAACTGCGGGCCGGCCTGCGGGCCGCCGACGCCGCGCTGTTCGTCGTCTCGGCGGCCGGTGGGATGGACGCTGCCACGGTGGCGCTGTGGGAGGAATGCGCCGCTGTCGACATGCCGCGCGCTGTCGCGGTGGCCCGCCTCGACGCGCCCCGCGCCGACTTCGACGAGACGGTGGCGCTCTGCCAGCGGGTCTTCGGTGACAACGTGATGCCCCTGTACCTGCCGATGCTCGGCGACGACGGCGTCTCCACCGAGGGCCTGCTCGGGCTCATCACCCGCCGGGTCTTCGACTACAGCGCCGGGCTCCCCGCCGACGTCCGCGACCCCGACCCGGAGCACCAGCGGGCCATCGACGAGTCCCGCGACGAGCTGATCGAGGGGATCATCGCCGAAAGCGAGGACGAGACCCTCATGGACCGCTACCTCGACGGCGAGGAGATCAGCGACGACGTGCTCATCGACGACCTGGAGAAGGCCGTCGCCCGGGGCCACTTCTATCCGGCGGTGCCGGTCTGCGCCGAGACCGGCGTTGGCCTGGACGCGCTACTGGAGGTGCTGACCGCCGCGTTCCCGTCACCGCTGGAGCACGAGCTGCCGGCGGTCACCGGCGTGGACGGCTCGCCCCGCCCGCCGCTGACCTGCGACCCGGACGGCCCGCTCGTCGCCGAGGTCGTCAAGACCACCGTCGACCGCCACGTCGGTCGAGTCTCGCTGGTCCGGGTCTTCTCCGGCACGCTGCGCCCCGAACAGACCGTGCACATCTGCGGACACGGCATGGCCGAGCGCGGGCACCCCGACCACGACGCCGACGAACGGGTCGGGCACATCTACACCCCGCTGGGCGCGACCCTGCGCGAGGTCCCGCACTGCGTGGCCGGCGACATCTGCGCGATCACCAAGTCGGGCAGCGCGGAGACCGGCGACACCGTCTCGGCCAAGGACGACCCGCTGCTGATCGCGCCGTGGGAGATGCCGGAGCCGCTGCTGCCGGTGGCGATCGTCGCCCGTAGCCGCGCCGACGAGGACGCGCTGGCCCGCAACCTCGCCCGGCTGGTCGCCGGCGACCCCACGCTGCGGCTGGAGCGCAATCCGGAGACCCACCAGCTGGTGCTCTGGTGCATGGGCGAGGCGCACGCGGACGTCGTGCTGGACCGGCTGCGCGCCGGAGGCGTCGAGCTGGACACCGAACCGGTCAAGGTGTCGCTGCGCGAGACGCTTACCGTGCCGGCACGGGGGCACGGTCGGCACGTCAAGCAGTCCGGCGGCCACGGCCAGTACGCCGTCTGCGACATCGAGGTTGAGCCGCTGCCCCGCGGCGCCGGCTTCGAGTTCGTCGACCGGATCGTCGGCGGCGCGGTGCCGCACAACTACATCCCGTCCGTCGAGAAGGGCGTCCGCGCCCAGCTGGAGCGCGGGCTGGTCGCCGGCCACCCGGTGGTGGACCTGCGCGTGACCCTCGTCGACGGCAAGGCGCACAGCGTCGACTCCTCCGACGCGGCCTTCCAGACCGCCGGCGCGCTCGCGCTGCGCGACGCCGCCGAGCGCGGCCAGCCGACGCTGCTGGAACCCATCGACGAGGTGACCGTCCGGGTGCCGGACGGCTCGGTGGGCGCGGTGATGGGCGACCTGTCCAGCCGGCGCGGCCGGGTGCTCGGCACCGAACCCGACGAGGACGCCGAGGGCCGTACCCTCGTGCGCGCCGAGGTGCCCGCCACCGAACTGCTCCGCTACGCCGTCGAGCTGCGCTCGATGACCGCCGGCACGGGCACCTTCCGCCGCCACTTCGTGCGCCACGACCCGATGCCCACCCACCTGGCTGACCAGGTCCGCAAGGAACACACCCCGTAGCCCTGCGTGCCGGGCAGGCCCCTCGTGCCCGCCAAACCCCGGGTGCCGGGCAACCTTGCGTGCCCACTGAACCTGCGTAGCCGCTGACCCTGTCTGCCTGCTGGCCCTGTCTGCCCGCTGGCCCTGTCTGCCCGCGCGCCTGTCCCGGACGACTCCCCGTCGCGGGCGAGCCGTCGCGGGGCGAGCCGTCGCGCGTGGGCGGGGCGGCGGCGTGACCTACGTGTTCGCGTCCTGTCGAGCTGCCCCACATTCGGGGCACCGCTGCCGGAGCGGAGCGCATCCGCACCGACGCTGCCCCACAGTCGGGACGCCGCTGCCGGAGCGGACCGCATCCGCACCGACGCTGCCCCACATTCGGGACGCCGCTGCCGGAGCGGACCGCATCCGCACCGACGCTGCCCCACATTCGGGGCACCGCTGCCGGAGCGGACCGCATCCGCACCGACGCTGCCCCACATCTGGGGCAGCTCGACAGGACGCGACACCAGCACAGCACGCGGCGCCGCTATGGCACACGGCACCGCACGGCACCCCGACACGGCGCCGCTCGGGCCGCCACGCCCACGGCACGGCACGGGACGGCACCGCGCGGCACGCCACGCCACGCCCACGGCACGGCACGGGACGGCACGGGACGGCACCGCGCGGCACGCCACGCCACGCCCACGGCACGGCACGGGACGGCACGGGACGCCACGCCCACGGCACGGGACGGCACCGCACGGCACGGCACGGCACCGCGCGCACGGCAGGGCACCGCACGCCCCACCCCGCCACGCCCGCGAGTCGCCGATGTGGACTATCCCCAGGGGGACGGCACGCGACGGGGCGGCACCGGCGTCGGACAGGGGCCCCGCCGCGCGCGGTGTGCGGGTCAGGGGTGAGTCGTGGGGTGCGTGGGGCGGGGCCAGTGCGGGCGATCGGCGTCGCGCAGGGCGGCGGTGCGCAGGGCGGCGAGTTGGCGTTCCACCTCGACGAACTGGTCCGGCGCCAGCGGCCCTCGGCGCAGCGCGGCGGCGTTCTCCTCGACCTGGGCGACCGTACGGCAGCCGGGGATCGGGATGGTGCGCCCGCTGCGTGCCCAGATCCAGCCCAACGCGCCCTGGGCGAGGGTGCGCCCGTCGGCGGTCAGCGCGGCGCGGACCGCCCCGACCCGGCGCAGCCACTCCGGCGCGGGCCGTCCGCCGCGGAACCACTCCAGCCAGCCCGGCGCCAACCCGCGCACGTCGTCGCGGGGCAACGTCGACGCGGCCGTGTACTTGCCGGTGAGCAGGCCCATCCCCAGCGGCCCCTGGTTGACGCTGGCCAGGTCGTACTTGTCGCAGACGGCGAGCACCTCGGGGGCGTCGCGCAGCACCGACAGGGCGTGCTGCACGGCGGTGGCGCCGGAGGCGGCCTGTCCGAACGCGGCGGCCCGGTCCGGTCGGTCGGTGCTCCACCCGTACGCGCGGATCAGGCCCTCGGCGACCAGGTCCTCGCAGACGCCGATCAGCGCCTCCGCGCGGGGCACCGGCAGGTCGGCCAGGTGCAGCTGGTAGAGGTCGATCCGGTCGGTGCCCAACCGGCGCAGCGACGCGGTCACGGCCCGCCGCAGGTACGCCGGTGACGCGTCCTCCCCGGTCGCCTGCCGGGTCGCCTCGTCGAACGTGTAGCCCCACTTGGTGGCGATCACGGCCTCGTCCCGGCGGCCGGCGAGGGCCCGCCCCAGCACCCGCTCGCCGTGCCCCGCGCCGTACGTGTCGGCGGTGTCGAAGAGGGTGATGCCCTCCTCGAGCGCGCGGCGTACCGCCCGCACGGACTCGTCGTCGTCGACCGCGCCCCAGCCCAGCGGCTGGCTGCCCTCCGCCCAGGGACCGGCGATCGCCCAGCACCCCATGCCGAGGGCGCTGACCTCGATGCCGCTGCGCCCCAACATCCGTGTCGTCACTGCCATCGGCCGATCGTGCCACCTTCACCGGGCGGGGCGTAGCAACTCCCCACGCGGAAACGCGGTACGCGCGCGCCGGGGCCGTACGGCATGATCGACGCCATGCGACGGCTGGGCGTGGACATCGGCGGTGTGCTCATCGAGCCAGCCGACGACGACGCCGACACCTCCTTCTTCGGCGCGCACTACCTGCGGACGCCGATGGTGGACGGGGCGTTCGACGCGCTCGCGGCGCTCGGGCCGGCGTTCGACGAGGTGCACCTCGTCTCCAAGTGCGGCGAGTCCACCGAGCGGCGGACCCGGGAGTGGCTGGCCCACCACGATTTCACGGCCCGCACCGGGATCCCCGTCGAGCGGGTGCACTTCTGCCGCACCCGGCCGGCGAAGGCGCCGATCGCCCGGCGGCTCGACCTGACCCACTTCGTGGACGACAAGCTGGAGGTGCTCGGCTACCTCGACTCGGTGCCGCACCGGTTCCTGTTCCGACCCCGCCCGGCGCAGGTCGCCGCGTACGCCGCGTTGCTGCCGCTCGTACACCGGGTGGAGAGCTGGCCGGAGCTCGTCCCGCTGCTGCGCGCCGACTAGCCGGACCGGCGCGGACGCCGCGCGGGCGGCGCGGTCAGGACGGCCAGGCGCGGGCGAGCAGGTCGCGGGTGTCGCCGAGCAGCTGGGGCAGCACCTTGGTGCGGCCGATCACCGGCATGAAGTTCGCGTCGCCGCCCCAGCGCGGCACCACGTGCTGGTGCAGGTGGGCGGCGATGCCGGCACCGGCCACCCCGCCCTGGTTCATGCCCAGGTTGAAGCCGTGCGCGTTGCTGACCTTGCGGATCACCCGCATCGCCGTCTGGGTGTACGAGGCGAGCTCGACGGTCTCCGGCTCATCGAGGTCGGTGTAGTCGGCGACGTGCCGGTACGGGCAGACCAGCAGGTGCCCCGGGTTGTACGGGTAGAGGTTGAGCACCACGAAGACGCGCTCGCCGCGGGCGACCACCAGGCTCTCCTCGGTGGGCAGCCCGGGGGCCAGACAGAACGGGCAGCCGGTCGGCTTCTCGTAGCCCTCGGCCGGGCGGTCCTCGCCGGAGATGTAGGTCATCCGGTGCGGCGTCCAGAGCCGATCCAGGCCGTCCGCCATGCCGTCGCTGTCCGTGTGCCGCTCCGCCCCTGTCACGAGCCGATCCTACGGAGCCGCGTGGGCCAGCCGCGACACCCGTCACCGGGAAACTCCTTGCTGCAAGTTGTTGACGGATTACCGCCGAGACCTGAAACTTCCATGCATTCAGGCACTCGAATAAATGAATGGAGAGCTTCATGGTCCGACGACTCGGCAGGGTCATCGCGGCGCTCGCGCTGGCCGTCGCCACCACGGTGACCGGGGTCACCCTCACCGCCAGCGCCGCGCACGCGGACGGCTGCTACACCTGGGGTCGCACCCTGTCGCAGGGCATGTCCGGCGAGGACGTCCGGCAACTCCAGATCCGCGTCGCCGGCTACCCCGGCTACGGCGCCGTGCTCACCATCGACGGTGCCTACGGCCCCGCCACCCGGTCCGCGGTGGTCCGCTTCCAGCAGGCGTACGGGCTGGGCGCGGACGGCGTCGCCGGCCCGCAGACCTTCAACCGGCTGTACGCCCTCCAGGACGACGACTGCACACCGGTCAACTTCAGCTACGCCGAGCTGAACAACTGCAACAGCACCTGGTCCGGCGGAGCGGTCGCGGCGAGCACCGCCCGCGCCAACGCGCTCGTCTCGATGTGGAAGCTCCAGGCCCTGCGGCACGCCCTCGGCGACGTGCCCATCGCGATCAGCAGCAGCTTCCGCAGCTACGCCTGCAACAGCGCGGTCGGCGGGGCCTCGAACAGCCGGCACCTGTACGGCGACGCGGTGGACCTGGTCGGCTCACCGTCGCTGTGCCGGCTGGCCCAGCAGGCCCGCAACCACGGCTTCGGACAGATCCTCGGCCCCGGCTACCCGGACCACAACGACCACACCCACGTCGCCGCGGTCGGCGGCTGGTCGGCACCCACCTGCGGCATCTGACCAGGCCGACGCCCGCTTCGGGCATGATCCCCCCCCCCCCCCCCGAACATGGAAGTAGTGGCCTCCCAGGAGCGGGAGGCCACTACTTCCTGGATCAAGCACGATCATGACGCGCGGCGCGCGGCGCGCGGCGCGCGACGCCGGCTACTCCGGTGCGGCCGACGGGCCGACGTTCGTGCGAGAGGTCACCACGTCGAGGATGTGGGTGACCGCCTCGGCGATCGGCACGCCGTTGCGCTGGGAGCCGTCGCGGTAGCGGAAGGACACGGTGCCGGCCGCCACGTCGTCGTCACCGGCGATCACCATGAACGGGATCTTCTGCTGCTGCGCCGTACGGATCTTCTTCTGCATCCGGTCGTCACCCGCGTCCACCTGGGCCCGGATGCCCTCGGCCCGCAGCGCCGCGACGAAGCCGTGCAGGTAGTCGGTGTGGTCCTCGCGGATCGGGATGCCCACCACCTGCACCGGCGCCAGCCACGCCGGGAACGCCCCCGCGTAGTGCTCGGTGAGCACCCCGAAGAACCGTTCGATCGACCCGAACAGCGCCCGGTGGATCATCACGGGCCGCTGGCGGCTGCCGTCGGCGGCCTGGTACTCCAACCCGAACCGCTCCGGCTGGTTGAAGTCGACCTGGATGGTGGACATCTGCCAGGTTCGGCCGATCGCGTCGCGCGCCTGCACGGAGATCTTCGGCCCGTAGAACGCCGCGCCACCCGGGTCGGGCACCAACTCCAGACCCGAGGTCTCGGCGGCGGTCCGCAGCGCCTCGGTCGCCTCCGCCCAGTCCTCGTCGGCGCCGATGAACTTGGGCGAGTCGTCCCGGGTCGAGAGCTCCAGGTAGAAGTCGTCCAGCCCGTAGTCGCGCAGCAGGTCCAGCACGAAGCTGAGCAGCGTGGACAGCTCGCCGGCCATCTGCTCGCGGGTGCAGTAGATGTGCGAGTCGTCCTGGGTCAGGCCGCGGACCCGGGTCAGGCCGTGCACGACACCCGACTTCTCGTACCGGTAGACAGTGCCGAACTCGAACATCCGCAGCGGCAGTTCACGGTACGACCGCCCGCGCGACCTGAAGATCAGGTTGTGCATCGGGCAGTTCATGGCCTTGAGGTAGTAGTCCGCGCCCTCCAGCTGCATGGGCGGGAACATGGTGTCCGCGTAGTACGGCAGGTGCCCGGAGGTGTGGAACAGCTGCGCCTTGGAGATGTGCGGGGTGTTGACGAACTCGTACCCCGCCTCCTCGTGCCGCCGCCGCGAGTAGTGCTCCATCTCGCGGCGGATGATGCCGCCCTTGGGGTGGAAGACCGCCAGGCCCGAGCCGATCTCGTCGGGGAAGCTGAACAGGTCCAGGTCCGCGCCGAGCTTGCGGTGGTCGCGCCGGGCGGCCTCCTCCAACAGCTTCAGGTACGCCTTGAGCTCGTCGCGGGTCGGCCACGCGGTGCCGTACACGCGCTGGAGTTGGGGGTTCTTCTCCGACCCGCGCCAGTAGGCGGCGGCCGAGCGCATCAGCTTGAACGCGCCGATCAGTCGGGTGGTCGGCAGGTGCGGACCCCGGCACAGGTCCGACCAGCAGACCTTGTCCTCCTTGGCGTCGAGGTTGTCGTAGATGGTCAGCTCGCCGCCGCCGACCTCCATCACCTCGTCGGTGTCCAGGCCCTCGCCCTTGACCTCGATCAACTCCAGCTTGAACGGCTCGTCGGCCAGCTCGGCGCGCGCCTCGTCGAGGCTGCCGAAGCGGCGGCGACGGAACCGCTGCCCGGACTTGACGATCTCCTGCATGCGCTTTTCGATCTTGCTGAGGTCATCGGGCTGGAACGGCTTGGCGACGTCGAAGTCGTAGTAGAAGCCGTTCTCGATGGGCGGGCCGATGCCCAGCTTGGCCTCGGGGAAGATGTCCTGCACGGCCTGGGCGAGCACGTGCGCGGTGGAGTGGCGCAGCACGTTGAGCCCGTCGGGCGAGTCCAGGCTGACCGGCTCAACGACGGTCTCCTCGGTCGGCGCCCAGTCCAGGTCGCGCAGCTGACCCTGCGGGTCGCGGACCACGACGATCGCCTTGGGGCCGTTCGCGGGCAGTCCGGCCGCGGCCACCGCGTCGGCCGCCGTCGTCCCGGCGGCGACGACGACAGGGTCGGCCACGGCGGGGGTACGGGGTGCGGACACGGTGACTCCTCCAAGCAGTACGAAACGATGCCGGTCCTCGGCTCCTGCCGATGCTATCGGTCCACCCCCTCGCGGCCGGGAAGGGCACCTTCCTCGCGTCCGGCGTTGAACCTTTGGCGCCTGCCAGCCGAACTAGAAGGTGTGGCCGGAAACCGGAGCCGGTCGCGTCGAGACGGATGGGGGCACGAGATGGCGAGCACGCACGGCGGAGGCCGCCCGCGGCGAATCGCGGCGGTGACCGCGCTGACCGCCGCGGGGCTGCTGCTCTGGCCCGGTACGGCGGCGCACGCCGCGGACGTGACGACCACTCCGACCGAGGCACGGCAGGGCGACGCCGTACGACTGGAGTTCAGCGTGCCCGAGGAGCGGGCCGGCACGAAGACCACCCAGATCGAGGTCCGGTTGCCGGCCGACGCCCCGGTGGGCGAGGTCTACCCGATGTCGGTCGACGGTTGGGCACCCAAGATCAGCACCCGTACGCTGGACAAGCCGGTGGCCGGCATCCACTCCTCCGGGGTGAGCACCGTGACCACGGCGGTGACCTGGGTCCGCGTCGGCGCGGGCGCGTCCGGCCCGGCCCGGCTGGCCCTGTCCATGGGCCCGCTGCCGCAGGCGGAGCGGCTCACCTTCGAGGTCGTCCAGACGTACGCCGACGGCACTGTCGTCCGGTGGGCGGACGCCAGCGGCGCACACCGGGCCCCGGTGCTGACGCTGTTGCCCGCGGCGGCGGGTGCGGCCGGGCCGGTCGGGCACGGCGGGCACGGCGCTCCGGCGGCCGGCGCGGCGAACGATCCCGCCGCCGGCGCTCCGGGCGCCGACGGCGGTGAGGCGTCAGTGGACGCCTCGGGCGGCTCCGGCGAGGAGTCCGGCAGCGCCGACGCGATGCTCGCCGCCGGGCTGCTGGCCGGCCTGGGCGGCGGCGCGGCGATCGGCTGGCTGGTCAGCCGGTGGCGGCGACGCGACCCGGCCGAGGACGCGGCCCTGGCCGAGGTCACCGGCGACCCGGACGACGCGCCAGCACCGAACGACGCACCGGCACCGGGCGAGGCAACGGCATCGGACGACGCGACCAGGGCGGCGATCGACGCGACGACGGCGGCCGTCACCACGACGCCGGCCGTCACCACGTCGGCGGCGTCCGTCGACGCGGCGGAGGCGGTTCCGGTCGGCGCTCCGGCCCGCAACGGCTGAACCACCGCCGGACCCCGAAACCTGGCCTCGCCCCATGATCGACACGACATCGCCGATGTCGGGCTGTCCTGCGGCCGGGTTACCCCGATATCGGCGATGTCGAGTGGATCACGCCCGGCCTCGGCAGGGGCCGACCGGCGCGGCCGGAGGGTCGCCGCCGGCACGGCAGCGGCACGGCGGCGCGGCGCGGCGGTCAGGGTAGCCAGGTGGGCAGCGGCTCGCGGGCGGCCAGCCACGCCTCGGGCACCCCGCCCGGCGTGCCGACGCCGGTGTACGCGGCCACCACCGCGCCGGTGATGGCCGCCGTGGTGTCCACGTCACCGCCGGCGCGTACGCAGACCCGGATGGCCTCCGGGTAGTCGTCGAGGTGGGTGGCGGCCACCCAGAGCGTGAACGCGACGGTGTCCTGGGCCGTCACGCGGGCGCCGTTGCCGAGCGCCGCCACCACGCGGGACAGGGGCCGGCCGAGCAGCCCGACGGCGCGGTGCACGCCGCGGTGCACCTCGGTGCCCGGGTCGACCGCGGCGGCGATCCCGGCCAGGAGCCGGGCCGGGGCCGGTCGGTGTCCGTCGAGGCGGGCCCGGGCGGCGAGCGCGGCGGCGACCGCCACCGCGACCGCGCCGGCGATTCCCTCGGGATGCGCGTGGGTCACCTCGGCCGAGGCGCGGGCCTGCGCGGCGGCGCGGGCGGTGGAGTCGGCGAAGTACGCGCCCAGCGGGCCCACCCGCATGGCCGCGCCGTTGCCGCAGGAGCCCTGGCCGTCGAAGGCGGACGCGGCGGCCACCGGCCACGGGGTGCCGGTGCGGATCAGCCGCAGGATCAGCATCGCGCCGGGGCCGTACCCGCGCCGGGCGTCACAGCGCTGCGCGAACGCCAGTGCCAGCCGGTCCGGGTCGATGCGGCCCGTCGCGGCCAGTTCCGCGACCACCGAGCAGGCCATCTCGGTGTCGTCGGTCCACTCCCAGGGCGCGGGCGGCAGCGTGGCGTCGGTGAGGTCCTCCGGCGGCCCCGGCAGGAAGAACCGCGCGCCGAGCGCGTCGCCGGTGGAGAGGCCGGCGAGGCTGTCCCGGGCGAGCGCCAGGCGGGCGTCGGCGAACAGGGTGAAGGACATCGTTGTACCAGCTTGCCCGGTTCCCAGGCACGTCGCAACGCGATCAACTTGCCAGGCCAAGTACGGTCTTGTCGTGGCCTCCGTGCTCCTGGTCGAAGACGATCACGTCGTACGCGGCGCGATGCTGCGGTCCCTCGCTGACCGGGGGCATGCCGTGCACGCCGTGGGCACCGCCCTGGACGCGTTGCGCCGGGTCGCCGCGGAGACACCCGACCTGGTGGTGTTGGACCTCGGCCTGCCCGATCTCGACGGTTCCGACGCCCTGCGGATGCTGCGCGGCATCACCGACGTCCCGATCATCATCGCCACCGCCCGGGACGACGAGCAGTCGGTGGTCAAGCTGCTGCGCGCCGGGGCCGACGACTACATGGTCAAGCCGTTCACGGGCGCGCACCTGGACGCCCGCATCACCACGGTGCTGCGGCGTGCCGGGCGGGCCAGCCGGACGGTGCAGCCCGCGGTGCACACGGTCGGCGGGTTGCGGGTCGACGTCGGTGAGCGCAGCGCCCAGCTCGACGGGGAGCCGCTGGCGCTGACCCGTAAGGAATTCGACCTGCTGGCGTATCTCGCCGCACGACCCGGGCGGGTAGTGTCCCGCCGGGAACTCTTGGAGGAGGTATGGCGGCAGCCATCGGTCGGCGAGGATCAGACCATCGACGTACACCTGTACTGGCTCCGCCGAAAGATGGGCGAGTCCGCGGCGAAGCCGCGCTACCTGCGCACCGTGCGGGGGGTCGGGTTCCGGCTGGTGGCACCGGACTGAGGACGGCGCTGGCCCTGCTCACGGCCGGCATGTGCAGCCTCGTCGCGCTCGCGTTCCTGATCCCGCTCGGGTTGAGCCTGCGCGAGCAGAGCCGGGAGGAGGCGATCGCCGACGCGGCCCGGCGCAGCGCGCTGGTGACCGGGGCGCTGGCCGTGAGCACGGACCCGGCGGTGGTGGAACGCGCCGTCGTGGCCAGCGGTGACGGCGCGTCGACCCGGCCGGTGGTGCACGGGCTGGGGTTGGACGAGTCCGCCGGCCGCGCCAGCGGCAGCGACCTGGACCGGGCCCGCGCCGAGCGGCGCTCGCTGGTCACCGACGTCGACGGCGGGGTGGTCCGGCTCGACCCGGTGGTCCTCGGCGATCGGACGGCCGTGGTCGAGGTGTTCGTGGCGGACTCGACGTTGGGCGAGGGCGCCGGGGGCACCTGGCTGTTGCTGTTCGGGGTGGGCGCGGCGATGGCCGGCGCGGCGGTGCTGGTGGTCGACCGGGTGGCCGCCCGCGCGGTGGACGCCACCAAGGGTCTGGTCAAGGCCGCCCTGTCGATCGGCGACGGCGACCTGGGCGTACGCGTGGAGCCGACCGGGCCCCGTGAGCTGGCGGAGGCCGGGTACGCCTTCAATCGGATGGCCGACCGGCTGGACGCGGCGCGCACCGATGAGCGGGAGCTGGTGGCAGACCTGTCCCACCGGCTGCGGACGCCGTTGACCGTGCTCCGGCTGGACGCGGAGGCGCTGGAGTCCGACGACACCAGCGTGGGCTCGTTCAGCCCGGCGGAGCTGGACCGGCTGCGGGGCATCCGGCGGATCCGGCAGGCGATCGTCACCCTCGAGGGTGAGATCGACGTGCTGATCAAGACCACCCGCAAGGCGGTGGCCCACGAGGCCGGCCCGGCGATGTGCGACGTCAGCGAGGTCGTCCGGGACCGGATGGTGTTCTGGGCGGCGCTCGCCGGTGACCAGAACCGGCCACACCGGGTCAACGGCGCCCAGCTGCGCATTCCCGCGCCCGTGCCGCGCGCCGAGCTGGCCGCCGCGCTGGACGCGGTGATCGGCAACGTCTTCCGCTACACCCCGCAGGGAACGGCGTTCGAGGTGGCCGTGTCCCGCCGCGACGGGTACGTGGCGATCCGGATCGACGACGCCGGTCCGGGGATCGCCAACCCGGACCGGGCGCTGCGGCGGGGCACCAGCGACCAGGGCTCGACCGGGCTCGGCCTGGACATCGCCAAGCGGGTGGCGTTGCAGGCCAACGGCTCGGTCAGCATCGACCGGGCCCGGTTGGGCGGCGCCAGCGTGGTGATGCTGCTCGCCGACCCGGAGGCGACGCCCCGGCAGGTCAACCGGTTTGGCCTCGTGGGCCGGATGGCGCGCGACGCCCGGGACCAGAAGACGAGCGGCCGTCGCTGGCCCCGCCAGCGCCCCACCGACGACTGAGCAGGTCCCACCGACGACTGAGCAGCCCCGCGCAGGCGACTAAAACACCTCCGGCCGATCGGCCGACGGGGGCGCTCCGATCGGCTGAGCGGACCGGGGCTGTGCGGCGGCGCAAGTCTTCCTTAGATCGCGGTTAACGACGGCGGTCAAAGGCTTGCGGGCTGACAGGATCAGAGCACGAACCCACCAGTTCCACCGGCCAGCGCACCGCGCACCCACACCGCCGGTGGAGCCGCGCGCGCGGCGGGAGTTTCAGGTCCCCCCACACCCACGCTCCCGCCGCGCGCCCCGCTCACCCCTACCTCAGCCGGCGCTGGCGACGTACGCCTCGATCTCGGCGGTGATCCGCTGCTTGCCGTCCGGGTCCATGAAGGACGCGGTCACCGCGTTGCGGGCCAGGGCGGCCAGCTCCCCCGGGCCCGCCCCGAGCAGCCGGGCGGCCACCGCGTACTCGTCGTTGAGGGTGGTGCCGAACATCGGCGGGTCGTCGGAGTTGATGGTGACGAGCAGCCCGGCCTCGACCAGCCGGGGCAGCGGGTGCTCGTCGAGACTGGCCACGGCCCGGGTCCGCACGTTGGACGTCGGGCAGATCTCCATCCCGATCTGCCGCTCGGCCAGGTACGCGAGCAGCTCCGGGTCCTTGGCGGCGGAGATGCCGTGCCCGATCCGCTCGGCGCCCAGCTCGTTCAGCGCGTCCCAGATGGTCTGCGGGCCGGTGGTCTCGCCCGCGTGCGGCACCGAGCGCAGCCCGGCCGCACGGGCCTGGTCGAAGAAGGGCCGGAACTGCGGCCGGGGTACGCCGATCTCGGGGCCGCCGAGCCCGAAGCTGATCAGCCCGTCCGGGCGCTCGTCGAGCGCGATGCGCAGCGTCTCCTCGGCCGCCGGCAGGCCGGCCTCGCCGGGGATGTCGAAGCACCAGCGCAGCTCGAGGCCGAAGTCGGCGGCGGCGCGCTTACGGGCGTCCTCGATCGCCTCGCAGAACGCCGGCGCGGGGATGCCCCGGCGCACGTGCGAGTACGGGGTGATGGTCAGCTCCGCGTAGCGGACCTGCTGGCGGGCCAGCTCCCGGGCCACCTCGTGGGTGAGGAGCCAGACGTCCTCCGGGTCGCGGATGAGGTCGACGACGCTCAGGTAGACCTCGATGAAGTGCGCGAAGTCGCGGAACTCGAAGTAGTCGGCGAGGGCCGCCGGGTCGGCCGGCACCGGCGAGCGGCCCTCGTGCCGGGCGGCCAGCTCGGAGACGATGCGGGGCGAGGCGGAGCCGACGTGGTGCACGTGCAGCTCCACCTTGGGCAGGCCGGCGATGAAGGTGGACAGGTCGGTCACGGATTCTCCTGGGCATGGGCGCCGGCGCGGGCGACGACGAAGACGCGGCGGAACGGGAAGGACACCTGACCGTGCCGCACCGGGTACGCGGCGGCGAGCCGTACGCCCAGCTCGGCCCGGAAGGCCGACCAGCCGGCGGCGTCCAGGGCGGCCCGGACGGGGCGCAGCGCGGTGCCCTCCATCCAGGCCAGCACCGGGTGGTCGGCGGCGGGTTCGGCCGGCAGCAGGTGCACGTAGGTAGTCTCCCAGGCGTCCACCGCGCAGCCGGCGGCGGTCAGCAGCTCCGCGTAGTCGGCCGGGTCGTCGACCGGGTCGGGGCGCAGCAGCGGGGTCAGCTCGGCACGCCAGGCCGGGCGGCCGGCGACCTCGCGCAGCGCCCGGTGCGACGGGGCGTCGAAGTTGCCGGGGACCTGCATGGCGAGCCAGGCGCCGGCGGGCAGGTCGGCGGCCCAGCGGCGCAGCAGCTCCTGGTGGCCGGGCACCCACTGCAGGGCCGCGTTGGTGACCACCACGTCCTCGTCGCCGGCCGGGCGCCAGTCGCGCAGGTCGGCGACGGCGAACTCGACCGGGGCCGGCAGGGCGCGTGCCCGGTCGATCATCTCCGGCGCGGAGTCGAGGCCGCGGACCCGGGCGTCCGGCCAGCGCTCGGCGAGGGTCGCGGTGAGCTGGCCGGGCCCGCAGCCGAGGTCGACCACCGTCCGGGGTCGGACGGCGGGGACCCGGGCGAGCAGGTCGTGAAACGGCCGGGAGCGCTCGTCGCCGTAGCGCAGGTACGTCGTCGGATCCCACATCTCCGCCTCCAAACCGTACGTCCGTCTTGTTGACGGTACGGCTCGCCTGGCAGGCCGGCAACCCGATCACTAGGCTCGGGGGCATGGAACAGCGCAACTTCAACCGGCTCGGCCGGACTGTCGGAGTGGTTGGCCTGGGCGCCTGGCAGCTCGGGGCCGACTGGGGCACGGTCAGCGAGGCCGACGCCATGGCGGTGCTCAGCGCCGCCGTGGACGCCGGAGTCACCTTCCTGGACACCGCCGACGTGTACGGCGACGGCCGCAGCGAGCAGTTGATCGGCCGCTTCCTGCGCTCCCGGCCCGACGCCGGCCTGACCGTCGCCACGAAGATGGGCCGGCGCGTCGAGCAGCGGCCGGAGGCGTACACCCTGGCCCACTTCCGGGAGTGGACCGACCGGTCCCGGGCGAACCTCGGGATGGACACCCTGGACCTGGTCCAGCTGCACTGCCCGCCGACCGCCGTCTTCGCCGACGACGCGGTCTTCGACGCCCTGGACACCCTCGTCGCCGAGAAGGCCATCGCGGGGTACGGAGTCAGCGTGGAGACCTGCGACCAGGCGCTCACCGCCATCGCCCGGCCCGGCGTGGCCAGCGTCCAGATCATCCTCAACGCCGTCCGGCACAAGCCGCTGGAGCGCGTCCTGCCGGCCGCCGCGCAGGCCGGGGTCGGCATCATCGCCCGGGTGCCGCTGGCCAGTGGCCTGCTCTCCGGCCGCTACGACGAGCACACCGAATTCCCCGCCGACGACCACCGCAACTACAACCGCCACGGCGAGGCGTTCGACGTGGGCGAGACGTTCTCCGGGGTCGACTACGCGCAGGGGCTCGCGGCCGTCCGCCGGCTGGCGCCGCTTGTCGACGCCGACCGTACGATGGCGCAGTTCGCGCTGCGGTGGGTGCTGGACCAGACCGGTGTCACCGTCGTCATCCCCGGCGCCCGCGACGCCGAGCAGGCCCGGCGCAATGCCGCCGCGGCCGACCTGCCGCCGCTCACGGCCGCGCAACTGGCCGGGGTCCGCGAGGTCTACGACGAGCTGATCCGCCCGCAGGTGCACGACCGGTGGTGAGCCGCCCACCCCGGGTGCTCGCGTCGCGCCACCGCAACGGCGATGCGGGGACCCGGGGGCGGCGCGCCGCCCGATCCGGAAAGGAGGTCGCGCGATGAGGGGTTGGCTGACGCTCACCCTCGGCCTGCTGGCCGTGGTGATCGGTGCGGTGTGGACGGTGCAGGGCCTCGGCTACGTCAGCGGCAGCGCGATGACCGACGAGCGGGTCTGGGCGGTGATCGGCCCGATCGTGACCCTGGCCGGGTTGGTCGTGCTCTGGCTGGGCCTGCGCTCGCGCCGTCGACGCTGACGGATGAACGTGGGAAGCCCCGCATCCCGGAAGGGATACGGGGCTTTACTGCAACGACCCCTGGCCGGGTCGTCCACTGACCGGCGGGGGCCGGCCACCCTCGTCAGAGGGGACGGACCTGCTCGGCCTGCGGGCCCTTCTGACCCTGGGCGATCTCGAACTCCACTCGCTGGTTCTCCTCCAGCGTGCGGTAGCCGCTGGTCTGGATGGCCGAGAAGTGGACGAACACGTCAGCACCCCCGCCGTCGACGGTGATGAAGCCGAAGCCCTTGTCAGCGTTGAACCACTTCACGGTTCCCTGCGCCATGTGTATCTCCTTCTAAAACTGGCGGCCGTGCACGCCGTGCGGCCGATTGGCCGTTTTCGAGCAGCGGCGTCTGAGGCGGCCCCCACGAAGGGAACTTCTCTCAACCCACGCCATCTCGCAACAGCGTGGAACAGCAAATCACGTACGCAAAAAGTCTGCACGACCTGTACGACGAATTTCTCCGACATGTGACCTGACGGCTGCCCGGGGTCGCTGGGCGGCGTGCGGAGCCGTGCGAAAGGCCCCCTTCCGTCGATAATGGAAGGGGGCCGCAGGTTGATGTCGGTCAGTCCGGCCAGTGGCCGGTCATCCGGCGCACGCCAACCGCTCCACCCCGGTCCACAGCGGCGCGGACCACCGCGAAGATGGCCCCCTGCAACGCCGCGGCGGCCAGGATCTCGCCCCAGCCGCGGTCCTCGTCGGTGGCGTTGGGCGCCTCACCGTCGCCCGCCGTGACCTTCCAGACCTGCCGGAAGATCGCGCCGGCCACCGTACCCGCGGCGATACCCAACAACACGCCGACCGGCCGGTACGCGACCTTGCCGATGCTCTTGCTCACCTACGCCTCCCCCGCACGATCATCAGCACCACCACGGTGGCCACCGCGCCGGCGGCGATCGCCGCCCACGGCACCGGATTGCGTCGAACCAGCTCGCTCTTCTCGCGGACCAGGCCGCCCTTGTCGTACGCCTGGGCGCGTGCCATCCCGGCGCCGCGGACGGCCTGCCCGCGGACCCGGGCCACGGTCTGCGCCGCCTGCTCGCGCATCCGCTCCCGCGCCTGTTCGGCGGACTCCTTCAGGCGGGCCTTGACGTCCGCCTTGGCGGCCAACGCCTCCATGGTCTCGCCCAGCTCGACCCGGGTGCGGCGGATCTCCTCGCGCAGGGCCTCGGTGTCGCCCGTCCCGTTGCCCGTCATGCCCGTCCCCTGTCCTTCACCGCGGCGGCCACGGTGTCCACGTCAGCCCGGAGGCTGCGGACCGTCGCCGCCGGCACCGGCGGGACCGCACGGCTGACCTGCTTCTTTCCCACCAGCGCGAGAATGCCGGCCACCAGGAAGAGCGCCACCGCGACGATCAGGGCGGCAGCCCAGGCGGGCAGCACCAGGTCGAGCAGCAGGATCGCCGTGACGACAAGCGCGCCCAGGCCGTAGAACGCCAGCGCGCCGCCGCCGCCGAACAGGCCGATCCCGATACCGGCGTGCTTGCCCTTCTGGGTCAACTCCGCCCGGGCCAGCGCCAGTTCATCTCGCACCAGACGGGAGACCTGTTCGGTGGCCCGCTGCACCAGCTCGGCGGTGGAGGGCTCGCTCCCATTGCGGGATGTGCGGGCATTTGCCACGTCAGCCATGCTGTCCTCCTTTCCTCATCACCGCGCTGTATGCCCGGAGTTGCCGCTCGTCAATCCTAGAGCGCCCCGAGTCGGTGACCGTTCCTGTTGCCCGGTTGCCGCGCCGATCGCCGACAGAGATGTCCGGCAGCAGGTCCCCCGCCAAAGCCAACCCAAACCTCCCCGCCCACCCCCCTTTGATGGTGATCAAGAGGTTTGCGTCAGGAGTCGCGCTTTCCCTGACGCAAACCTCTTGATCACCGGAGGGATCAGCGGGTGGGGGTGGCGGGACTGGGGGTGGCGGGACTGGGGGTGGGGGTTTCGTCGGGGCCGACGAAGGCTTCGCTGCGGGCGTCGCCGTCGTCACTGCCGCCGAAGACGCGCGCGTCGTCGGGGGCCTCGGTGGCGCCCGGACGGTGGGTCGGCCGCCGGGGCTGCACCCACTGCCACGGCAGGTTGCTGCTGGCGTCGCCCAGCTCGGTACGCATCCGGGGCATCGCGGTGGGCCGGTTGTCCCGGATCCAGGCCACCAGGTGCTCGCGGACGAGGCAGCGCAGGTCCCACAGGCTCCCCGCGTCGGCGGCGCTGACCAGCGCGCGCACCCGTACCGTCCCGCCGGTAGCGTCGGTGACCTGCAGGACGCAGACCCGGCCGTCCCACAGCTCGGTGCCCTCGACCAGCCGGCGCAACTCCTCCCGCATGGTCTGCACCGGCACGGCCCAGTCGACGTCGAACTCGGCGGTGCCGAGCACGGCCGCCTCGGTCCGGGTCCAGTTCTGGAAGGGCGTGCTGGTGAAGTACGAGGTGGGCAGGATCAGCCGCCGGTCGTCCCAGATCTGGACCACCACGTAGCTGAGGGTCAGCTCCTCGATCCGACCCCACTCCCCCTCGACGACCACCACGTCGTCGAGGCGGACCGCGTCGCTGAAGGCGAGCTGCAGCCCAGCGAAGACGTTGCCGAGCAGACTCTGGGCGGCCAGCGCGGCCACCACACCGACCACACCGGCGGAGGTCAGCACGCCGGCGCCGATACCGCGCACACTCGGGAACGTCATCAGCATCACGCCGATGGTCAGGATGACGATCACCGCGACGGTCAGCCGCCGCAGCATCACCACCTGGGTACGCACCCGTCGGGCATGCCGGTTGTTCGGCACGTCGACGCGGAACCGGGCGAGCGCGGTGTCCTCCACGACGATCAGCAGCGCCGCCACCAGCCAGGCCGCGCTGGCGATCACGCAGAGCACCAGCAGGTGCAGCAGCAGCCGCCGCCAGCTCTCACCGACGGCGTACCCGGTGCTGAAGCGGGCGGCGAACTGCACTGCGAGCACCGTGACGGCGACCTGGAACGGGCGGTGCGCGTGGTCGGTCAACTCGGTCATCAACAGCGAGCGGCGACCGAACCGTCGGGTGACCCGGTGGACGACTTCGACCAGGAAGAGGGCGACCGCCGCCGCGGCGAGCGCGGCGACGGCCGTTTCGAGATAGCTCTGCACGAGTGGGGCGCTTCCCTTCGACCGGGGGCGGTAGTTCGGGCAAAAGCCCAATAGTGCCCGACGTCCCCGGTATCGACCAGCTCAGACCTTGCGGTACCGGGACTGGAGGAAGCAGTAGACGCCGAAGCAGGCGATGCCCAGGGCGACCAGGGTCAGCAGGAAGGTGCCGTACGACTGCTCCTGCAGGGTGTGCAGTGCGGCGTCCAGACCGCGGGCCTTCTCCGGGTCGTACTTCACCGCCGCCACGATGACCAGCAGGCCGGCGATGCCGTACGCGACGCCCTTCGCGACGTAGCCGGCGATGCCGAGGCGGCGGGCCAGCTTGCGGGTCTTCGGGCTCATCTCGCCGGTCTTGAGGTGCTTCTCGAACGTCTTGCGGATGCCGTAGATGACCAGGCCGATGCCGATCGCCGCGACCACCAGCCCGGCCAGGCCGACCAGCCAGCGGCCACCGGTGGAGGTCATCAGCTTGCCGCTCAGCGCCTCCTGGCTGTCGGCGCTGTTCGACCCAGCGTCCTTGAACACCTTGAAGGCGGTCCAGGCGAAGTAGAGGTAGACGATGGTCCGGCCGGCCGAGGCCAGCCGCTCCATGACCCGCTCCTTGCCCCGCTCGGCGCGGTGCCCGCCGACCGCTTCGAGGCCCTGCCAGATCGCCATGGCGAGCAGGCCGACCGCGGTGGCGATGACCAGGAACTTGCCCAACGGCTGCGCGGAGAGCGTCCGCAGCGCGCCGGACTGGTCGCCGTCGTCGGACGACGAGCCGAACGCGATCTGCAGGGCCAGCCAGGCGAAGAGCAGGTGGACGATGCCGTAGCCGATGAAGCCGGCCCGGGCGAGGAGTTCCAGCCACCGGCTGTCCGCCGTTCGGGAGGCGGTGGCTTCGGCGCTACGGGTGAGTGACATGGCGTCACAATCTCCGATTCGGAAGATTCCCAAACGTCGGCCACCGCCGCCCGCCAGGTCAGTTGCCCGGGTTGCGGGAAACGCGGATCTTGACCTGCTGGTCGGTGACGCTGTCGAGGGTGACCGCGAAGCCGCCGGCCTCGGTGGCCTGCTGGCCGGTGGTGAGGGTGAGCTGCTCACCGGCGACCTCGACGGTCACCTGGTCGCCCTCGGCCCCGACCAGCTTGGCCTCGACGCCCAGGATCGTGGCGCTCGCGTCGACACCCCGCTCGAAGGTGACCGTGCAGGCGTCCAGCCCGCAGTCGGTGGAGGCGCCCTGGGAGCTGCAACCGGCGAGCACGGCGAGGCCGAGCGCCAGTCCGGCGAAGAGGCCGGCGGCGCGGCGGACGGGGGGCAGGGGGATGGTGGCGGGTCGGTTCGTCACCTCGCCAAGGGTACGAGACGTCGGCGACGCCCAGCCGAGGGCGAGCGCGGAACGCATCCCGGCTAGGGTCCGGGCATGGCCTTCGACATCGCCCGTATCCGGGCCGCCTATCCCGCCCTGACCGAGGGTTTCGTCCACTTCGACGGCGCCGGGGGCACCCAGACCGCGGCCGGTGTGATCGACGCGGTCACCGACGTCATGCGCGCGGCCGTCGGCAACCGCAGCGCCGCGTTCGAGCCGGGCCGCCGCTCGCTGGAGCTGGTGGCGGCGGCCCGCTCGGCGGTCGCCGACCTGCTCGGGGCCGAGCCGGACGGGGTGGTGCTGGGCCCGAGCGCCACCGCGCTGACGTACACCCTGGCCCGTACGCTCGGCGCTGGTTGGCGGCCGGGCGACGAGGTGGTGGTGTCCCGGCTCGACCACGACGCCAACGTGCGCCCGTGGGTGCAGGCCGCCGAGGCGGCGGGCGCGACGGTGCGCTGGGCCGAGTTCGACAGGCACACCGGCGAACTGCCCACCGGCCAGTACGCCGACCTGGTCGGCGAGCGGACCCGGCTGGTCGCGGTGACCGCCGGCAGCAACGCCATCGGCACCGTGCCGGACGTGCCGGCGATCGCCAAGATCGCGCACTCCGTCGGGGCGCTGGTCTGCGTCGACGGGGTGCACTCGGTGCCGCACGGGCCGACCGACCTGGCGTCGCTCGGCGCGGACGTGCTGGTCACCAGCGCGTACAAGTGGTCCGGGCCGCACCTGGCCGCGATGGTCGCCGACCCGGCCCGGTGGGCGGCGCTGCGCCCGGCGAAGCTGGTGCCGTCCGCGGACGCGGCGCCGGACCGTTTCGAGTACGGCACCCCGAGCTTCGCGCTGCTGGCCGGCGTGACCGCCGCGGTGGACCACCTCGCCGGGCTGGACCCGGACGCGGTCGGTGACCGCCGGGCGCGGCTGCGGGCCGGACTGGCCGCCGCGCAGGCGCACGAGGAGGCGCTGCTGGACCGGCTGCTCGCCGGACTCGCCGCGCGGCCTGCGATCACCGTCTACGGCTCGCCGGCGCGGCGCTGCCCGACGGTCTCCTTCCGGGTCGCCGGGATGTCGCCGGCGGCGACCCAGCGGGCGCTGGGTGACGCCGGGTTCTGCCTGTCGTCCGGCGACTACTACGCCTACGAGTACTTCCAGACGATGGGGTTGCGCGACAGCGGCGGCGCGGTGCGGGCCAGCATCTACCACTACAACACCGCGGACGAGGTGGACCGGTTGCTGGCCGAACTCGACGCGGTGGCCGACCGGACGGGGACAATGGCCCGGTGAGCACCCTCGTCGAGGACAACCCCGCCAAGAACCGCTTCGAGATCCTGGTCGACGACGCGCTGGCCGGCTTCACCGCGTACCTGCCCAGTGGGGAGGTACTGGTCTTCACCCACACCGAGGTGGACCGCGGCTTCCAGGGCAAGGGCGTCGGCAGCACGTTGATCCGGGGCGCCCTGGATCAGGTGCGCGCCCGCGGCGGGCGGGTGGTGCCGCAGTGCCCGTTCGTGGCCGCGTTCATCGACAAGCACCCCGAGTACGCCGACCTGGTCGCCGAGCAGCCGTAACCGAACGGGTCGGGGTCAGCGGGCCCGGCCGGTCAGCACCTCGGCGGCGGCCTGCCCGCTGGCCCGGGTGGCGCCGTGGGTGGCCAGGTGCGCCGACCCGGTGACCAGCTCGGGCACGCCCAGCTCGACCACCACCGCGTCCGGCCGGGCGCTGAGCGCACGCCCCACCGCTGCGCGCATCCACTCGTGCCGGTGCAGGTCACGGACCACCAGGACGAGAGGGCGGTCGCCGGCCCCGGCACCCGGGTCGGCGGGCACGTCGGGCTCGGCGTGGCGCACCGTCGTCGTGCCGGGCAGCAGCTCGCCCAGCGGCTCCCCGATGCCCCACGGGGTCTCCGCGCCGATGGCGATGTTGCGCGGCGGCTCGAACTCGACCACGTACGCGGCGCGGGTCAGCGGCAGCGCGCTCGGCGCGTCCGGGCCGGTGGTGACCCGCACGGCACGACGGGCGGCGACCAGCCCGACGTCGGAGGCCCCGTGGACGGCGCCCGCGCGGGCGGCACGGGCGGCCACCGTCCAGGCGGCGAGCTGCCCGACCCGCTTGGCGGCCTCGGCGAGGCGTTCCTCGGGCAGCTCACCGGAGACGACGGCGGCCACGATGGCATCGCGCAGTTCCCGGGCCGCCCCCTCGTCGGCCCGCTCACCACCGACGCAGATCGCGTCGGCCCCGGCGGCGAGCGCCCGCACCGCCGCGCCGGCGAAGCCGTACCGGTCGGCGACCGCGCGCATCTCCACCGCGTCGGTCACCACCACGCCGGAGAAGCCCATCTCGTCGCGGAGCAGCCCGCCCAGGATGCGCTGGCTCAGCGTGGCCGGCAGCCGCTCGTCGAGCGCGGGCACCAGCAGGTGGCCGGTCATCACCGCCTGCACGCCGGCCGCCACGGCGGCGCGGAACGGCGCCAACTCGCAGGCGTCCAGCCGGGCCCGGTCGGCGGTTATCCGGGGCAGGTCGTGGTGGGAGTCGACGCGGGTGTCACCGTGCCCGGGGAAGTGCTTGGCACAGGCGGCCACGCCGCCGCGCTGCAACCCGCGGACCCAGGCGGCGGTGTGCCGCGCGACGAGCGCCGGGTCGGCCCCGAACGACCGGACGCCGATCACCGGGTTGGCCGGGTTGGAGTTGACGTCGGCGTCCGGCGCGTAGTCGAGGGTCACCCCGGCCGCCGCCAGCTCGACGCCGAGGTCGAGGGCGACCGCCTCGGTCAGCGCCGGGTCGTCGACCGCGCCGAGGGCGAAGTTCCCCGGCCGGGTGCTGCCCCGGGCGGACTCGATCCGGGTGACGTCGCCGGCCTCCTCGTCGATCGCCACGATGACGTCCGGCCGCTCGGCGCGCAGCGTGGCGGTCAGCGCCGCCACCTGGGCGGTGTCGACGACGTTGCGGGCGAAGAGCACCACCGAGCCGAGCCCTTCGCCGAGCCAGCGGCACACCCAGGATGGCGGCGTGGTCCCGACGAACCCGGGTTGCAGGACGGCGGCGGCCAGCGCCGGAAGGTGCCCGGCGGGCGCGGTCACGCCGTGGCCTCGAAACGGTCGGCGTCGGTCGCGGGCGTCGGCGCGTTGCCGCCGACCCGCTGGTTGCGCTCGCTCATGCGGCCCCCGTACCCCATCTCTCGCGCCCTCGGCGCACCGCCACCGGCAGGCGGTGCTGCCATGGTCACACCGAGCGATTCAATAGTCAATAAACCTTACAGTTGCCCGACGGCACCGTTCCCGGGAGAGTGCGGGGATGGATCCCGCCCTGCTGGCCGACGCCACGAGCCCGGCCGACATCCCCGGCGTACGCCTGCTCGGCCTGGTGGTCGGCGCCCTGCTGCTGCTCGCGGCGATCCGGGCGATGTTCGGCCGACGGTGACCGAACCCGCCCCGACCGATCGGTGTGGCCTACGGCGACCGGGGTACCGCTTCCCCATCAGCAGGTCCGCGCGCCGAAGGGGAAGCGATGAAGATCGGTTACTTTCTGTCCAGTGAGGAGTTCACGCCGGCCGAGCTGGTGGAGCAGGCCCGCGGCGCCGAACGGGCCGGCTTCGAGGCGCTGTGGATCTCCGACCACTACCACCCCTGGGTGGACGCGCAGGGCCAGAGCCCGTTCGTCTGGTCGATGATCGGGGCGCTCAGCCAGGTCTGCTCGCTGCCGGTGACCACGGCGGTGACCTGCCCGACCGTGCGGATCCACCCGGCCGTGATCGCCCAGGCGGCGGCGACCAGCGCGGTGCTGCACGGCGGGCGGTTCGTGCTCGGCGTCGGCACCGGCGAGGCGCTCAACGAGCACATCTTCGGCGACGCCTGGCCGTCGGCCGACGTCCGGCTGGAGATGCTGGAGGAGGCCGTCGAGGTGCTGCGCAAGCTGTGGGACGGCGGCTTCGTCAACCACCGCGGCAAGCACTACACGGTGGAGAACGCCCGGATCTACACGCTGCCCGACACGCCGCCGTCGATCTACGTCTCCGGCTTCGGCCCGAAGGCCATCGATCTGGCCGCCCGCATCGGCGACGGCTACGTGAGCACCATGCCCGACGGTGAGATGGTCCGGCGCTTCCGGGAGAACGGCGGCGGCGACAAGCCGTGCCAGGCCGGCTTCAAGGCGGCGTACGCGGCCAGCGAGTCCGAGGGCGCGCGGATCGCGTACGAGCGCTGGCCCAATGCCGGGGTGCCGGGCGAGCTGTCCCAGGTGCTCCCCTCGCCGCGCCACTTCGAGCAGGCCGCCGAGCTGGTCACGCCGGAGATGGTGCGCGACGCGTTCGTCTGCGGCAACAGCGCCGACGCGCACCTGGAGATGATCGACAAGTACGCCAAGGCCGGCTTCGACGAGGTGTACGTGGCCAACACCGGCCCGCACTACCAGGGCCTGTTCGACCTCTACCAGCGCGAGGTGCTTCCCCGCCTGCGCTGAACCACGGATCCGCCGAGCCCATGATCGCCGAACGCGTTTCGGCGGTCGTGGGCTCGGGTACCTCCGGCCCTCGATGAAACTGTCCACGCACTCGATGACGTTGCGCCGCGCGGCGAAGAGCCTCTTCGGCTGGAAAGCGCTGCGGCCCAACCAGCTCGCCGCCATGCGCGCGGTGATGAAGCGACACGACGCGCTGGTGGTGCTGCCCACCGGTGCCGGCAAGTCGGCGATCTACCAGATCCCGGCCAGCCTGATCCCCGGCCCGACCGTGGTGATCTCCCCGCTGCTGGCTCTTCAGCAGGACCAGATCGCGGCGCTCAACGAGCGGCAGCGTCCGGAGCTGCGGGCGGTGCGGATCAGCTCGAACGAGTCGGCCGCACAGCAGGCCGAGGCGATCGCCGAGATCCAGTCGGGCCGGGCGGAGTTCCTGTTCATCACGCCGGAGCAGTTGAGCAACCCGGACCGGATGGCCGAGGTCGCCGCGCTGAAGCCGGCGCTGGTGGCGATCGACGAGGCGCACTGCATCTCCGCCTGGGGGCACGACTTCCGGCCCGACTACCTGGCGCTGGGCCACCTCATCGAGGGCATCGGCCGGCCGCCGGTGGTCGCGCTGACCGCCACCGCCTCCCCGCCGGTCCGCGACGACATCATCGCCCGCCTGCGGCTGCGCGAGCCCGAGGTCGTGGTCTCCGGGCTGGACCGGCCCAACCTGTTCCTGGAGGTGGCGCACTGCCCCACCGAGGACTACCGGTGGCGGCGGCTGATCACGCTGCTGCGCGACGACGTGCGACCGGGGATCATCTACGTGCCGACCCGCCGGTCCGCCGAGGAACTGGCCGCCCGGTTGACCGACGCGGGCTTCCCGGCGCAGTTCTACCACGGTGGGATGCCGGCCGGCGCGCGCAACGAGCTGCACGAGGCGTTCCTCGCCGACCAGGTGCCGATCATGGTGGCCACCTCGGCGTTCGGCATGGGCATCGACAAGCCGAACATCGCCTGGGTGGTGCACATGGCGCTGCCCGACTCGCCGGACAGCTACTTCCAGGAGATCGGCCGGGCCGGACGCGACGGACAGCCGGCCCGGGTGCTGCTGCTCTGGCAGGCCGAGGACGTGGGCCTGCAACGGTTCTTCAGCGGCGGCCTGCCGGACGAGAACGAGCTGCGGGACCTGGCCGCGCTGCTGCGCCGCAAGCCGGCCACCAAGACCGAGCTGCGCGAGGCCACCGGCCTCGGCCCGCGCAAGCTGGGCCAGTACCTCTCGCTGCTGGAGCAGGTGGGCGCCGCCGAGCCGCGCGCCCGCCAGCGCATCGCCGCGCCCCGCTACTCGCCCACCCCGACCGACGCGGCGGCGGCGGCGCTGGCCGAGGCGGAACGCCAGCAGACGGTGACCCGCTCGCGCACCGACATGATGCGGGCCTTCGCCGAGACCACCGCCTGTCGCGGGCAGACCCTGCTGGCCTACTTCGGCGAGCAGATGACCGAGGTCTGCGCGCACTGCGACAACTGCCACCGGGGCACCAGCGTGGCCGACCAGGGCGCGGTCGGGCCATTTCCGGTGCACAGCCAGGTGCGCCACGCGGAGTGGGGGCACGGCCTGGTGCTCTCCTACGAGGACGACAAGATGACTGTTCTCTTCGACGAGGTCGGGTACAAGACCCTGTCGGTGCGCGTGGTGTCCGAGCAGGGTCTGCTGACCCTGGACTAGCCTGACCCGGGCACCGGTGCGGGGCCCGTTGATTGACCACACTGAGCAGGGCGGAAGGGGCATTGCCGTGATCGAGCAGCCGGCGTACACCGGTTTCGGTTTCTCCGACGGGGAGTGGGGGCTGCTGGTCGGCCTCCCGCAGTCGGTGCTGACCGCGGCGAGCGCCGCCGAGTCCGACGGCACCCGCCGGACCATGGCGGAGAACGCGGCCGGGTTGGAGACCATCGGCGCGGGCCGGGAGTCGGCCAGCCCGCTGGTCGCCGCCGTGGCCGGCGAGATCGTGACGCAGGTCGGCGACCCCGAGGCCGGCGAGGAGCTGCCGGTCATCGCGCCCGCCGACCCGCAGGCGTACATCGACGACGTGCTGGTGCGGGCCGGCGAGGCGTCCGCGTTGCTGGCCGCCCGCGTCGACGAGGGCGAGGCCGGGGCGTACAAGCACTGGCTCGTGAAGATCGCGGACCAGGTGGTCGGCGCAGCGTCCAGCGGCGGTCTGCTGGGCCTTGGCGGCGAGTCGGTAAGCGACTCCGAGCGGCGGTTCCGCGACCGACTCGCCCACGTGCTCAACGACTGACGGAAGCGACGTCCGACGACGGCGTGCCGGTCGGCTCGGCGGCCACTGCCGCCGGGTCGGCCGGCCGGACGCCGCGCAGCGTCACCAGCGCGGTCACCGCGCCCAGGACCATCGCCACCATGGCGGCGATCGCGGCGAGGTGCAGCCCGTCGGTGAAGGCGAACCGGGCAGCGTGCAGCACCGCGTCACCCACCTGACCCGGCAGCCCCCGGGTCACGGCGAGGGCGCCGCCCAGCGTCTCCCCGGCCGCGTCGCGGGCGTCCGCCGGCAGCCCGGCCGGCAGCTCGTCGAGGACCTCGCGGCGATAGATCGCGGCACCCACGCTGCCCAGGATGGCCATCCCCAGCGCGCCGCCCAGCTCGCTGCTGGACTCGGTCAGCGCGGAGGCCACACCGGCCTGCTCCGGCGGCGCCGCACCGAGGACCAGCTCGGTCACCAGCGACATCACCATCACCAGGCCGCCCGCGTACACGCTGGCGCCGACCAGCAGCAGCCAGAGCGGCGTCTCGGGCGTGACCCGGGTCAGCACCGCGAACCCGAGCACGGCGATCGCGAAGCCGGCGCCGATCAGGTACGCCCGCTCGACACGCTGGGCGAGCGCGGCGGCGGCCGGGGCCACGCCGCCGACCGCCAGCGACGGCACCAGGCTCCACAGTGCCGCCCGCAGCGGGCTCAGGCCGAGCACCAGTTGCAGGTGCTGGGTGGTGAAGATGGCGAACCCGACAAGGGCGAACATCGCCAGCAGGTTCACCGCGAGCGACCCGGCGAAGCCGTGGCGACGAAACAGCGCCAGGTCGACCATCGGGTACGCCCGGGTCCGCTGCCGGTGCAGGAAGAGCGCCCCGACGAGCAGACCGGCGACGACGGCCAGCACCCGGACCGCGCTGACGCCGTCGCGGGCCATCTCCTTGATGCCGTAGATCACCGGCAACAGCGCGCCGAGCGACAGCGCCGCGCTGACCAGGTCGAACCGCCCGCGCACCGGGTTGCGGAACTCGGGCACCAGGACGGGGGCGAGCAGGAGCAGCAACAGCATCGCCGGAATGTTGATCAGGAAGATGGAGCCCCACCAGAAGTGCTCCAGCAGGACGCCGCTGAGCACCGGACCGACGGCGATACCGCCGGTGAGCGTGGCGGTCCAGATGCCGATCGCGGTGCCCCGCTGCTTGGCGTCGTGGAACATGTTGCGCACCAGGGCGAGGGTGGACGGCATCAGGGTGGCCCCGCCGACGCCGAGCACGGCGCGCGCGGCGATCAGCGTCGCGGCGCTGTCGGCGTAGGCGGCCAGCAGGGACGCGGCACCGAACGCGGTGGCGCCCAGCAGCAGGAGCCGACGCCGGCCGATCCGGTCGCCGAGGGCGCCCATGGTGATCAGCAGCCCGGCGAGCACGAAGCCGTAGATGTCGAAGATCCAGAGCTGCTGGGTGGCGGTGGGCCGCAGCTCCTCGCTGATGAACGGGACGGCGAAGTAGAGCACCGACACGTCCATCGAGACCAGGAGCAGCGGCAGCATCAGCACCGCGAATCCGATCCATTCCCGCCGGCCCGCGCGGGGTGCCGGTGAGGTCGTCGCTGTCATGGGAGAACTCCTTCTGCGTATGACGTACGCTGTTATGCGTAGACCATACGCAGAACTAGGATGGCGGGGCAAGGAGGAAATGTGGCGGAGACGAAAGACGACAGCGGCCCGGCGCTCCCGCCGGCCATCGAGAGCGCCTGGGGCCTGCGGGAGCGGCCACCGCGGGGTCCCCGACCCGGCCTCAGCGTGCCCGCGATCGTCGACGCCGCCGTACGGGTCGCCGACGCCGAAGGGCTGCCGGCCGTCTCGATGAGCCGGGTGGCCAAGGAGTTGGGCGCGGCCACCATGGCCCTCTACCGGCACGTCGGCTCGAAGGACGAACTGCTGACGCTGATGGTGGACGCCGGGTACGGCCCGTCGCCCGGCCCGGCCTCGCCGGACGACGACTGGCGCGCCCGCCTGACCCGCTGGGCCTGGGCCGAACACGACGTGCTGCGACAGCGCCCCTGGCTGCTGCACGTGCCGATCACCGGCCCGCCGATCACCCCCCAGCAGCTCGACTGGATGGAGGACGGGCTGCGCTGCCTCGACGGCACTCCCCTGCCCGAGAGCGAGAAGATGTCGATCCTCCTGCTGGTCACCGGGTACGTCCGCAACGAGGCCACGCTCGTCAACCAGGTCGCCGAGGGCAGCCGGGCGGCCGGCGTCGGGCCGGGCGAGTTGATGCCGGCGTACCGCCGGATGCTGGGGCGTCTCATCGACCCGGTCCGCTTCCCGGCGCTGCTGCGGGTGCTGAACTCCGGCGTCCTCGACCAGGACGACGACCCGGACGACGAGTTCACGTTCGGCCTGGACCGGATCCTCGACGGCATCGAGGCGCTGATCGCCCGCCGAGCCGCCTGAGGCGACGCCGATGCTGCCCACAGAGACCGTCGACACCACCGTCCTGCCACCCGGTGAACGGTTCGGCATGTGGCTGGACCTGGTGGCGCGCACCTCCGCGCCGTTGCGGATCCAGTCCGCGCACACGGCCGACTTCGCCGCCCGGGCCGATTTCATCGACCTCGGCGCGATCCACGTGGTCGAGTACCAGTACCCGTCACTGGACGCCACCCGCACCCGCAAGCTGGTCCGCCGCTCGGATCCGGAGCTCTACGTGCTCGCCCTCACGACCGGTGGCGTCGGCACGTCCAGTCAGGACGGTCGCCGCAGCGAGATCCTGGCCGGCGAGTTCACCTTCTACGACGCCTCCCGCGAACACGACGTCTGCCACCACTCGACCGACCCGCAACGGACCCAGGCCACCTCGATCATCACGCTGATCCCGCACGCCGCGCTGCCGCTGCCACCGGCGCGGATGGCCGCGCTCTACGGCGGCCGGATGTCCGGCAGCGAGGGGCTCGGTGCGCTGCTGGCGCAGTTCCTGCTCCAGGTGACCGGGCACCCCGAGCAGTACCACGCCGCCGACGCCGGCCGGCTCGGCGCGGTGGGGCTGGACCTGGCCACCACCATGCTCGGCCGGCACCTGGTCGCCGAGGACGCGGTGCCGACCGAGGTCCGCCGCCGGGCGCTGGTCGCCCAGGTGCAGGCGTACGTCCACCGCCACCTCGGCGACGCGACGCTCAGCCCACAGGTCGTCGCGGACGCCCAGCACATCTCACTGCGCACACTGCACCGCCTCTTCGAGGCCGAGAACACCACTGTGGCGTCGTACATCCGGGACCTTCGGCTGGCCCGGTGCCGGCGTGACCTGACCGACCCGACGCTGCGGACCCAGCCCGTGCAGGTCATCGCCGCGCGCTGGGGGTTCGGGGACAAGGCCCACTTCAGTCGCGTGTTCCGGGCGGCGTACGGGATGAGCCCGCAGGCGTGTCGCGACGGCGACGCAGTTCCGGCGCGGCCCGTCAACCGCCTGGCGTCCAGAGTCAACTCGTCCGGGGCAGACTGACGACCGACGTGGCCGAGGCGGCGCCCGCGTACCGGGCTCGACAGCGGCCACGAACGGGGGCCGTGGCGAGGCGCCCGCCGCGGAACGCGGCGGGCGGCCGCCCGGTGTCGCCCCCGGGCCGAGGCCCCGGCCCCGTCGCTTCCCCCCCAGGATCGTCGGCGGGGCCGGTCAGGCCTTCTCCAGCAGGTCCAACACGACCCGTTCGATCTCCTCGCGCGGCGCACCCGGGTCCACCGGTGCCACCACTCCGTCGTGGTAGAGGTCGACGACCCGGGGGTCCACGTAGGACGTCCGCGCCACCGTCGGGGTGTTGCCCAGCAGCTCGGCCACCGCACGCATCACCGCCGCCACCGCCCTGCGCCGGGCGGTGGCCGAGCGGGCCGGGTCGGCCGCGGCCAACTCCGCGGCGGCCAGCACCGTGGCATGCCAGGTGCGGAAGTCCTTGGCGGTCATCTCGCCGCCACTGGCGTCGCGCAGGTAGCCGTTGACCTCGTCGCTGCGCACGTCGCGCCACTCCCGGCCGTCCCAGTAGCCGAACAGCCGGTCCGCCCGCCGGCGACGCCGGCGCAGGTTGACCAGCACCTCACACAGCTCCGGGTCCTCGATCCGGCGCACCTGCTCGATGCCGCCCTTCGCGGGGAACTCGAAGACCACGCAGCCACCGCGTCTGCGGGCGTGCTCCGGGCGCAGGGTGGACACCCCGAACGTCGGGTCGTCGCCGGCCGCGTACTGGTCGCTGCCGACCCGGAACATCCCCATGTCGAGCAGGCGGGCCACGGTCGCCAGCACCCGGTCCCGACCCAGCCCCCGCCCGCCCAGGTCCTGTCCCACCCGAATCCGCAGCCCCGGCAGCCGCCGGGCCACCTCCAGCATGTGGTCGAACTTCGCCGCGTCCTGCTTCTCGCGCCACACCGGGTGGTAGACGTACTGCTTGCGTCCGGCCGCGTCGACGCCGGTCGCCTGGATGTGCCCGTTCGCGTGCGGCGCGATCCACACGTCCTGCCACGCCGGGGGAATCACCAGCTCCCGCAGCCGCGCCAGAGTCGCGGGATCCCGCACGACCGCACCACTCGGATCGACGAAGGTCCAGCCCTTACCGCGCCGGCGTCGCCCGTAACCGGGCCGACCCGGGTCGCTACGCCGCAACCGCACCGGAGACCCGCACCGCCCTCTCCACCTCGTCCACAGCGGCCAGCACCTCGTCGAGGCGCAGGGCCGTCAATGTCGGGTGGCTTCCTACCCCGTCCCACCTGCGCCAATCCCCCGCACCGGTCCACAGCGCCCGGTGTCGGGGCCGGTCCGGCGGTGGACCCCACGCCGCCGGCGGCACCGGCCCGAAGAGCACCACCGACGGGGTCCCGTACGCGGTGGCCAGGTGGGCCACGCCGGTGTCCCCGCTGACCACCAGCCGGGCGTCGGCGACCAGCGCGGCCAGCGCGCCGAGGTCGGTTCGGCCGGCCAGCACGGCGGCCGGCGCGAGGCCGGCCGCGTCGGCGACCCGAGCGGCCAGCCCGCGTTCGTCGGCCGAGCCGGTGACCAGCACCCGGTGCCCCCGTTCGTCGAGCGCCCGGGCCAGGGCTGCGAACCGTTCGGCGGGCCACCGCTTGGCGGGGACCTTGCTGCCCGGATGCAGCACTGTGGCGCCGGTCGGTCGGCCGGCCTTTGCGGGCCGGCGCAGGCCCAGGTCACGGCGGTCGGTCGGGATGTCGTACCAGGACAGCAGCCGGCACCAACGGTCCACCTCGTGCTCGTCGTCGACCCACCGCGGCCCGTCGCCGAACCCGGCGGCGGCGTTCGCGAAGGCGAGCAGCCGCCCCGGACGGGCGGCGGCCAGCAGCCGGTGCGACTGTGGGCCGCGTCCGTGCAGATTCACCGCGATCTCCGGGGCGGGGCCGGGCCAGGACGGCCCGTCCAGCCCGGCGGTGTCCACCAGCCGGTCGACGCCCCCGACCAGGTCGACCAGCGGGGCCAGGCCGCCGGGCGCGGCGAGCGCCAGCTCCCTACCGGGGTACGCGGCCCGCAGCGCCCGCAGCGCGGGCACCGCGGTGACCAGGTCGCCGACGCCGAGGGCGCGCAGCACGAGGATCACGGGTACGACGTCTCCTGCTCGGCGCAGACCACCATCTCGCGCACCGCGCAGCCGGGCGGCTGGTTGAGCGCGAACATGACCGCCGCGGCCGTGTCGACGGGGTCGTTGAGGATGGCGTCCGGCCCCGGCTTGTACTGCGGGTCGCGCTCGTCGAAGAACGCGGTACGCATCCCGCCGGGAATGAGCAGGGTGACCCCGACCTCGCCGGCGAGCTCGGCGGCCAGGGCGCGGGTGAACCCGACCACGCCGAACTTCGCGGCGCAGTACGCGGTGGCGTCGCTGACCGCCTTGACCCCCAGGGTCGAGGCGACCGTGACGATGCGGCCCCGAGAGGTCTGCAGGAACGGCAGCGCGGCCCGGATCACCGCGGCGGTGGCCAGCAGGTCCACGGCGACGATCCGGTCCCAGATCTCCCCCGGCACGTCGGCGAGCCGACCCGGCACGTCCATGCCGGCGGCCGTGACCACCGCGTCCAGGCCGCCGGCCTGCTCGGCGAGGTGCTGGGTGGCCACCTCGGCGGCGCGGGTGTCGGCGAGGTCGCACTCGGTCCAGGACACGCCGTCGACCGGTGCCTGCCGGTCCAGCACGAGCGGACGGCCACCGGAGGCGGCCACCGCCGCGACCACCGCCGCGCCGAGCCCGCTGGAGCCGCCGGTGACCAGGACGGTGGGCCCGGCGCCGGACCTCGTGGCGGTCATCGGCTGCGCTCCCGCGTCGTCGACACCGGCTGCTGCGTGCGTTCGCCCAGGCCGGGGGCCGGCCCGCCGGCCGAACGGGTGATCAGGTCACTTGTGGAGCGACCGTCCAGGTACGGCACCACCACCGTGTTCCCGCCCCAGCGGCGCAGGACCTCCGCCTCGGGGAGCCCGGCCGCGTCCGGGCCGCCGGTCGCGTAGTCGCCGCCCTTGACCCAGACATCCGGGCGCAGCCAGGACAGCACCGCCTCCGGGGTCGGCTCGTCGAAGACGAGGACGGCGTCGACGCAGCTCAGCGCGGCCAGCAGCCGGGCCCGATCACCCTCGGACATGACCGGCCGGTCCGGCCCCTTCAACCCGGTCACGCTGGTGTCGGAGTTCACGCAGACGATCAGGCAGTCACCGAGCTGCCGGGCGGCCTGCAGGGTGGCCACGTGCCCGGCGTGCAGCAGGTCGAAGCAGCCTCCGGTGGCCACCACGGTTCCGCCGGCACCCCGCACCTCGGCAAGCAGCGTGGCGACCGCCGCGATGCCCACCCGCTCACCACCCGGGCCGGTGACCCCGTGCCCGCTCGCCGGTCCGCGGTTCGACCCCGCCCGCAGGACGCGCGGGAACGGCTGCTCCGGTGGCGGCAGGGCGCTGGCCACTCCCCCGCCCGCCACGTACGCGGACGCCTCGGCGACCGCCGCCTGCACCGCCTCGGAGACGAGCGCGCCCCGGGCCAGCGCGAGACTGGCGGCGGCGGCGAATCGGTCGCCGGCCCCGCAGGTGTCGCCCTCGGCGCTGCCCGGGGTGGGCACCACCAGCGGCGTCGACCCGGCGTGGCAGAGCAACGCGCCGTCCCCGCCCAACGTCACCGCGACGGCGCCCGCCCGCCACCGCCGCCGCAGCCCCTGTGCGCCCCGGGACGCGGTGGCCAGCCGGGACGCGCCGGGCAGCGCGGGGACCAGCTCGCGTACCTCCGACTCGTTCGGGGTGACCAGGTGCACCCCGGGCACCGCGGCCGGGCCGCGCGGGTGCGGGTCCCACACGACCGGCGCGCGGGTGGCGGCCAGCGCGGCGCGCAGCGCGGGCTGGCGGGCCACTCCCCGGCCGTAGTCGCTGACCAGCACCGCCGACGCCGCGGCGAGCACCCGCAGCACCTCGTAGGAGGGCTGGCCCGGCTCGCCGGAGGCGCCGCCACGGTCGTGACGCAGCAGCACCCGGCCCCGGGCCCGCAGCCGGATCTTCTCCGGGGTCGCGCCGGACAGGCTCAGCGGGTACACCTGCACGCCGGCCGCGGCGAGCAGCGCGCTGAGCCGCGCACCCCCGGCGTCGTCGGCGAGGGCGGTGATCAGCACCACCTCGGCGCCCTGCGCGGCCGCGAAGACCGCCGCCAGGCCGGCGCCGCCGGGCCGGTCGACGGCCGAGGTCTCGTCGAGCACCGGCACCGGTGAGTCCGGGCAGAGGCGGTTCACCACCCCTTCCACGTCCCGGTCGAGCAGGGTGTCCCCGACCACCACCACGGGTCCCCTCACGCTTCCCCCCTCATCCTCACGCGTCGACCTGCTGTCCGGTCCCGCCGTCGAGCACCACCTCGACCCCGGTCCGCACCGGCCCGGACGCGAGCCGACCGGCCGGCGCCGGCCCGGCGGGCACGCCCGCGGCGGCGCTGGTCGCGGCCAGCGCGGCGGGCAGTTCCTGTTCGAGGTACTCGCAGATCAGGTGGCTGGTGACGAGATGCAGCTCCTGGACGACCTGGGTGTCGGCCGACGGCACGGCGAGCACCTCGTCGCAGGCGTCGGCGAGGGGGTTGGGGGCGGGCCCGGTGAGTGCCCACGTGGTCAGGCCGGCGTCGCGCGCCGCGTGCGCGGCGGTGAGCAGGTTGGGGCTGGTGCCGCTGGTGCTGAGCAGCAACAGGACGTCGCCCGGCCGGCCGTGGGCGCGGACCTGGCGGGCGTAGACATCGGCGTAGCCGTAGTCGTTGGCGATGGCGGTCACCGCGCTGGTCTCGGCGTGCAGGGCGATGGCCGACAGGGGCTGGCGGTCGTCGTGCAGCTTGCCCACCAGCTCGGCGGTGAGGTGCTGGGCCTCGGCGGCGCTGCCACCGTTGCCGGCGACGAGCAGCCGTCCGCCGCCGGCCAGCCGGTGCGCCAGGGCCGCGCCCCAGCGCGCCAGTTGCGGTTCAGACCGGCGGTACGGCCCCAGTGCCGCGGCGAGGTTGGTCAGGTGCACGTCGAGCGGGCTGCCCGCCGGCATCAGGCCACCACCCGGGTCGGCCGGCGCACGGCGGCGACCTCGCCGTAGACCTCGGCCAGGCGTTCGGCGGTGGCCGCCCAGGAGTAGCGCGACCGGGCCCGCTCGCGCGCCGCCGTGGCGTACCGGAAGCGGCGGATCCGGTCGTCGAGCAGCCGCTGGATCGCGGCGGCGAGGGCGTTGGGGTCCCGAGCCGGTACGAGGTCGCCGGTCGTGCCGTCGACGACGGTGTCGCGGATGCCGCCCACGGCGGTGCCGACGACCGGCACACCGCACGCCATCGCCTCCAGCGGGGTCAACCCGAACGGCTCGTACCAGGGCGCGGCGACCAGCAGGTCCGCCGAGCGGTACCAGCGGCCCATCTCCTCCCGGGGCACCGCGCCGACGAGGTGCACCCGGTCGGCGACCCCGCACGACTCGGCCAGGGCGCGCAGCCTGCGGGCGTACGGGTCGGTCTCCAGCAGCCCTTCGGGCGGGCCGCCGACCACCACACACTCGGCGTCGGGCACCAGCGCCATGGCGCGGACCACCGTCTGGAAACCCTTGCGCTCGACCAGCCGGCCCACGGTCAGGATCCGGGCTCGGCCCGGCTCTCGGTCGGCGACCGGCCCGAGCGGGGAGAACGAGGCGAGGTTGACCCCGGAGGGCACGACGGTCATCCGGGAGCGGGGCACGCCCATCCGGACCAGTTCTCCGACCTCGTCGCGGCACTGGGCGACCACCCGGTCCACCGAGCGGCCCAGCTCCCGCTCGTAGGAGATGCGCCGGGCCGGGCTGGTGTCCTGTACGCCCTGGTAGCGGCGCTTGACCGTGCCCAGCGCGTGGTACGTCTGCACCACCGGCACCCCGGTCTGCCGACCGGCGGTCAACGCGGCCAGGCCACTCATCCAGAAGTGCGCGTGGATCACCTCTGGCGTCCAGTCCCCGCCGCGCCACCGCTCGATGAGCCAGCGGCTGAACTCGCGCATGTGCGGCAGCAGCGCGTCCTTCGCGACCGGCTCGGCCGGGCCGGCCGGCACGTGCACCACGTCGTACCCGTCCGGGGCGCGCACGGTCACCGGCAGGTCGAGGGCGTCGCGGCGGGTGTAGACCCGCACCTCGTGCCCGGCGGCGGCGAGCGCGGCGGACAGCTCGGCGACGTGCGTGTTCTGACCGCCGGCGTCCTCGCCTCCGAGGATGGCGAGCGGGCTGGCGTGCTCCGAGATCATCGCGATCCGCATACTTCCTCCTCCAGCAGCCGGTCCCAGTCAGCGAGGAAACGGTCGAGGCCGTACCTGTCCCGCGCGGCGGCCCGTGCCGCCACACCGGCCTGACGTGCGGCCGCCGGCTCGGCGATGAACCGGCGGGCGGCGTCGAGCAGGGTGTCCATCCGGGTGGCGAGCGCGCCCGCCTCCGGTGGCACCGCGGTCACCGCCTCGGTGGTGGCGAGCGCGACGACCGGCATGCCGATCGCCATCGCCTCGATGAGGCTGAGCCCGAGGGAGGTCCAGCGGCACAGGTGCAGGTACGCGCGCCGACGGGCCAGCTCGGCGTGCATCCGGTCCTGGGGCACGTCGTCGTGGCTGGTGAGCCGGTCGGCGGGCAGCCCGAGGTGGTCGGCGAGACCCGCGACGCCCATGCCGAACACGTCCAGCGGCGCGATCTCGGCGAACTCGGGCAGCAGGTCCGTGCCGGTGACCCGGCCCCGCCGCACCGGCTCGTTGATCACCACGGCGAGCCGGTCCAGTTCACCCGTGTACGACACGGTCGGCGCGACGATGCCGTGGTCGACCACCCTGGTGCGGGTCGCGCCGGTGTCCCAGAAGATCTGGTTGAACCCGGTGACGTGGGCGACGAGCAGGTCGGCGCGGTCGGCCATCGGGTGGCGGGTGTTCGGCACGTCGCCCTTGGGGGTGTTGTGCTCGACGTAGATGGCGGGCACGTCACGCCCGGGGCGCCGCCCGAGCCACTGCTCGGCCAGGTCGATCTCCTCCGGACGTTGCAGGACGACCAGGTCGACATCGCTGCCGGGCAGGTCGTCGGGGGCCACCTCGACGGCGCTGTCCGGCCACGGATAGGTGCGGGCCCGGCCGAGGCCGTACGGGCCACGGTCGGGTGTGGTGGGGATCAGGTAGCGGTGGCTACCGTGCACGAAGGACGTGGTCCAGGAGCCGTGCACGTGCCAGAGCAGGATGTTCATCGGTTGCCACCACCGCTGGGCACGAGCGTGCGTACCGCCTCGACCACCTCGGCCGGGTCGAGGCCGCTGAGGCACGGGTGCCCCGGGACCGGGCAGCTGGCTGCCCGGGTGTCACGGCAGGGCGCGCCCGCGTCGCCGAGCCGGACGGTGGGAACCCGGTAGGGCCCCCACTGCCCGAAAGGGACGGTCGGCGCGAACAGGCTCACGACCGGCACCCCGGCCGCGGCGGCCAGGTGCGCGGGCCCCGTGTTGCCGACCACCACGGCGGCGGCGTCCGCGACGAGCGCGGCCAGCCCGGCCAGGTCGGTCCGGCCGCCCAGGTCGGTGCCGCCCGCCGCCGCGACCCGGGCGGTGACCGTACGCTCGTCGGGCCCGCCGGTGACCAGCACCCGATGCCCGGCGGCGGTCAGCGCCGCGGCGATCCGCGCCGCCAGCTCGGTCGGGCAGGCCCGGCTCGACGCGGCCGACCCGGGGTGCAGCACCACGTAACCGGGGTCACCGGCAGCGGCCGGGCGGAGCGCCACGGTGTCGCCACGGAGCCGGAGCACGGGTTCGTCGCCGACCGGCAGCCGGTAACCGGCGGCGGCGGCGAGGGAGAGCGCCCGCTCGGGTTCGGGGACGCCCACCGGCACCCGGTGGCGGATGTCCACCAGGGAGCCCGGGTAGTCGTCGCTGATCGCGGCGATCCGGGTGATCCCGGCCATCCGCAGCAGCAACGCGAGCGGCAGGGCGGACTGGTGGAACGACGTGAACACCACCGCCTCGTCCGCGCCGACGGCGGCGAGACGGGCGGTCAGGCCCCGCATGGCGTCCGGGTCGATCGGTGCCGGCGCGGGGTCGATCCACGGCAGCGGGTGCTCGATGATCTCGTCGACGCCGGGCAGCAGCTCGGCGGCGGCGCGTCCGCGGGGACCGCACAGCAGCACCACCCGCCGCGCGCCGGCCGCGACGGCGCGGATCGCCGGCCCGGTGACGAGCACGTCCCCGGCCGAGTCCGAGCGCACCACCAACGCCGTGCCCACCCGCTCCCCGGCCTCGGCGGGTTGCACGGCCCGCTGGCGGCGCAGGATCTCGTCCACCGCCGAGGGCAGGTCCGCGGCCACCCAGCCGGCGGCGGCGATCTCCTCCGGTCGGGTCACCGGGGTGGGCACCAGCACCCCGGCCGCACCGGCGGCCAGCGCGGCGCCCACGTCGCGGCCGATGTCGCCCACCAGCACACAGCGCGACGCGCTCGTGCTCAGCTCGCGGGCGGCGGCGTGCACCAGACCGGGCGCCGGTTTACGGCAGTCGCATCGGTCGGAGTCGTCGTGCGGGCAGACCAGCCAGGCGTCGAAGCCACCCAGCAGCTCCTCCACGCGGGCGTGCACCGCCCGCATCTGCTCCTCGCTGAAGTAGCCCCGGGCCAGACCCGACTGGTTGGTCACCACCGCCAGGCGCAACCCGGCGGCCCGCAGCCGGTCCAGCGCCGCCCGCGCCCCCGGGACCGGACGGACCTTCTCCGGGTCGCCGTTGTACGGCACATCCTCGATCAGCGTGCCGTCGCGGTCGAGCAGGACCGCGTCGTACAGGACTCCCCCGGTGGGTTCAGCAGGCCCGTGACCAGCCCGGCCAACACCGGCGTAAACCCGGGCTGACCTGCGCTGATACGGATCCTCCTGGTCCTGTCGCACAGCCGGCGGGTTCCCGGCGCCCCGAGGAGTAAACGTCGTCGTCGGCGCCGTGGGCCAACGCCGCCGGCGGTGCCCCGGTCGGCCTTACCCGCCGCTTGGAAGAAGCTAACCCGCCGGCCCGTTAGCCTCCGTCGCGAGGCGGGTATGGGAGCCCAGTGGCGATAGTGGAGAAAGTGATCGACGCTCCCCCGCAGCAGGTGTTCGACGTGCTGGCCGACGGGTGGACGTACAGCGACTGGGTGGTCGGGACCGCGCACGTGCGCGACGTGGACGACGCCTGGCCCCGGGTGGGCAGCCAACTGCACCACCGGGCCGGGCCGTGGCCGTTCTCGTTGCAGGACGCCTCGACGGTGCTGGCCTGCGAGCCGCCGCACCGGCTGGTGCTGCGCGCCGGCCTGTGGCCGGCCGGCGAGGCGATCGTGGCGTTCACCCTGGAACCGGTCGACGGCGACGCCACCCGCGTCCGCCTCGGTGAGGACTTCGCGGCCGGCCCGCTGCGCTGGGTCCGCAACAAGGCCAACGACCTGGTGCTGCACCTGCGCAACAAGGAGACGCTGGCCCGGCTCTCCGACATCGCCACCCGGCAGAAGGGCACCCGGTGACGCAGACGGTGGTGGTGACCGGCGCGAGCGCCGGTGTGGGCCGCGCGGTGGCCTGCACGTACGCGGCCCGGGGCGCTCGGTTGGCGCTGCTGGCCCGGGGCACGGCAGGGCTGGCCGCCGCCGAGCGGGAGTGCCGGTCGCTGGGCGCCACCGACGTACGGGTGTACCAGGTCGACGTCGCTGACGCGGGTGCCGTGCAGCAGGCCGCCGACGACGTGGTGCACCACTGGGACGGCATCGACGTGTGGATCAACAACGCCATGGTGTCGGTGTTCGCGCCGGCCTGGGAGATCCCGGCCCGCGAGTTCCGCCGGGTCACCGAGGTGACGTACCTCGGCACGGTGCACGGCACCCTCGCGGCGCTGCGGCACATGCGGGCCCACGGTCGGGGGGCGATCGTGCAGGTGGGCTCCGCGCTGGCCTACCGGGGGATTCCGCTGCAGTCGGCGTACTGCGCGAGCAAGCACGCCGTACAGGGGTTCAACGACTCGTTGCGGGCCGAGCTGCTGCACGACTGCCCGGGCGTGAAGCTGTCGATGGTGCAGCTGCCCGCCGTGAACACGCCGCAGTTCTCCTGGGTGCGTACCCGGTTGCCCCGGCACCCACAGCCGGTGCCGCCGATCTTCGCGCCCGAGGTGGCGGCGCGGGCCATCGTCTGGGCCGCCGACCGGGGCACCCGGGAGTTGAACGTGGGCGGCCCCACCTGGCAGGCGCGCCTCGGCGACATCCTGATCCCCGGCCTGCTGGACCGCAAGCTGGCCCGCGACGGGTACGACAGCCAGCAGACCGGCGACGAGATCGACCCGGCCACCTGGCGGGACAACCTGGACCACCCGGGCGACGACGACCGGGACCGGGGCGCGGCGGGCATCTTCGGCGACCAGGCGCGGCGGCGCTCGGCGGCGCTCTGGGTGGGCACCCACAAACCGGCGTTGTCCGGCCTCGCCCTCGCTGGCGTCGCGATGGCCCTCACCGCGATGGCCCGTCGCCTGCGCTGAGCGCGCCGCCACCTGCGGCCGGCCCGATCGACGGGGAGCCTTTTCAATCCGGATCGGGCAACTGGCTACCCTCTGGGGTAGCCCAGTCCGCAAACCGAGGATGTCCGACATGATCGAGCCCGTCCAACTGCCGTCGCCGTGGCGAGACGCACACCTGACCGTCGTCGTGCCCACCTACAACGAGGCGGGCAACCTCCCGGCGCTGGTCGAGCGGCTGCTCGCACTGCCGCTGCCGGGCCTGCGCATCCTCGTCGCCGACGACAACTCCCCCGACGGCACCGGCGAGGTGGCCGACAAGCTGGCCATCGAGTATCCGGAGCGGATCGAGGTGATGCACCGGGCCGGCAAGGAGGGCCTGGGTCGGGCGTACGTCGACGGGATGACCCGGGCTCTCGAGGGCGGCGCCGAGTTCGTGGCACAGATGGACGCCGACCTGTCGCACCCGCCGGAGGCGCTGCCGGGGATGCTGGGCGCGCTGCTCTCCACCCAGGCCGGCGTGGTGATCGGCTCCCGGTACGTGCCCGGTGGCGAGCTGGACGAGAACTGGCCGCTGTACCGGCGCGCGCTCAGCGGATGGGCGAACCTCTACGTGCACACGCTGCTGCGGGTGCGCATCCGGGACCTGACCGCCGGCTTCAAGATCTGGCGGGCCGACGCGCTGAAGGACATCGGCCTGCACCGCGTGCAGTCCAACGGCTACAGCTTCCAGGTCGAGATGCACTACCTGGCCACCAAGCTGGGCCACACGATCCTGGAGGTCCCGATCCGCTTCGAGGAGCGGCGCGACGGCGTCTCCAAGATGACCACGGCGACCAAGGTCGAGAGCGCGCTGATGCCGTTCCGCCTGCGCAGCAAGCACCGCAACATCACCAACTGACCCCTGGTCCAGCGGTGATCAAGAGGTGTGCGTCAGATTCCGGCTCGCCGGTGACGCGAACCTCTTGATCACCGCGTCAGGTCGGAGGATAGACGGCCCGGTGGGCGGTGGAAATGGCCTTCGCGTAGGCGGCGCCGGTCAGGGCGCGGTCGCGGGCCAGGGCCGCGCGGGCCGCGTTCGCGCCCGGTGCGCCGTGCACCCCACCGCCCGGGTGCGCCGACGAGCTGGCCAGAAAGAGCCGGTCCACCGGGGTGTCCGCCCGGCCCAGGCCGGGAATCGGGCGCAGGAACAGCTGCTGGTACGCGGCGGCCGTGCCCCCGCCGAGCGCGCCCCCGACCAGGCTCGGGTCGCCCTTCTCCAGCTCGGCGGGCCCGGCCACGTGCCGTCCGACGATGAGCTGCCGGAAGCCCGGGGCCGCCGCCTCCAGCACGTCCTCCATGCGCTGCACGTGCCCAGCGATCTCCTCTGCCCGCCAGTCCTTTCGGAACGGCAGGTGGGTGTACGACCACAGCGACTCGGTGCCCGGCGGTGAGTGGCTCGGGTCGGCCACGGACATCTGCCCGACCAGCAGGAACGGGTCGCGGGGCAGTTCGCCGCGGGCGAGTTCGCCGGCGTAGCGGGTGAGCCCGTCGAGGTCCGCGCCGAGATGCACGGTGCCGGCGCCGGCGACCTCCCGGTTGGTCCACGGGACCGGGGCGGAGAGCGCCCAGTCCACCTTCAGCGTCGAGCCGTCCCACCGAAAGTGCGCCAGGTCCTCGACCAGCCGCGACGGCAGCGCCGAAGCCCCGACCAGGTCGAGGTAGAGGGCCGGGGCCGGCACGTCGGCGAGGACGGCCCGGCGGGCCCGCCACAGCGCGCCGCCCTCGGTGCGGACGCCCATCGCCCGGCCGCGCGCGGTGAGCACCCGGTCGACCCGCGCGCCGTAGAGGATGCGGCCACCGCGCTCGGACAGGCGGGCCACCAGCGCGTTGGTGATCTGCCGCGCGCCGCCGTCGGGCACCGGCCAGCCGACCTGCTGGCCGAGCATGGCCAGCAGCCAGCCGTACACGCCGGAGCCGGCCTCCTCGGGGGACAGGTCGGTGTGCAGGGCGCAGCCGGCGAGCAGCGCCGGCCCGCCCGGACCGTCGAACAGCTCGTCGCCGAGCTTGCGCACCGGCACCACGAGTCGGCGGGCCAGCCGCAGGGCGCCCGCGACCCGCAGCCGGCGCAGCAGGCCCAGGCCGCCGCGCACCGGGGGGAACGGCGTGGTGATGGTGGTGAGCATCGGCTCGGCCACGTCGAGCCAGTCGGCGTACGCGTTCAGCCAGCGCTTTCCGTCGCCGGGGGCGAACTGCTCCAGCGACGCGGCCGTGACGTCCGGATCCCGGTTGACCACCGCCGCCCGGCCGTCGGGCAGCAGGTGTGCCAGCACGTCCGGGGCGTGCCGCCAGGACAGCCCGTACCGGCCCAGGTCGAGGCCGTTGAGCACCGGCGAGGCGTACCCCAGGGGGTAGAACGAGCTGTAGAGGTCGCTCAGGTAGCCCGGGGCGGTCACCTCGGCGGACTGCACCGCGCCGCCGGGTACGGCTGTCGCCTCCAGCACCACCACGTCCCACCCGGCGTCGGCCAGCAGGTTCGCCGCGACCAGGCCGTTGTGCCCGGCTCCGACGACGACGGCGTCCGCGCTCTGCGCGCCGGTGGTAGTCACCCGATCCGCCTACCCGGCGCGCAACCGGGCGAAACGCGTTTGTCTCGCCGGGGCCGGGGCATCCAGCGCCGCATGTACACGGTTGCGCAGCTGGTGGGCGGGGTGTGGGGCGCGGGCGGGGCCGGCGGCGAGCTGGTCGTCCACGATCCGGCGGACGGCGAACCGGTCAGCTCCGTGCCGATCGCAACGGCCGACGAGGTCGGCAAGGCGGCCCAGGCGGCGCGGGACGCGGCAGCGTCGTGGGCGGCGACCGCGCCGGCGGAACGGGCGGCGGCGCTGCACCGGGCCGCGGACGCGGTCGCGGCCGTCACCGACGAGCTGGCGGCGGCGGTCACCGCGGAGATGGGCAAGCCACTCGCGGACGCCCGCGGCGGCGTCGAGGCGGGTATCGGCACCCTGCGACAGTACGCGGAGCTGGCCCCGCTGCGCGGTGGGCGGACGTTGAACGGCGCGACGGACGCGGTGGACTTCATGACGCCCCAGCCGCGGGGCGTGGTCGCCGTCATCACCCCCTGGAACGACCCGGTGGCGGTGTCCTGCGGGCTGCTCGGCGCGGCCCTGGTCACCGGCAACGTGGTGCTCTACAAGCCCAGCGAGCGAACGCCGGCGACGGGCTGGCTGCTGGCGCGCGCCCTGGACGCGGCGCTGCCGGCCGGGGTGCTGTCCCTGCTCACCGGTGGTCCGGAGGTCGGCGCGGCACTGGCCACACAGGACGTGGACGTGGTCGCGCACGTCGGTTCCACCGCCACCGGGCGGAAGATCGCCGCCGCCGCGGCCGGTACCGGCGCGAAGGTGCTGCTGGAGAACGGCGGCAGCGACCCGTTGGTCGTCGACGCGGGTGTCGACCCCGACTGGGCGGCGGAGCAGGCCGCGCTCGGGGCGTTCGCGAACGCCGGGCAGATCTGCGTCGCGGTGGAACGGATCTACGTACACCGGAAGGTGGCCGACGACTTCGTGGCGGCGCTGGTGCGCCGGGCCGGCGCGCTGCGGGTCGGGCCGGGTCGGGACCCGGGCACCGAGCTGGGCCCGCTCGTCGACCGGCGGCACCGCGACCACGTGCACGGGCAGGTGACCGCGGCGGTGGCGGCCGGAGCGCGGGTGCGTACCGGCGGGGAGGTGCCGGACGGGCCCGGGGCGTACTACCCGGCGACCGTGGTCACCGACTGCCGGCACGACATGGTGCTGGTGCGGGAGGAGACGTTCGGGCCGGTCGCCCCGGTGGTGGTGGTCGACTCGTTCGACGAGGCGCTGACCTGCGCGGCGGACTCTCCGTACGGGCTGGCCGCGACGGTGCTGACGGCGTCGATGAGCCATGCGCAGCGGGCGTGGCGGGAGCTGCCGGTGGGCACCGTGAAGGTCAACTCGGTGTTCGGCGGGGCGCCCGGCGGTGCCGCGCATCCGCGCCGGGCCAGCGGGCAGGGCTTCGGGTACGGCCCGGAGCTGCTGGACGAGTTCAGCGCGACGAAGGCGGTGCACATCGAGGCGCCCGGCGGCGGGCAGTGGTGAGCGGTACGGGCGGACGCCGGGGTGGCGCGTCCGCCCGTACCGCGGTGTGCGTGGGTCAGTCGCCGCGGGCCTTGCGGGTGGCCCGGTCGTTGGCCTTCTCGATGGCCGTGACCAGCTCCGGCTTGGTCATGCTCGACCGGCCGGGGACGTCCAGCTTGCGGGCCACCGACATGAGGTGGTCCTTGCTGGCGTTGGCGTCCACCCCACCGGCGGTGGGTGCGCGCCGCTCCGGGCCGCCGCCGGCGGCCTGGCGGTCGCTCGGGCCCTTGCGGCCCTTCGGCTCCCAGTGGTCGCCCACCTTCTCGAACTGGTGCTTCACCGCCGCGAAGGCGGTGCGGTGCGACCGCTCGCCCTCGCCGTAGGTCTCCACCGCCGAGTCGTGTGTCTTCTCCCAGGTGCGCTGCGCCTTGTCCGGGGAGCGTCGCAGCGTGCTGGGCATGTCCTCGCGCCCGGGCATCTCGTCCTCCTGGAGTGTCGACAGGATGACTGATGACCGTTCCCCGCTGGCGGGACGGCAAACACGGCGCTGCCGGCACGGGTTTGTCGATTTCTCGCCGGGGGTACCGGCCGGGCCAGGCCCGACCGGACGACCGGTCATCCGGTGGCCGGGGAACAGGGAGCGGGCATGACGACCATGGAGCCCGGTACGACGCGCGCCGACACGCGGGGTGCGCCGGTGCCCCGGCGGATGCGGCAGCTGAGCTGGCGGACCTGGCGCGGGGTGCTGGTGCGCAGCGTGACGAACTTCGTCAACGACAACTGCTCCGACTGGGCCGCCGCACTCACCTACTACGGCGTGCTGGCGCTCTTTCCGTCCGCCATCGTGGTGGTGGCCCTGGTCGGTCTGGTCTCCGACGGCGAGCGGACCCTGGACACGGTGGTCGACCTCGCCAAGCAGGTGGGTGCCGGATCGGTGGTGGCCGACAAGGACGGCGGCGTGGTCGGGGTGATCCGGGCCGTGGTGGTTCAGCAGAGCAACGTGAAGGTGCTGCTGAGTTTCGGTCTGCTCGGCGCATTGTGGTCGGCGTCGGGCTTCATCGGGGCGTTCACCCGGGCCTCCAACGCGATCTACGGGGTGACCGAGGGTCGGCCGGTCTGGAAGCTGCGGCCAGTGCAGATCGGCTTGGCCGCGGTGACGTTGGTGCTGCTCGCGGTGGTCGCCCTCGCGCTGATCGTCAGCGGCCCGGTCACCGACGCGGTCGGCGACCTGATCCACGCCGGCGGCCTGGCCCGGACGGTGTGGAGCGTGGCGAAGTGGCCGGTGCTCGCCATAGTCATGATGGTGCTCCTGTCCCTGCTGTTCTGGATCGCCCCGAACGTGCGCCAGCCCCGCTTCCGCTGGCTCACCCCCGGCGGCGCGGTGGCCCTGGTCTCCTGGGCGGCGGTCTCCTTCGGCTTCGGCCTCTACGTGGCCAAGTTCGCCTCGTACAACACGACGTACGGGAGCCTGGGCGCGGCCATCGCGTTCCTGGTCTGGCTCTACCTGTCCAACTCTGCCCTGATGCTCGGGGTGCAGATCAACGCCGAGGTGCAGCGCGGCCGGCAGTTGCAGGCGGGCGAGAAGGACCTCCAGGAGCCGGTGCTGCCACCGCGGAAGGCGGCCGCTTCCTGAGGGCCGTTGTCCGCCCGGATGTCCGGCCCGGGGGCCGGTTCGTGACGCGGTGCCGGTTTACCGGGCGGGGTGCCGGGTAGCGCAGAAGGCATGGAGCGTGGCAACAGCAAGCACGGACCGAGGATCGACGAGCAGATGAGCCAGGAGGTCAGCGGCCTCGTCCAGGGGCCGGGGACCGGTGGCTCCCGAGTCGAGGAGTCCCGGGTGCCGGAACCAGCCGGCGAGGACCAGCCGGAGACCACCACGGCACCGGCGGGCGACCTGCGCACCGGCACCCCGCAGGGGATGAGTTCCACCGACGTCGAGCAGCGTAGCCGGCTCGGCCGGTTCATCTCCATGAGCGCGCTGCCCGGCGACCGACTGGTGCTCATCGCCAGCGCCCGGGAGAACGAGGCGCCAGACGACATCGTGGCGGCGCTGGAGCGGCTGCCCGAGGGCACCGAGTACCAGACGGTCTCCGAGGTGTGGGCCGCGCTCGGCCACAAGAACGAGACGACTCGCTGGTGAGACGGATCGTCCCCCGATCCGGCCATCACCCGCGACCAGAGGAGGGTTCCTGATGAGTGGCGTTACCGAACACGTCGAGGTTTCCGTACCCGTGCGCACCGCGTACGACCAGTGGACGCAGTTCGAGGAGTTCCCCCAGTTCATGGAGGGCGTGCAGGAGGTCCGGCAGCTCTCCGACACGATGACCCACTGGACGGTTGACATCGCCGGCGTGAAGCGCGAGTTCGATGCCGAGATCACCGAGCAGCTGCCCGACGAGCGGGTCGCCTGGCGTTCCACCGGCGGCACCCAGCAGGCCGGTGTGGTGACCTTCCACCGCCTGGACGAGGGCAAGACCCGGGTCACCCTCCAGCTCGAGTTCGAGCCGCACGGGGTGGTCGAGCAGGCCGGCGACAAGCTCGGCATCGTCGACCGGCGGGCCAAGGGCGATCTGGAGCGGTTCAAGACGTTCATCGAGCGGCGCGGTCAGGAGACCGGCGCCTGGCGTGGCTCGGTGGACCGCCCGCAGCCGTGATCCCCTGCACGACCGAGGATGGCCGCCGGAGTTCCCGGCGGCCATCGTCGTGTCTCGGGCCGGCTGGTACCCGTTTGCGATCATCGCGCCCGGGTACGGCTGAAGTCATGACGGACGACAGGGTGTGGCGCGACGAGGAACGGCTTCCGCTGGAGGAGTTGGAGCGCGCCGTGGCGGGCTCCAGCATCGACGGGCAGGCCGACGACGTGACCGGCAACGACGCCGGTGAGGAGGCCGCCTTCGGGCACGGGCCCGCGGCGGCCGACCGAGGCGGGGAGGCCGAGGGCGCCGGGCGGGAGCCGACCGACCCGCAGCGCGCCTACCGCCCGTCGACGACCGGCCGGACCGGACCGGACAACGGATAGTCCGCGTCGGGCAGAGCGGTCCGGGACTGGGCCGGCGTCCCGGACGTCGCGGTCTCGGACGCTGGGGACTCGGCCGCAGCGGAGCCGGGCTGCTCCGGCCCGCTTCCGGCGGCGGGCCGGCGGGCGCCCAGTTCGTAGAGCACGATCAACGCCAGCGCGAGCACCAGCAGGGCCGAGCCGAGCACCTGCACCGACAGGTTGCTGATCAGCACGCCGAGGCCCGTCGGGACGAGCGCCGCGCCCACACCGGCGGCGCCGATCTGCAACCCGATGGCCCGGTCCGCGTGCGCCGCGCCGACCCGGTCGGCGGTGGTGAGGGTGAGCAGCGGAAACACCGGCGCGGCGGCGAACCCCAGCACGACCAGGCCAAGCACGGCCAGCACGGCCACCCCGGGCACCGCGATCAGCGCCGTACCGAGGGCCATGCCACCCAGGCTGACCCGCAACACCAGCCGGGACCCGAGCCGTTCAGCGACCACGCCCTGCACCACCCGGCCGACGAAGAGGCTGCCCCAGTACGCGGAGACGCAGCCGCCCGCCACGGCGGCGCTCAGGCCGCGCCCCTGGGTGAGCAGCAGGAACGCCCAGAGTCCGGCGGACACCTCGATGGCCACGTACAGCGCGAAGGCCAGTCCCCCGGACCAGACCGCCGGCAGCCGCAGCGTGGCCAGGACCGGCACCCGGACCGCCGGCCCGGCGTCGGTCGTCCCCACGCCCGGCTCGGGAGCGGGAGCGCGACGCTGCCACGCGCGTACGGTGAGCGCGAACGCGGTGGCGAGGGCGAGTTGGGCGCCGGCCACGATGCCGTACCCCCACCGCCAGGCCAGCCCGGCGCTGAGCGCCGCCGTCATGATCAGTGGACCGATCGCCACGCCGAGGCCGAAGAAGGCGTGCAGCCAGTTCATGTGTCGCGGGCCGAAGGCCCCGGCGGCGTACGCGTTGAGCCCGGAGTCGATCGCACCGGAGCCCAGCCCGAGCACCAGCGCGCAGCCCACGAGCACGGCCAGCCCGGGGCTCACGGCGTAGCCGGTCAGCGCCAGGCTGGCCAGCAGGGTGCTGCCGGCGAGCAGCGCGCCCACGCCGAGGCGGGCCAGCGTGAACCCGGCCAGCACGCTGGAGGCGAGATAGCCGACCGTGCCGGCGGTGAGCAGCAGCCCGACCGCCTCGGTGGGTACGCCGAAGTCCGCGCGGATCGACGGCCAGCCGACGCCGAGCAGGCCGTCGGGCAGGCCGAGGCTGACGAACGCGAGATAGGCCAGCAGGAGCAGCGTGGCGCGGGGCGGCGCGGGCGAGGTGGACACGGGACCCCATCCTGCCGCAGCGCACCTTACCGGCGGGGGGAGCCGCCCGTGCGTCGCGACAAGAACTCGTGTCCGGACGGTTGAGAAAGCGGACAGCTCAGCCAGAATCGACCGATCGGAGGACGGCAAACGGGCCAGTTCGCGTAAGAATTTCGGGATGCATCAAGGCTCCGGAATCCTCTCCACGCGTCAGCGCCGCCTCGCCTGGCTCGGCTTCCTGCTCGCCGCGCTGCAGGCGCCCGTGTCGGCCTGGCTCGTCTCCGACGAGTCCTGGCTGTTCAGCCTCTGCGTCGCGCTCATGGTGGCCACCGTGATCATCGCCGACGACGCGGCCCGGCGTCGGCCGGCCAACGCCACCAGCGACTAGCCCTCGCCGACCGGCCGGGCCTCGTGCCCCGGCCGGCCCCGGGTGCGGCGGCGCTCCTTCATCTCCGCCTCGTACAGATGGCGCCGCCCGCCCACCAACTCGTCACGGGCCTGCCGGTCCAGCTCGCGGAACAGCGCGTGGTAGCCGTCGTCGAAGTCCTCGACGATCTGGAACGTCCACCGGCCGGCGATCACGTTGCGGCCGAGCAGTTCGGCGTCGATCCGTTCGGCGATGTGTGGATGCCCGGCGGCGCGGAACTGCTCCACCGCGTCATCGAGCATCAGGTCGGCATGCCCGATCAACTGGTGCAGCGAGTACAGGTGCCCACGGGCCCGTTCCACGCACTCCAGCGCCTCGCTGAGCTTGCCCAGCGCCGCGACCGTCTCGTCGCTCACCCCTGCCGGCCGCCGGTGCCGCTCGTCCGGCCCGTCCGTCACTTCCCCCATCGGTGCCTCCCTGCTGTCTGCCGCCCACCCGGCGCCGTCCGTGCTCTGTGCCGGGCTGCGCCGTCCCTCTCCTGCTGCCCCGTCTGTGCCGGATCAACCCCCGCGGCCAGCCCGACCCGTCCGGTGGCACAACCGACACCCGCCGAGCGGCCGAGGCCGGCCCGGTGACCGGTCGGTTAGCCTCGGTCACCATGCGTATGCCGTTCAACCGCGTCGCCTCCCCGACCGCCGTCGAGTCGGCGCGGTCGACCCTGGCCGCCCTCACCGTCTCCGTGGGCACCGCCGGCCTCGCCGCCGCCGCCGCGCGTCCCGGACTGCTGGCGCTTGTCGACCAGCACGCCGCCGCCGTGCGGGACAGCCTGGACGGCGACCGGCGGCCGTTGACCGCCGCGACGCTCGCCGGCTACGCCGAGGGGGTACGCGAGGCCGCCCTGGAGCACGGGTGGACGCCGCCGCGGGGCCCGGTGGACTGGAGCGAGCCGGAGTGGCCGCTCACCCGGCTCGTCGCCGTCTGCGCGCTGGCCCGTTCGCTCGACCGTTCCTGACCCACCCGGTCACCCCGTACGACTCGCGACGCGGAGAGAGGGCGCCCGCGCAACGCGGACGCCCTTCCCCTCACGATCGTGCCGTCGCGCCCCGCTACGGGCGGTACTGCTGGGTCTCGTCGGCCGCACCGGACTGGTACGTGCCGCGCCCACCGGACATCGTCGACTGCTCGTCGACCCGGGGCATGGCCTGGGTCCGGTCGCCGCCACGGTCGGCCATCTGCCGCTCCATGTCGCCGCGCCCGGCCGAGGTGGCCCGCCGATGCTCCTGCACCGCCCGGGCCTCCTGGGCGGCCCTATCGAGCCAGCCGTCCCAGCGTTTCTGCATCGGCTTCACCAGACCACCGCCGACGCCGACGATCAGGATGCCGGCGACCGTGGCGAGCACCGCGATCAGCACCGGAGTGGTGACCGTGGTGGCGATACCCACCTGGTTCAGCGCGGCGATCACGCCGAGCGCGATGATGAAGATCGCCGTCAGGTCGGCCAGGACCTTGCCGTACGACAGCCCGCCCAGCGCCCCGGTGACCAGATCGCGGGCGGCGTTGGCGATCGCGGCCGCGACCACCACGATGATGATCGCGATGAACGCGCGCGGCAGCCAGGCCACCACACCGCTGATCAGGTCACTGATCGCGTTGGGCCCCCAGACTCCGAAGGCGAACTGCAGGGTGAACAGCAGGACGGCGTAGTACGCCAACCTGGCCAGGATGTCGCTGGCGTCGTACTTCGTTCTCTCGAGTGCCCGTTTGATGCCTCCGCGTTCGACCGCCTGGTCGAAGTGCACCCGTTCCAGCACCGCATCCACGATCTTGAGGACCGCTCTGGCGATGAGCCAGCCGACCACGAGGATGACGATGAAGGCCACTGCCTTCGGGATGAAGAGCAGCACCGACCTCCAGGTGTCGGCGATGGCATCACCGATGTCGGCCTGCCGAACCGCGAGGGTTTTCAGCATGATGTCCCTCCTGTCGCATGGACTGCGTCGGGCGCATACCCGGCCACCGGTACGGCAGTCCGCGCGGCTCACTGCCATTTTTCCGACAAGTCGACAAACAGGGGCCCTGACCTGCCCTAACAGGCACCCCGTCGGGGTCGGCCGCGACCCGCGCACATGATCGGATGCGGCTGACCGACGGCCGGATAGGCTGCGAACATGCCAGGAACGGTCGGGCGAGTCCCCACGCCAGCAATTCCGGTGCCCGGCGCATCCACCGGGCCCGGTGCGGCCGCCGTGCTCGCCCACGACTGGTCCGCCACCGCCCTCGGGCCGCGCGAGGGGTGGGATCCGGCGGTCCGGGCCGTGGTCGAGCTGATCCTCGCCGCGCCGATGCCGATGGCGCTGGCGTACGGCGACGACCTCGTCCTGCTCTACAACGACGGCTATGCCGAGTTGTTGGGCAGCAAACACCCCGCTGCCCTCGGTCGACCGGCTGCCGAGGTGTACGCCGAGGTCTGGTCGCTGCCCGGCTTCGGTGACGTGATCGAGCGCGCCTACCGGCACGGCGTGCCCTTCCTGGAGAAGGAGTCCACGCTCCCCCTGATGCGGGACAGCTCCGGGGTGGTCGAGCAGGTGGTCTTCACCCGCGGTCACTCGGCTGTCCGCGACAGCGCCGGACAGATCGTGGGAATCCTGACGGTGGCCGCCGAAACCACCCACGCGACCGAGCAGTTGCAGAGCCTCAGCGAGGTCGCCGCCGCGCTCGCCGGCACCCTCACCCTCGACGACGTGGCCCGGGTCGCGCTGCGCCACACCATCACCACGTTCGACGCCGACCGGGTCGCGTTCGCGGTGGACGAGGGTGGCGGCGGCTGGCGGATGGTGCGCCGGGTCCGCGGCGAACTGATGGACGAGGCCGACGAGCGGTTGCCGCCGCTGTGGCGGCGGACGCCGGCGGACTGGCTGGGGCCGGTCGCGCTCGCGGCCCGCTCGGGCGAGCCGTCGTTCACCCGCGACGGGCAGCCGCTGCGCGAGACCGCCGTGGACCGCCACGACCAGAAGATCCGGTCGATGGCCGTGCTGCCGCTGGGCACGTCGGTGATCCGGGGTGGGTTGACTGTCGGCTACCAGGTGCCGCACTCCTGGTCGGCGGCCGAGCGGGCGCTGCTGGCCGCCTCGGCGGAGCTGATCGGTCAGGCCGCGGAGCGGGCCCGGCGGTTCGAGACCCAGCACGGCACCGCCCAGTTGCTGCAACGCAGCATGCTGCCGGAGCACCTTCCCGACCTGCCCCGGCTGCGGATCGCGGCCCGCTACGACCCGGGAGTGGACGGCAACGCGGCCGGCGGTGACTTCTACGACGCGTTCCTGCTGCCCACCGGCGCGCTCGGCGTGGTGCTGGGCGACGTCGCCGGGCACGACGTGCAGGCCGCGGCGCGAATGGGGCAGGTGCGGGCGGCGCTGCGAGCGCTGGCCCTGGCCGACCCGGCGCCGGACGCGGTGCTGGCCGGGCTGGACCGGCTCGTGGCCAGTCTCGGCGCGGAGGCCGGCAGCCACGAGCTGTTCGTCACCGTGGTGTTCGGGGTGATCGACGCCGAGCGGCGGGAGCTGACCCTGGCCACCGCCGGTCATCCCGCGCCGCTGATCCGCCGGTGCTCCGCGGACGGCCGGTCGCACGCCGAGTACGTGGACCTGCCGGCCGGTCCCCCGCTGGGGCTGGGCGGTCGCCCGCGCACCGTCACTGTCGCGTTCCCTCCCGGCGACACCCTGCTGTTGTTCAGCGACGGTGTGGTGGAGCGCCGGCGGCAGAGCCTCACCGCCGGGCTGGACGCCCTCGGCGACGCCGTGGCCAAGGCCGGCACCAGCGACCCCCGCGCCCTCTGCGCGGTGGCCACCGCCGCCGTGTCCGGCGGCACCGAGGACGACGTGGCCGTGCTGGCGGTCGAGCACGCGCTCAAGCCGAGCCGGTCGGCGGCGATGGAGGTGCCGGCCGAGCCGACCGCGCCCAGCCGGGTCCGGCACTGGATGACCGGCCAGCTCACCGAGTGGCAGGTGCCCGAGTCGGTGATCGGCGCGGCGGTGCTGTGCACCAGCGAGCTGACCACCAACGCGCTGCTGCACGCCGGCACGGCCGCCCGCGTGGAGATCGACCTGAGCCCGGAGCGACTGCTGGTCTCGGTCGCCGATTCCGGCACCCGGGGCACCGTGACCCGGGCCCGCACCGACACGTTGAGCAGTCGCGGGCGCGGGTTGGGCCTGATCGAGGAGTTGAGCGACGCCTGGGGCACCGACCCGTCGGTGCGCGGGTCCACGGTCTGGTTCGAGATCCTCGTTCCGCCGGCCGAGCCGCGCTGAGGTCGGCCGCCATCGGTCAGCCCGGACGAATCAGCCGACCGTCGAACGGGTAGGAGTGCGCCCATGGCCACCGAAAAACCCCACGGGGTGCTCTTCGACATCGACGGGACGCTCGTCGACACCACCTACCTGCACACGGTGAGCTGGTGGGAGGCGCTACGTCAGGCCGACCACCCGGTACCGATGGCGACCGTGCACCGCGCGATCGGGATGGGCTCGGACAAGCTGCTGGACCACCTGCTCGGCCCCGAGCGCGACCGCGACGACGACCCGAAGCTGCGCGAGGCGCACAACACCCTGTACGCCGAGTACTGGGAGCGGCTGACTCCGCTGCCCGGTGCGGCGGACCTGCTGCGGGCGTGCGCCGAGCGGGGGCTGCGGGTGGTGCTCGCCACCTCCGCCGCTGAACACGAGGTGGGTGCGCTGCGCCGGGCCCTGAACGCCGACGACGTGGTGGACACCGTCACCTCCTCGGCGGACGCGCAGGAGAGCAAGCCGGCACCGGACATTCTCGAGGCGGCGCTGGAGCAGTCCGGGCTGGCCGCCGAGCGCGTCGTCTTCGTCGGCGACTCGGTCTGGGACGTCGCCGCGGCCGGCAAACTGAACATTCCCTGCGTCGGGTTGACCTGCGGCGGCACCAGCCGGGGGGAGCTCGCCGGCGCCGGCGCGGTGGCGGTGTACGACGACCCGGCGGCGCTGCTGGCCGAGCTGGCGGATTCCCCGCTCATCCGGCCGAGGTGAGGCTCACTCCGGTTCACCGGGTCGCACACGCATAGCCGGAAGTCTTCCGGGGCATGGTCTGTGGCCACCTGCCCGCGCCGTGCGGGTGCGGCGAAAGGGTGGTGTCCGTGGAGCCGGTAGACGTCGCGTTCGCGCTGGTGGGCCTGGGCGCGCTGCTCGCGGGCATCCTGCCCCGGGTGTTGGAGCGCCGCCCGCTGTCCATGCCCATCGCGTTCCTCGCCCTCGGCATGCTGGTCTTCCTGCTGCCGGTCGGGCTACCGACACCGGACCCGCTGGCCCACCCCGAGCTGACCACCCACCTGACCGAGATCGGGGTGATCGTCGCCCTGATGGGCGCCGGGTTGAAGATCGACCGGCCGTTGAGCTGGGCCCGGTGGTCCTCCACCTGGCGGCTGCTGGCCATCGCGATGCCGCTGTGCATCGCGGCGGTGGCGCTGCTCGGGTGGTGGTGGGCCGGCCTGGTGCCGGCCGCGGCGCTGCTGCTGGGCGCCGCGCTGGCGCCTACCGATCCGGTGCTCGCCGCCGACGTGCAGGTCGGCGAGCCGACCGATGTGGAGGACTCCGAGGACGAGGTGCGTTTCGCCCTGACCTCGGAGGCGGGCCTCAACGACGGCCTGGCGTTCCCGTTCGTCTACGCGGCCATCGCGATCGCCTCGACCAGCCTCGCCCCGCGCGCGTGGGTGGCCGAGTGGTTCACCGTCGACGTGCTCTGGAAGGTGGGCGTCGGTGTGGGTGGCGGCCTGCTCATCGGATGGCTGCTCGGCAAGCTGTTCTTCCGGGCGCCCAGCGAGCTGCGGCTGGCCCGGCACGCCGAGGGTTTCCTGGCGCTGGCCGCCACCTTCCTGGCGTACGGGCTGGTGGAGGTCGCCGGCGGGTACGGCTTCCTGGCGGTGTTCGTGGCCGCGCGGGCCATCCGGGCCGCCGAGCGGACCCACGAGTTCCATTCGGTGCTGCACGACTTCGCCGAGCAGGTCGAGCGGTTGCTCACCCTGGTGTTGTTGCTGCTGCTCGGCGGCGCGATCGTGGGCGGTCTGCTCGCCCCGCTGACCTGGCCGGCGGCCGCCGTCGGGCTGGCGCTGGTCTTCCTGGTCCGGCCGGCCGTCGGCTGGTTGTCGCTGCGCGGCGCGCCCGGCCGGCCGGCCGAGCACTGGGTGATCTCGCTGTTCGGCATCCGTGGGGTGGGCTCGTTCTACTACCTGGCGTACGCCACCACGAAGGCGGACTTTCCGCAGGCGGAGCTGTTGTGGGCGACGGTCGGGCTGGTGGTGCTCGTCTCCGTGGTGGTGCACGGCGTCGCGGCGACCCCGGTCATGCAGTTGCTGGACCGGGCGGGTGAGCGGACCGAAGACCCGTCCGAACCCGAGGCCCGGTCGGTCGCCGCCGCCGGGCACCCCTGAGCGGTGGGCAGCGGCGCTCAGCCCAGGCGGGCGGCCAGCGCGCGGCCGAGGTCGCGGCCGGAGCGCCAGGCGCTCTGCACGCGGGGCTTGCCGAACGCGTCGCCGGCCAGACCGATCCCGTCGGCGTCGAGGTGGTGGGTGTTCCCGGTGAGGTCGCCGGCCGGCTTGGCGTACGTCCAACGGTGCACGTGCACGTCGGTGGCCTCCTCGGCCAGCCCCAGCAGGTCCCGGACGGCCTGCTCGATCGCCGGTCCGGCGGCGGAGGGCTGGGCCAGGTGCCCGGCGGCGAACTCCGGCACGGTGTGCGCCACCAGCACCGGCGCGTCGTCACCGCGCCGGTCGCCGTCGTCGCAGATGAGCGCGAGCACCGGATGGTCGTTGACGAACGCGCCGTGAAAGTGCGGCCAGCGCCGGGACGGGAACCGCAGCACCGCGGCCAGGGCCGGCGACCACGTCTGCTCCTGCACGATCCGGGTGGCGTCGGCCAGGGCGGGATCGAGCAGCAGGGCGGCCTGCGGCCCGGGCATGGCCAGGGCGACCGCCGCGTACGGCTCGCCGTCGACGGCCGGCCCCGGCTCCACGGCGAGCACCAGCCGGTCGACGGTCACCGGCACGGCGCCGGCCAGGTGTTCGACAAGCGACCGCAGCCCGCGCGGCGCGGCGTAGCGCAGCGGACCGGGCACGTCGTGGCGGCCGTTGGTGTCGTACGACCAGAAGGTGTCGGTCCACTCCCGGACCAGACCGGCGGCACGCCACTCGTCGACCACGGCCGCGAAGTCCGGGTCGCTGGCGGTGAAGTACGCGGCGCCGATGTCGGCGGGGCGGCCGTCGAAGCGTTTGCTGGCCATCCGGCCGCCGCACACGTGCCCCCGTTCACGGACCTGCACCGGCACCCCGGCCCGGACCAACTCCACCGCGCAGGCCACCCCGGTGATGCCCGCCCCGACCACTGCCACGCCCGAGGAGTTCACGCTCATCCGTTGATCGTAGGTGCCGACGGTCGCCACGGATGGGCATGAACCGACGGCGATCGGGGTACTGGCACACCTGTTCGAAGAAAGGGTGATGATGATGACGGACCGCAGCAACGACCAGGCCGACCCGCGCGGCGCGATCAAGGACCCGGACGAGTGGGTCACCGGCGACGAGCCGCCCACCGCGGCCCAGGAGTCGTACCTGGCCACGCTGGCCCGGGAGGCGGACGCGACGCTGCCGGACGACCTGACCAAGGCCGAGGCGTCCAAGCGGATCGACGAGCTGCAGGCCGAGACGGGTCGCGGCCAGTAGCTCGGCGGTCAGGGGCGCGGCAGGGTGTGCAGCCGGACCCGCGTCAGTCGGGCCCGGGTTATCTCGGCCTCCAGGTAGGTGGCGTGCGGCTGGGATCGGCGGTCGGTGGGCGACCCGGGGTTGAGCAGGCGCAGCCCACCGGGCGCCACGGTGTCCCAGGGGATGTGCGAGTGCCCGAAGACCAGCAGATCGACGTCGGGAAAGCGGGCCGCGCACCGCTGCTCCCGGCCGGTGCGGGGGCCCGTCTCGTGCACCACGGCGATCCGTAGCCCGTCGAGGTCGACGCGGGCCACCTCCGGCAGTCGGGCGCGTAGCGCCGGGCCGTCGTTGTTGCCGTACACGCCGATGAGCCGCCGCGCGCGGACGGTCATGGCGTCCAGCAGCGACTCGTCGACCCAGTCGCCGGCGTGCAGCACGACGTCCGCCGCCTCGATCGCCGTCCACAGCGGCCCCGGGAGGTCCCGGGCCCGCTTGGGGAGATGCGTGTCCGCCGTGAGCACCAGCCTCATGCCGGCATCATCCCCCGAGCGGGCGCCGTCCACCCGGGGACGCTCGTGCGGGGCGCTCAGCTCCTGGCAGCTCAGCGCGACGTCGGTGTGAAGTGCCCGGGCGGCATGCCGCGGCTACGCAGCTCCGGGTTCTGCTCGACGTCACTGAGCACACCGGCGGCGTTGATCAGGCCGATGTGCGAGAACGCCTGGGGAAAGTTGCCCAACTGCTCCCCGGTCGACGGGTCGATCTGCTCGGCGAACAGCCCCAGGTCGTTGAGCCGCCCGGCCAGCGCGTCGAACAACTCGTGCGCCCGGTCCCGCTCACCGGCCAGCGCCAGGCAGCACACCAGCCAGAACGAGCAGATGAGAAACCCCGCGGGGTCGCCGTTCCAGCGCCGCAGCAGGCCGTCGTGCGACAGCTGCTCCTCCACCGCGCGGATCGTCGAGCGCATCCGCTCATCGTCGGCCGGGAGGAACCCCACCAGCGGCATCACCAGCACCGAGGCGTCCAGGTCGTCGGATTCGAAACTCCCGGTGTACGCCCCGAGCCGGTCGCTCCACCCGCGTCGCAGCACCTCCGCGCGCACCTCGTCGCGGGCGGCCGCCCAGCGGTCCACGTCCTGCGGCTCACCGAGCCGTTCGCCGAAGCGGACCGCCCGGTCCAGGGCCGCCCAGCACTGCACCTTCGAGGACACGTGGTGGCGTTCGGTCCCGCGTTCCTCCCACATCCCCGCGTCCGGCAACTTCCAGTCCCGCTCCGCCTTGTCGGCGAGCGACCGGAGCAGGTGGTAGACGTCCGGCTCCAACGGCTCCAGCCGGTCGCGCATCAGCCAGGCCGCGTCCAACGCCTCACCGAAGATGTCGATCTGCCGCTGCCGCCACGCGTCGTTGCCGATCATCACCGGCGGGCTGTCGCGGTAGCCGGCGAGCTGATCCAGGCGGTGCTCGGTGAGGTCCCGCTCCCCCAGCACGCCGTACATGATGGGCACCGGCTCCTCGTCGATCCGGCCCATCGCGCGACCCAACCACGCGAACTGCCGCTGCACCTCGTCGTAACACGCCGTCCGCCACAGCGCCCGCAGCGTCAGACTGAAGTCGCGCACCCACACGTAGCGGTAGTCGTAGTTCCGGTCCCCGCCGAGTTTCTCCGGCAGCGAGGTGGTCACCGACGCCACCACCGCGCCGCTGGGTCGGTACGTCATGCCCTGCACCACCAACGCGCTGCGCCGCACGTGCTCGGCGTAGATCCCGGTGTACTCGTGCTGCCGGACCCAGGAGCGCCACCCTTCGGCCGTGTCGGCGATGGTCCGGTCGGCGTCGGGCACCTGCGGCTGCGGCGCGTCGTAGGTTGGGGCGTACCCGAGGGTGAAGTTGTGGGTCGTGCCGGCGCGGACGGTGAACGCCGCGGTGGCCTCGCCCTCGCCGCAGGTCAGCCGCAGGCTGGTGACCAGGGAGAGCCGGCTGGCCCCGCCGACCGCCTCCAGGGTGCCGTCGCGCTCGATGAGGAACGGCGTGGTCCGGCCGTACTCGAAACGGGGTCGGTAGTGCATCCGCATCGGCACCTCGCCGGAGAGGCCCCGCACGCTTCGGACCAGCACCTGCGGCGAGCGCAGACCGATGTCGTGCTCGCGCGCGCCGGGCTCCAGGGCGAGCGCGTCGGTGAGCTCCACCTCGCCCTGCGCGGTGCGAAAGACGGTCCGCAGCACGAGGGTGCCGTCGAGGTAGCAGCGTTCGACAGTGAAGTCGGCCTCCGGGCGGATCGACCAGTGTCCGGCGTCCTCGCCGATCAGCCGCGCGAACACCGACGGCGCGTCGAACCGGCCCGGGCACCACCAGTTCACCGAGCCCGAGCGGTCCACCAACGCGGCCGTGCGGCCGTCGGCGAGGAACCCGTGGTCGCTGATCTGTCCGCTCTGCACCGGACTGCCTACCCGGACCGTCCCCGCACATGCCTCACCGGAGACACGCACCCCACTCCGGCGCGGGCGTTACCGCCCGGCGCTGGCGGGAACGCGGTCGGCTGACGAGGGAGGATGCTCATGACCTCAGCTTCGGGGCCGGCCGCCGCGTGGCGGCCCGGCGCAACCAGTGGCGACGTGCTTCCGTCCGGGCCGGCAGGCCGCCTGTCTTCGCCGGCCGGGGACGGGCACGGGCCGGAGAGCGGCCCACCCACGGTGACGATCGGCGCGTATCCGGACTATCCGTCCGCGCAGAAGGTGGTCGACTATCTGGCCGACAACCGCTTCCCGGTGGAGCACAGCGCCATCGTCGGCACGAACCTCACGCTTGTGGAGACGGTGCTCGGGCGGATGACCACCGGCCGCGCGGCCCTGCTCGGCGCCGGCACCGGCGCCTGGTTCGGGCTCTTCATCGGCCTGCTGTTCGGCATCTTCACCGTCGGCAACTGGCTGGCGGTGATCCTGGTCGGCCTGATCATCGGCGCGATCTGGGGCGCCGTGTTCGGCGCGGTGGCGCACGCGATGACCGGCGGGCAGCGCGACTTCACCTCGGCCAGCTCGTTGCGCGCCGGCCAGTACGCGGTGACCGTCGACGCACAACTCGCCGATCAGGCCCGGCAACTGCTGGCCCGGATGCAGGTGCCCGGCTCGACACCGGCGAATTCCCGCTGATCGACGGGCACGACCGGCCGTCCCGGCAGTCCGCCGGGGCGGCCGGTCAGTCGTGGTACGCCAGCTCGCCGGCCCGCAGTGGCACGTCGACCCGGTTCTCCGGCGGCGCGAGGGGGCAGGCCCAGCGGTCGTCGTACGCGCAGCTGGGGTTGTAGAGGTAGTTGGCGTCCAGCCGGACCCGGTCACCGGACAGCAGCTCGACGCCCCGGCCGAAGGTGCCCTTCACCGTGTCGGTGAGGTACCGCCCCCCGCCGTAGGTCTCCTGCCCGCAGGTGCCGTCGCGCAGCGGCACGAAGAGCCCACCCCCGTACGCCTCGATCCACCACAGCGTGAGCGGCCCCCACGGCGTCTCGGCCACCGCCACCCGCCGGTACGCGACGACCCCGTCCGGGCCGCCGGTGTCCACCCGCAGCTCGCCGCTGGCCGGTCGCAGGGGCGCCTCCACCACGGCCTCCGGGTTCGGCGCGAAGTAGCGCACACCGGTGAAGCCGGGCCGCTCGGCCGGCGGAATCGGGCTCTGCGGGTGGGTGGCGAAGAGCTCGTCGCGGCCGGCCCGGAAGCCGGCGAGATCGACGTCGGACAGGTACAGCCGGGCCACCCGCTCCCGCCAGTCGGCCAGTTCCAGATCGGTCAGCATGCGGCGGACTCCTGATCGAGGGACAACTCTCCGGACCGCAGGGGCCTGCCGCACGCCTGGCAGCAGACCTCGGCGACGAACACCTCACCGCACACGTCGTGGATGAAGTCGACCTTGGGTACGTCGGCGTCGCTGTAGGTGTCGCCCCAGCGCTTGAGCACGAGGATGACCTGCCCGAGGTCCCTACCCTTCTGGGTGAGCTCGTACCCCGCGACCTTGCCGTCCTCGGTCGATCGCGCCCGCAGGATGCCGGTCTCGGCGAGCTTTCGCAGCCGGGCGGCGAGCACGTCCCGGGGCGCGCCGACCGCTCGCAGGATCTCGGTGTAGCGCGACGCCCCGAAGGCGAGCGCCCGCACGATGTGCAGCGACCACCTGTCGTTGACCGCGTCGAGCGCCACCGCAAGCGTGTCCCGAGACGGTTTGGAATTCAAACCGGGGGTGCTACGGTTCGTCTGGTTGGACATTCAAACCACACTACCCGAGGACGCACCCATGACGTCGCCATCCGATCCACCCACCCAGCGGGAAACGCCAGTCACCACCCAACGTCGAGCCTGGCTTTCGCTGGTGATCACCGGGCTGATCATCGGTACGGCGTTCATCGCCGTCTACGTCGGGCTCCAACGTGATCCCGAGCCAAGTCGCCTGCCGATCGCTGTCGTCGGCGAGCAGCTGGCCACCAGTGCCCATGCCGGGCTCGGCGACGCCGTCGCCGTCACACCTGTCACCAGCGTCGACGACGGCGCCGCCCTGGTCCATGACGGCGACGCCGTCGCGGTCCTCAGCGCGGCCTCGCCCGACAGCCTGCGGCTCGACTACGCCGGCGCGAGCGGATTCAGCGAGAGCGGCGCCGCCCGGCAACTCGTCGCCGGCCTCGCCAGGCATGCGGGCATGACCGTTCAGGAGAACGACATCGTGCCGCTGGCGAGCTACGACAGCCGTGGGCTGTCCGCCTTCTACGTGGTGTTCGGGGTCACCCTCTCGTCGTTCGTCCTCGCGCAGGGGCTCACCGCGTCGACAGCGAAGGTGCGCCTGCGCCACCGGCTCTACGCGATGGGCGGATTCGCGGTCGTGATCGGCGTGGTCGCGGCCACGGTCGCCGGCCCGGTGTACGGCTCCCTGACGGCGCCGTTCCCCCTGCTCGCCCTGTCGCTCATCCTGCTGTCGGCCGCCAGCGCCTTCACGACGAAGGCCCTCGGCGCCTGGCTCGGCCCGATCGGTATCGCGCTGGCCGTGCTCACCCTCACCACCATCGGCAACGCGACGAGCGGAGCGACCATCGGGATCGACCTGCTGCCGGGATGGGCGCAGGCGATCTCGGCGAAGCTCCCGCCGGGCGCAGCCGTGCGCGCGGTCAACAACTTCGGTTACTTCAACGGCTCGCACACGCTGGTGCCCCTGGCCGTCCTCGCCACCTGGTTCCTGGCGGGCCTGGGCTTGGTCCTGCTCCGACAGCGGACCGCAGCGCGACGCCCGCTCGTCTCCGACTGATCGTGTTGATGGGCTCGGGCCGGACGCCGGGCGGGGCATGGGATACATGCCCCGCCCGTCACGGCTGCGGCCAGTTGCGCAGCAGGGCATCAAGAGCATCGAGGGTACGGGCCCAGGACTCGTCCGTCGGGCGCGGTGTGTGGCGGAACCCGCCGGTGCGCTCCAGGCTCACGAAGCCGTGGAAGGTGCTGTGCATCATCCGAATGGCGTCGGTCTGGTCCGGCTCGGCGAGCCGGTAGCCGCGCAGGATGGCCCGGGTCATCTCCGAGTGCCGAATACCCGCGCTCGCGGCGGCCGTCTCGGGGTCGAGGTCGATCTGCATGGCCGCGTACCGGCCGGGATGCCGTGTCGCGTAGTCCCGGTACGCGTTGGCGAAGGCGACCAGGGCGTCCTTGCCAGCCCGGCCGGCGAGCGCGTCGGCGACCCGGTCGGCCAGCTCGGCGAGCGCCAGGAGGGCGATCCTGACCCGCAGGTCGTGAGCGCTCCTGATGTGGAAGTACAGGCTCGCGTCCTTCACGCCGAAGTGCCGCGCGAGCGCGGCGACTGTCACGTTCTCGACGCCCACCTCGTCGGCGAGGTCGGCCGCTGCCAGGACCAGTCGCTCGGCGGTCACTCCGGCACGTGCCACGCACCACACCCCAGAATCTAGTCTTGTTAATCGTTTGCCTAGGGGAGCTAGGCTACTACCTATGCTAGCCCTCACCGAACGCGCCATCCGCGCTTCCTTCGTCAACTGCACGCAGGGCGAGGCGAAGCGGTTGGCCGTACCCAGCGATCTTCAGACGCACCCCTGGGACGACCTCGACTTCCTCGGCTGGCGGGACCCCGCCGCGCCGCAGCGGGCGTACCTGATCGCCGAGACCGACGACGGCCCGGTCGGGGTCGCCCTGCGGGTGGCGCCGCAGCAGACCGGGCGCACCCGACGCAGCATGTGCTCCCTCTGCCTGACCACCCACACTGGCGACGGCGTGTCGCTGATGACCGCGCGCAAGGCCGGCCGCGAGGGCCGGCAGGGCAACTCCGTCGGGGCGTACGTCTGCTCCGACCTGGCCTGCTCGCTCTACCTGCGGGGCAGGAAGCACGCCGGGCCGCGGATGCACGAGACGCTGTCCGTGGAGGAGAAGATCGAGCGCACCAGGACCACCCTGGCGGCGTTCCTCCGCAAGGTCACCGACTGACGGTCGGAACCAGCACCTGAGGGTCGGTGGCCAGACGTGCGTGCAGGTGATCGTCGTAGCGGCGGCCGTCACCGTACTGGTACGACTCGCGCAGCGTTCCCTCCGCGGCATACCCGGCCCGGTCGGCGACCCGGCAGGACGCCGAGTTGGCGACGGCGTGACACAGCTCGATCCGGTGCAGCCGGAGGACGTCGAACGCCCACGCGGTGAGCCGGACGACGGCCCGCGTCGCCACGTGACGTCCACGCGCCGCCGGCACGGTCCAGTAGCCGATGGAGGCGTCGCCGTGGCGAATGTGGTGCAGCGACACCGAGCCGAGCAGCTTGCCGTCACCGGCGGCGGTCACCGCCAGCGAGGCGTGGTCCCCTGCCGACCAGTCGCCCCGGCGACGCACCCAGAGCAGGGCGACGTCGTCGTCGATCGGCCCGTCGCCCTGCGGGTTCCACTGGGCGACGGCCGGGTCGCGCAGGGCGTCGCGCACCGCCGGGGCGTCCGCGTCCCGCCAGGGGCGCAGCAGCAGGTCGTCGGCAGCTAGCTCCACGTGTTCCACGAGGCCGGAGTCTGGCACAACCTGTGGTGATCCCGCCGCCCGATTACCCGGGATTTCTTTCAAAGCTGCACGAAGCATGCCACCAACCGGACAGACGTGACGCAGACAACGCCCAACAGCACTAGTTAAATTTTGAACTAGTGCTATCGTGATGGGCGTGACAGAGAGCCTGGACAGCACCCGAGCGGCCGCCTGGCGTGCCTACATCGAGGCCAGCCAGCGCCTGTTCACCCAGTTGGAAGACGACCTGCGCGCCGACAGCGACCTCACCTTCGCCGACTACCACGTGCTGGTCCTGCTCTCCGAGGCACCGGGGCAACGACTGCGGATGGGCGAGCTGGCCAGCCGGCTGGTCTTCTCCCCCAGCCGACTCACGTACCAGATCTCCTCGATGCAGCGGCGCGGCCTGGTCAGCAAGGAACCCTGCCCGGACGACAGGCGCGGCAGCGAGGCCGTGCTCACCGCCGCCGGGCTGCTCACGCTGACGGAGGCCGCGCCACACCATCTGGCGTCGGTGCGTACCCACCTGATGGACGACCTCGACGACGCCGAGGTCGCCTGCCTCACCCGGGTCTTCGACCGACTCGGCCGCCGCCTGCGGGCGGCCCGGACCACGTCGAACACCCACGCCACGAGTTAGTAAGGAGCCCTCGATGCCCGCGATCACCGTCGACAACATCCTCGTCCTGCCCCGCCTGCCCAAGCTCGACGAGTCCACCACCTTCCGCAAGGTCCGCACGGTGACCACCGCGCCCAGCGGCTTCGAGGGTGAGGGCTTCCCGGTCCGCCGGGCCTTCGCCGGGGTCTCGACGACCGACCTGGACCCCTTCATCCACCTCGACCAGATGGGCGAGGTGGACTACGCGCCGGGCGAGCCGAAGGGCACCCCGTGGCACCCGCACCGCGGCTTCGAAACCGTCACGTACATCATCGACGGCGTCTTCGACCACCAGGACTCGCAGGGTGGCGGCGGAACGATCACCGACGGCGACACCCAGTGGATGACGGCCGGCAGCGGCCTGCTGCACATCGAGGCCCCGCCGGAGCACCTGGTGCTGAGCGGTGGTCTCTTCCACGGCACGCAGCTCTGGGTCAACCTGCCCCGCGCGGCGAAGATGAACCCGCCCCGCTACCAGGACATCCGGGGCCGGGAGTCGGCCCTGCTCACCACGCCCGACGGCGGCGCGCTGATCCGGGTCATCGCCGGTGAGGTGGCCGGGCACCGGGGGCCGGGCTCGACGTTCACGCCGATCACCATCACCCACGTCACCGTGCAGCCGGGCGCGCAGGTCGACCTGCCCTGGAACCCCGACTTCAACGCCCTGGTGTACGTGCTCGGCGGCCGCGGCACCGTCGGCGCCGAGCGCCGGCCGGTCCGCACCGGTCAGCTCGCGGTGCACGGCGCGGGCGACGCGCTGCGCTTCAGCGCCGACGCCACGCAGGACAGCAACACCCCGGCGCTGGACCTCTACATCATGGGTGGTCAGCCGATCCGGGAGCCGGTGGCGCAGTACGGCCCGTTCGTGATGAACACCCGCGACGAGCTGCTCCAGGCGTTCGAGGACTTCAAGGCCGGCCGCCTCGGCGTCATCCCCACCGAGCGGGTGCCGCACACCGACGGCCAGGGCCCGCGTCCCTGACCCCGACCATGCGAAAGGCCCCCGGTTCGCGCCGGGGGCCTTTGCGTAGTACTGGTCAAGCGGCTTCGTGTGCCTTCGCCAGGTCGACGAACGCCCGCCACGCCGCCGGGCTGAAGGCCAGGGCGGGCCCGGCCTGGTCCTTCGAGTCCCGAACGCCAACGACGCCGGGCAGGTTGTCGGCAACCTCGACGCAGGCCCCTTGGTTGCTACCGCTGCGGGTGCTCTTACGCCAGCGTGCGCCGGTCAGGTCCATGACTTCGCCACTTCCGTTATCAGCTCGGTGGACTGTTGCAGGGTCAGCGCCTCGGCAAGGATGGCTTCCCACTGCTCACGCAAGGCCGCTAACTCGGTGGACCGCTCGACCACCTGACCCCGGAGGCGGTTGTCGAGGTAGCCCACGTCAGCCAGATCTGCCAAGGTTGCGAGGACAAACGGCCCGTCGAGCCCAGCGTACGCGCCGACCCCGCGCGGGACGACATGGATTCGCACCCGCCGCCGGTCCTGGTTGAGCTGCGCCAAGTGGAACAGTTGCTCACGCATCACGGCCGCACCGCCGACAGGACGCCGGAGGACGGCATCGTCCAGGACGGCGACGAGATGAGGGGGGTCGTCACTGGTAAGGAACTGTTGCCGCGCAAGCCTTCCAGCTACCCGCGTCTCGACTTCCTCAGCACTAACCCTGCCATCACTCTCGAATACGCTGCGGGCGTACGCCTCGGTCTGCAAGAGACCCGGCACCCACGCGACCTCATACCACCGCAACGTGCGGGCCTGTTGCTCGAAAGTGATCCACTCGCGTAGCCAGAGCGGCGCGGCATCAAGGTCGGAGAGCCGATCGAGCAGCCGAGCGAAGAGGCCCCCGGTCTTCAGCGCCCGATCGATGGCAGCGGCGTAATCGCCCGTGGGCGGGCGCGAGCCAGTCTCAACGGCGCTGACGTGCGTACCCGAATAGCTGATGAGCTTTCCAAAGTCGTCCTGGCTGAGTCCGCGTGAGGCCCGAGCCTGCCGTAGCTCGTCAAGCAGGATTTCGGCCGCCGTCATGCTCATGTCCCCAGCCCTTCCCCACCTTCAGCCTGCGCACCCCCACGTTCCCTCACCAGGGCATTCGCTGACCGTCACGTTCTCTCCAACGTGGTCGAACACCTTCCGACACTAGGCGGTCACGCACCAGAGTGGAACCAGACGGCGCGGCCGGCAGGGACCCGAACCCGGCGGACGCGTTCGTACCGGGGCCGCCCCTGTCCGGCGAGCACTTGAGGGGCGGCCCCTTCCCACGACGACAGCGCGAAGGAGGCACCGTGCGCTTCAGGTTCCGGAGCAGCGAAACGGTCCCGATGGTGGGCCGCCTGAACCCGGTACAGCGGGCGGGCGGGGGGCGGGCGTGATCTCCGCGCAGGTCTCTGGCCCCGACCGAGGGCCGGTCGCGGACCGCCCGCGTCGGCACGGCCAAGCCCCGCCACACACGCCGCTACGCCCGCACTGGGTGTGCCGCGCCGACGGCCAGCCGTGGCCGTGCCCGACCGCGCGACTCATGCTCAAAGCCGAGTACGAGAGCACGATGCCGAGCCTGTCGATCTACCTGGCCGGGCTGCTGTACGAGGCGATGCGCGACCTCTACCACCTCAACCCGCACGACGGGCCGAGCCCTCGAACCCTGTTCGACCGGTTCGTGGGATGGGGACCGTTCCGCAGACCGATCGTCGAGCCCGCGACCTCGCAGGGCGATACCTAGATCCTCGCCGGCCGCCGTCCTGGCCAGCGGGCGTCCCTGTGGCCGAAAGAAGCAGGATACGAGGCATGGAACATGATGACCTGCCGACCTTGCGGGCGCAGGCAGCAGCTGGCGACCAGGACGCCGTCGGCCAACTGGTCGAGCTGATGGCTGAACGTGGCGACGTGGGCGAGCTGCGTCGCGTGGCCGATGCCGGCAGCCGCGACGCGGTCGACCTGCTCGTCGAACTCGCGCAGGAACGCGAAGACGTCGACGAACTGCGGCGCCTCGCCGACCGCGGCAACCGGGACGCCGCCGACATCCTGACCGAACTCGGCGAAGGCTGAGTCCGATGGGAACGAGGCCCGCGCGGTCGGGGCTCAGGTGCTGGGCGGGTTTTGGCCGCGCCGCCAAACCTCACCTTGGACGGCATGACGCTCCGCGGCATATCGCTCTTGCGTCGACCTGGCATCGCCGGCCGCAGCGGAGTCCTCGGGCGACGAGTGCCGTTTCCGGTCTCGCCAGCTAACGAAGATGAACGCCACGATCAGCAACGTGGCGAGCGTTACGAGGAGTACCACCACCGGCTTCATGGGATCGACGCTATGGCATGCGTGCCAGAAAGCCCGAGCGCGGAGATCTTGGACAGTTTCCGTTCGGTCCGAACGGAAACTGTCCAAGATCTCGCGACTACCGCGCACATCTTGGGGACGAGGATGTCGTCTGACGCCTCGAACCTGGCAATGATCATGCTGGGCTGGCCGTGCAGTGGGTGGCCAGGTGCGACCTCGACGAGAAGTTCGGCGTGTAGGGCGCCGCGTTGCTGCCGTTCAACCGGGTCATCCCCGCGCAGGTCGCACCACCGACCGCGCGGCCTGGACGGGCCGAGCCGGCCGCACGCGTGATCCACTCCAGATCGGCGATGTGGGGGTATCTCGTCGCGAGGAAGCCCCCACATCGGCGGTCTGGTGACGATCACGGCATCGAGGAGCGGAAGCCTCAGGAGACCGCGAAAATCCCCGCGACGCCCAGAATCACCATCAGCAACACCGCTACCAGCGCACCCCGTTCGCTCTCCACCGCCGGCTCGCGGTACTCGGTCACGGGGTTCGTCGTCTCGCGGTGCATGGTGTGGCCTCCTCGGCTGTTCGGTCGTGCTCGCGTCGTCGTCCAGGTCACCGTTCGGCTGGCCTGGCATGCGGACCCGCCTCTGGGGTCCTACCGTGAGGACGTTGTCGACCTCCGGAGGGCTGGACGTGCCGTTACAGGACTGGTTCCTCAGCGCACAGGAACGCGCCAACCCGGTCTCTGAGTTACCCGTTTGGACCGAAGGAAACCTCGCCGAGCCGTTGATTCACGGCGCGGCGTACTTCGACCGGCTGGTCGAGGAGGTGGAGGCGCTGACCGACGGTGACCACCTCTTCTTCACCGACTGGCGGGGCGACCCGGACCAGCGACTGCGCCCGGACGGCCCCACCGTGGCCCAGCTCTTCGCGCAGGCCGCCCAGCGCGGCGTGGTGGTCAAGGGGCTGATCTGGCGCTCACACCTCGACGCGCTGGCCTACAGCGAGGCGGAGAACCGCAACCTCAGCGAGACGGTCTCGGCGGCCGGCGGTGAGGTGCTGCTCGACCAGCGGGTCCGCCGCGGCGGCTCGCACCACCAGAAGCTGGTGGTGCTGCGGCACCCAAACGCCCCGGAGCGGGACATAGCGTTCGCCGGCGGGATCGACCTGTGCCACAGCCGGCGCGACGACGCCGCGCACGAGGGCGACCCCCAGCCGGTGCAGATGTCTCCCCGGTACGGCTCAAACCCGCCGTGGCACGACGTGCAGCTCGCGGTACGCGGCCCCGTGGTCGGCGCGCTGGACACCGTCTTCCGGGAGCGGTGGACCGACCCGATGCCGCTGGACTCGGAGAACCCGATGGCGTACGCGCGGGATCGCCTGCGCGGCGCGGACCTGCGACCGGACCCGCTGCCCGAGCAGCCCGCCGACCCGCCCGCGTGCGGGCCGCACCAGATCCAGGTGCTGCGCACCTACCCCGCCGTCCGGCCGCGCTACTCCTTCGCGCCCGACGGCGAGCGGACCGTGGCCCGGGGCTACACCAAGGCGGTCCACCGCGCGCGACGACTCATCTACCTGGAGGACCAGTACCTCTGGTCGACCGAGGTGGCGAACCTGTTCGCCCAGGCGCTGCGGGAGAACCCCGAGCTGCACCTGGTCGCCGTGGTGCCCCGGCACCCGGACGTGGACGGCCGGCTCGCCCTGCCACCCAACATGGTCGGCCGGGAGCAGGCGCTGTCACTGTGCGAACGTGCCGCGCCGGACCGGGTGCACGTGTTCGACGTGGAGAACCACGCCGGCACCCCGGTCTACGTGCACGCGAAGGTCTGCGTGGTCGACGACGTCTGGGCCAGCGTCGGCAGCGACAACTTCAACCGCCGCTCCTGGACGCACGACAGCGAGTTGTCCTGCGCGGTGCTCGACGACACGCGCGACGAGCGCACGCCCACCGACCCGGCGGGCATGGGCGACGGGGCCCGCACCTACGCCCGGGACCTGCGGCTGCGGCTCTGGCGCGAGCACCTGGACCGCGATCCGGACGGCGCGGACGACGCCGACCTGCTCGACCCGGCCGACGCCGTCGCGGCCGTCACGGCCGCGGCCGACGCGCTGCAACAGTGGTACGACGGCGGCCAGGTCGGCGATCGTCCGCCCGGCCGGCTGCGCCCGCACCGCCCCGAGCGGCTGCCCTGGTACACCCGCACCTGGGCGCTGCCGGTGTACCGGTTGGTCTATGACCCGGACGGCCGGCCGCTGCGCGCCAGGCTGGCCGGCACCTGGTGAACCTGCCGGGCCGGCTCGGGCAGGCCGGCTCCGCCCGGGTGCACCGTCAGCCCGCCGGGGTAGGCGAACGAGGAGCGCGGCGAGAAGTAGCCGAAGCCGATGGTCAGCGGGTTGGCCGGGCGCAGCGCGTACATCGGGTGTCGGGGTTGTAGGAACTCCACCGACTCGATCTCGAACGGCGCGACCGGCTCGGCCACGAACGGGTAGACCGAGCTGAGCAGTTGGCCGTCGCGGCGCGTGAAGTAGCGGTGGTGCCCGCTGCTGATCACGTGGCCGGTCTCCCCCACCCGACATCGGGCGCGGATCAGCGGCGCGCCCTCCGCCTCGGTCTCGGCGAGCAGCGCCTCGCCGCTCACCTCGATCCTGGTCCGGCCGGCGAGCACCGGGGCGCCCCGCGCGGTGGCGTACTCGCGGACCAGCCGGCTGGAGGCCACGTAGTGGGTCCACCAGCCACCCGGGTTGAGCCCGCCGGGCGCGTCCACGCCCGCGAGTGAGACGCCGAGGTACGTCAACGTGTAGGCGCCGAAGCCGGAGGTCTGCGTCTCGTCCTCGACGACGTACTGGTTGAGGAACACCTGCCGGTCCGCACGGGGGCGCAGCCCGGTGGGGACAAGGGCGGCGACCGCGTCAGGATCCGCTGGCAACCAGCTGAAGTACAGGGTGCGACTGTTCACGACGAGCTGGGGAGCGGCTGGATCGAGCATGGTGCCTCCGAACCGGGTGTCTACCAGCGACGCTACGGCCGGTCCCGCCGACGGGACAACGACGGATAGTCGACACTGCCGCCCGAATGTCGGATTTCATGTTGACCACTTGGCGGAGGTGCGGCACCGACCGGTCGGGCCCGGAGGGACGACCGGGTGCCGCAGGATCGCCCGGATCATGGGTAAGAGACCTCACAACCTGCTCGACGGCTGCCGCTTGTGGGCGTTTTGTGGTTCAACACGCCTTAAGTACATCAACCTTTCGGCTAGATTTCCGGGAGCCGATCAGGCTAAGGTGAGTCCCGAACGGCCCATTCGAAGCTAAACCAAAGCGTCACGTCTTTTTGTCCGCGGACGAGGTGCAGGGAGGACCACCCATGACCGCGCCAACGATCACCGAGCAGGCGAGCAGCACGGCTGCCGAGCAGACGAGCACCACCAAGCTGGACCCGCGGGCGCTCACCGACAGCGCCGCCGACCTGCTCAACGCCATGGCCGCACTGCCCGCCAACCACCCGTCGCGCGCCGCTCTGCGGGACCGCGCGATCGAGGCCTGGCTGCCGCTGGCCAACCACCTCGCCCACCGCTACAGCGGGCGGGGCGAGCCGACCGACGACCTGGCGCAGACCGCCGCCGTCGGTCTCATCAAGGCCATCGACAAGTTCGACCCGTCCCGCGGTGTCGACTTCGCCGGCTACGCGATCCCCACCATCATCGGCGAGCTCAAGCGGCACTTCCGCGACCGCACCTGGGACATCCGGGTGCCGCGCCGCCTCCAGGAGCTGCGGCTGGCCATCTCCGACGCCAACAGCTCGCTGCTGCAGACCCTCGGCCGCTCGCCGACGGTCGCCGACATCGCCGCCCACCTCAAGCTCACCGAGGAAGAGGTCCTGGAAGGCCTGGAAGGCGCCCGCGCGTACAACGCGGTGTCGCTGTCCACCCCGACCGGCGACGGCGACCGGGCCACCGAGCTGGGTGACATGCTCGGCGGCGAGGACAACGAGTTCGAGCTGGCCGAGCTGCGGGTCGCCCTCGGCCCCGCGCTGGCCACGCTCGACGAGCGTGAGCAGAAGATCCTCACCCTGCGGTTCTACGGCAACCTGACCCAGTCGCAGATCGCCGACCAGATCGGCGTCTCGCAGATGCACGTCTCCCGCCTGCTGGCCCGGGCGCTGACCAAGCTGCGCGGCCAGCTCGACGGCACGTACTAGACGCCACACGATGAAGGGCCGGGTCAGCGTGGACCCGGCCCTTCATCGTGAGTCGAGACGTTCGAACGGCGCACCGGCCGGGTCGCTCCCCCAGGGCAGCGGCCCGGCCGGCCCCGTCAGCGGCCGGCGGGCTCCCGCCACATCGGCCAGAACGGCGTGCCGTCGGGCACCCGGAAGGGCTCGCCGGCCCGGTAACCGTGCCGCGCGTACAGGTCCCGGCTGCGCGGGCTGCTCGCCTCCAGGTAGGCCGGCATGCCGTTGGCGTCCAACCAGGCGTGGTGGTGCCTCATCAACGCGGTGCCCAACCCCTGCCCCTGCCGTCCCGGCTGCACGGCCAGAAAGGCCATGTGGTGATGGTCCGGATGCGGGTGGTTCGCCGCGAACAACTCGTCGAGATGCTGGAACCGGTCGGTCCACTCGCCGCACGCGGCGGCGAGCCGGGCGTCGTAGTCCGGCGGCGGCGGGGCCGGCTCACCGACGGACGGGAACCAGACCGCGACCCCGGCCCGGTCCGCGGTGGCGTGCACGAACCCGTGCCGCATGGCGTGGTCGACCAGGATCTCGAAGTCCCCGGCCAGCACGGCCTCGCGCTTGCTCGCGTCGGGCACCAGCCAGGAGGTCACCTCCAGGGCCGTGAACGCCTCGGCGATCCGGTTGGCGACCAGCGCGGTGTCCTGCGGCCCGAGCCGTTCGATGGCCACGCTCATCGAGACGCCTCCGCGCCGGCCGGCGTCGGCGCCTGCTGCTCCCCCGATCGCACGGCCGCCGCGGCGGCCGCCGCGCCGAGACCGATCCGGGCGTACGTGTCCGGACGGTTGCTGCGCAGCAGCAGCGCCCACGCGATGCCCAGCGCGGCCGCCACCGGGTAGACGGCGGGCAGCGCCCAGCGCAGGTTGGAGTCGGGTGCGACGCCGAGCAGGTTGGCGAAGTTCGACACGGCCAACCAGATGATCACGACGAGTGCGATGCTGGCCAGGCCGGGCGCGATGGCCCGCCGCCAGAGGGTCTCGCCGCCGTGGCGGACGAAGTAGGCGATCACCGCCACCGAGGTGGTGGCGATGAGCAGCAGGACGCCGAACCCGCCGGTGGTGCCGCCCCAGAAGAACAGCTGGACCACCGGGTCCCAGCCGTTGACGGTGTAGAGCAGGATGACCAGCAGGCCGAGGACGCTCTGTGCCAGCGACGCGGCCCGGGGCGAGCCGGTCCGCGGGGAGGTCTGCCCGAACACGGCCGGCAGCACCCGCTCCCGGCCCAGCGCGAAGGTGTAGCGGGCCGTGGTGTTGTGGAACGAGATCATCGCGGCCAGCACCGAGGTCAGGAAGAGCACCTGCCCGATGGTCACCGCGGTGTCGCCGAGCTGGGCGGCGGCCAGGTTGAAGATCAGCCCGACGCTCTGCTCCCCGGCCTCGGCGACGATCTTGTCCGGCCCGACGGCGACGGTCATGGTCCAGGACGAGAGCGCGTACAGCCCGGCGATGATCGCCACCGAGAGGTACGTCGCCAGCGGCACCGTCCGCTTCGGGTCCTTGCTCTCCTCGCTGAACACCACGGCGGACTCGAAGCCGACGAACCCGAGGATGGCCAGCACCAGCACCGCGCCCACCCCCGGCACGAAGAGGTTGTCCGGCGACAGGGCCGCGAAGCTCACCTGACCGTCGGCCGGGTTGCCGAGCTGGCCCAGGTCGAAGACGAGGATGACCACGATCTCGGCGACCAGCAGCGCGGCGAGCACCAGGCCGTTGATGTCGACCCGCAGCAGGCCGAGCAGGCCGACCAGCGCCCACGCCACCAGGGCGACGATCGACCAGTGCGGGTGTCCGCCGAAGATCCGGTCGAGCACCGGCTCGGCCGCGACGCCGATGGTGCCGTAGAGCCCGACCTGGAGCGCGTTGTACGCGATCAGCGCCACCCACGCGGCGCCGACGCCGGCCGGCCGGCCGAGGCCACGCGAGATGTAGGCGTAGAAGGCGCCGGCGTTCTCGACCCGGCGGGACATCGCCACGTAGCCGACCGAGAACAGGGCGAGCACCGCGGCGACCACCAGGAAGGCCAGCGGGATGCCGGTCACGCCGATGACGCCGTAGCCGGTGGTGACGACGCCGGCCACCACGGTCAGCGGCGCGGCCGCGGACAGGACGAAGAAGATGACCGAGGGGACGCCGAGGCGTCCCCTCGCGAGGGCTTCGGAGACATTGCTGGGTCGATCGACTGTCGATGTCGATGGCATACGACTACTCCGGTTGTCGAGGGGGAGGGGTTGGGGTTACCGGGGGAATCAGGGGATGCCGCGCAGCACGGCTGCGCCGACGGCGGCCTCGGTGTGCCCGACGAGCTCCTTCAGGGGCGCCGGCAGCGCGGGGATGAGGACGTTCAACCGGTGGTGGGCGCGAGGGCCGGCGCTCCACAGCACCTCGCGGGTCAGCCCGGCGGCCACGACCAGGCCGAGCAGCAGCGCGTCCGGCACGCTCGGCGGGTCGGGGCGTTCCAGCAGCGCCCGCAGCCGGGTGGCCGGCCAGGCCACGGCGTTGAGGTCGATCGGCAGATAGCTGACCGAGGTACGGAGCAGCCGCCGGCTCTCGTGGCGGCGCAGCACCCCGGCCCGGGCGAGCCGCTCGCCCACCGAGGTCGTCGCGCTCTGCGCCAGAAAGCTGAGCCAGACGTTCACCGCCCGGTGCTGGGACTCACCGATCAACTGGTCGAGCACTGTGTGCGCCAGCGCGTCGGCGGGTGGGCGCCGGTCGATGACGGTGACCTGTCCACCCGAGACGGTGATGTGCCCGTAGAGGGTCAGCTCACCGAGGAGCCCGGCGGCCAGGCCGAGGCCGGTCGCCGCCGGGTGGAGCTTGGCCTTGCCGCGGGTGTCGTTGTGGGCGATCAGAAAGAACTCGTCGGCGATGAGCAAACGGTCCTCCCGCTCGGCTGTGTCCACAGTGTTCGCGCCCGGAAAAGGATGCACCGACAGCTACTGCAACGCAACTCCCAGATTTGAAAGTTGCACTCCGTGCAGGCGCGACCTGCGGATCTTGTCGTGACAGACTCGGACGGTGACCGCCGCCTCCACCATCCGGCCCACCGCCAGCCCCACCGTGCGCCGTCGGCGCATCGCCCGCGAGCTCCGCCAGCTCCGGGAACGGGCGGGCATGACCCTCGACGTGGCCGCCCGCCAGCTCGACATGTCCAAGAGCAACCTGTCCCGGATCGAGACCGCGCAGATCGGCATCAAACCCCGCGACGTGCGGGCCGCGCTCGCCCTGTACCAGGTCACCGGCGCGGACGCCGAGGCGCTGATCGAGATCGCCCGGGGCGCGCAGCAGCGCGGCTGGTGGCAGAACTACAGCGACGTGCTGCCGGAGTGGTTCGAGTTCTACGTCGGACTGGAGGCCGAGGCGGCGACGCTGCGCACGTACGAGGCCGAGTCGGTGCCCGGACTGCTGCAGACCGAGGCGTACGCCCGGGCGATCTTCCGCCGCACGGCAGGCGAGGACGGCCTGGAGCGCAAGGTCGCGGCCCGGCTGCGCCGCCAGGAGGTGCTGCGCCGCGACGAGCCCGTGCAGTTGTCGGTGGTGCTCAACGAGGCGGTGCTGTTGCGCCCGGTCGGCGGTCCCGCCGTGATGGCCGAGCAACTGGCCCACATGAGCCACATCGCCCAGTTACCCAACGTGACAATTCAGGTACTGCCGTTCGCGGCCGGCGAGCATCCGGCGATGACCACCCCGTACGTGATCCTCAACTTCGCCGACGCCGCCGACGCGTCCGTGGTTTACCTGGATAACCTGACGATGGGCCTGGCTCTGGAGGATGCCGATCATGTGCTCGGGTATAGCCTTCTGCACGAGGAGCTGTGCCGGATGGCACTCGATCCGGGGGCGTCGCTGACCCACCTCAAGGAGGCTTCTCGTAACTTTGCGTGACCGCGTCTGCGGCACGCCGACGCAGACGAGGGGTACCACGGATGACGGCGCTCGACCTGACCCGGGCGGACTGGCGCACCAGCACGCGCAGCAGTGGCAACGGCAACTGCGTGGAGGTCGCGACAGTCGACGGTCGGGTCGCCGTCCGAGACAGCAAGGATCGCTCCGGCCCGGTGCTCGCGTTCGGCTCGGCCGCCTGGTGTTCGTTCCTGCGCGGTCTGTCCGAGGTCCGTCGCGGCTGAGCCTTTCGCACCGGTGCGAGACTGGGCCGTGCTCTCCGACGTAACAGTGGACCTGCCGGTCCGTCCGGCGTTGCCGGCGCTGCTGACCGCGCTCGACGCGGCCGGCGCCGCGGTCCTGGTGGCCCCGCCGGGCACCGGCAAGACCACTCTCGCGCCGTTGGCGGTGGCCGACCGGGTCGACGGGCGGGTGGTGATCGCCCAACCCCGGCGGGTGGCGGCGCGCGCCGCGGCCCGGCGGATGGCCGAGCTGCTCGGCGAGCGCGTCGGCGACCGGGTCGGCTACGCCGTACGCGGCGAGCGTCGGGTCGGCCCGGCCACCCGGATCGAGGTGGTCACCACCGGCCTGCTGGTCCGCCGGCTGCACCACGACCCGGAGCTGCCCGGCACCGGTGCGGTGCTGCTCGACGAGTGCCACGAGCGGCAGCTCGACGCCGACCTCGCACTCGCGTTCACGGTGGAGGCCCGGGCCACCCTCCGGCCGGACCTGTGGCTGCTCGCGATGTCCGCCACTCCCGACACCGACCGGTTCGCCGCGCTGCTCGGCGGGACCGCCGCCGCCCCGGTGGTCCGGGCCGAGTCGGCGCTGCACCCGGTACGGCGGATCTGGGCGCCGCCGGCGCGGCCGGTCCCGCCGCCGGGGGCCGGGCCGGTGGACCGCGCCCTGCTCGACCACGTGGCCGCCACCGTCCGGCGGGCGCTGCGCGAGCACGACGGCGACGTGCTGGTCTTCCTGCCCGGGGCCGGTGAGATCGCCGCGGTCGCCGGACGGCTCGGCGACCTGCGGGACACCGTCGACCTGCTGCCGTTGCACGGCCGCCAGCGCGCCACCGAGCAGGACGCTGCCCTGCGGCCCGGCACCCCCGACGGCCGGCGTCGCGTGGTGCTGTCCACCGCGCTGGCCGAGACGAGCCTCACCGTGCCGGGCGTGCGGGTGGTGGTGGACGCCGGACTCTCCCGGGTGCCCCGCATCGATCTGGCCCGTGGGCTGGGCGCGCTGATCACCGTGCCGGTCTCCCGGGCCGCCGCCACCCAGCGGGCCGGCCGGGCCGGCCGGGAGGCCCCAGGGTACGTCTACCGCTGCTGGTCCGAGGCGACCCACGAGCGGCTGCCCGCCCGAGCAGAGCCGGAGATCGCCACCGCAGACCTGACCGGGTTCGCGTTGGAGCTGGCCGCCTGGGGGCGCCCGGACGGCGTCGGGCTGGCGCTGCCCGATCCGCCCCCGGCCGCGGCGATGGCGGTGGCCCGGGACACCCTCGAGACGCTGGGCGCGGTCGACGGGACGCGCCGGATCACCGGACGGGGCCGGGTGATCGCCTCGGCCGGGGCGCACCCGCGGCTGGCCCGGGCGCTGCTCGACGGCGCCGGTCGGGTCGGCGCGGACCGCGCCGCCGAGGTGGTGGCCCTGCTCGCCGAGGAGAGCGCGGCCGGCCCGGGCGACGACCTGGTGGCCGGCTGGCGTCGGCTGCGCGCCGGCACCGACGCGGGGGCCACGGCCCGCTGGCGCACCGAGGTACGCCGGTTACGCGCCGCGCTGCCCGCCGGTGAGCGGGCCGCCTCGGGCGGACTCACCGACGATCTCGCCGCCGGGCTGCTTGTCGGTCTCGCGTACCCCGAGCGGGTGGCCCGGGTGCGGCGGCCGGGCGGGTCCGCGTACCTCATGACGGGTGGGACCGCCGCGGAGCTGGCGGTCGGGTCGGGGCTGGCCGGGTCCGACTGGCTCGCGGTGGCCGTCGCCGACCGCCGCCCCGGCGCGCCGTCGGCGCGGATCCGCCGGGCCACCCCGCTGGACGAGGCGACCGCCCGAGAGGCGGCCGGCCCGCTGCTGTCCACGCGCCGCGAGGTGGGCTGGTCCGACGGGGACGTGGTGGCCCGGGAGGTGACCCGGCTGGGCGCGATCGAGCTGGTGGCACGGCGGCTGGACCGCCCGGACCGGGCGGAGGTGGCGGCGGCGCTGCTGACCGGCCTGCGCCAGGAGGGGCTGGGGCTGCTGCCGTGGACGCCGGCGGCACGGGGGCTGCGCGAGCGGATGGCGTTCTGCCGGCACCACCTCGGCGACGAGTGGCCCGACGTCAGCGACGAGGCGCTGCTCGCGGCCGCCCCGACGTGGCTGGGGCCGGAACTGGCCGCTGCCCGGCGACGCGCCGACCTGAGCCGGGTGGACGTGACCTCGGCGCTGCGCCGGCTGCTGCCGTGGGCCCAGGCCGCGCGCCTCGACGAGCTGGCGCCGGAACGCATCGAGGTGCCCAGCGGCTCGCGGATCCGGGTGGACTACGCCGACCCGGCGGCGCCGGTGCTGGCGGTCAAGCTCCAGGAGACGTTCGGCTGGCCGGCGGCCCCGCGCGTCGGAGGCGGCCGGGTGCCGGTGCTGCTGCACCTGCTCTCCCCCGCCGGCCGCCCGGTGGCGGTCACCGCGGATCTCGCGTCGTTCTGGCGTACCGGCTATCCGCAGGTCCGCTCGGAGCTGCGCGGCCGCTATCCCCGGCATCCGTGGCCGGAGGACCCGAGCACGGCGACGCCCACCCGGCGCGCCGCGCCGCGTCGGCGCTGAGGAGGGGCTACTCCTCGACGACGTCGGCCACCACCACTGTGACGTTGTCCGGCCCGCCGGCGTGCAGCGCCAGGTCGATCAGCTTTCCGGCGCAGGCGGACCGGTCCGGGTAGCCGCTGAGCACCTCGGCCAGGGTGTCCGGGCGGACGACGTTGGAGAGGCCGTCGCTGCACAGCAGCCACCGGTCGCCGGCCCGGGGCACCATCGTGGCGTACGACGGGGAGACGTCCTCGCCCTGCAACGCCTGGGTGACGACCGCCCGGCGCGGGTGGCTGCTCGCCTGGTCCGCGGTGATCACGCCCTGGTCGACGAGCATCTGGACGAAGGTGTCGTCGCGGGTGACCTGCTTGAGCACACCCTCGCGGAACAGGTAGGCCCGCGAGTCACCGACGTGGGCGAGGGCCAGGCAGCTGCCGGTACGCGCGAAGAGCAGGGCGGTCAGCGTGGTGCCCATGCCCTGGCGCTCGGGGTCGTCGGCGACCGCCTGCCGGATGCGGGCGGTGGCCAGCGCGATGCCGTCCTGCAGGGCGGCCACCAGAGCGTCCTCGGGTGTCTCCACGTCCAGCGGAGCGACCGCGTCGATGGTGAGCGAGCTGGCCAGGTCACCGGCGGCCATTCCGCCCATGCCGTCGGCGACGGCGACGAGCCAGGTGCCGGCGTGCAGGGCGTCCTGGTTTCCGCTGCGGATCAGCCCACGGTCGCTCGTTCCCACGGAACGCAGCTTCAGGGTCATGGGAGGCAGCCTGCCAGGCGAAGGGCGCAGTTGTCTCTAGGAGATCAGGACCGACGGGGCGTGGCGCGGCCAATCTCACGTTGCCCAGCCGACGTGCCGGAGCGCGCGGCCGGACCGGCCGCCCTCGTCGCGCGCCAGAACCCATCCAGTCGGATCAATTGACAGGGCGATCCGCCACTGGAAACATCGAGCCGACACTTGGGAGCGCTCCCAGGTTCCACCACCACCGCACCACCATCACCGTTCCTCTTCCCGTCCCGGAAGGACTCCCCGTGACGCCATCCCGACGCCGCCTCCTCCTGGCCGCGGCGACCACCCTGGCCCTCACCGGCGCGGGCGCCGGCGCGGCCCACGCCGACCCTCCACCGGACGCCCCCGAGCAGATCGACAACGGCGACTTCAGCGCCGGCGTGAGCCCCTGGTTCTCCTTCGGCACCGGCGCGCTCGCGGTCACCGACGGCCGGCTCTGCACCACGGTCCCCGGCGGGCTGGCCAACCCCTGGGACGCCGGCATCGGCCAGGACGGGGTACCGCTGATCGCGGGCGCCGAATACACCCTCGGCTTCGCCGTCTCCGCCACCCCCGGCGCGGCGGTCAAGGCCGTGCTCCAGCTCGGCAGCGCCCCGTACACGACATATGCCGCCGTGGACGCCACCGCGACCGGCACCGCCCAGCGGGTCGAGAAGACCTTCACCGTCCCGGACGACAACCCGAACGCCCAACTGATCTTCCAGGTCGGCGGCAGCGCGCAGGCGCAGACCATCTGCCTGGATGACGTCTCGCTGCGCGGCGGCGAGCCGCCCGAGCCGTACGAGCCGGACACCGGGCCACGGGTGCGCGTCAACCAGGTCGGCTACCTGCCCGGCGGCCCGAAGAACGCCACTGTGGTCACCGAGGCCACCGGGCCGCTGCCCTGGCAGTTGCGCTCGGCCGCCGGCGCCGTCCTGGCCAGCGGCACGACCACCACGCGCGGCGTCGACGCCGCCTCCGGGCAGAACGTGCAGACCGTCGACTTCTCCAGCTACCGCACGCCGGGCAGCGGGCTGACCCTGACCGTCGACGGCGAGACCAGCCACCCGTTCGACATCTCCGGCACCCTCTACGACCGGCTGCGCGCCGACTCGTTGCAGTTCTTCTACGCCCAGCGCAGCGGCATCGCCATCGACGGTGACCTGATCGGCGACGAGTACGCCCGCCCCGCCGGCCACCTCGGCGTGGCCCCCAACCAGGGCGACACCAACGTGCCCTGCCAGCCCGGCGTCTGCGACTACTCCCTCGACGTGCGCGGCGGCTGGTACGACGCCGGCGACCACGGCAAGTACGTGGTCAACGGCGGCATCGCCACCTACCAGCTGCTCAACACGTTCGAGCGGACCAAGACGGCGGCCACCGCCGACGGCGGCGCGAGGCTGGCCGACGGCTCGCTGCGGGTGCCCGAGCGCGGCAACGGCGTGCCGGACATCCTCGACGAGGCCCGCTGGGAGCTGGAGTTCCTGCTGCGCATGCAGGTGCCGGCCGGCAAGCCCTTCGCCGGCATGGTCCACCACAAGATCCACGACCAGAACTGGACCGGGCTGCCGCTCGCCCCGCAGGACGACCCGCAGCCACGCGAGCTGCACCCGCCATCGACCGCGGCCACCCTCAACCTGGCCGCCACCGCCGCCCAGTGCGCGCGGCTGTTCGCCCCCTACGACGCGGCGTTCGCCCGCCGCTGCGCCACTGCCGCGAAGACGGCCTACGCCGCCGCCAAGGCCCATCCCGCGGTGTACGCCAGCCCCAACGACGGCACCGGCGGCGGCGCGTACGACGACAGCAACGTCACCGACGAGTTCTACTGGGCGGCGGTCGAGCTGTACCTGAGCACCGGGGAGCAGACCTACCTGACCGACCTGAGCGCCTCGCCGCACCACACCGGCGACGTGTTCGACCCGCGGGGCTTCGGCTGGCAGAGCGTCGCGGCGCTCGGCCGCCTCGACCTGGCCACCGTGCCGAACGGGCTGCCGGCCACCGAGCTGACCCGCGTCCGCGCCTCGGTCACCGGCGCCGCCGACGCGTACCTGGCCGAGCTGCGCCGGCAGGCGTACGGGCTGCCGATGCCCGGTGACGCCAACAGCTACTTCTGGGGCGGCAACAGCAGCATCATCAACAACGCGATCGTCCTGGCCACCGCCTTCGACCTGACCCGTGACGCCACCTACCGCGACGGCGCCGTCCAGGCCATGGACTACATCCTCGGCCGCAACGCCCTGAACATCTCCTACGTCACCGGCTGGGGCGAACACAACGCGCAGAACCAGCACAGCCGGATCTTCGGCCACCAGCTCAACCCCGACCTGCCCCGCCCGCCCGACGGCTCCCTCGCCGGTGGCGCGAACGCGGCGCTGCAGGATCCGTTCGCGGCGCAGCTGCTCGCCGGCTGCAAGCCGATGTTCTGCTACGTCGACGACATCAACTCGTACTCGACCAACGAGGTCGCGATCAACTGGAACTCGGCGTTGGCCTGGATCTCCTCGTTCCTGGCCGACCAGCGCGAGGCCGGCGCGGTACCGGCCGTCACCTGCTCGGTGAACTACGCCAACTACGGCACCTGGCAGGGCGGCACCGGCTTCACCGCCCAGTTGACCATCCGCAACACCGGTGCCACCGCCGTCAACGGCTGGAGCGTGCGGTTCGCGTTCACCGGTGACCAGCGCGTCCGGGAGGCATGGCTGGCGAAGGTCACCCAGTCCGGCGCGACGGTGACGGCACGCAACGAGTCGCACAACGCCAAGATCGCCCCCGGCGGCACGGTGACGTTCGGCTTCAACGCCACGACCAACGGCGGCGCCAACCCCAGGCCGGGGCTGATCACCGTCAACGGAAACCCCTGCTCGCTGTCCTGAGCAGGCACGGCTGGTGGCCGCCCTCCCCCGGGCGGCCACCAGCTCCGCTGGACCTGCGTACCTACCATCACGAGCATGGATGGACGAACGTGGCTCCTGGCCGGGGCGGCGGCAGCGCTACTGCTGGCCGTTCTGCCGGTCTTCGCACTGCGGCGCCGTCGCCGTACCCGGGGCGACGGGCCCGAGGAGACGATGCGCCGAGCCCGCCAGGCGATCCGGGCGAGCGGGCACGAGCAGCGCCGCCAGCGCCGTGGCAGCCTGCGCGGCAAGGGCTACGGCGGGGACGACAACCGGGCCTACGACAGTGGCGTCACCAGCGACTCCGGCGGCATGCCCTGAGGCCCGCTCCCATCGTCGATGTAGGCAAGCACCAAAGTTGTCGTACACCTGTTCTATTGTCGGTCCATGGTGGAGGAGTTGACGCAGGCTGAGGCGGCGATCGCCGCGTGCGTCGACGCGCCGGCCTGGGCACTCACCGAGCCCGACCTCGTCGCGGCGCTCGACACCGCGCACCGGCTTGAGCAGCGCCTGGCGGCCGTGCAGCTGGCCCTCGTGCGTGAGCTGGACGGCCGCGGCACGGCCCAGGCGCAGGGCGCGTCCTCGACGGCCGTCTGGTTGCGTGACCGGCTGCGACTCACGGTCTCGGCCGCCCGGCGGCTGGTCGACCTCGCCGGCGCGCTGGACACCGGAGCGCCGGGGGTGCGCGCCGCTCTGGCCGGCGGCGACATCAGCGTGGAGCAGGCCCGCGTCATCGGCGACACGGTCCGCACGGTGCACATGGCCGCCGGCGCCGAGGCCGCCGACAAGGCGGTCGGCGTGCTGGTCGGGTGGGCCGGGCAGTTCGAGCCGACTCTCCTGCGCAAGCTGGGCAGCCGGATCCTCGACCATGTCGCCCCGGAGGTCGCCGAGGCCGCCGCCCGGGCCGCGTTGGAGGCCGAGGCCCGCCGCTCCGACCGGGACCGTCACGTCACCCTCTCCACCCTCACCGACGGCCGCCTGCGGCTGAGCGGCACCCTGGACGCCGAGGCCGGTGGCCTGCTCCGCGCCGCGATCGACCCGCTGACCGCGCCGTCCGGCCCGGACGACGCGCGGAGTCCCGGGCAACGCCGCCACGACGCCCTCGCCGACCTGTGCCGCCTCAGCCTGCGCACCGGCGAGCTACCCGAGCACGGCGGCGAGCCGGCGCAGATCGTCGTCACCACCAGCTACGACGGCCTCGGCCGGCAGCTCGGCGCAGGCACGTTGGACACCGGTTTCCAGCTCGCCCCGGAGACGGTCCGCCGGCTCGCCTGCGACGCCGCCATCCTGCCCGCCGTTCTCGGCAGCAGCGGCCAAACGCTCGACGTGGGCCGGCAACGCCGCCTCATCACCGGCCCACTCCGACGCGCCCTCGTGCTCCGCGATCACGGCTGCGCCTTCCCCGGCTGCGACCGCCCACCCCGCTGGTGCGACGCCCACCACATTCGACACTGGGCCGACGGCGGTGACACCAGCCTGGCCAACTCCGTGCTGCTCTGCGGCCACCACCACCGACACGTCCACCGCGGCGACTGGGCCGTCCGGTTGGGCGGTGACGGCCACCCCGACTTCATTCCACCGGCCTGGCTCGACCCCGAACAGGTCCCCCGCCGCAACCTCTACCACCGACGGACGTGACCGCGGCCCAGCCCACCAGCTGTGACGAGCGGGGCCCTCGGGTCCATGCCATTGCGGCGGGGCAGTGTGACCCGCCTCGCGTCGTTCGGGACCGCCAACTCCGCCCGGCCTGCCTAGCGTCGCCACCATGACTGTCAACGGCGACACGTTCGAACGGGCCACCGACAACAACCGCGCCACCGACAACAACCGGGCCACACACGGCACCCAGGCCACCGACGGCGACCTGGCCACCCCCAACGACCGGGTCATCGACCTCGCCTCGGCCGTGGTCATCTCACGCTGATGGGGGGCGTGTCGCCGCTACCGCCGGCCGGGCGGCTGCGCACCCTCTCCCTCGCCACGTTGGCGAACACCGTCGGCTCGGGACTGTGGCTGACCGGCGCGGCCATCTATCTCACCCGGGCCGTGGGGCTCTCCGCCGCCCAGGTGGGCCTCGGGCTCAGCGTCGCCGGGCTGGTCGGGTTGACCGCCAGCGTGCCGCTGGGTGGTCTGGCCGACCGGCGCGACCCGCGTACGCTGCGGGCCGTCCTCCAGGTGCTCCAGGCGGTGGTCGCGGCAACGTACCTGCTGGTCGGCTCGTTTCCGGTGTTCCTGATCGTGGCGGTGCTCGACCTGCTGCTGACCTCGGGCAACCTCGCGGTCCGCGCCGCGCTGATCGCCGCCGTCGCCGGCCCGCAGGGTCGGGTGCACGCCTTCGCCACGCTACGGGCGGTGGCGAACCTGGGCATCGCGGTCGGAGCAGGCCTGGCCGGGTTCGCGCTGGCCGCCGACACACACCTGGCGTACCAGATCCTGGTGGCCGGCAACGCGGCCACCTATCTCGTGTCAGCGGCGCTGCTGTTACGGCTGCCGGCCTGTCCCCCAACCGCGCAGCCGACGACCGCGCCGGCCCCGACGGCCGCTGCCCGCCGCGGACGGCCGCTGCGTGACGGCCGTTTCCTCGCGGTCAGCGGCGCGTCGGCGGTGCTCGCCCTGCACCAGACGGTCCTCACGCTGGTGGTGCCGCTCTGGGCGGTGACAGTGGTCGGAGCGCCCCCGCCAGTCGTGTCGGCGGTGCTGCTGACCAACACGGTGCTCACCGTCCTGCTGGCGGTGCGGCTGAGCCGCGGCGCGGACACCGCCGCTGCGGCGGCGCGGACGATGCGCCGGGCCGGCCTGGTGCTGGCAGCCGCGATGCTGCTGTACGCGGCCACCGCCCGCCTGCCCACCGCTGCGGCTGTCGCACTGCTGCTGGTCGCCACCGTCGTCTACACCGCTGGCGACCTGTGGCACGGCGCTGGCGGAGCGGGACTCGCCTACGACCTCGCTCCGCCGGACGCGGTCGGCGCCTACCAGGGAGCGGACGGCATGGTGGCGGGTCTGGCCCGCGCCGCCGGCCCGGCCCTGTTGACGCTCGTGGTGCTCGACGGCGGGATGCCCGGTTGGCTGGCCGTCGGCGCGCTCTTCGCCGTGGTGGGCGTGGCCAGCCCCGCGCTCACCCGGTGGGCCCTGGCTGGCCGCCCCGCGACGCCGGGCCGGACCGGCGGCCGGTGAGCGGTGGCCAAGCGCCCGGACGCCCCGCGACGCCGGGCCTGATGACCGGCCGGTCAGCGTCGTCCGGGACCGGTCAGCCGATCTCCTCGTCGACGAAGCACCAGCGCCAGGCCTCGCCCGGCTGCGCCGAGCGGATCACCGGGTGGCCGGTGGACGCGAAGTGCTTGCTCGCGTGCTGGTTCGGCGACGAGTCGCAGCAGCCGACCTGGCCGCAGCTCAGGCACGTACGCAGGTGCACCCAGTAGGTGTCGCCGATGGCGACGCAGTCGGCGCACTCGTCGGGGGTACGCGGCTCGGCGGTGCCGGCCTCGGTCAGGTGCTGACAGCTCACTGCTCGACCTCCTGCCGCAGCAACGACTCTTCCAGGTCCAGGTCACGATAGGCCCGCACCAGCACCTCCTCGGGAATTCGACCGGCGTCCCGGGCGGCCCGGAACACGTCCCGCTCGGCGTCGATCATCTTTTGTCGCAGCCGACCGTACGCCTGCGACGGGGTTTCCCGCTCGTCGCCGCCGAGCCGTTCCCAGGCCATGTTGGTGCGGTCCTCCTGCACCCGGCGCAGCCGATCCACCACGGACCCGGGTGCGCTCTCGGCCAACTCCTCCAACCGGTCCCGTGCGGCCCTGCTGGCCTGCTGCTGCACTCCGGCGGCCGACAACGCGTCCTGCACCGGGTCGTCCTGGGGCAGCTTCAACCGCCGGGCGACCAGCGGCAGCGTGGCGCCCTGACCGACCAGGGTGACCACGATCACCGCGAAGGCCAGCCAGATGAACAGGGCCCGGGGGTACGGCTCGGCGTCGGCCAGGGTCAGCGGGAGGGCCAGGGCGGCGGCCAGCGTCACCACGCCCCGCATTCCGGCCCAGCCGATGATGATCGGGAACTTCGGTGACGGGTTCGGATCCCGACGGCGGATCCTGGGGACCAACCGGGCCAGGTAGGTGGCCGGGAAGAGCCAGACGAACCGGGTCAGGAAGACGGTGGCGAGCACCGCGAAGGTGATCAGGACGAGCGAGCCGGTCGGCTCGTCGAGCTCGCGCAGCACCTCCCGCAGTTGCAGCCCGACCAGGAGGAAGACCAGTCCTTCCAGCAGGAACCGGACCAGCCGCCAGAACGCGCCGACCTGCAACCGGGACGCCGCCGACAGCAGTTGCGGCAGCTTGTGCCCGAGCACCAGGCCGGTGACGACCACCGCGACCACACCGGAGGCGTGCAGGTGCTCGGCGGTGAACACCACCGCGAACGGGATGATCAACGACAGCGCGTTGTCCAGCAGCGGGTCGCTGATCCGCCGGTGCAGGAAGCCGAACACCAGCGCCCCGAGCGCACCGATCAGGATGCCGCCGCCGGTGGACCGCAGCACCTCAAGGGCGATCTTGTCGGTGCCGACGGCCGTGCCGATGGAGGCCATGGTCGCGACCCGCAGCAGCACCAGCGCGGTGGCGTCGTTGACGAGGCTCTCCCCCTCCAGGATCGTGACCACCCGGCGGGGCAGCCCGACGCGGCGGGCGACGGCCGTGGCGGCCACGGCGTCCGGCGGGGCGACCACCGCGCCGAGGGCCAGGCAGATCGCGAACGGGACCTGCGGCAGCAGCAGGTGCAGCACGACGCCCACCGCGAACGCGGTGAACAGCACCAGGCCCACGGCGAGCAGCAGGATCGGCCGGATGTTGTTCTTGAAGGCCGGCACCGACGTCTCCAACGCGGCGACGTACAGCAGCGGCGGCAGGATGCCGATCAGCACCAGCTCCGGTTCGAGCTCGATCTGCGGGAAGCCCGGCACGAACGAGAGCGCCAGGCCGAGTACGACCAGCACGATCGGCGCGAGCAGGCCGAGCCGGCGGGCCAGCGCCGCGCCCAGGGTGGCGATCGCCAGGAAGACGACGACCGGAAACAGGCTTTCCATGGGGTACGAGCCTAGGGGTCGGGCGGCCGACGCCCGATCAGCCGCCCGGGCGCAGCTTCGGCAGCACCTCGGCGCCGAACGCGTCGATGAACCCGCGCTGTTCCTGCCCGACGTGGTGCAGGGCGATCTGGTCGAAGCCGAGCCCCACGTACTCCTCCAGCCAGCCGACGTGCCGGCCCAGATCGGCCGAGATGTTCACCACCTGGGCGATCCGCTCGGGTGGCACGTCGGCCGAGACGACGTCGAAGTGCTCGACGGTCTCCAGGTCCCAGCAGACCGGAGGGGTGAAGACGTTGCTGCGCCACTGGTCGTACGCGAGCGCCTCGGCCTGCGCCTGCTCCGGCGCCCAGGAGACGTGCACCTGGAGGTGCAGGGGGCCGCGCCCACCGGCGTCCCGGTACGCGTCGATCATCTCGCGCAGGTGCTCCACCGGCGCGTTCACGGTGATCAGCCCGTCGGCCCACTCGGCGCACCAGCGGGCCGTGGCCACGCTGACGGCCGCGCCGACCAGCGCGGGCGGCTCTTCGGGGCGGGTCCACAGCCGAGCCCGGTCCACCCGGACCAGACCGTCGTGGCTGACCTCCTCGCCGGCCAGCAGTGCCCGGATCACGTCCACGCACTCGCGCAGCCGGGCGGCGCGGACGTCCTTGCGCGGCCACGGGTCGCCGGTGATGTGCTCGTTGCTGGCCTCGCCGGTGCCCAACGCGGCCCAGAATCGACCCGGGTACATCGCGCCGAGGGTGCCGATCGCCTGCGCGATGATCGCCGGGTGATAGCGCTGGCCGGGGGCGTTGACCACGCCGAACGGCATGCCGGTGGCCTGCAGCGCGGCACCCAGCCAGGACCAGGCGAAGCCGGACTCGCCCTGCCGGGCGCTCCACGGGGAGAAGTGGTCGGAGCACATGGCGGCGTCGAAGCCGGCCCGCTCGGCGTGCATCACCGCCTCCAGCAGGGCGCGCGGAGGGATCTGCTCGTGGGAGGCGTGGAATCCGAACGACGTCATGGGCGCACTTCCTACCCATGACGTCGTCCGGTGATGCGTACCGCGCGGGAAGCTACTCGGCGTGCGCGCCGGCCCCGGCGGATGCCGCGCCCTCGCCCACCCAGACCGTCTTGATGTTGCAGAACTCCCGCATGCCCAGCTCGGACAGCTCCCGGCCGTAGCCGGAGTTCTTCACACCGCCGAACGGCAGCTCCGGATAGGAGGTGGTCATCCCGTTGATGAAGACGTTGCCGGCGTCCAGGTCGGTGGCGAAGCGCTCCTGCTCGGCGGCGTCCCGGGTCCAGGCGTTCGACCCGAGGCCGAAGCTGGTCCCGTTGGCCACCTCGATCGCCCCCTCGTACGAGGACACCCGGTACAGGCCGGCGACCGGCCCGAACACCTCCTCGGACCACATCCGCATCTGCGGCGTGAGGTCGGTGACCACGGTCGGCGGGTAGTACCACCCGTCGCCGGCGGGCAGCTCGCCGCCGCAGAGCACCGTCGCGCCCTTGTCCACCGCGTCGCGCACCTGGGCGTGCACCTCGTCGCGACCGCGTTCGCTGGCCAGCGGACCCACGTCGGTGTCGGGGTCCATGGGATCGCCGACGCGCAGCGCCGCCATGTTCGCGGCGAACTTCTCTGCGAAGGCGTCGAAGACGTCGGTGTGCACGATGAACCGCTTGGCGGCGATGCAGGACTGGCCGTTGTTCTGGCAGCGGGCCGTGGTGGCCACCTCGGCGGCGGCGTCCAGGTCGGCCGAGGGCATCACCACGAACGGGTCGCTGCCGCCCAGCTCCAGCACGGTCTTCTTGACCTCCCGACCGGCGATCTGGGCGATGGAGCGCCCGGCCGCCTCACTCCCGGTGAGGGTGGCCGCGCGGACCCGGGGGTCGGCGAGGATCCGCTCGACGGCGTCCGAGCCCACCAGCACTGTGGTGAACGCCCCCTCGGGGAAGCCGGCGCGACGGAACACGTCCTCCAGCAGCAGCGCCGTCTGCGGCACGTTCGAGGCGTGCTTGAGCAGGCCGGCGTTGCCGGCCATCAGCGCCGGGGCGGCGAAGCGCATCACCTGCCAGAGCGGGAAGTTCCACGGCATCACCGCGAGCACCACGCCGATCGGCTGGTAGCGGATGAAGGCCCGGGTCGCCTTCACCGCGGCGGCGTCGGCCGGCTGGTCGGCGAGGAACGCGGGCGCCTTGTCGGCGTAGAAGCGGGCCGCCGTGGCGCACTTGGTCACCTCGGCCTGCGCGGAGGCGTACGTCTTGCCCATCTCCGTCGTCATGATCCGGGCGATCTCGTCCCGCTCGGCGTCCAGCAGGTCGGCGGCGGCGTTCATCCACCGGGCGCGCTTGTCGACGGTGGTGCCGCGCAGCTGCTGGTACGCGAGGTCGGTGCGCTCGATGGCGGCGTCGAGCTGTTCGGTGGACATCGCCTCGTAGGTTTTGAGCACCTGTCCGGTGGCGGGGTTGGTGGTGGCGATGTGGGGCATCTCGTCCTCCTGTCACTCGAACAGCGAGTGTCGTACGCCCGGCTCCTCACGGCGGCGAGCGGCGCGGCGGCGCTGGATCACGACCAGGTCGACCACGGCGACGACTGCGAAGATCGCGCAGAGCACGCCGAGCCAGGCGAGCCCCGCCCAGAACGCCAGCACCGCGAACAGCACCATGATCACCAACCCGAAGCCGGCGAGGGTGAGCCGGAGGTTCAGCGCGCTGTACGCGTGGCCGACCGTGCCACGGGCACGCCGGGGCTGCGATCTCGTCATACCTCCTGAGCTACCCCCGATCGGCGCGGTTAACCGGTAGCCATCGCGCGCGCTGGTAGCGCTTATAGCACTCGGGCAGCTCTTTCGACGGCGCTCGGCCACATACCCGACAGCAACTTCCCGCCCGACCACGTCCAGCGCATAGAGTTACCGCGCTGTCGCTCTGTGCTGCGAGACGGGGGATGTCATGCCTCGACGCTGGGTTGCCGCCCTGGCCTGTCTCGCCGCGCTTGTCGCGCTGGCCTGCGAGGGCGGCACGTCGGCCTCCCCCCGTCCCACGAAGAGCACGCCGTCCGGCGGGCCCGGCGGCATCGCCGCGCTCGGCGACTCGATCAGCACCGGCTTCGCCTCCTGCCTGGTGCTCACCTCCTGCGAGCGCAACTCCTGGTCGACCGGAGACGGCCTGCGGGTGCAGAGCCACTATCGCCGGCTGCTCGACCAGAATTCCGCGATCCGCGGCAAGGCGTACAACCACGCCCGGCCCGGCGCCCGCGCCGACGCCCTCGAGGGCCAGGCGCAGGCGGCCGTACGCGACCGCGCCGACTACGTCACCGTGCTGATCGGCGCCAACGACATCTGCCGGGGCGGGGTGGACGCGATGACCTCGGTGACCCAGTTCCGGGCCGACGTCGACCGGGGCCTGCGCGTGCTGCGGACCGGCCGGCCGAAGGCCCGGGTGCTGGTGGTGAGCATCCCCGACCTCTACCGGCTCTGGGAGGTCGGGCACGGCGACGCGCGGGCGGCACGAGCGTGGCGGCGGGGCATCTGCCCGGCGCTGCTGGCCAACGCGACGTCGACGGCGCCCGCCGACAAGGCCCGCCGAGCCGCCGTCCGCGACCGGATCGACGCGTACAACGCGCAGTTGGTGGCGGCCTGCCGGGCGTACGGCTCGCGCTGCCGGCACGACGGGGGCGCGGCGCACAAGGTCCGCTTCAACCTCGACCTGCTCAACCCGCTGGACTGGTTCCACCCCAACGCCACCGGTCAGGGCCGGCTGGCCGAGGTGACCTGGCGCTCGTCCGGCCTGGCCGACTGAACCGCCCGAGGGCGGTTCAGGAGCGGCGAGGCTCCGGAACGGCGGTGCCGCGCCGACGGTAGAGCGCCCGGGAGCGCTCGGCGAGGTCCTTGGTGGCGGACGAGTTGGCCCAGGTGCCGAGCACGATCGCCGCGCCCGGGACGATCTTGGCGACGAGTCGTTTGGCGGCTCGGACGCCGGCCATCTGGGCCAGCCGGACGCCGAGCTGCAACATGACCCGCCCCAGCGGGCGCTGGCCGCCCAGGCCGAAGAGCGCGTCGGCGCGTTCCCGGCCGGCGGCCACCCCGAGCGCCAGGCGGGCGCTCTCGGCGACCTTGTGCACCCGCTGGAGCACGAGCAGGTCGGTCGCCCGGTCGCTGTGCAGCGGGTCGACGTCGTACGCGGCGGCGATGTGCAGGACCATGCGCGCCTGGGTCCAGGCCAGCACGCCGACGTCGAGGACGGCGCCGGGCAGCCCGGCAGCTCCGGAGACCGCCCCGGACAGGCGAGCCAGGTTGACGAACTTGCGGGCCGCCTGGTCGGCAAGGACGTCGGACGAGACGCCGGGGTGCTCGCTGCGGGCGCGGGCGGCCCACTGCGCGGCCTCCGGCCCGAGCCGGCGCACCGCCTCCAGGGCGAGGTGCTCCGGGGCGTACTGCGGATCGTCGCGCATCCGGTCCCAGAGTCGGGCCGGCGGGCCCTCGGGAGCGGCCGCCGGCGCGGCCGGCAGGCCGGCCGACGGCTCGGGCGTGGGCGCGGCGGGCTGACCGCCGGCGGGCGGGGTGTCGGTCACCGGGTCTCCCCAGGGGTGGGTACGGGCAGGACGGCCGGTGGCGCGGTCAGCGACGGCGGTTGGACAGTCGCGCCGCCAACCCCTTGAGCTTCTGCTGGTTGGCGGGCTTGGCCAGCTCGCGCCGACCCCGGTCCACCAACTGCTGGCCCTTGGGCGATCTCAGGAAGGTGCTGATCCGCTGCATCAAAGACATAACGTCCTCCTGTCGGTGATCCCTCAGTCATGTGTACCCCGAACCCGCAACGGATGTACCCGGGACGCGACAGGCTCAACCCTCACCGTCCATAGTGGTCGGTAGGCTACCGCCCGGTCGGCACGATCGCGTCGACCACCCGGGTGGCCCGCCACTCGTGCTGCTGGTAGTGCTCGGGGTACGCGGAGACCTGCACCGCCTGCGCGGCGTCGGTGAGCCGCATCTGCTGCCAGCCGGGCACCTGCTCCAGCGCGCTGAGGAACTGCCGGGTGGCGAACTCGGGGTCCATCAGCCGGCCGACCGGGCCCCAGCCGCTGCTGGAGCGCTGCTGGAACAGACCGACCGAGTCGTGGTCCCAGCCGACGCCCTGGTGCGGGTAGTCCTGCGACTCCGGCAGCACGCCGCTGGCGACGTTGTAGAGGTTGCTCTCCTGCATGGCGGTCGCCACCGCGATGACGAGGCCACGGCGCGGGACGCCCATCTTGCGTCCGGCGCGGACGATCGCCTCGGCGTTCTCCATCTGGTCGTCGTCCAGGCCGGCGACCGGCGCCGGGTCGGTCGGCTGCGCCGGGGCGACCTTGCGGGCACGCGAGGTGGTGTCCGGGTCGGCGGAGGTCGGGGTGGCAGACGGGGTGGCAGAGGGGGCGGCAGAGGGGGTGGCGGCGCGATCGAGGGAGCGGGACGCGCGCTCCTGCTCGGCGCGCTGCGCCAGCTCGGCGCTCGAGTCGACCCGCGTCGCCGCGCCGGCGGTCTCGTCGCGGACCTGTGCGACGGCGACCAGAGCGAGGCAGCAGACCACGCCGGTGGCGAGGGCCACCTGGGCGCGGCGTCGACCGGTCAGGTCGCGGGCGTACGCCCGAAGCCGACTCGCGGCGGTTGTCCGTTCGGCTGAGGTGCCTTCCTCCATTTCGGTGGTGGGGCTGCTCGGGGCGTACGGGTCGTCGAGGGTGCCGTCGTCACGCATCAACCGAGGCTAGGCAGGCCGAAACCCCGATCACGCACGGTGATCACGTGGCCCTCGCCACAGAATCGGGGTCCTCGGGTGGACGAGCGGGGCGGCTCGACCCGCCCGGGGAACGGACCTCGCGTACCGGAGAAAACCGGCGCGGCACGTGGGCCGGCACGGACGGCGACAGGGAGGGACATCGGGCCGCGCGGACCGACATGATCGACAAACTCCGCCTTTGGGCCGAACCACCCATCGGCCGTTCGTCGTAATCGGGTAGTTCGTCCGATCACGCCCAGTCGGCGGGCGACGGATCGCCCGACGCAGGAATGCGCCAGGATGGCGGGTACGTTGCCCGAATCGGGTGCCGTCCACCGCGTCGGCATCCCGAGTTGGCACATTCCAGGGAGGTCCGCACCGGTGCTCGACCCACACGAGCTCTATCAGCTCACCGACGATCTGCCCGACCTCGGGCAACCGGTCCTGGTCCAGGCCCTGACCGGGTTCGTGGACGCCGGCAACGCCAGCCGGCTGGCCCGCGAGCAGCTGCTCACCTCGCTCGAGGGGCGGCCGATCGCCACCTTCGACGTGGACCAGCTCTTCGACTACCGCTCCCGGCGACCGGTGATGACCTTCGTCGAGGACCACTGGGAGAGCTTCGACGCCCCCAAGCTGGAGCTGCACCTACTCAACGACGACGACGAGACACCCTTCCTGCTGCTCACCGGCCCCGAGCCGGACCTGCAGTGGGAGCGGTTCACCGCCGCCGTCGCGGGGCTCGCCGCCCGCTTGGACGTACGGCTCACCGTCGGGCTCAACTCGATCCCGATGGCGGTGCCACACACCCGGCCGACCGGCGTGACCGCCCACGCCACCCGTCCGGAGTTGATCAGCGGGTACGAGCCCTGGCTGCAACGGGTCCAGGTGCCCGGCAGCGTCGGCCACCTGCTGGAGTTCCGCCTCGGCCAGCAGGGCCGCGACGCGCTCGGGTTCGCCGCGCACGTGCCGCACTACGTGGCGCAGACCGAGTACCCGGCCGCCGCCGAGGTGCTGCTGAGCGCGGTGTCGCGCAGCACGGGGCTGCTGCTGCCCGGCGATGGGCTGCGCTCGGCCGCCGAGGTGGTCCGGGTGGAGATCGACCGGCAGGTCGCCCAGACCGAGGACGCCGCCGCCCTGGTCCAGGCTCTTGAGGAGCAGTACGACGCGTTCGCCCGGGGTCGCGGCGAGCGGAACCTGCTCGCCCCCGACGCCGGTCCGCTGCCCACCGCCGACGAGCTCGGCGCGGAGCTGGAACGGTTCCTGGCCGAACAGACCCGTCCCGGCGACACCCCGGGCAGCTGACCCGGCGACACGGCACCGGATGCGGCAGGGTGGAGACATGCGCCTGGCGACCTGGAACGTGAACTCGGTGAAGGCCCGGCTGCCCCGGCTGCTGGAGTGGTTGGCCGGCACCGGGCCCGACGTCGTCTGCCTGCAGGAGACGAAGTGCCCGGACGGCGCCTTCCCGGTGGCCGAGGTGGGCGAGCTGGGCTACACCGTGGCCAGCCACAGCGACGGCCGCTGGAACGGGGTGGCGATCCTGTCCCGGGTCGGCCTGGACGACGTCCGCGTCGGCTTCGCGGGTGAGCCGGGCTTTCCCGCACCGGAGGCCCGGGCCATCTCCGCCACCTGCGGCGGGCTGCGGGTCTGGTCGGTGTACGTGCCCAACGGCCGGACGCCGGACGACCCGCACTACGCGTACAAGCTGGCCTGGTTCGCGGCGCTGCGCGACGCGTTGGAGGCGGAGCTAGCCGGCGGCCTGCCGCTGGCCGTCTGCGGCGACTTCAACGTCGCCCCGACCGATGCGGACGTCTGGGACCCGGCGGTCTTCACCCACTCGACGCACGTCACCCCGGCCGAGCGGGCCGCCCTGGCCGCGCTGCGCGACCTCGGGCTCAGCGACGTGGTGCCGACGCCGATGAAGGGTCCGCACCCCTTCACCTACTGGGACTACCGGGCGGGGATGTTCCACCAGAACAAGGGCATGCGGATCGACCTGGTGTACGCGTCGGCCCCGTTCACCCGGGCGGTCCGCTCGGCGTACGTGGACCGGGAGGCCCGCAAGGGCAAGGGCCCCTCCGATCACGCCCCGATCGTGGTCGACGCGGATCTGGTCCCCGCCGTCGAGGCGTTCTGAGCGCCGGCGCTGGCTAGGGTGGGCAGATGGCAGTCGTGAAGATCAACGCAATCGAGGTTCCGCCGGGCGCCGGCCCCGAGTTGGAGAAGCGGTTCGCGGCGCGGGCCGGCGCGGTGGAGAACTCCCCCGGATTCCTCGGCTTCGAACTGCTCCGGCCGGTGGCCGGCGAGACCCGCTACTTCGTCTACACGAGGTGGGAGAGCGAGGAGGCGTACCAGGCCTGGGCCTCCGGGCCGTCGCGCGAGGCCCACGCCGCCGCCCCCGGCGACAAGCCCCGCCCGCCGGTTTCCAGCGGCGCCAGCCTCCTGGAGTTCGAGGTGGCCCTGCACGTCCCCCAGACCTGACCACCCCTGCCGACGATCCCGGGCTCGACGGAACCCCGCCCGGGCGGTGACGTGCGCTGATAGCGTCCGGCCATGTTCGACGGGTTCGAAGAGTTCGACGTCGCCACGTCCGGCGCGACGATCCACGGACGCCGGGGCGGCAGCGGGCCGCCGGTGCTGCTCCTGCACGGCATCCCCGAGACGCACCTCATGTGGCACCGGGTGGCGCCCCGGCTCGCCGAGCACTTCACCGTCGTCGCCACGGATTTGCGGGGCTGGGGCGACAGCGGTACACCGCCGAGCACCGCCGACCATGAGCCGTACAGCATGCGCGCCATCGCCCGCGACCAGATCGAGGTGATGCGGAGCCTGGGTCATGACCGGTTCCACCTGGTCGGCCACGATCGCGGCGCCCGCTGTGCGTACCGTCTCGCGCTCGACGCGCCGGACGTCGTCACCCGGCTGGCCGTCATGGATGTCGTGCCGATCGGGGACGTCTACGACCGCGCCGACAAGGCGTTCAGCCTCTCCTACTGGGTCTGGTCCTTCCTTGCGGCACCGGCGCCGGTGCCCGAGCAGTTCATCGGCGCGGCGCCCGCGGTGCTCGTCGACTACATGCTCGACACCTGGCCCGAGGTGAAGGACGCCTTCCCGGCCGAGGTGCGGGCGGCGTACGTCAGGCAGTTCAGCGACCAGGCCAGGGTGCACGCGATCTGCGAGGAGTTCCGCGCGGCCGCGACGCTGGACTACCAGCAGGACGAGGCGGACCGCGGCAACCGAAAGATCACCTGCCCGCTGCTGTTCCTCTGGAGCCAGGAGGGTCAGGTCGCGAAGCTCTACGACGACCCGATGGCGATCTGGCGGGAGTGGGCCGACGACGTGCGCGGCGGCCCGGTGCCGGTCGGGCACTTCATCCCGGAAGAGGCCCCCGACGAGACCACCCGCCAGCTCCTGGACTTCCTGAGCTGACGCGGCCCGCCGGGCTCGGGTCAGGGCTTGCGGGACGACTGGAGGGTGGCGAAGGCGATCACGTTGTCGGCGTAGCCGGTGCGACCGCCGATGAACTGGCCACCGCAGGTGATCAGCCGCAGGCCGGCGGGGCCGTCGTGGCCGTAGATCCGCTCGGCGGGCAGCCGGTCCTTCGGGAAGTGCTCGACGGTGTCGACCTTGAACACCACCGTCGAACGGTCCGCCCGGGCCACCTCGATCAGGTCACCGGGCTTGAGCTTGCCCAGGTCGTAGAAGACCGACGGGCCGCTCTTGGTGTCCACGTGCCCCACGATGACCGCCGGACCGGGCTCGCCGGGCGTCGGCCCACGGTCGTACCAGCCGGTCTCGTTGTGCCGTTCCAGCGGCGGTACGGCGATCGTGCCGTCCCGCGCCTGCCCGACGGGCGCCACCGGCGCCTCCACCTTGATCGCCGGGACGGTGAGCCGCACCGGGCGACTGGCCGACAACCCGACCGTCTCGCTGCGGGCCGGGCCGTCACCGCCCGCCGGGACCCAGTCGAACGGGCCGACCGAGCGGCCCAGCCCCGCCCCGGTGGCGAAGACCCCCGCCAGCACCAGCACCACCGCCAACGGCACCGACCAGGGGCTACGGCCCGACGGACGGCTGCGCCGAGGAGCGACGGCGGTCGGCGGACGGGCGGCCACCGGTGGCCGGTCGGCGACCGGTGCCCGGTCGGCGGGGACCCGCGCATCGCGCACCGGCCGCGAGCCCGCCGCCGGACGCGAGCCAGCGGCCGGCTCTGCGTCGTTGGGCGACCACGAACCGGCGGGCGGGCGGGAACCCGTGGGCGGCCGGGAGCCGGCGGGCGGGGGCGTGGGGCGGAAGATCTCCATGGCGGGCTCAGCGGCGCGCGACGCCACGGACGGTACGCGGCCGACGCAGGGCCACCACGGCGAGGATCAGCCCGGTGATGGTCAACGCCGCACCGCCGGGCAGCAGCAGTCTGCCGCTCATCCCCCCGGCGCTGCCACCGAAGCCGGTGGCCGGGCCTCGACTGGGGTGGGGGGATGGCACCTTCTTGACCACCTGGAGCATTGTCGACGCGGTCTCGCCGCCGCGGCACTCCAACTTGACCCGGTAGTTGCCGGGGCGGGTGCGCTCGCGCACCATCGGCGCGGCGGTGAGCACGCCGCGCTGCGGTTGCACACCGACCGCGCCGAACGCGTCGGAGATGACGGTGGCGCCGACCGAGTTGTCCCGACAGCTGGCCCGGATGCCGACCAGGTAGCCGGGCTGCACCGTGCTGGGGCTCACCTCGACGAAGACGTCCACCGCAGGAGTGGGCTGATGTGCGCCTCCGGGTTGACCCCCGGGCTGCGGCGCGACGAGCACGAGCGGTCGGGCGAGGGGCACGAGACCAGCGGAGACGGGCGCACCAGGCACGGCGGCGAAGGAGACGAGGGCAGCCGACGCGGCGAGCGCCGACGGGGCGGCCACGGGACCGCCAGCAGCGGGTGCGGCGTGTGCGGGGAGGGCGGCCAGCAGGGGGCCGGCGAGCACGGTCGCCAGCGACAAAGTCGCGCCGCCGCGGGTCACTGCCACGATGCCCCCTCTCGACGCCGTAGGACCGCGCCGGGCAGCGGACCGCCCGGCCTGCCGTACCAGATCGATCCTCTCATTACCTGTCGCACATCACATCCGATCCGCGGACGACGTCGCGTACGCTCGGATCGCTGTGACCACCACCGACCCTGACCCCGCCACCGTCCCGCCTGCGGGCCGGACGATCCGCACCTTCCACCCCCGTCGGGGCCGGATGAGCGGCCGCCAGACCGACGCGCTGGAGCGGCTCTGGTCGTCCTACGGCCGGGACGTGTCGGGCGAGCCCGTCGACCTGACCGCCCTGTTCGGTCGCCGGGCCCCGGTGGTGCTGGAGATCGGCTCGGGCATGGGCGACAGCACCGCCGCGATGGCCGCCGCCGACCCGGATCGAGATTATCTGGCGGTCGAGGTGCACACGCCGGGAATCGCGAACCTTCTCGACCTGGTGGACCGCGGTGACCTCAGCAACGTACGGGTGGCCCAGGGCGATGCGTTGGAGCTGGTCAGCGGCCTGCCGGAGGGCGTCCTCGACGCCGTACACATCTTCTTTCCCGACCCCTGGCCGAAGGCTCGCCACCACAAGCGGCGGATCATCCAGCCGGCGCACGTGGCGCTGCTGCGCTCCCGGCTGGTCCCGGGCGGGACGCTGCACTGCGCGACCGACTGGGCCGAGTACGCCGAGGCGATGCGGGAGACCCTGGACGCGGACCCGGAGCTGGTCGACGCGTACGGCGGCTTCGCGCCGCGTCCGGCGCACCGCCCGGTGACGAAGTTCGAACGGCGGGCGATCATCGCCGGGCGGCCGGTGGCCGACCTGATCTACCGCCGACGGTGACGAGCCGGCCCGGACGGGTGCCCGGCGGAGGTCGGGTTGGCGCGCGGGGGCATGATCCAGGCACCATGGACGGGATATGACGCTCACCGCCGCGCTGCCGACAAGCGCCGACCCCGACACCCTCTTCGACGCGTTCGCCACTTGGGCGAAGGAGCGCGGCCTCGACCTCTATCCCCATCAGGAGGAGGCGGTCATCGAGATCGTCTCCGGCGCCAACCTGATCATGAACACGCCCACCGGCTCGGGCAAGAGCCTGGTGGCCATCGCCGCGCACTTCGCGGCCCTCGCGGACAGCCGGACGACCTTCTACACCGCGCCGATCAAGGCCCTGGTGTCGGAGAAGTTCTTCGCGCTCTGCGAGGTCTTCGGCGCCGAGAACGTCGGCATGCTCACCGGCGACGCGAGCGTCAACGCCGACGCCCCGATCATCTGCTGCACGGCGGAGATCCTGGCCAACCTCGCGCTGCGCGAGGGCGCCAAGGCCGACGTCGGCCAGGTGATCATGGATGAGTTCCACTTCTACGCCGAGCCGGATCGGGGCTGGGCCTGGCAGGTGCCGATCATCGAGCTGCCGCAGGCGCAGTTCGTCCTGATGTCCGCCACCCTGGGGGACACCACCCGCTTCGTCGACGATTTGACCCGCCGCACCGGGCGGCCGACCGCCGTCGTGCGCTCGGCGGAGCGGCCCGTCCCGCTGATCTTCTCGTACGCGATGACCCCGCTGCACGAGACGCTCGAGGAACTGCTGGAGACCAAGCAGGCCCCGGTGTACGTCGTGCACTTCACCCAGGCCGCCGCGCTGGAACGCGCCCAGGCGCTGATGAGCGTGAACGTCTGCACCCGCGCCGAGAAGGACATGATCGCTCAGGCGATCGGCGGCTTCCGGTTCACCTCCGGCTTTGGCAAGACGCTGTCCCGGTTGGTCCGGCACGGCATCGGCGTGCACCACGCCGGCATGCTGCCCAAGTACCGCCGGCTCGTGGAGACCCTCGCGCAGGCCGGCCTGCTCAAGGTCATCTGCGGCACCGACACCCTCGGCGTCGGCATCAACGTGCCGATCCGCACCGTGCTGTTCACCGGCCTGTCCAAGTACGACGGGGTGCGGACCCGGCTGCTCAAGAACCGCGAGTTCCACCAGATCGCCGGGCGGGCCGGCCGGGCCGGCTACGACACCATCGGTCGGGTCGTGGTGCAGGCCCCCGAGCACGTCATCGACAACGAGAAGGCGCTCGCCAAGGCCGGCGACGACCCGAAGAAGCGCCGCAAGGTGGTCCGCAAGAAGCCGCCGGAGGGCTCGATCGGCTGGGGCCAGCCCACCTTCGACCGGCTGGTCGACGCCGAGCCGGAGCCGCTGACCTCCAGTTTCCAGGTCAGCCACTCGATGCTGCTCAACGTCATCGGCCGACCCGGGGACGCCTTCACGGCGATGCGGCACCTGCTCACCGACAACCACGAGGAGCCGGCCGCCCAGCGCCGACACATCCGCCGGGCCATCGCCATCTACCGGGCCCTGCGCGCCGGCGGGGTGGTCGAGGAGCTGCCCGAGCCCGACGAGACGGGCCGACGGATTCGCCTCACCGTCGACCTCCAGCTCGACTTCGCCCTCAACCAGCCGCTCTCGCCCCTCGCCCTGGCCACGATCGAACTGCTCGACGCCGAGTCCCCGTCGTACGCGCTCGACGTGCTGAGCGTGATCGAGTCGATCCTCGACGACCCCCGGCAGATCCTGTCCGCGCAGCAGTTCAAGGCCCGCGGCGAGGCCGTCGCCGCGATGAAGGCCGAGGGCATCGAGTACGAGGCCCGCCTCGAACTGCTCGACGAGGTGACCCACCCGAAGCCCCTGGCGGAGCTGCTGGAGGCCGCGTACGAGATGTACCGGCAGGGCCACCCGTGGGTCGCCGACCACCAGCTCTCCCCCAAGGCCGTCGTCCGGGACATGTACGAGCGGGCCATGACCTTCACCGAGTACGTGCAGTTCTACGGGCTGACCCGCTCGGAGGGCCTGGTCCTGCGCTATCTGGCCGACGCGTACAAGACGCTGCGCCAGACCGTGCCCGAGGACGCCAAGACCGAGGAGCTGATCGACCTCATCGAGTGGCTCGGCGAGCTGGTCCGCCAGGTCGACTCCAGCCTCATCGACGAGTGGGAGCGGCTGCGCAACCCGTCCGACGTGGCCGAGGTCGCCCAGGCGCACGCCTCCCTGACCGACCGGCCACCCGCAGTGACCCGCAACGCGCGCGCGTTTCGGGTGCTGGTGCGCAACGCGCTGTTCCGCCGCGTCGAGCTGGCCGCGCTGCGCCGCTGGGACCTGCTGGCCGAGCTGGACGCCGAGAACGGCTGGGACTACGACGCGTGGGCCGACGCCCTCGCGCCGTACTTCGAGGCGTACGACTCGATCGGCGTCGGGCCGGACGCCCGCGGCCCGGCGCTGCTGATGATCGAGCAGGGCCGGGAACGGTGGACGGTCCGGCAGATCTTCGACGACCCGGACGGCGACCACGACTGGGGCATCAGCGCGGAGATCGACCTGGCCGCCTCGGACGAGGTCGGGGCGGCGGTCGTCCGGATCACGGACGTCGGCCAGCTCTAGCCACCGTCTCGACAGGGGGTCGTCCGCGCGCCGGGCGGCCCCCTTTGTCGCGTCTTCCGCACCCTCGTTTTCGCTGGGCGATGTCAGAGGTGTCGATTAGAATGTATGTACTAATCGAGTTCCTGACCTGCAGGATTACGACTGGGAGGACGCCCGTGACCGCGCCCGCCTCCACGCCCCTCACGCCCTACGCCACACTGCTCGGTTTCACCCGCTACGTCGACCGCACCGGCCCCACCAAGGCGACCTTCGTCGGCGGGCTGCGCAAGCAGCGCGCCAGCCGGTCCGGCTTCAACCCGCACGGCCAGTTCGTCAAGGCGCTCAAGGCCGACATCGCCTTCCACACCGGCGGCACCCACCTGACCGGGGTGGTCGACGTGGTCAAGCCGCGGTGGCGCCCGCTCTACCAGGCGCTGGTGCCCGGTGCCACGGCCTGGCTGCACTCCCTCGGCGACCCGGCCGCCGTCGACCTCGCCCAGACCCGCGACGCCCTGGCCATGCTGGGCGACCTACCCGTCAAGATCAACCCCCACTTCGGGGTACGCCACGCCGACGGCCACGCCGACGCGGTCCGCCTGCACTTCGACGAGGCCCCGCCGAGCGAGGAGTCGGTGCTCGCCACCCTGCACCTGATGGCCCGTCACATGGACGCGGTCCTCCCGCACGCCGAGCCCGTCCTGGTCGACATCCGGCGCGGTCAGGCCCACCGCATGCCCTCCGACGCCAAGCCCGAGCAGATCGAACGCTGGCTGGCCGGCGAAGCCGCCGCCTTCCGCGCCATCTGGTCCACCGCCGCCTAACAACCCACCCCCGCCGCGTCCGCCTCCCAGACCCCACATTCACCAAGATCCGCGCAACTTCAGGGATCCTGCTGCCTCGCGAGCTGGTGAGGCAGCAGTTTCCCCGAAACTGCGCGGATCTTGGGGCCGCGATCGCGTGGGTGCCCGCGGCTGGGGGCAGGGTCAGGCGGCGGGGAGGTACTTGGCCAGGTCGTCGAGGATCTTGTTGGCGGCGCCCACGCCGATGCCGGTCATCCACACCTCGTCGGAGACCGGGTACGCCTTGCCGGCCTTGACCGCGCCCAGGCCCTTCCACAGAGTGCCGCCCGCCACCTTGGCCTGCTCGGCGGCGGCCTTGTCGCCGTACGCGGTCACGAAGATGACGTCGCCGTCGACCTCGTTGATCCGCTCGGGGCTGACCAGGTCGAAGCGCTTGTCCTCCTTGTTGGCGAGCAACTGCCGCTCGGGGCGGCCCAGGCCGGCGTCACCGATGACGATGCCGGAGAAGGAGTCCGGGCCGTACACCCGGATGTTGCCCGGGATGAACCGCACGATCGACACCTTGCGGGCGGCGGGGTCGCCGAGGGTGGCGCCGAAGTCCTTGGCCCGCTTCTCGTACGCGCCGAGCAGGTCCTTGGCCTGCTGCTCGCGGCCGAGCGCCTTGCCGTCGAGGAGGAAGTTGTCCTTCCAGGTGATGCCCACCTTGTCGGTGAACACGGTGGGCGCGATGGCGGCCAGCTCGTCGTAGAACTTCTCCTGGCGGAACTTGCTGCCGAGGATGAGGTCCGGCTTGAGTGCGTTGATCGCCTCCAGGTCGGGCTCGGTGAGCACCCCGACCTCCTTGATGCCAGCGAGCTTGTCCGCGCCGAAGTACGTCGGCCAGCTCTTCGCCTCACCGGCGGTGGCCGCGCCGACGGGGGTGATGCCCAGCGAGAGCGCCGTGTCGATCTTGTCGGTGTCGAGCACGACGACGCGCTTGGGGTCGGCCGGGACCTTGGTGGTGCCCATGGCGTGGGTGATCTCCCGGGTCTCCCCGGTAGCGGAGCCGGCGACCGGGTCGCTCTCACCGCAGGCGGTGAGGCCGGCCCCGAGGGCGACGGCCGCGGCGAGAGCGGCGACGAGACGACGCATCAGAGTCCTTTCGAGGGGTACGTGCCGGCGAGCGGGGTCGCCGCGTCGCCGGTGGCGGGTCGGGCGTCCGGGACGGACGCCGTCGACGAATCGGGGTGGCCCGCGTCAGCGGACGGGACAACCGAGTCGCCTGCGTCAGCGGACGGGGCACCAGGGCCCGACGGCCGGGCGGCGGGGCCGCCGGTGTGCGCGGGCACCACGAGCGGCGCTCCGGTCACCGGGCAGGGCACGACGACGCAGGCCAGCCCGAAGACGTCCCGGACCAGGTCCGCGGTGAGGATCTCCCGGGGCGGCCCGGCGGCCACCACCGCGCCGGCGCGCATCGCGATGAGGTGGTCGGCGTAGCGGGCGGCCTGGTTGAGGTCGTGCAGCACGGCGACCACGGTGCGGCCGCGCTCGACGCGCAACCGGTGCAGCAGGTCCAGCACCTCCACCTGGTGGGCCAGGTCGAGGAAGGTGGTCGGTTCGTCAAGCAGCAGGGCGTCGGTGTCCTGCGCCAGGGTCATGGCGATCCACACGCGTTGCCGCTGGCCGCCGGAGAGGCTGTCCACCGGGCGGTCGGCCAGGTCGGCCACGTCCGCCATGGTCATCGCCTCGTCCACCGCCGCGCCGTCCTCCGACGACCACTGCCGCCACCACCGCTGGTACGGCTGTCGGCCGCGCCCGACCAGGTCGGCCACGGTGACGCCCTCGGGCACCAGCGGGCTCTGCGGCAGGACGCCGAGCCGGCGGGCCACGTCGCGGGTGGGCAGGTCACGGACGGCGGTGCCGTCCAGCAGGACGGTGCCGCGTCGCGGGGTGAGCAGCCGGGCCATCGTGCGCAGCAGGGTGGACTTGCCGCAGGCGTTGGGGCCGACGATGACGGTGAACGCGTCGGTCGGCAGGTCCAGGGTGAGCCCGTCGAGCACGGTCCTCTCGTCGTAGCCGACGACCAGGTCGCGGGTGGAGAGCATCACACGACTCCTTGAGGGCGTCACGACGACCGCCGCCGTCCACGAAGCAACAGGAAGATCAGGTACGGGCCGCCGATCGCGGCGGTCAGCACACCGGCCGGCAGTTGGGTGGGTGCGAACAGCCGCCGGCCGGCCAGGTCGGCCAGCACCAGCAGCAGCGCGCCGAGCAGCGCGGCGCAGACCAGCGGGGGCCGTTCGGCGCGGACCAGCCGGCGGGCCAGTTGAGGTGCGACAAGCGCCACGAAGTCGACGGCGCCGACCTGGGCGGTGACCATCGCGGCGACGAGCACGCCGGTGCCGGCGAGCCCGATCCGGCGGGCCACCGGACGCAGCCCGACGCCGCGCGCCGTGTCGTCGTCCAGGGCGGTGCTGTTCAGTGCCCAGCCGGCCCAGGCCAGCACCGGCAGGAGCACCAGCAGGGTGCCGGCGATCCAGGCGGCCTCGGTCCAGCCCTTGCCGGCGAGGGTGCCGATCAGCCAGATCTGCGCCCGCAGGCCGTCGATCGGGTCGGCGGTGAGCATGACCACCTCGGTGAGCGCCCGGAAGGCGAACGCGACCGCCACGCCGGCGAGGACGAACCGCTGCGCGGCCAGTCCGTGTCGGGCGCCGAGGGCGAACAGCAGCACCGCCGCCAGCAGGCCGCCGACCAGCGCGCTCGGCGCCACCAGCACCGCCGCCGCACCGCTGGTCAGCGCCACGGTCGCGGCGAGGCCGGCGCCCTGGGTGACGCCGATGACGTCCGGGCTCGCGAGGGGGTTGCGCGCCACGCTCTGGATCAACGTGCCGGCCACGCCGAAGGCCGCCCCGGCCACCGCGGCCAGCACGATCCGGGGCAACCGCAGACCAAAGACAACCAGGTCGTACGGCGTGCCGGCGCCGGAGAGCGCGCGCAGCACGTCGGCCGGGGCGACGTACGGGGTGCCGACGGAGAGGCTGAGCAGCATCGCGAGCAGGAGCAGCACGGTCAGCACGGCGGCGACCAGCACCGCCCGGCGGCGGATCTGCAGGCTGACCGGGCCGACCCGCAGCAGCGACCGCCCCGGCAGTCGTGCGGAGCCGCCACCGGCCGAGGCGGCGGGGCCGGCCGGGCCGGGGACCGGGCGCTGGGTGGTCGTCACGCGGTCACCACCCGGGCGCGGCGGACCAGCACGGCCAGCAGCGGCGCGCCGATCAGGGCGGTGATGATCCCGGCCGGTATCTCGCCGGGCGGGGCGACGAGCCGGCCGACGACGTCGGCGCCGAGCAGCAGCGCGGGCCCGAGCAGGGCGGAGACGGCGAGGGTCCAGCGGTGGTCCGCGCCGACCAGGGCGCGGGCCAGGTGCGGTACGGCCAGCCCGACGAAGGCGACCGGTCCGGCGGCGGCCACCGCGGCGCCGGTCAGCAGCACCGCGGCGAGGCCACCGGTGAGGCGGACCAGCCCGATGCGGTGGCCCAGGCCGCGGGCCACGTCGTCGCCGAGAGCCAGCGCGTCCAGGCCCCGGGCCACCAGCGTCGCCAGCAGCAGCCCGACGAGGACGAACGGCAGCACCTGGGCGGTGACGCCGAGATCCCGGCCGGCCAACCCGCCGACGACCCAGAACCGGTACTCCTCGAAGGTGCGGGCGTCGATGCTGAGCAGCGCGTACACCCCGGAGGCGAGGCTGGCGTCGAGCGCCGCGCCGACCAGCGCGAGGGTGACCGGGCTCGCGCCCTCGCGGGCCCGGCTGGCGATGGCGAAGACCAGCAGCCCGGCGACGAGTGCCCCGGCGATGCCGAACCAGACGTAGCCGGCGAGTGTGCCGACGCCGAAGACGGAGATGGCGAGCACCACGCCGAACGACGCGCCGGCGCTGATGCCGAGGATGCGGGGCTCGGCGAGGGGGTTGCGAGTGAGCGCCTGGAACAGCACCCCGGCCACGGCGAGCGCGAGCCCGACAGCGAGGCCCAGGGCGGTACGCGGCATGCGCAGTTCCCGGACGATCGTGCTCGCGTCGCTGCCGTCCGGCGCGACGAGGGCGTGCCAGACCGCGTCGACACCGAGTGGCCGGCTGCCCAGCGCGAAGCTAGCCAGCACGGCGAGCAGCAGCACCAATGCCGCCCCGACGGTGACGGCCACCCGTCGGCCGGTACGGGCACCGGACCGGTTGCGGGCCGGCGTCGGCCGGTCGACGAGGGTGGTCACGAGTCTCCTGCACGTTCGAGCTTAGGTTCGCCTAACCTTAGCCGACCTGCAGAAAGTGACCTAACCGGCACCGGTCGATACCGACGCGGCCTCCGGTTCGCCCGGTGCGCTCCCATCCCCGGCCGCCGCGGCGCCGCCCGGCAGCACGTCCAGGGGCCGCCCATCTTGTGCGGACGGGAACAAGTGCGACAGAGCACCTATGGCATCCGCAAGAGGGACATCCCGCCTCGATCGGGCCATAGGGTATGACCATGCGATTCGACCAGCACACGGTCGTCCTGCTGGTCCGGCCGTCGGATCCGCCGGACCTGCCACCGGAGGCGCTCGACCGGGTGCAGAGCGCCCATCTGGCCCACCAGGCGGGGTTCGTGGAGCAGGGGCTGGTGCTGGCGGCCGGGCCGTTCCTGGACGCCGACGACGGTCAGCTGCGGGGCTTCGTCGTGTTCTCGATTTCCCCGGATGAGGTACGCGCGCTCTACGCCGACGATCCGGCCGTCCGCGCGGGCCTGCTCGTCCCACGGGTGACGAGTTGGATGGTGCCGGAGGGCAACGTGCGGTTCGAGAGCGTGCCGATGCCCCGGTCGATGCTGGAGGCGGCCTCCGGCGACTGAGGCCAGCCGAGCAGGCTCGACGGTAGGCGGCAGCCCTTCGACGGTCAGCCGAGCAGGCCCTCGATCGGGACCACCCGCAGGTCGTCCCCTTCGCCGACGATCACCCGCAGCGACGGAAAGTAGGCGCCGAGCACCTGGCCGCACCTGCCGCACGGCTCGACGACCGCGCGCCCCCGGTCGGTGACCGTGACGATCGTCTCCAACTCGGTCACGCCCTGCGTGGCGGCGGTGCCGATCACGACCAGTTCCGCGCAGATGTCCCCGCTGTCGTGTTGGACGTTCACGCCGGAGAACACCCGCCCGTCGGCGGTCCGGGCGGCCGACGCGCCGGTATGGCGCTGGCTGCGGCACCGCAGCTTGGCGACCGCCGTGGCGGCCTGCACCAACGCCCGGTCGGTGTCCCGCAGCTCCATCCCGGCCCCCCAGCGCTCGACGTCGGCGCAACTCTAGACGGCCGGTCCCGCGCTGCCGCACCCCTCGCGCGGTAACCCAGGGGCGATCCGCCGCCGCGCTGCCTATCCTTGGGCACGACATGCAGAATCCAGCCGCCTCCGCCGCGACCGATACCGTCCGCGAGCTGCACCGCCGCCTCACTCCCCTGATGTTCCGCGACCAGCGCCGGCTCCAGCGGCGCCTCGACGGTGCCCGCAAGCTGCGCGACCCGCAGCGCCGGGAGGCGGCGCTCACCGAGATCACCGCCGACCTGATCCGGGCCGAGCAGCGGCTCGCCGCCCGCCGGGCGGCGGTGCCGGTGATCACGTACCCGGCCGGATTGCCGGTCAGTGAGCGCAAGGACGACATCGCCGCCGCGATCCGCGATCACCAGGTGGTGATCGTGGCGGGCGAGACCGGCTCCGGCAAGACCACCCAGATCCCGAAGATCTGTCTGGAGCTGGGGCGCGGGGTGCACGGCCTGATCGGGCACACCCAGCCCCGGCGGTTGGCCGCCCGGACGGTGGCCGACCGCATCGCCGATGAGCTGGGCACCGAGCTGGGCGACGTGGTCGGCTACAAGGTGCGCTTCACCGACCAGGTCAGCGAGCGCAGCCTGGTGAAGCTGATGACCGACGGCATCCTGCTGGCCGAGTTGCAGACCGACCGGATGCTGCGCCAGTACGACACGTTGATCATCGACGAGGCGCACGAGCGCAGCCTCAACATCGACTTCATCCTCGGGTACCTGCGGGAGCTGCTGCCCCGGCGTCCCGACCTCAAGGTGATCATCACCTCGGCGACCATCGAGACCGACCGCTTCGCCCGGCACTTCGCCGGCCCGCCCACGGCCGACGAGCCGCAGGGCGTGCCCGCGCCGGTGGTCGAGGTCTCCGGGCGCACCTACCCGGTGGAGGTGCGCTACCGGCCCCTCCTCGAGCTGGCCGAAGGCGAGGACGACGGCGACGAGGAGAACGTCCGCGACCAGATCCAGGCGATCGGTGACGCCGTCGAGGAGTTGGCCGCCGAGGGCCCGGGCGACATCCTCGTCTTCCTCAGCGGCGAGCGGGAGATCCGCGACACCGCCGACGCGCTGAGCAAGCTGGTGCAGAAAAAGCGCTCGCTGCTCGGCACGGAGATCCTGCCCCTGTACGCGCGGCTCTCCAGCGCCGAGCAGCACCGGGTCTTCGCCGCGCACAGCTCGCGCCGGGTGGTGCTCGCCACCAACGTCGCGGAGACCTCGCTGACCGTGCCCGGGATCAAGTACGTGGTCGATCCGGGCACCGCCCGGATCTCCCGCTACTCCAGTCGGCTCAAGGTGCAGCGGCTGCCGATCGAACCGGTCTCGCAGGCGTCGGCCAACCAGCGCAAGGGCCGCTGCGGCCGGACGTCCGACGGCATCTGCATCCGCCTCTACGACGAGCAGGACTTCCTGTCCCGGCCCGAGTTCACCGACCCGGAGATCCTGCGCACCAACCTGGCGTCGGTCATCCTCCAGATGACCGCGATCGGGCTCGGCGACCTGGCCGCGTTCCCGTTCATCGACCCGCCGGACAAGCGCAACATCACCGACGGCGTCAACCTGCTGCACGAGCTGGGCGCGCTGGACCCGACCGAGGCCGACCCGGCGAAGCGGCTCACCGCGCTGGGCCGGCGGCTGGCCCAGCTGCCGGTCGACCCCCGCCTGGCCCGGATGGTGGTCGAGGGCGAACGCAACGGTTGCGCCACCGAGGTGCTGGTGGTCGCCGCCGCGCTCTCCATTCAGGACCCGCGCGAACGGCCGGCCGAGAAGCAGGCCCAGGCCGACCAGGCGCACGCCCGGTTCGCCGACAAGGAGTCGGACTTCGTCGCGTACCTCAACCTGTGGCGCTACCTGCGCGAGCAGCAGCGGGAGCTGTCCTCCAGCGCGTTCCGCCGGATGTGCAAGGCGGAGTACCTGAACTACCTGCGGATCCGCGAGTGGCAGGACATCGTCAGCCAGTTGCGCCAGGTGCTGCGTACCCCGGCGGAGAGCGACCGGCGGGGTGGGCGGCCGGCGCGCGACACCTCGGACGACGCGGACGCCGGCCGGGGCCGGCGCGGTGGCGCGGACCTGCCGGAGGAGATCGACACCCCGAAGGTGCACCAGTCGCTGCTGCCGGGCCTGCTGTCGCACATCGGCCTCAAGGACGCCCAGAAGCACGAGTACCTGGGCGCGCGGGGCGCGAAGTTCGCGCTCTTCCCCGGGTCGGCGTTGTTCAAGAAGCCGCCGCGCTGGGTGATGGCCGCCGAGCTGGTGGAGACCTCCCGGCTCTGGGGCCGCATCGCCGGCCGGATCGAGCCGGAGTGGGTCGAGCCGCTCGCGCAGCACCTGGTCAAGCGCAGCTACAGCGAGCCGCACTGGGAGAAGAAGCAGGCCGCGGTGATGGCCTACGAGAAGGTCACCCTGTACGGCATTCCCCTGGTCACCTCCCGCAAGGTCAACTTCGGGCGGATCGACCCGGCGCTGAGTCGGGAGCTGTTCATCCGGCACGCCCTCGTCGAGGGCGACTGGCAGACCCACCATCGGTTCTGGGCGGACAACAAGCGCCTGCTCGCCGAGATCGAGGAGCTGGAGAGCCGGGCGCGACGCCGGGACATCCTGGTCGACGACGAGACCATCTTCGGCTTCTACGACCAGCGGATCCCCGCCGACGTGGTCTCCGGCCGGCACTTCGACACCTGGTGGAAGAACACCCGCCGGGACCAGCCCGAACTGCTCACCTTCACCCGCGACGTGCTGGTCAACGACGGCCGGGCCGGGGTGGACGAGAGCGACTACCCCGACGAGTGGCAGGCCGACGGTGTGAGTCTGCCGCTGACCTACCGCTTCGAGCCGGGCACGCCGACCGACGGCGTCACCGTGGACATCCCGCTGCCGCTGCTCAACCAGGTGCCGGCCGAGAGCTTCGACTGGCAGGTGCCGGGGCTGCGCGAGGAGACGGTGATCGCGCTGATCCGCTCGCTGCCCAAGGCGATCCGCCGCAACTTCGTGCCGGTGCCGGACTACGCGCGGGCCGCGCTCGCCGCGATCACACCCGGCGAGGAGCCGTTGCTGGACGCGCTCACCCGCCAACTGCGGCGGATGACCGGCGTCACCGTGCCCCGCGACGCCTGGGAGCCGGGCAAGCTGCCCGCTCACCTGCGGGTCACCTTCCGGGTGCTCGACGCCGACGAGAAGCCGGTCGCCGAGGGCAAGGACCTGCCGGCCCTGCAACGTCAACTGCGCCAGGAGGTACGCCAGGTGGTGGCGGCCGCCGCGCCGGAGGTGGCCCGGACGGGGCTGCGCGAGTGGAGCATCGGCACCCTGCCTCGGACCATCGAGCAGGTGCGCGCCGGCTACGCGGTGACCGCGTACCCGGCGCTGGTCGACGAGGGCGCCACGGTCGGGGTGAAGGTGTTCGACTCCCCCGCCGAGGCGGAGGCGGCGCACTGGGCGGGCACCCGCCGGTTGCTGCGGCTCACCGTCCCGTCCCCGGCCCGCTTCCTCCAGGGCCGACTCAGCAACGAGGCGAAGCTGGCGCTGAGTCGCAACCCGCATGGCGGCGTGCAGGAGCTGATCGAGGACGCGGCGGGCGCGGCCATCGACCGGCTGATCGGCGATGCCGGTGGGCCGGCGTGGGACGCCGAGGGGTTCGCGGCGCTGCGCGAGAGGGTCCGCGCCGACCTGGTCGACACCGTCGTCGAGGTGATGGACCGGGTCCGCCGGGTCCTCGCCGCCACGTACGCCGTCGAACAGCGGCTCGGCGCCACCCGCAACCTCGCCGTGGTGGCCGCGCTCGCCGACATCCGCAAGCAGCTCGCCGGGCTGGTGCACGCCGGTTTCATCACCGAGACCGGGTACGCCCGCCTGCCCGACCTGCTGCGCTACCTGACCGCCATCGAGCGCCGGCTGGACCGCCTGGGCGGCAACCCCCAGCGGGACCGGCAGCAGCAGGACCGGATCGCGGTGGTGCAGAAGGAGTACGACGACCTGCTCGCCAACCTGCCCCCGGCCCGCCGGCAGGAGGCGGCCGTCCGGCAGATCCGCTGGATGATCGAGGAGTTGCGGGTGAACGTCTTCGCGCAGGCGCTGGGCACCCCGTACCCCGTCTCCGAGCAGCGGATCTACCGGGCGATGGACGACGCCGAGGGCCGCTGACCCGACCGGCCGGTCTGGCCCGGTCGGGCCGGTCACGTCAGGGGCTCGACACCGGGCGGCAGCTCGCCCCGGTCGATCGCCGACTGGATGTAGTCGAGCAGGATCCGCCGCAGTTCCCGACCCGCGTGGGTCGGCACGATGTCGCGGCGGCGGGCCACCGCGATGGTCCGCCGCACCCCGGGCGGAGCGAGGGGCGTGATCCGCACCCCGGGGCGGCGGGCCAGCACGATGCCCGGCACCAGCGCGATGCCCAGCCCCGCCTCGACGAAGCTGAGCACCGCGTCCATCTCACCGCCGTCCACCGCGAAGCTCGGTTCGAAGCCCGCCTCGCGACACGCCTGGATGGTGGCGTCGCGCAGGTCGTAGCCCTCCCGGAACATCACCATCGGCTGGTCGCGCAGGTCGGTGATGCGCAGCTCGCCGGTCGGCGACGCGGTGGGCACCTCCCCCAACGAGGCCACCACCAGGCTCTCCCGCAGGATCGGGTCGACCCGCAGGCCCGGGTCCGCGCCCTGGGCCGGCATGATGATCAGGGCCAGGTCGAGGTCACCGCGGAGCAGGTTCCGGACGAGATCCTGCGAGCCACCCTCCTCGACGCGCAGGTCGACGGTGGGATGCGCGTCGCGGAACCGGCGCAGCACCGGCGGGGCGAGCGAGGTGGCGAGGCTCGGGGTCGCGCCGAGCCGGACGCGACCCCGCCGGAGCCCGACCAGCTCCTGCACCTCCCGGGTCGCGGTCTCCACGTCGGCGAGGATCCGGGTCGCCAGCGGCAGCAGCACCTCGCCCGCCGCGGTGAGCGCGATGTTGCCCCTTACCCGCTCGAACAGCGGTGCCCCGAGGTCGGTCTCCAGAGCGTGAATTTGCTTACTGAGAGAAGGCTGAGTGATGCCGACGATGTCGGCGGCTTGGGTGAAATGTCGTACTTCGGCCACCGCAACGAAGTACCGGAGCTGATGGAGCTGCATCTACATAGCCTAAGGCTATTAACACTACGAGTTTGATGCATTGGACGACTGATCGAAGTGCTCCTAGCGTCGGTCCCGTGGTAATGACGAAAACTCGGTCGCCCATTCGCTCGAACGTCGGCCTCAAGGCCGTCATGGCGGTGACGGGCATCCTGCTGGTGCTGTTCCTGATCGCGCACATGCTCGGGAACCTGAAGGTGTTCACGGGGGAGACCTCGTTCGACCACTACGCGCACTGGCTGCGTGACATCGGCAAGCCGCTGCTGCCCGGTGTCTGGTTCCTGTGGATCCTGCGCACCGTCCTCGTGGTGGCCGTCGTCGCCCACATCTGGGCCGCCACCGTGCTGGCGTTGCGCGCCCGCGCCGCCCGCCCGGTCAAGTACGCCCACCGCAAGAAGGTCCGGGGCAGCTACGCGGCCCGCACCATGCGCTGGGGTGGCGTGATCATCCTGCTGTTCGTGATCTACCACCTCCTGGACCTGACCACCGGCACGCTCAACCCGGTCGGGAACGAGGGCAAGCCCTACGGCAACGTGGTCGCCGACTTCGCGCCGGAGCGCTGGTACGTCACGCTCTTCTACACCCTGGCGATCGTCACGCTCGGCTTCCACCTGCGCCACGGCGCGTTCAGCGCGTTCCGCAGCCTCGGCCAGCAGACGCCCCGGGGCGAGCGTCGGGCGCGCAATGCCGCGCTCGTCTTCGCCGTGGTGCTCTGCGCCGGATACCTGGTGGTCCCGTTCGCCGTTCTCACCGGATTGGTGTCCTGACATGGAACTCTTCACCGAGGGCGACCCGATCGCCGACACGAAGGCTCCCGCCGGCCCGATCGAGAAGCGCTGGGAGACCCGGCGCTTCGAGGCCAAGCTGGTCAACCCGGCCAACCGCCGCAAGATGACCGTGATCGTGGTCGGCACCGGCCTGGCCGGCGGTTCGGCCGCGGCGACGCTGGCCGAGCAGGGCTACCACGTGAAGTCCTACTGCTACCAGGACAGCCCGCGCCGGGCGCACTCGATCGCCGCGCAGGGCGGCATCAACGCCGCGAAGAACTACCGCAACGACGGCGACTCGGTGCACCGGCTGTTCTACGACACCGTCAAGGGCGGCGACTTCCGCTCCCGGGAGTCGAACGTGCACCGCCTCGCCGAGGTGTCGGTCAACATCATCGACCAGTGCGTCGCCCAGGGCGTGCCGTTCGCCCGCGAGTACGGCGGCCTGCTGGACACCCGCTCGTTCGGTGGCGCCCAGGTGCAGCGCACCTTCTACGCCCGGGGTCAGACGGGCCAGCAGCTGCTGCTCGGCGCGTACCAGGCCCTGGAGCGGCAAATCGGCCTGGGCAACGTCGAGATGAACGCCCGGCACGAGATGCTGGAGCTGGTCATCGTCGACGGCAAGGCCCGCGGCATCGTCGTCCGCGACCTGGTCACCGGCGAGATCAGCACCGAGATGGCCGACGCGGTCGTGCTCGCCTCCGGCGGCTACGGCAACGTCTTCTACCTCTCCACCAACGCCAAGGGCTGCAACGTCACCGCCACCTGGCGGGCACACCGCAAGGGCGCGTACTTCGCCAACCCCTGCTACACGCAGATCCACCCGACCTGCATCCCCGTCTCCGGCGACCACCAGTCGAAGCTGACGCTGATGAGCGAGTCGCTGCGCAACGACGGCCGGGTCTGGGTGCCGAAGACCAAGGGCGACGACCGCAACCCGCGCGACATTCCGGAGGACGAGCGGGACTACTACCTGGAGCGGATCTACCCCTCCTTCGGCAACCTGGTCCCCCGCGACATCGCCTCCCGCGCCGCGAAGAACGTGTGCGACGAAGGTCGGGGCGTGGGGCCGACCAAGCTCGGCGTCTACCTCGACTTCGCCGACGCGATCGGCCGGCTGGGCCGCAAGGCCATCGAGGCCAAGTACGGCAACCTCTTCGAGATGTACGAGCGGATCACCGGCGAGGACCCGTACGAGGTGCCGATGCGGATCTACCCCGCCGTGCACTACACGATGGGCGGCCTGTGGGTCGACTACGACCTCCAGTCGAGCATCCCGGGCCTGTTCGTGATCGGCGAGGCGAACTTCTCCGACCACGGCGCGAACCGCCTCGGCGCCTCGGCGCTGATGCAGGGCCTGGCCGACGGCTACTTCGTGCTGCCCACCACGATCGCCAACTACCTGGCCTCGGGCCCGCTGGAGAAGGTCGACGCCAGCCACCCGGCGGCGGTCGAGGCGCGTACCGACGTCGAGGACCGGATCCAGCGGCTGCTGGCGGTCAACGGGGACCGGACCGTGGACTCCTTCCACCGTGAGCTGGGCCAGATCATGTGGGAGCACTGCGGCATGGAGCGCAGTGAGGCCGGGCTGCGCAAGGCGATCGGCGAGATCCGCGACCTGCGCGACGCGTTCTGGCAGCGGGTCAAGGTGTCCGGCACGGGCGAGGAGCTGAACCAGTCGCTGGAGAAGGCCGGCCGGGTGGCCGACTTCTTCGAGCTGGCCGAGCTGATGTGCATCGACGCCCTGCACCGCGAGGAGTCCTGCGGAGGGCACTTCCGGGCCGAGCACCAGACCCCCGACGGTGAGGCGCAGCGCGACGACGACCGGTTCGCGTACGTGGCGGCCTGGGAGTTCACCGCCACCGGTGAGCCCTCGGTCCTGCACAAGGAAGACCTGAAGTTCGAATACGTCCACCCCACGCAGCGGAGCTACAAGTGAACCTGACCCTGCGCATCTGGCGCCAGAAGGGCCCTGAGGACAAGGGTCGGATGGTGACCTACCCGGTCAACGACGTGTCCCCGGACATGTCGTTCCTGGAGATGCTCGACGTACTCAACGAGCGGCTGATCCTCGACGGCGAGGACCCGGTGGCGTTCGACCACGACTGCCGCGAAGGCATCTGCGGCATGTGCGGCCTGATGATCAATGGTGACGCGCACGGGCCGCAGCGCGGCACCACCGCCTGCCAGCTGCACATGCGGCAGTTCACCGACGGCGAGACGATCGACATCGAGCCGTGGCGGGCCAGCGCCTTCCCGGTCATCAAGGACCTGGTGGTCAACCGGAGCGCCTTCGACGACATCATCGCTGCCGGTGGCTACATCACCGCGCCGACCGGCAGCGCGCCCGAGGCGCACTCCACCCCGGTCGCCAAGGCCAACGCGGACGCAGCCTTCGAGTCGGCGGCCTGCATCGGCTGCGGCGCGTGCGTGGCGGCCTGCCCGAACGGCTCCGGCATGCTCTTCACCGCCGCCAAGCTCACCCAGCTCTCGCTGCTGCCGCAGGGCCAGCCGGAGCGCTATACCCGGGTGATCGGCATGGTCGACGCGCACGACGAGGCCGGTTTCGGCGGCTGCACCAACGCCGGCGAGTGCACGGTGGCCTGCCCGAAGGGCATCCCGCTGAACACCATCGGCCGGCTCAACCGCGACTACCTCGCGGCCACCACGAAGGGCGCCGGCAACACCCCCGGCTCCTGACCCGCCGCCCCGGCCACCCCGGCCCATTCTGGCCACTCCTGACCGCCGTGCTCCCGACCCTCGGGGCACGGCGGTCAGGCGTTCGGGGGGCACCCGCCGAACGCAGCGACCACCCCAGTCCGACTCCGCCCCCTACCCCAGGGCCTGCTCCGGCCCATTGCTCCGGGCACCGGTTGGCAGCAAGCGCGGCAGGGCTTGGCGCCCGTGCCGGACGTTCGCTTGCGCTGCAGAGCCGGAGACCGGCCACGGCTCCACGCAGCCGACCCGACCTGGCTCGATCCTGGCCCCGCCCCGGGTTCGCCCCGGGCCCGGCCCGGCGCCCCGGCCCGGCGGCCGGGCCCGAGCGGATGATCCACTCCATATCGCCGATACGGCGGTGTCCGAGGGCTCGAATGCCGCCGCATCGGCGTAACGGAGTCGATCATGCCGCCGCACCCTCGGCGTACATGCCGCCTCGGTCCAGCACGGTGGACAAAAAGGGTGAATGCTAGCGACTCTCGCCGCTTTCGGAGGCGGTGAACGGGCAGCACGACCAGATCAACTCGGGTTCCAGGAAGCCGGCCTGTCCCGGCGCCCACGACACCCCGACTTCCTGGAACCTGAGTCGATCAAGGAGGGGCGACCGCCTCCCCATCAAGGCAGGAGCACATTGCGGCCACCCCGCACGGGCCAGAGACCACCGCGCCCAGCGACGACCACACCGACGCCGCCCAGCCCCGACCACGAACGGCCACGCCAACGTCGAACGCACGGACTGCAACCCAACACGAACCACGAACGGCCGCGCCAGCCCGAACGCGCGCACGACCCAGCCCAGACCACGAACGACGCCAGCAGCGAATGCACGGACGGCGACCAGCGCGGGCTGGGGGCGACCGTGCCCGGCGCAGGGATCAAGCCTGACCGCCCGGAGCCGGGCACGGTCGCCCCCAGCCCCAACCGCAACCACCAGCAAGCCCGCCGAACCAGGCAAGCCAGCAAGCCCGCCAAACCGCCAGCTGAACGCACCGACACGCCCACCGGTCGCAGCCGGTTCAACCGCCCACCCCCGGGTAGCAGTCAGACAGGACCGAGGGAGGGCAGCCGGACATGAAGGCGTTGACCTGGCACGGCAAGCGGGACGTACGGGTCGAGGAGGTGCCCGATCCCCGGATCGAGGAGCCGACCGATGCCATCGTCAAGATCACGTCTACGGCGATCTGCGGCTCGGATCTGCACCTGTACGAGGTGCTGGGGCCGTACCTGAAGCCCGGCGACGTCCTGGGTCACGAGCCGATGGGCATCGTCGAGGAGGTCGGGTCGGAGGTGACCGGGCTCAAGCCCGGCGACCGGGTGGTGGTGCCGTTCAACATCTCGTGCGGCAGTTGCTGGATGTGCCGCCGCCAGCTCTACGCCCAGTGTGAGACGACCCAGGTGACCAGCGAGGGCAAGGGCGCGGCGCTGTTCGGCTACACCTCGCTCTACGGTTCGGTGCCCGGCGGGCAGGCCGAGTACCTGCGCGTACCGCAGGCCCACTTCGGACCGATCGTCATCCCGCAGAGCGGCGCCGACGAGCGGTACCTCTACCTCTCCGACATCCTGCCCACGGCCTGGCAGGCGGTGAAGTACGCGGACACGCCACCGGGCGGCACGCTTGCCGTTTTCGGGCTGGGACCGGTCGGCCAGTTCTGCGCCCGGATCGGCCGTCACCTCGGCGCCGGCCGGGTCATCGGGCTGGACCTGGTGCCCGAGCGGTTGGAGCTGGCTCGCCGGCACGGCATCGAGGTGCTCGACGTCCGCGAGTTGTCCGACGTGCCGGGCGCGCTGATCGATCTGGTCGACGGGCGCGGGCCGGACGCCGTCATCGACGCGGTCGGCATGGAGGCGCACGGTTCGCCGGTCGGCAAGCTGGCCCACGCTGCCGTCGGGCTGCTGCCGGACAAGCTCGCCCAGACGATGACCGACCGGGTCGGCACGGACCGGCTCGCCGTCCTGCACGCCGCCGTGAAGGCGGTCCGTCGCGGCGGCACCGTGTCGCTCTCCGGCGTCTACGGCGGCGAGGCCGACCCGATGCCGATGATGGAGATGTTCGACCGGGGCATCCAGTTGCGCATGGGGCAGTGCCATGTGCGCCGGTGGACCGACGAGATCCTGCCGCTGCTCTCCGGCGACGACGACCCCCTGGGCGTGGAGGACCTGCGCACCCACCGGCTGCCGCTGAGCGAGGCGCCGCGGGCGTACGACATGTTTCAGAAGAAGGAGGACGGCTGCATCAAGGTCGTGCTCGCACCATGAGCCGGGTGGTGGTGGTCGCGGGCGCGACCAGCGGGATCGGCCGGGCGACGGCCCGGGCGTTCGCCGAGCGCGGCGACCGCCTGGTGCTCGCGGCCCGCGCGCCGCAGACCCTTGCCGAGGTACGCGAGGAGTGCGCGGACGTCGAGGTCCTGACCGTACCGACGGATGTCACCGAGGCGGGCGCGCTGGAGGCGCTGGCGGATGCGGCGATTGAGCGGTTCGGCCGCATCGACGTGTGGGTGCACACTGCGGCGGTGATGGCGTACGGGCGCTTTGACGAGTTGCCGGAGCGGGTGTTCGAGCAGGTGGTGCGGACCGACCTGCTGGCCGCCGCGGGTGCGGCCCGGGTCGCGCTGCGGCACTTCCGGGCCACCGGCGCCGGCACCCTGATCCTCACCGGGTCGGTGCTCGGGCACATCACCGCGCCTTACATGAGCGCCTACGTGACCAGCAAGTGGGGGTTGCAGGGGTTGGCCCGGACGATCCAGCAGGAGCTGCGCGACAGCCCGGAGATTCGGCTGTGCCTGGTCAACCCGGGCAGTGTGGACACGCCGGTGTACCAGCAGGCGGCCAACTACCTCGGTCGGGTCGGCCGGCCCCCACCGCCGGTCGCCGGGCCGCAGCGGGTGGCCCGGGCCATCGTCGACTGTGTCGACCGCCCCCGTCGGGAGGTGTCGGTGGGCCGGCTGAATGTGGTGCTGCGGGCCGGTTTCACGGTGCTGCCGGGCGTCTACGACGTGCTGGTCGGGCCGTTGATGCGGCTGGCCGGCCTGAGCGGGCGGCAGGTCCCGGCGCACGACGGCACGGTCTTCGCCCCGAATCCGGCCGGCGAGTCGGTCCGCGGCGGCCACCTGCCGGACCTGCGGCGGTTCGCCCGCGCCATGTCCGGCCCGGCCGTGCAGCTTCGCGGGCCGGCCGCGCGGCTCCGCGGGGCGGCCGCCGACGCGGTCGGCGCCGTGCTGCGGCGACGGCACGGCTGACCTGTCCGGGATCGTTCGGGACTTCTCTGGGGGCATCGTGCGTCGATCAACTCGCCTAGGGTGGTGGGCCGGCAAGCGCTCCGGCGCCCCACGATGGGAGAGACGATTGACCCTCCGACTGAACCGCAGGACGGCACTCGGACTGGGCACAGTGGCCACTGCCGGTACGGTGCTCGGCGCGGCCGCTCCGGCCAGCGCCGCTGAGAGCACCGAGGCGGCGCCGACCACCCCTGCCCGGGCTGCCAACCGGGTCGCCGCCGCCTTCACCCGGTACAGCACAGAGGCCGGTGGCAACTGGCAGGCGTACGTCAGTGTGGCCGACCCGGCGGGCCCGCCGGTCGTCGCGGTGACGACGGACGCGGACCGGCGGATCGAGGCGTACAGCGTCAACAAGATCGCGGTGGCCACGGCGGTGTTGGACAAGGTGGACCGCGGGCTGCTGGCGCTGGACCAGCGGGTCGAGGTGGCCGCCTCGATCGTGGTGCCGGGTGGCGATGGCATCTTCAGCCTGGACGGCGCGTACCCCAGCAGCGTGACCATCGGGCACGTGCTGGCCAACCTGCTGACCGTCTCCGACGACACGGCGGTGCGGCTGTGCGGGCTGGTCGCCCCTGCCGCCGAGATCAACTCGATACTGGTCGGCAAGGGTTTCCCGAACACCCAGGTCGAGCCGGTGGCCAACCCGAACCGCTTCTTCCTCGGCACCAGCACGCCCCGGGAGACCCACGACCTGCTGCGCGCCCTGGTCGCCGGCACGCTGCTGTCGCCGGCCTCGACGGCGCACCTGCTCGGGTTGCTGCGCTCCCCGGTGGCCTTCACGGACGGCATCCGGCGCACCATGTCGTCGGACGAGCGGGCCCGGATCGCCACCAAGGCGGGCTGGTTCGCCGACGCCCGGCACGAGGCCGGGGTGATCTTCGACCGGTCCGGCGCGGCGGTGCTGACCTACGCGCTCTTCGCCGACGGGCAGGCCGACCCGGACAACTTCGGTGCGACCCACCCGGCGGTGCAGGCCCGGGCCGCCATGGGTCCGAAGTTCCTGGCGGCGGTGGACCGTCTCGGCGGCACCGGCACGGCGTACCGGACGACCGCCCGCCGACCCAGCAACGGCGGCTGATCCCGCTGCCGGGTCGGTCGTCGGGTGACGACCGACCCGGTGCGGGCGACCGCCGGGGCGGGAACCGCCCGGGGGAACTACCGTGTAGTGCGGGACACGGCGGAGGGACGGCGATGGGGCCAGCGGAACGCACGAACGGGCAACGGTCACTCGGGCGACGGATGCGGGGAACGGCAGGGCTGGCCGCGCTCGCCGGCCTGGCCTGGGTGGCCCGGGATGTGCCCGCGGCGCTCGGCGGCCGGCTCGCCGGCGCCCGCGCCGAACGGGCGGCCCGCTCGCCACAGTTTCGCGACGGGACCTTCCACAACCAGGCCGACACCCGCACGATGGTCGCCGAGCCGGGTCGCAACCTGCTCCGAGAGCTGATCTTCGGCAAGCAGAAGCGGCGACCCACCGCGCCCGTGCCGCTGTTGCGCCCCAGCGCGTCGCCGGCCGCCGACATCGCCGACATCGCCGACGAGCTGAACATCGTCTGGTACGGCCACGCCTCGGCGCTCATCGAGATCGAGGGTCGGCGGGTCCTGCTCGACCCGGTGTGGAGTGACCGCTGCTCGCCGTCCGGGCTGGTCGGGCCGCGCCGACTGCACGAGCCGCCGGTACGCCTGGACGAGCTTCCCCCGCTGGACGCCATCCTGATCTCCCACGACCACTACGACCACCTGGACATGGCCACCGTGCGGGCGCTGGTGGCCGGGCAGTCGGCACCGTTCGTGGTGCCGCTCGGGGTGGGCGCCCACCTGGACCGGTGGGGTGTGCCCGCCGAGCGGATCATCGAGTTGGACTGGTCCGAGTCGCACCGGGTCGACGGGTTGGAGATCACCGCCACCGCCGCCCAACACTTCTCCGGCCGAGGGCTGCGTCGCGACGGCACCCTCTGGAGTTCCTGGGTGGTCGCCGGGGCCCGACGAAAGGTCTTCTACACCGGCGACTCCGGCTACTTCGCCGGGTACGCGGCGATCGGCGCGGAACACGGGCCGTTCGACGTGACGCTGATGCAGATCGGCGCGTACGACCGGGCGTGGCCGACCATCCACATGTTCCCGGAGGAGGCGGTCGACGCCCACCTGGACCTGCGCGGCGGGCTGTTCATCCCGGTGCACTGGGCGACGTTCAACCTGGCCCTGCACGACTGGTCCGAGCCGGTGAACCGGCTGTGGGCCGAGGCCAAGGCCCGCGACGTACGACTGGCCGTGCCCCGCCCCGGCGAGCGGGTGGTCGTCGACGACCCGCCCGCCGTCGACGGGTGGTGGCAGTCCGTCGCCTGACGTCCTCAGGCGGCTCTGACCCGGCCCGACGGTCGGGTCAGAGCACGATGGCCTCGGGTCAGAGCACGAAGGCGTCGGTCCAGAGCGCGCCGGAGCGGCCGGAGAGCGCGTCCAGCATCGCGACCGCCTGGCCGTCGGTGAGCTGCGCGACGAAGTCCACGATGGCGCGGCCCCGGGCGCGGCCGATCCGGTGCGGCGTACGCGGGTGCAGCTCCGCCTCGGCCAGCTCGACCAGGTCGTGCAGCCGGCGGGGCAGCCGGGACTCCTCCTCCGGGTCGAGCAGCCACTCCCACAGCGCCTCGACCAGGGTGCCCAGCAGCCGGGCCTGACCACGCTGGTGCAGGGCCAGGTCGGGGCGGGCCAGCACGAACCGGTGGTGGACGAACTTGAGCACCTGCACCTCGTGCCACTGCGCGCAGCCGAGCAGCACGTACCCGGAGCGCACCGACGGCTGGTCGGTCACCGTGATCGCCTCGACGAAACGGGTGGACCAGCGGGCGGAGAACCGCGACACGTACTGCTCCGCCTCGATCGAGCCGTCGAACGGCATCGCCAGCAGCCCTTCCACCAGCTCCTCGCGGACGTGCTCGACGGCGGCGGCGAACGCGTCGTCGTCGGCGATCCAGGCGTCCTTGCGGTGCAGTTGGCGGCGCAGGCGTTCGATGGCGGCGCCGGGCCGCCGGGAGGCCGTGGCCAGCGCCGCGTCGGTGATCGCCCGGAAGTGCCCGCTCTCGCGCTGCCACGCCATCAGCTCGGCCGAGACCGCACCCTGCTGGAGCACACCGACCCGGTAGAAGTCCTCCACGTCGTGGATGGCGTACGCGATGTCGTCGGCGGTGTCCATGACAGACGCCTCCACGGTCTGCTGCCAGTCCGGGATGCGGCCGGCGAACGGCTCCCGGGCCTGCCGCAGGTCGTCCAGCTCGGTCCGGTACGCCCCGAACTTCAACGAGCCGCTCTCCGGGTCGTCCGGCGGCGGGGTGGCACCGCGGGGCGGCGGGTCCAGCAGGCGCGGGTGCGGGTCGGGGTAGTCCAGCCGCGTCCACGGGTACTTCAGCATCGCCGCGCGGACCGCGGCGGTCAGGTCCAGCCCGGTGGTGGCCGCGCCCCGGATCTCGGTGCTCGTGACGATCCGGTACGACTGGGCGTTGCCCTCGAAACCGTCGGCGAGGCCGAGGCGCTGGCGGGCAAGCCGGTCGAGCACCCGCTCCCCCAGGTGCCCGAACGGTGGGTGGCCGAGGTCGTGGGCGAGCGCCGCGGCCTCCACCACGTCGGGGTCGCAGCCGCCGAGCTTGTCCAGCAGGCCGCGCCACCGGTCGTCGGCCGTCAGGCGCTCGGCGATCGCCCGGGCCACCTGGGCGACCTTCAGGCTGTGCGTGAGCCGGTTGTGCACCAGCAACCCGGAACCGACCGGGCTGATCACCTGGGTGACCCCTCCGAGCCGGGCGAAGAACGGCGAGCCGACGATCCGGTCCCGGTCGGCGCGGAACGGGTTGGCAGTGAGGTCGCCGAGGGCCCGGGCGCTGCCGCCGAAGAGCCGCCGGGCGCGCGGCTCCGCAGGTGATTCCATGATCGCCACGCTAGCGCAGGCCCGACGGGGGCTGTCGGCGGATCAACCCGGACGGGCGCGGTGGGCGAGACGGTGCGACCGGCCGGGCGCGGCGACAGCGGCCGGGGACGCCCGGCACAATGCAGGCGGTACCCACTCCCGAAGGCGGATCGAGATCGTGACCCAGTCTGTTCATCAGCGGATCGCCGACGAGCTCGGCGTGGCCGAGCGTCAGGTGCGGGCGGCCGTGGAGCTGCTCGACGGCGGCGCCACCGTGCCGTTCATCGCCCGCTACCGCAAGGAGGCCACCGGCCTGCTCGACGACACCCAGCTGCGCACCCTGGAGGAGCGGCTGCGCTACCTGCGGGAGCTGGACGAGCGGCGGGCCGCCGTGCTGGAGTCGATCCGCGGCCAGGGCAAGCTGGACGAGGCCCTGGAAGCGCAGATCATGGCCGCCGACTCGAAGTCGCGGCTGGAGGACATCTACCTGCCGTACAAGCCGAAGCGGCGGACCCGGGCGCAGATCGCCCGTGAGGCCGGGCTGGCGCCGCTGGCCGAGACGCTGCTGGCCGACCCGAGCCAGGATCCGCGGGCCACGGCCGCCGGGTTCGTCGACGCGGACAAGGGTGTCGCCGACGCCGCCGCCGCGCTGGAGGGCGCGCGGGCGATCCTCATCGAGACCTTCGCCGAGGACGCAGACCTGATCGGCACGCTGCGCGAGCAGATGTGGTCGCGGGGCCGTCTGGTGTCGCGGGTACGCGAGGGTCAGGAGACGGCCGGCGCCAAGTTCTCCGACTACTTCGACTTCTCCGAGCCGTACCCGAAGCTGCCCTCGCACCGGATCCTGGCGATGTTCCGGGGCGAGAAGGAGGGCGTGCTCGACCTGACCATGGAACCCGAGGAGGCCGGCGAGGCAGACGCCGTGCCGACGGGCCCGAGCCGGTACGAGGCGGTGATCGCCGGCCGGTTCGGGGTGTCCGACGCCGGCCGCCCGGCCGACCGCTGGCTGGCCGACACGGTCCGCTGGGCGTGGCGTACCCGGATCCTCATCCACCTCGGGGCCGACCTGCGGATGCGGCTGTGGCAGGCGGCCGAGGAGGAGGCCGTACGGGTCTTCGCCACCAACCTGCGTGACCTGCTGCTCGCCGCGCCGGCCGGCACCCGGCCCACGATGGGACTGGACCCGGGCCTGCGCACCGGGGTGAAGGTGGCCGTGGTGGACGCCACCGGCAAGGTGCTCGCCACCGACACGATCTACCCGCACGAGCCACGTCGACAGTGGGACGCGTCGATCGAGACCCTGGCCCGGCTGGCCGGGGCGCACGGAGTGGAGCTGGTCGCGATCGGCAACGGCACCGCCTCGCGGGAGACCGACAAGCTGGCCGGCGACCTGATCAAGCGGCACCCGCAGCTCAACCTGACCAAGGTGATGGTCTCCGAGGCCGGCGCGTCGGTCTACTCCGCGTCCGCGTACGCCTCGCAGGAACTGCCCGGGATGGACGTGTCGCTGCGCGGCGCGGTCTCCATCGCCCGCCGCCTCCAGGACCCGCTCGCCGAGCTGGTCAAGATCGACCCACGGTCGATCGGCGTCGGCCAGTACCAGCACGACCTGTCCGAGGTGAAGCTGTCCCGGTCGCTGGACGCGGTCGTGGAGGACTGCGTCAACGCGGTCGGGGTGGACGTCAACACGGCCTCCGCGCCGCTGCTGACCCGGGTCTCCGGGATCGGGGCCGGCCTAGCCGAGAACATCGTGCTGCACCGGGACGCCAACGGGCCGTTCCGCTCGCGGACCGAGCTGAAGAAGGTGGCCCGGCTCGGGCCGAAGGCGTTCGAGCAGTGCGCCGGCTTCCTGCGCATCCCCGACGGCGACGACCCGCTGGACTCCTCCAGCGTGCACCCCGAGGCGTACCCGGTGGTACGGCGCATCCTCGCCAGCACCGGTCAGGACCTGCGCTCGGTGATCGGCCGGAGCGCGATCCTGCGCGGGCTGCGGGCCACGGACTTCGTCGACGACCGGTTCGGCCTGCCCACCGTCACCGACATCCTCGCCGAGTTGGAGAAGCCGGGGCGCGACCCGCGACCGGAGTTCCGCACCGCCACCTTCGTCGAGGGGGTGGAGAAGATCGGTGACCTGACGCCGGGCATGGTGCTGGAGGGTGTGGTCACCAACGTGGCTGCCTTCGGCGCGTTCGTTGACGTCGGGGTCCACCAGGACGGTCTGGTGCACGTGTCGGCGATGTCCCGGACCTTCGTGAAGGACCCCCGCGAGGTGGTGAAGTCCGGCGACGTGGTCAAGGTCAGGGTGCTCGACGTGGACGTACCGCGTAAGCGGATCTCGCTGACCCTGCGCCTGGACGACGAGCCCGCCGCCACCGGTGGCGGTGGTCGGACGAGTCAGGAGGGCCGCGGCGGCCCGGCGCAGCGCGGACCGCAGGGAGGACCGCAGGGAGGACGCGGCGGACAGGACGGTCGCGGCGGGTCCGGTGGCGGCCAGGGCGGTTCCGGCGGTCGCGGCGGGTCCGGCGGTCGCGGCGGCCAGGGCGGGTCCGGCGGTCGCGGCAGCCAGGGCGCACGGGGCGGGCAGCAGCGGCAGGGCGCGCCGGCGCCGGCGAACGACGCGATGGCGGAGGCTCTGCGCCGCGCAGGATTGGCCTGATCCGTCAGCCAGCGCGAGGAAGCGCCGGGGATGCCCCGCAGGGGCGGTCATCCTCGGCGCCTCCCGGGCCCGGTCGCGCGGTGACCGACTCGCCGGGCCATCCGCAGGCCCTGTCGAGCTGCCCCACGTGTGGGGCGAGCGGGCTTTCCCACCGGAGGGGCGCGCGAGTTGCCCCACCCGCGGCGCGCGAGCTGCCCCACCGAAGGGGCGGGCGGGCTTTCCCACCGGGGGGCAGGCGAGCTGCCCCACCGAAGGGGCGGGCGAGGTGTCCCATGCCTCCAACCGCCCGCCCCGGGCCACGGCCCGGCTGGGCGCCTGCGGCTCCCGGTTTCCGTGCAGATCTTGGACAGTTTCCGTTCGGCGCGGACGGAAAGTGTCCAAGATCTGGAGTTGTCGGCCATTCCAGGCGAGCCCGCCCCAGATCTGGGGCAGCTCGACAGGGGGCGTTCGAAGGTCGGGTGCCGAGCGCGGCGATCCGTGACCGTGCCAGCCAGCGGCAGGCGGCGAGGCAGGCGGCAAGCGAGCGGACGGTAAACGATTCGCGTGTCGGCGGGGTTCTGGGTGATGATCTCGCGGTGCGAATGCATGCCGACCAGGTGGACGTGAGCGCGGACGTGGTTGCCGCGCTGGTGGCCGAACAGTTTCCGCGCTGGCGAGGGCTGCCGGTGCGCCCTCTCCGTTCGGCCGGCACGGTGAACGGCCTGTTCCGGCTCGGCACGGAATTCGTGCTGCGGTTTCCGCTGCGACCCTCCGCCGACCCCGCGCTGCGCGACGCGCTGCGGCAGGAGCAGGAACTCGCCGTGCTGCTCGCCGCGCACCTGCCGATCGCGGTGCCCGAACCGCTCGCCCTCGGTGCGCCGGGTGACGGGTACCCCGGGTGGTGGACGGCGTACCGGTTCATTCCCGGGGATACGGCCCAGCCCGACCGGATCGACGACCCGGACGTCTTCGCCCGTGACCTGGCCGCCGTCGTGGTCGCCCTGCACGGCATCGACACCGGCGGACGGTCGTGGCCGGGGTTCGGCCGGGGCGGGCCCCTGGCGGACCAGGATGCCGACGTACGGGCCGCGCTCGCCGTCAGTGGCGAACTCACCGACACCGCCGCGCTCGCCGAGGTGTGGGACCGGTGCCGGAACGCGCGCCGGGACGACCCGGCCGACGTGTGGATCCACGCCGACCTGATGCCGGGCAACCTGCTCGTGCGCGACGGGCGGCTGGCCGCGGTCATCGACCTGGAGTTGGTCCAGGTCGGCGACCCCGCGGTGGATCTGATGCCGGCGTGGAACCTGTTGGACCCCGGGCCGCGCCAGACGTACCGGCGGGCGTTGGGCGTGGACGACGCCACCTGGGAGCGGGGGCGCGGCTGGGCCCTGGCTCAGGGGATCAACGCGCTGCCGTACTACGTCGACACCAACCCGGTGATGGCCGACATCGCCCGGCAGACCCTGCGGGCCGTGCTCGACTGAGTCGGGGCGTACCGTCGGCTCGTGGGTGAGGACGACGGCCGCGAGTGGCGGGAGCGGCAGCAGCGCGCGGTGCGGGCGCACGCCGACGCGGACGCGCGGCGGCGGGCCGCCGAGCAGGCGCAGGCCGCGGAGCTGGTGGCCTGGTTCGTGGCCGAGGCCACCCGGCGCGGGCTGCTCACCACGCGCCTGGTCGCCCGGGGTTACGACGGGCGCGGGCGCTATCGGACCCGGCTGACCGGCTGGTACGTCGACCGGGCAGAGACCCGGGCGGTGGACGTGGCCGGGCGGTTCCACCTGCTGACCGTGCCCGGCGGCCTGCGGGCCCGGCTGTTCGGCGTCGACCCGCAGCCCAGCCCGCCACCGCTGGTGGTGGGGGCGGGCGGCCGCGACGGCGAGTCGATCCCGCTGCGGACCCTGCTCAACCGGCGGCTGGACGACGGGACCGACGAGCCAGGTTCCACCACCAGAGCTGCTGCACCACGAGCGTGAGCAGCCCGGCCAGGACGATCGCGCACACGTTGATCACCAACTGGAGGGCCGAGCCGCCGGCCTCGTCCCACACTCCGTAGGCGGCGGCGACCGCCACGTTCGCCGCGGCCGGGACCGTTGTCACCGAGATCAGCACCCCGACGAGGCTGCCCGACTTCTTCGAGGTCAACGAGAGCATGCCGGCCACCCCGGCGAGCAGGCCGACGACCCAGGACAGCGCGTCCGGTCGCCAGATGAAGTCGGTGAGCGGCCGCTCGGCGAGCAGCATCTCCTTGCTGACCAGACCGGCGGCGGTCAGGGCCCAGGTGCTCAGCACGGTCGCCACCATGGCCGCCAGGAAGCCGACCGTCAGGGCCTGCACCGACCGGCCGATCACGCCAAGGCGGCGGCGCAGCAGCGCCACGCAGAGCGCGGCGAGCGGGCCGAACTCGGGCCCGACCACCATCGCGCCGACGATGAGGATCGGCTGGTCCAGCAGCACACCGATGCCGGCGATCATCGTCGCCACGATGATCAGCACCAGGTAGGTGCCGGACAGTTCGGTCTGCTCGCCGGTCTTCGCGGCGATCTCGTCCCAGACCACCGCGTCGGCGCCACTACCGGGCGCCTCCTGGGCCGCGCGGTCGGCCGCCGCGGAGATGGTCAGCTCGACGTCGTCGGCGGCGATGCCACCGGTGGTGTCCACCCCGATGCGTTGCAGCCCGTGCAGCACCCCGTCGGCGCTCTCCCGTACCACGTCGCAGAGGACGAGATCGCCCTCCGGCTGCCGCGCGGCGCCCGGCAGCACGGCCAGGTGGGTCACCCCCGCGTCCGCGGACAGCAGGTCGACGACCTCGTTCGATCGATCCGCCGGGACGATCACCCTCAGGTGCAGCACTCGTTCTCCCTGGTGTGGACGTACCGCGGCCGGCAGGACTCTACCGGCTGCCCGGGTGGCTCGCCGAAACGCGAAAGGCCAACCAGGTCGATTCGCCGCAGAATTGGCGAAACCTCTCATCCACTGCCATAGGGCTTGATACAACCATTGTGGTCTTTCATCACCTTTGATCGGAGGCGCCGTCCGTGGGTCAGATCCACCACCGTCCCCTCAAGGCGCGCGGCGGCGCGACCGTCACCGACGACCCGGTCTTGGGCTCCTTTGCCCCCTACGACACCGCCAAGCGCGTGCTGGACGTGTTCCTGGCCGCCACCGGTCTGCTGCTGGCGGCCCCGGTGCTCACCGCCGTGGCGCTGGCGGTGCTGGTCACCATGGGCCGGCCGGTGCTGTTCCGGCAGGCCCGGCCGGGCCGCGGCGGCCAGCTCTTCCAGTTGGTCAAGTTCCGCTCGATGACCGTCAGCGGCGAGGACAGCGCACCGGCCAACGACGGCGACCGACTCACGCCGTTCGGCCGCTGGCTGCGGACCACCAGCCTCGACGAGCTGCCCCAGCTGTGGAACGTGCTGCGCGGGGAGATGAGCCTGGTCGGGCCGCGTCCGCTGCTGCCGGCGTACCTGACCCGGTACACGCCGGAGCAGTTCCGCCGCCACGACGTCCGGCCCGGCATCACCGGCCTCCAGCAGGTCTACGGGCGCAACGCGTTGAGCTGGGAGGAACGGTTCGCGCTCGACGTGCGCTACGTACGGAACCGCTCGCTCGCGCTGGACCTGCGCATCCTGCTCCGCACGGTCCGGATCGTGCTGCGCCGCGAGGGCATCACGGCGCCCGGCGCCGCCACCGCCCGCGAATACCTCGGCCCGTCCGACCTCGCCACCGCCGGCAGCGGCCACTCTCCGGGGACGGGCAGCCGGTGAGCCTGGACATCGTCATCGTCGGCTGCGGTGGCCACGGCCGGGAGGTGGTGGGCATCATCCGGGCCGTCAACGCCGCCGCCATCGGCGACCCGGTCTGGCGGATCCGCGGCGTCGTCGACGACCGGCCCAGCGAAGCCAACCTGAAGCGGGTGCAGCGGCTGGAGGTGCCCTATCTGGGCAGCACCGCTCGTCTCGGTGACCAGCCCGCCGGCACGTACCTGGCGCTCGGCATCGGGGACCCGGCCGCCCGGCGGGCGGTGGACCGGCGGGTGGCCGGCCACGGGCTGCCCGCCGCGGTACTGGTCCACCCGGACGCGACCGTCGGCCCGGACGCCGCGTACGGCGAGGGTCTGATCGCGTTTCCCGGGGCCCGGGTCACCACGAACGTCACACTCGGACGGCACGTGCACCTCAATCAGAACAGCGCCGTGGCGCACGACTGCGAGGTGGGTGACCACGTGTCGGTCAACCCGCTCGGCGCGGTCTCCGGCGACTGCCGGCTGGGCGACGGCGTGCTGATCGGAGCGGGAGCGGTGGTGTTGCAGGGGCTGCGGGTCGGCGCCGGCGCCATCGTCGGCGCGGGGGCCTGCGTGGTCCGGGACGTGCCAGCCGACACCGTCGTCAAGGGAGTCCCGGCCCGGTGAGCCCTGACGGCGCCTCCGGCGCCCGTACGACGAAGGGCGGCCGGTGGCCGGTCCCGCCGGACCACCGACCGCCCGCCGACGTCAGTGCCGGATGCCGGCCCAGTCGTGGTGGCGGCGAACGGTGGACAGGATGAAGTCGACCACCCGCCGGGAGGTGTCGGGCACCTGGTAGTCGACCGGGCAGGGCACTCCCTGGGCGGCGACCTGCGCCACCGTCACCTCGACCGCCTCGACGACGCCCTGCGGGTCCAGACCGGTCATGATGATGCCCCCGGCGTCGAGCGCTTCCGGGCGCTCGATCGACTCGCGCAGGGTCACCGCGGGGAAACCGAGGATGGCGGCCTCCTCGCTGATCGTCCCGCTGTCCGACAACGTGCAGTACGCCCGGGTCTGCAGGTGTACGTAGTCGAGCAGGCCGAAGGGGTCGTGAAAGGCGATGCCGTCCAGGGCGGTGGCGTCCGGGGCGAGCGCCTCCAGGCGCTTGCGGGTCCGGGGGTGGGTGGAGACCAGAACCGGGAACCCCCACCGGTCGCGGACGGCGACGAGGCAGTCGAGCAGCCGCTGGAGCCGGTCGGGCCGGTCCACGTTCTCCTCGCGGTGCGCGCTGACCAGGAAGTAGCGGCCCCGGTCGAGTTCGAGCTGACGCAGGATCGTCGAGCTGGCGATCGGCGCGCGGTAGTGCTCCAGGACCTCCCGCATCGGCGAGCCGGTGTGCAGGATGCGGCGCGGGTGCAGACCCTCGGCGAGCAGGTTGCGCCGGGCGTGTTCCGTGTAGACGAGATTGAAGTCGGCGACGTGGTCGACCAGCCGCCGGTTGGTCTCCTCCGGGACGTTCAGGTCGAAGCAGCGGTTGCCGGCCTCCATGTGGTAAACCGGCACCCGCATCCGGCGGGCCATCAGGGCGGCGATGCAGCTGTTGGTGTCCCCGAGCACCAGCAGGGCGTCGGGTCGCACCTCGGCGATCGCCGCCTCCATGCCGACCAGCACCCCGCCGAGCACCCGGCCCAGCGACGAGGTGTCGACGCGCAGGAATCGGTCGGGTTCGCGCAGGCGCAGCTCGGAGAAGAACACGTCGGAGAGGGTGCTGTCCCAGTTCTGCCCGGTGTGCACCAGCACGTGGTCGACGGTCTCGTCGAGCCGGGCCAGCACCCGGGACAGTCGGATGATCTCCGGGCGGGTGCCGACGACTGTCATCACACGGGTCATGGGGTATCCCTTCGCCTGTCGCTCACCGGACGCCGGCTGGCACGCGGTGTTCGCCACCGACCGGCTCCGGCCAGGTGTCCGGCCGCTGCGGGTCGAACAGCTCGTTGGTCCAGAAGAGGGTGAGCAGCTCGTCCGGGCCGGTGTTGGTGATGTTGTGCGCCCACATGGTCGGCATGTCGATGACGACCGGTTCGTCGCCGCTGACCGGAAACCGGACGACGTCGGTGTCGCCGACCCGGCGCAGGCTGATCTCGGCGGTGCCGCGCAGCACCACGAACCGTTCCACCTTGGCCAGGTGGAAGTGCTCGCCGCGGGTGATGCCGGGCAGGGTCGTCGAGCAGAACGTCTGCCCCGCTCCCCCGTGGGTCTTGACCGTCTCGACCAGCGCGCCGCGGGCGTCGGCCCGGCGGGGCAGGGCGAGCGGATAGTGCGCCGGGAAGCAGTGCGACCGGTAGGTGTTGAACAGCCGTACGTCGTGCCGGTCGCGCAATGGCGGGATCTCTCCGGTGCGGTAGATCCCGGCGTACGAGGTGAGCTGGTCGGCGAGGTCACGGACACCGATGCGCAGCGCCGGCATCGCCGGATCCCAGGAGCCGCCCACCGCCACGCCGGCCAGCCGGGCCGCCGCGTCGGTGACGTGCACGAGGTCCATCTCCCGGTCGGCGTGCACCTCGGGCTGGCCACCCTCGGCGAGCACCCGGCAGAAGGTGGCGACCGCGGAGTTGTACCAGGGCCGGCCGTGCTCGCCGTACAGGTTGGGCAGGAGCACGTCGTCCAGGGCCACGCCGGTGGCGGCGAGCAGACCGGCCGCGGTGGCCTTGGCATCGCCGTACGGGGTGCCGTTGCCTGCCTGGACCGAGTTGGCGAAGACCACTGTGGCGGGCGGGTCCGGGCAGGCCCGCAGGCCGTTGGCGAGCTGGGCGGCGAGTTGGACGTTGCCGGCGGCCACGTCGGCGGGCTCACCGCGGTTGACCCCGGCCAGGTGCAGCACCCGGTCCACGCCGGCGACCTTGCGGGCGACCACCGCCGGGTCGGCCAGGTCGGCGCGGGTGAGCACCCTCGGCTCGGGCCAGCCCAACGCGTGCAGCAGGACGCGCACGTGCCAGCCGAGGAAGCCGCCAGCGCCGGTGACGGCGAGGCTCAGCACGCCAGCACCGGGTCGCGCAGCGCCAGCTCCGCCCGGATCTCCGGCAGCGTCTTGAGCAGCTCCACCACCTCCGGTACGCCGAGCCGGGTGGCGTTGGCGGAGTTGAAGTCCTCGCGGGGCACGTCGCGCAGATCGCCCTCGGAGACGTAGAGCGCGTAGTTGAGGTCCCGAGCGTCCAGCGGCACCCGGAAGAAATCGCCGAAGTCGTCCGCCTGGGCGAGCTCCTCGCGGCTCGCGAGGGTTTCGTGCCACTTCTCGCTGTGCCGTACGCCGATCACGTCCAGCTTGAACGGCACGTCGAAGAGCTGGCAGACCGCCTCGGCGAGGTCGCCGATGGTGCAGGCGGCGGCCTTGCGGATGAACACGTCGCCGGGGCGGGCATGGTGGAACGCGTGCTCGACGAGATCGACCGAGTCGGCCAGCGACATGAGGAAACGGGTCATGGCGGGTTCGGTGACGGTGGGTGCGCGGCCGGCCTTGATCTGCTCGACGAACAGCGGGATCACCGAGCCGCGGGAGTACATCACGTTGCCGTACCGGACGCAGGAGACGGTGGTGGAGCTGTTCGGGTTGTTCCGGGCGTACGCCTGGGCGACCTTCTCCATCAGCGCCTTGCTCATGCCCATGGCGTTCACCGGGTAGACGGCCTTGTCGGTGCTGAGGACGACCACCGAGCTGACCCCGTTGTGCGCGGCGGCCTCGACCACGTTGCCGCTACCGAGGATGTTGGTGCGTACCGCCTCGAGGGGGAAGAACTCGCAGGACGGCACCTGCTTGAGCGCCGCCGCGTGGAAGACGAAGTCGACGCCCCGGGTGGCGCGCAGCACGGTGTCGACGTCGCGGACGTCGCCGACGTGGTAGCGAACCCGCTCGTCGCCGATCGACCGGCGCATGGCGTCCTGCTTGGCCTCGTCCCGGCTGAGGATCCGCACCTCGGCGACATCACGGTCGAGCAACCGCCGAGCCATGGTCTGTCCAAAGGATCCGGTCCCGCCGGTGATCAGCACCCGGCGACCCGCGGTCATCACGCTCATCGGTTCTCCCGTTCGTTATCCGACGGGCGGCTTCCACCCGCCACCCCCGGGGCGGAGCACGACGCGCCACGGTCCGGGCACCGGCTTCCGACGGTCAGGTTGGACCCCTCGCCGGATACGGCACCCGGGTCAACGAATGCTCTGAGGAGCAGATACGCGTTCGGTGTCAAAAGGGAGTAATTACCCAACAGCGCCATAAAGACCGACGAGTTGTGTGCCCGCCGACGGGTGCGTCGAGCGACGGAACCGAGCCTGACCTCGGGTGGGACACCGCCCAAGACCGCTCCGGCCGTGTCCAGTGCGGGTCTTTGGGGGTTTATCAGGCGGATGCCGACCGACTGCGAAGATTTGAGGCTTATGCGCCTTCAGGTTCTTCTGCCCGACGTCGGCTCACACTGCCCCAGCGTCGCGGAGGTCGGAACATGCCGGTGCCAGGTCGTCTCGCGGACGCGGCGGAACTCCCGCTCCGCCCGCACACGAGCGACACCGTGTACCTGTCGCCACCCGACATCGGGCCGCTGGAGGAGTCGTACCTGATCGCCGCCCTGCGCTCGGGTTGGGTCGCGCCGGTCGGCCCGGATCTGCAGGCGTTCGAACGCGACGTCGCGACACGGGTCGGCACCGGCGGCGCGGTCGCCGTCAACTCCGGGACGGCAGCCCTGCACCTGGCCCTGCTCGGTGTGGGGGTTCGGGCCGGCGACGTGGTCATCGTGCCCACCCTCACGTTCGTCGCCACCGCGAACGCCGCCCGGTATATCGGGGCGCGTCCGGTCTTCGTCGACTGCGACCCACGAACCGGCAACGTGGACGTCGACCTCGCCGCTGAACTGGTACGACGATTGCGGGCGCGCGGCGAGCGGGTCGGCGCGATCGTGCCGGTGGACATGTTCGGCAGCTGCGCCGACTACCGCGCCCTGCTCCCGCTGTGCGCGGAGACCGACGTGCCCCTGGTGGAGGACGCCGCGGAGGCTCTCGGCGCCAGCCACGGTGGGCAGGCCGCCGGCTCCTTCGGGCGCGTCGGTGTGCTGTCGTTCAACGGCAACAAGATCATGACCACCTCCGGTGGTGGAATGTTGGTCTCCGACGACGTGGCGCTTCTCGCCCGCGCTCGCCACCTCGCCACCCAGGCCCGTGAGCCGGCACGCCATTACGAGCACCGCGAGACGGGCTACAACTACCGACTCAGCAACCTTCTCGCGGCACTCGGTCGTGCCCAGCTGCTCCGGCTGGATCAGATGATCGCCCGACGCCGTCACCTGCGCGACCAGTACGCCAAGCTCTTCGCCCCGGTGCCCGGTGTGCGGCTGGTGGGGGCGGAGGACACCGAGTCCAACTGCTGGCTGACCGTCATCGCGGTCGAGCCGGAGCGCTGCGGTTGGCGGGCCGACGACCTCGCTACCCACCTGGCGGCACGCGACATCGAGACCCGGCCGGTGTGGAAGCCGATGCACCTGCAGCCGATGCACGCCGGCGCGGAGAGCCTGCTCACCGGCGCCGCGGAGCGTCTCTTCGTCGACGGGCTCACCCTGCCCAGCGGGAGCGCCCTCACCGAACCGCAGATCGCCCGGGTGTTCGCGGCGATCGACGAGTTCCTGACCACCCGGACAGGTCCGTCGGTGCCGTAGACGACGCCCAGGCTTGTCGTCGGCCACGGCTGGGCGAGTTCGGCGGTCGGGTGGTGGCAGATCAGGTGGCGGTGCCCGGCGTACCGGCTCGTCAAATTCGGTAGTAGTGGGATATTCCGACCATCTAGCCGCAAAGTGCCCGAATATCTAGAGAATAGATGTAACAGGGACATAGGCCGCACAGCGCCTCCGCCGCACAGCCCTCCGCCGCGCGGTGGAAGCCGGCCGGGGGACGGGACAGGAAGCGAGCACATGCCGCAGGAAACAGAGAACACGGAACGCGCGGACCGGGGGACACGACGGGCCAGGGCACGCCGCGCCACCGCGGCCCTTCTCGCCACCGACACCATCGCCTGGGTCTGCGGTTTCGTCGCCGCGGTGTGGACTCGGTTCGAGTTCCACCTCCCGCCCGGCCAGCCGGCCCGGGCCACGGCGATCGGCGTGCTCGCGGCCGCCGTGCACGTTGCAGTGGCGGCGGTTCGACGACTCCACTCCGGACGGCACCCGCTGGGCAGCCTGCAGGAGGCCCAGGGCGTCGCCGCCAGCGCCATCCTGACGGCCGCCATCGTGCTGCTCGGCCTGCTGCCCTCGAACGATCGGCCGGTACCGGCGAGCACCCCGTTGGTCGGCGGCGCACTCGCCCTGCTCCTGATGCTCGGCGCCCGGTTCGCGTACCGCCATCGTCGGGACATCTCGATGCGACCGGACGTCCGGTCGTCGACACCTGTGCTGTTGTTCGGGATGGGCGACGCCGGGCAGGAACTGCTGCGCTCCATGCTCAGCGATCCGCGAGGCCGCTACCTGCCGGTGGGAGCTCTCGACGACGATCCGCACAAGCGCAACCTGCGTATCCGCGGGGTCCGGGTGCTCGGCGGCCGGCACGACGTGGGCCCGGCGCTTCGACGTACCGGGGCGGGGGCGGTCATCTTCTCGGTGGCCAACGCCGACGCCGCGCTCATCCGCCAGATCCGGGAGGCCGCACTCGCCGCCGGCGCGGCGTTCAAGGTGCTGCCCCCCGTGCGGGACCTGGTCGACCACCGGATCACCGTCACCGACGTCCGGGACGCGCAGATCGGCGACCTGCTCGGCCGTCGCCAGGTGGTCGGTGACCTGCCGCTGCGGACCAACAGCCTGACCGGACGGCGGATCCTGGTCACCGGCGCCGGCGGATCGATCGGCTCCGAACTCTGCCGTCAGGTCATGAAGGCCGACCCGGGCGAGCTGATGATGCTGGACCGGGACGAGTCGGCCCTGCACGGCCTGCAGATGTCGCTCGCCGGACGCGCCCTGCTGGACGGTCCCGAGCTGATCCTCGCCGACCTGCGCGACGACGAGGGCATCCGACGGATCATCCGTGAGCGTCGCCCGGAGATCATCCTGCACGCGGCCGCACTCAAGCACCTGACCCTGTTGCAGCGGCACCCCGGCGAGGCGGTGAAGACCAACATCTGGGGCACCCTCTCGGTGCTGGACGCCTGCCAGGACGTGGCCAGGTTCGTCAACATCTCCACCGACAAGGCCGCCAACCCGATCAGCGTGCTCGGCTACTCGAAGCGGATCACCGAGCAGCTGACCGCGCACGCGGCGTCCCGGTTCCGGGGGACCTTCCTCAGCGTCCGGTTCGGCAACGTGTTGAGCAGTCGCGGCTCGGTGGTGACGGCCTTCCAGCGACAGATCGAGCAGTCCCGGCCGCTGACCGTCACCCACCCCGACGTGACCCGCTATCTGATGACCATCCAGGAGGCCGTCCAGCTCGTCCTGCAGGCCGCCGAGATCGGCCGCGACGGGGAGGCGCTGGTGCTGGACATGGGCGAACCGGTCCGCATCGCCGACCTCGCCCGGCAGATGGCCGAGCAGGCGTCCAGCCCGGTGCCGATCGTCTACACCGGCCTGCGACCCGGGGAGAAGCTGCACGAGGACCTCTTCGGCGCCGGCGAGACCGACACCCGGCCGTTCCATCCCCTGGTGTCGCACGTGGCGGTGCCCGCGCTGGACCCGATGGAGGTGAGCGGGCTCGACCCGTACGACGACGCGGCGAAGCTCATCGAGCACCTGGCGCAGCTCTGCGCCCGACCGGTCGGCCCGGCGGTGGACGGCCCGCTGGGCGTACCCCTGCAGTCGCGTTGATCGACCCCACACCCAAAAGCCCTCGCCAGCCGTTATGCGGTGCGGAAGCCCCCAGCATGAGGCCGCGCAGCGGCATCCGCGTCGCCAGGCGCGACCCTCTGCCGTCGACCGATAGGACCGAAGGATTGCGGGCCCCCGACAGCAGGTTCGAGCGGCAGGAACAGCCGGATTCGGCGGTGACAGGGACCGGGCGGGCCGTCCAGACGGTGGAGCCGCCCGCGCCGGCCGCCCCCGCTCCCCCGAGCCGGGGCCGCGGTCGCCGGCTGCTGTCCTGGATCGCCACCGCGGCGCTGAGTCGGGCGGTCAGCGCTGTCGTACCGCTCTTCCTCCTTCCCGTGACCCTGTCGTATCTGGGCACCGACCTGTACGGGCTCTGGGCGGCGGTCCTGGCCGTCACGGGCATGGTCGCCTTCGCCGATCTGGGCGTCGGGCTCGGGCTCATGACCAGGCTCGCGCCCTGTCGGGTGGACGGTGACTGGGCGACCGCGCGGCGGTACGTCTCAAGCGCCTACGCGGCGGTGTGCGGCGTGGCGCTTCCGGCGTGTGGCGTGCTCTGGCTGGTCAGCGGGTTCGTCCCGTGGCCGGCGCTGTTCAACGCCACCGGAGCGGCGGCGCAGGACGCGCGCCTCGTCGCCCTGGTCTGCCTGACGGCGTTCCTGCTGAACATTCCGCTGTCGCTGGTCGCGCGGGTGCAGTACGCGTATCAGCAGGTGGCGCTCAGCAACGTCTGGCAGGCGGCCGCGAGCGCGCTCTCGTTGCCCCTCGCGCTCGGCGCGGTGGCCGCGAAGATGCCCCCCATCGTGGTCATCGCCAGCATCGCCGTCTCCCCGTTACTGGTCAACATCGCCAACACGCTGTGGACGTTCGGGTGGCGGCTGCCGCGCCTGGCGCCCCGCCCGAGGTTCATCGACGGTCGGGGAATCCGGGACCTGTTCGGCCTGGGCGGCCTGTTCTTCCTGGTGACGCTGGTGATGGTGCTGGCGGACAATGCCGACCCACTGCTCATCGCACACGTGCTGGGGCTGGCCAGCGTCACCGCGTACGCGGTGCCGGCCCGGCTCTTCACCCAACTCGGCGCGCTCGTGACGCTGGTCAACCAGCCGCTGTGGCCGATGCACGGTGAAGCCCTGGCGCGCGGCGACCTCGACTGGGTGCGCCGGACGGTGCGGCGCATGACGATCGTCTCCACGCTCGTCGCGGTGGTGCCGTCCACCCTCCTGGTGGTGTTCGGCGAGGAGCTCTTCGCCGCCTGGCTGCCGATCCCGATCGGCAACCGGGCCCTCCTTGCGGGCCTCGCCTGCTGGTGGATCGTCCTGGCCGCGATCTCTCCGCGATTCATGGTGCAGAACGCGGCCGGGGTCGTCCGCCCTCAACTGTGGGGCTACCTGCTGTACCTGCCGCTCTCCGTCACCGGGAAGCTGTTCGGCCTGCACTGGCTGGGCGTCTGGGCGGCGCCGTACATCGCAGTCGTCATCTACAGCCTGACCGTTGTCCCGGCCGCCATCTACGGCTACCGGCGCGCACTGACCATGCGGACCACATGAGAGAGGCGGACGTACCGATGCTCGTCGACGAGGAATTCCCCCGGGTGCTGGTGGTGAGCCACACGCCCTTCAGCCGCGTCAGCGGCACCGCCATGACCCTGTCCAATCTCTTCTCCGGCTGGCCCAGAGACCGCCTCGGACAGGTGCACACCGGGAACATCACGCCGTCGACGGAGGTGTGCGAGAAGTACTTCCACTTCCCGCCACGAGACCACTACCTGCCCGTCCAGTACTACTCGATGCGGATGCTGGGGTGGAACGGCCAGACACCGCTGCAACAGAGCCGGCCGATCGCCGCCGTCCACTCGGCTGCGGAGAGCCGTCCCACGGTGGCGAAGGTCTACGCGCAACTGCGCGCGACCGCGGATCTCAGCCCGATCCGTGTCCCCCCGGCGCTGATCCGGTGGATGCGTGACTTCCGCCCCGACGTCGTCTACTCCATGCTCGGCAGCGTCCGGCTCACGAGGATCACCGCTCTGGCGGCGCGGACCTGCGGCGTCCCCGTCGTACCGCACTTCACCGACGACTGGCCCGCGACGCTGCACGCCAACGGCGAGCTGTTCGGTCGGGCCACCCGGACCGTCCAGGAGACGACCGCGAAGCTCATCCGCCTGGCCCCGCTCGGCATGGTCATCAGCCAGCCGATGGCCGACGAGTACGCCCGGCGGTACGGGATCCCGTTCACCGCCTTCGTGAACTGCGTCGACGAGAGTTTCTTCGCCGCGCCCCGCAGCGATGCGGACCAGCAGCGGAGCGTCGAGTTGGTCTACGTCGGCGCGCTGCACCTCAACCGCTGGGAATCGCTGCGCGACATCGGCGCCGCGCTGGACGACGTGGCCGACGCCGGCCCGCCCGTCCGGCTGACGATCCACGCCCCGGAGAGGGACCTCGCCCAGTACGGACGGCACTTCGCCCACCTGCGGCGGGTGCGTCTGGGCCCTTCGTTGACCAGCGACGAGGTGCCTGCGGCGCTGCGCTCGGCGGACATCCTCGTGCACATCGAGTCCTTCGCCGAGGAGATCCGCCGCTACACCCGTTACTCGGTCTCGACGAAGATCCCCCAGTACCTCGCGTCGGGCCGTCCCATCCTCGGCTACGGTCCCGCCGAGGTGGCGTCGATGAACCACATCCGGCAGGCCGACGCCGGCGTGATCGTCGGGACGAACGACACCGCGACCCTGGTGCACGACCTCACGACCCTCTGTCGGGACGCGGCGCTGCGGGAGCGGCTCGCCCGCAACGGCGTCGACTTCGCCCGGCAGGAACACGCCAGGGAGAACGTGGCCGCGCGGTTCGCCGCCACGCTGCGCGCGGCGGCGCGAGCCGGGTCGGCCACCCCCGACGCCGCCCGCGAACAACTGGCCCAGAGTCGCGGCGGGGTGCTGCGATGAGACGTACACGCTGGGTCGCCTGTGTGGGTCCGTTCCTGTTCCCGTGGGGTGAGGCCGGGTCGCGACGGGTCCACGGCCTGGTGGCGTCGTTGGCCGCCGCCGGCTACGACGTCGTGGTCGCCAGCGGCGGTCCGGAGCCACGCGCCAGCACGCCGCTGCCGGGCATCGACGGCCCGGGTTCGGTCTCGCACATCGGCCTGGCCGAGAGGCCACCGCCGACGGCTGGACCAGTGGGCAGCTCGATTCAGACCCTGGTGCGCTGGGGTCAGCGGACGGTCCGATGGCTCGACGCCCAACCCACCAAGCCGTCACACGTTCTGGTGCACGGCGGGCAGGCCCAGTACATGTTCCACCTTCAGCGGTGGTGCCGACGGCATCACGTACCGCTGATCGTCGACGTCGTGGACTGGTTCAACGGTCGTCACGTGCGCGGCGGCTACCTCGGTCCGCTGCACGTCAGCATGAAACTGGCCCTGCACCACTACTACCCGCGCTGCGACGGCGCCATCGTGATCAGCTCCTATCTGGAGAACCACTACCGCCGTACCGGTCAGCCGCTGTTGCGGGTGCCGCCCACTCTCGACGTGAAGGGTCTGACCCTGGACGCCCGGCAGACAGCGGGCGGCTCGTCTGCGCTCACGCTCGCGTACGCGGGCAATCCACACGGCAACAAGAAGGATCTGCTGGGTACCGTCATCGAGGCGGTGGATCGCGTCCAGCGCGACGGCGCGCGCGTCGAGCTGCGCGTCTACGGCCCGACGCTCGACGAGGTGCGCGGCCTCGTCGAGGGCCGCTCGTTGCCCGACGGCGTACGGTGCCTGGGCCGCCTGCCGCAGGCGGAGGTGGCGAGCGCCCTGCAGGGTGCGGACTTCACCGTCCTCATCCGTCGGCCGGATCGGGCCACGAACGCGGGCTTCTCGACGAAGTTCTGCGAGAGTCTGGCCAGCGGCACCCCGGTGATCGCCAATCTCACCAGCGACATGGGCAGGTACCTGCGTCCCAACCTGGAGGGTCTGGTGTGCCGGGACCACACGGTGGCCGGGGTGACCGAGACGTTCCGTGCCGCCGCGCGGCTGAGTGACGCGCAGCGGAGCCTGATGCGCCAGGCCGCACGCAGCCAGGCCCTCGAGTCGTTCGACTACCGGGCCTACGCGGAGCCTCTCGGCCGATTCTTTCGCCGCTGGGACTGACGCGCGCGGCACCGTTCGCGCCGGCGCCGGTCAACCGGAGTTCAGCGCCAGCTGAGTGGGTGATGATCCGGTGCCGGGGCCGGCTGGCGTCGACCGCCGGCAGGCGACTGCAGCGCGTACAGCGCGAGGAGCGTGGCCATGCCGACGATGGACTCTGGCGCCATGCCGAGCTGATTGTTCGCCGGCACGTAGACGAGGAGGATGCAGAGCTGCGCGAAGATCAACGTTGGGACCACCCGCCGGGAGGACACCGCCGCGCGCCACGAGCCGGCGAAGAGCCATCCGACCAGCCCCATGAACAACGCCGCGCCCGGGAAGGTGAGGTCGGAGGCGAGCCAGGGATAGATGGTGGCCCAGTACATGCGTGCCGGCCACCCCTTCTCGTGCTCCGTCCGGTCGGGGAAGGGCGGATGTTCGCTCAGGTCCGCTCCGAACGACTGCTCGGCAACGATCGCCGCGGACGGCGCGCTACCGAGGCCACGGGACCACTCGAAGGGCAGCTGCAGGTTGTAGGACAACCCGAGGTAGCCGTGCGTCGGGTAGCCGATCATGGCAGCGACGCCCACCGCCATCGGCTTGCCCACGACACGTTCCACCGCGGGATTCACCCGCACCACCTCACCGGTGGTGCCGAACTCGGTCGCCCGCGTGGCGTGACTGAAGACCATGTAGATGGCCAGGAGCACGAACGCCCCGACGACCAGCACGAGCGCCCGACGACGCCGCGAGCGCGCACGCGGCCGGTTCCGGACCGACGCCCGAGCGATCAGCATCGCCGCCGCCAGCATGATGACGACGTCGCCGAGGCCTTTCATGGTGCCGATGAACAGGTAGAACGCTATGTGCGTCGCCGTACCGACCACGCCGGCGAGGCGCAACCAGCCGGGCAAGCTCCGCCAGTGCACCACCAGCAGCGGCACGAGGGCCACGCTGAGGACGCCGAGCGGAAACAGCAGGCTCATCCACGGGTTCGTGCTGCCGGGGCCCTGCTGGTAGACGTCGAACTTGTTCACGTAGCCGGTGGCCGGCGCCTCGATGCTCGCCCACACGCTCTGCGGGCCGGTGGCGCCGAACTCGGCCAGCCTCGTGAGGCTGACGACGACGAAGTAGACCGAGCTGGCCAGGACCAGCCGCCGCACCTGCCGGATGCGGTCGGTCGAATGGCTCGCGGCCGCCACCACGGGGACGCGACGCGACATCTGGGCGACGTATCCGCCCGCGAACAGAGTGGTCGCCGCAAGCACGAAGACGCAGAGCTGACCGGGATTTTCGACATTGCGGGCCAGCCTCGTCAGCCAGAACGCGCCGAACGTGCCGAGCATCCACGTCAGGGCCAGCACCAACGGCAGCCACGTGACCGTTCGAGGTCGCGACGTCGCTCGGTCGGTGACGGCCGGTCGGTGCCCACGGTGCTCGAACGGCGGCAACGACCAGGGACCCCGGTCGCGGACACTCCCGATCGGCGATCGGTGCCGGCCACGGCTGATCTCGTCGATGGCGGTCATCGAGGCCCGCTCCCTACTGGCCGGTCCGTGCGACGGCCCGCCCTGGACCGCCATGGATCGACCCGGGCAGGACTCTGCGATTCCACTCGCCAACCCTCCACATTGTCTGGTGCCCGTCGGCCTTGCTCAGCGGTGGGGGCGCGACCCGGCGACGGAGGCGGTCCGACCGCCACTCACCACCGCAACGACGCCACAACCACCGAGGAAACGTACGAAATGCTCAAGCTGCCCTACAATCGGAAATGATCGGACAGGCGGCCAGAGTCGGGGTGAGTCGCCGCAAATATAGCTAACGGGCTGATAACGTCGCCCGTAATGCTGCGATTTGCCCTCGCTCGACCGCGACCAGATCGCATTCACGCAGACCGCGACCGCCCCCGTCGCGATGTCCAAGGGGAAGCTGATGGTGAGACCCGATCTCCGTGCGATCGGCGTGGACATGCGCGCCCTGGGCCTGTCGGCGCCGTTGCGCGCGGCCTACGAGGCGTCCAAGCGCAGCGGTCTGCACGCCGTCCTGTTCCAGGGCCGCCACCCCCGGCATCAGCCGGCCATCCTGGTGCCGCTGACCGGCACGGCGCCGCTCAGCGACGAAGCGCGCAAACGCTGCCTGGACGACGCCGCCCGCGTCCTGCGCGACGGGCTGCGGGTCTTCGGCGCCCGGGTGGCGACCGGCGTGTCGGCGCCGTGGGGCACCGACCCGCTGACCGGGAGGCAGTGGCCGGCGAACACACCGTGGTGGCGCGTCGACATCCGTTCCGGGACACGACTGTCGGACGTGAAGCACACGTGGGAGGCGGCCCGCCACCGCGACCTGGTCGTCCTGGCCCGAGCGGCCCGCCTCGACCCGGCCGGCCCCTGGCAGGACGGCCTCGGCGACCTGCTGCGGTCCTGGTGCGAGCAGTCACCACCCGAGCAGGGCGTCAACTGGTACTCCAGCCTGGAACTGGCCCTGCGCGCGGTCGCCTGGAACCAGATCCTGGCGCTGGCCGGCGAGCGGCTCCCCCGCGACGTGGTGACCGCCATGGAACGGCACCTGCTGGCCAGCGCGCGGCACCTGATGGTCGAGCTGCCCTACACGGTGAGCAGCATGCGCAACAACCACATGCTCGGCGACGCGCTCGGGCTGATCCTGCTGTCGCGCATGTTCCCCACCGCTGCGCGCGCCCGATGGTGGGCGCGTACCGGCGAGCGGATGTTCGCCACGCAGCAGCGCCGCCACTTCGGGCCGGACGGCCGCATGATCGAGGATTCGCTGTCGTACCACCGCTTCGTTCTCGAAATGCTCGTGGTGCGACTGCTGCTCGGCGACGCGCCCGCCGGCGTCCGCCGCGACCTGCGCGCGGCCAGCCTGCACCTGGCCCGGCTCGGCGTGTTCGACGGTGACGTCCCGCAGTACGGCGACTGGGACGAGGGCCGGGTGCTCGCCTCCTCCGGCGACCCGCTCGACGTGGCCGGCTCGGCGGCGCTCGGGCTGGCGCTGTGCGGCGAACGGTTGCCAGCCCGGTGGTACGCAGAGTTCGACGAACTCGCCTGGTACGCCCCGGCGAGCGCCCGGGAGACCACCGCGGCGCCGTTCACGCCGGCCCGGCCCGGTGCGACGGCCTCGGGTGGCATCGCGCTGGTCGACCGCGGTCCGTGGCGGGTCTGGTTCAAGGTGGCCGGCGGTCCCTCGCACGGTCACGCCGACCTGACCTCGGTCTGGGTCACGCACAGCGGCCGGTGGCTGATCGCCGACCCGGGCACGGGCACCTACAACGGCCCCCTCGAGGTACGCAACGGGCTGCGCACCTCGGCCGCCCACCCCGTGCGCCGCCCGGACGGGCAGGACCAGCTCGTCCCGCACCGCGCGTTCCGCTGGCTCGCCACCGGGCGCGGTCACCTGGGACCACCGCTCGTCCGGTCGGATCGCACCATCCTCTTTGGCTGGCACGACGCGTACGCGCGGGGCGACCGCCCAGTCCGCGTCGGCCGCGCCGTCGTGGTGGCCGACGCGTACGTGGCGGTCTTCGAGTTCGCCGACCCTCCGGGGTCCGCCGGCTCCTGGTCGCTCACGATCCCCCTGCACCCCGACGTCGCCGTGGAGAACGACACGCTCGTCACCGGTGACACCAAGGTCGGCCTCTTCGGCCTAAACGGGTACGAGGCGGTGCGCGGACGGTCAGTGCCGTTCGCGGGCTGGCACAGCCGGACGTACGGGCGCTGGGAGCCGGCGACGTGGCTCACGACCGAGACCCGGGAGGACACCGTCGTCTGGGGGCTGGGCGCCGTGCCCGGGCCACGGCCCGACGCGACCACGCTCGACGGCCTCCGGTACGAGGTGGCCTGGAGCGAAGCGGGCGCCACCCTGACCGTCACCGACCTCGCCTCCGGGGGAGTCCAGCACGTGGGAGCACCGCGATGACCCGACGCAGCGTCCTCGTCCTCAACCACTTCGCCGTGCCCCCGGGCCATCCGGGCGGCACCCGGCACGTCGAGTTGTTCAGCCGCCTGCCCGGCTGGACGCACGTGATCATCGCGAGCCGCCGCAACATGATCACTGGTCTGCCGCAGCGCCCCGAGCCGGGATTCCACCTGGTCGCCGTGACGCCCTACCGCGGCAACGGCCTGGGACGGGTATTCAACTGGGCCAGCTACGCGGTGACGGCGACGCTGGCCGGCCTGCGGCAACCCCGACCCGACGTGGTCTACGCGTCGTCGCCACACCTGCTGGCCGGCCTGTCGGGCTGCGTCGTGGCGGCACTGCGGCGTACGCCGTTCGTCCTGGAGGTCCGGGACCTGTGGCCACGGGTGCTTGTCGAGATGGGAACGCTGTCGGAGACGTCGACGGTGTACCGGGCGTTGGAGAGCCTGGAGCGGCTGCTGTACCGACGCGCCGACCGTGTCGTGATCCTGGCGGCGGGTGTGCGGGCCGCGATCGAGAGCAAGGGCGTACCGCCCGAGAAGATCGTCTTCATCCCCAACGCGGCCGACCCCGACGATTTCGTCCCCAGCGCCGACCGCGAGGAGCTGCGGCGACGGTACGGGTTCACCCGCCGGACCGCCGTCTACGCGGGTGCGCACGGCCCGGCGAACGGGCTGGACCTGCTGTTGGCCGCCGCCCGCGCGGTACCCGAGATCGACATCGTGCTGGTGGGGTCGGGCGTCGAGAAGGCACGCCTGCGGGCGGCCGCCCGCGACATCCCGACCGTACGGTTTCTCGACCCGGTGCCGAAGACCGAGATCCCCGATCTGCTGCACGCCGCCGACGTCGGCGTGCACGTGCTCGCCGACGTCGAGCTCTTCCGTGCCGGCGTCAGCCCCAACAAGGTGTTCGACTACATGGCCGCCGGCCTGCCGATTGTCACCAACAGCCCGGGAATTGTCGGTGACCTCGTCATGGGCGCGGACGCCGGCTCGGTGACGCCGCCGGGGCACCTCGCCCACGGCCTCGCCCAGATGGTGCAGGCGAGCCCGGACGAGCTGGCGAAGAGGGGCGCGGCGGGTCGGCGGTGGATCCGGGACAACCAGTCGCGTACCGCGATGTCGGGTGCGCTCGGACGGCTGCTCGCCGCGCTGGTCGACGACGCGGCGCGCTGACCCGCCCGGGTCAGCGCCGGCCGCGTCGCGTCACGAGGTGAGCCCGGCGTTCACGCCGCTCTCCGCGTCGACCTGCGTGGGCAGGCGCGTCGGGTGCTCCGGGATGCCGGCCAGGGCGGCGATCGCGGACAGGGCCGCCCCCGTCGTACCGATCGACGCCTCGAACCCCCGCTGGTACGGCGCGTTCCCAGCGATCACCGCTCGCACGTGGGCGAGCTGTTCCTGGTGTCCCTTTCCCCCGGGCACCCGCTTGATCTCCCGACCGTCGATCTCGAGGCGCCGGAAGTCGTCGATCAGCACGGTATGGCCGCGGCCGAGGACCTCCAATCGTTCCTTGGGGGTGCGCCGGTGCCCGCCGGTGGAGTACGTGATCGTCGCCGTGGAGCCGTCGGGGTAGCCGAGCAGGACGCTCACGTCCTCCTCCAGGCCGGGTTCACCGCGGCCGCTGCCGTACGCGTGCACGGCCCGGGGCTGCTCGCCGACCAGCCACGACGCGAGGTCCATGAAGTGGCACACCTCGCCGCGGACACGACCGCCCTGGCGGCGGTCGTGGTACCAGTGCGCGTCGGGCAGCCGCCCGGCGTTGACCCGGTAGGCGATGGTGATCGGCCCGGACCCGGCCGTCAGGACCTTCCTGGTGTACGCCACCATGGGCGCGTGCCGCCGGTTGAACCCGACGAACAGGTGGCCCGGGTTGCGGTCGTACGCGGCCAGCACGTCGTCGAGCTCATCCTGCGTCAGCGCGAGTGGCTTCTCCACGAAGACGTGCTTGCCGGCGTCGAGTGCCCGTACCGCCAGCTCGGCGTGGGAGTCGTGGCGGCTGAGGATGAAGACCACGTCGACGTCGTCGCGGACGAGCAGGTCATCGACGGTGGGTGCCACGACGGCGATGCCGTTGCGCTCCGCGGCGTGGCGCGCCGACAGGCCCTTCGCTGACGTGATGGCGACGAGATCGTCCCCCCAGCCGGCCGCCTTGAGGGCGGGTAGGAAGGTCGCCTTGGCGTACGTGCCGGCCCCGATCAGTCCCGCGCGCGGCGACGTCGACTGGCGGCGCGGACGGATCGTGACCGCGCGGGACGTCGGCTGCGCGGGCGCCGAGTACGTGAGCTGCACCGCGAGCGAGCGCGGGTCCGACGCCAGCACCTCGTACGCCGACGTCGCGTGCTCGACGTCGAAGACGTGCGTCACCATGTCGTCGACCACGACCCGGCCACTGGCCACCAGGTCGAGGTAGGCCTCCACGTTGCGCCGCGCCGTCCACCGCACGTGGCCGATCGGATAGTCGACGCCCCACTCCTCGTACGCGCGGTCGTAGCGACCGGGACCGTAGCTGCGGGCGAAGCGGAGATCCAGCTCGCGCTCGTAGAACCGCCTCCGGTCGAGGTCCAGGCCGACGTCACCGACCACGACCAGACGGGCACGGTCACGGGCGATCTCCGCGCTGCGGGCCACCGGCTCCGACGAGGCGGTCGCCGCCGTGATGAGGACGGCGTCGACGCCCCGACCACGGGTCAGCTCCATGACCTGTTCCGTGGTCGCCGCGCCGGCCTCGACCAGCCCGACCGCGCCCGCGCCGCTGGCCAGCTCGGCTGTCCATCCGCGCAGGTCGACGCCGACGACGGTGAGCCCCGAGGCGAGTGCGAGGCGTACCGTCAGCTGCCCGACCAGGCCGAGGCCGACGACCGCTACCGAACCGCCCAGGCCCACCTCGGCCTGCCGCAGTCCCTGTAGCGCGATCGCCGCCACCGCGCCGAAGGCGGCCGCCTGGTCCGACACCGCGTCCGGGACGGGCACCGCGAGCAGCCCGGGCACCGTTTGGTACTCGGCGTGCCCCGCCGACGCCGTCGCCACCCGCATCCCGGGGCGTAGGCCGTCGGTGGACGCGCCCGCCGTGACGACGACGCCGGCCGCGCTGTACCCGAGTGGCATGTCCTCGTCGAGCCGGCTGCGCACCGCGGCGAGCGTCGAGCGGACTCCCCCGGTGCGCGCCCGGTTGACGACCTGGCGGACGAGGTCCGGCCGGGCTCGGGCCTTGCGCAGCAGACTCGCCGAGGCCAGCTCCCGTACGGCGCGTTCGGTGCCCGCGGAGAGCAGGGACCTGCGCGTGGCGACGAGCACCTCGGTGGCGCCGGGCTCCGGTTGCGGAACCTCGACGACCCTCAACTCGCCGCCGGACACGGATTGGACGATCTGCTTCACGCGGTCTGCCTGCCTTCGGAGGTAGGAGTCAGTCGACACTGCACAGAGAGCAAAGGTATCAAATTGGATAACTTGTACCATTGGTACGCCGCTGCTGATTCGTACTGAATTTAGGAGGAGACCCATGCCAGCCGACGCCGTTCTGCACGTCGCGGGCGCACGCCCCAACTTCCCCAAGGCGGCGCCGGTGATCCGCGCGCTGGACCGGCGCGGCGTCCGGCAGCGTCTCGTCCACACCGGACAGCACTATGACGACCGGATGTCCGAGGTCTTCTTCCGTCAACTGCGGCTACCCGAGCCGGACCTCAACCTCGGGGTGGGTTCGGGCAGCCACGCGAGCCAGACGGCGGCCGCCATGACCGGCCTGGAAGAGTTGATGGTGGCCGACCGCCCGGCACTCACCGTCGTGTACGGCGACGTCAACTCCGCACTCGCCGCCGCCCTCGTCGCGGCGAAGCTCGGCATCCCGGTCGCCCACGTGGAGGCTGGTCTGCGCAGCTTCGACAGGTCCATGCCCGAAGAGATCAACCGGATCGTCGTCGACCATGTGTCCGACCTACTGTTCGCCACCAGCCCCGATGCCGTGTCACACCTCGGGACCGAGGGCATCGCGGCGGAGAAGATCCACCTGGTCGGCAACCCGATGATCGACACCCTGCTGGCCAACCTCGACCGCTTCGACGTCGCCGCCATCCGTGCCGCGCTCGCGCTCCCCGAGCGCTACGTCGTCGCGACGTTGCACCGGCCGGGCAATGTCGACGACGCGGCGGACGCCGTCGACCTGGTGAAGGCGATGCACGCTGTCGCCGACCAACTTCCCGTCGTCCTGCCATTGCACCCGCGTGGCCGGCGTCACCTGGAGAACGCGGGCCTGCTCTCGCATCGCGCGATGCGGGTCGTCGAGCCGCTGGGGTACCTCGAGTTCGTCAGCCTGGTACGCGGCGCGACGGTCGTCGTCACCGACTCCGGAGGCGTGCAGGAGGAGACGACGATGCTCGGCGTGCCGTGCCTGACGCTGCGGCCCAACACCGAACGCCCGATCACCATCACGCACGGCACCAACCGCCTCGTCACCCGGTCGACGCTCGCCGAGGCGGTGGCGAGCACGGTGGCGACAGGACGGCTCACCGTGCGGTCCACGCCGCCACTGTGGGACGGCACGGCCGGCGAACGGATCGCGGGGATCATCGCGGCGACGCTGCGGTAGCCACCTCGTCGAGTGGTCACGTCCAGCACCGGTGCCGACACGGTCGGCAAGCTCCCGACCATCAACCTATTGACACCCGTCACGCCGCACCGAAGGCTCGCGCCTACAGGTCCTTCCTACAAGGAGGCGCGATGAGACCGAGACGACTGGCGATCGCCGGCGTGGTCACCCTGCTCGGTGCCCTGGCACTGGCCCCACCGGCGAGCGCGCGGCCACCGTCGGATCCGGGTGCCCGCGAGGGCCTGGAGGTGTACGTCGGCACAGTCGACGCGAAGCAGCGTGACCTGCTGCGCGAGGCCGGGGTGGACCTCGGTCACGATGCCACGGCGGACTCCACCGGCCGCACCGCCGTCGAGACGGTCCTCACCCCGCGCCAGGCGAAGCGGCTGACCGACAAGGGCGTCCCCCTGACCGTGAAGAAGGTCCGTGGCAAGGACGCGTCGCAGGCGCTGCGGGAGCAGGCCGCGGCGGGCTGGTCGGCGTTTCGCCCGTACAGCGAGCCGGGTGGCCTGCGCGACGAGATCAGCGCCACGGCGGCGCGGTTCCCGAAGCTGACCAAGTTGGAGACGATCGGCAGGACCCAGCAGGGCAAGCCGATCCTCGCCATCAAGGTGACCAGGGACGCCACGAAGGTCCGCGACGGCCAGCGACCGGCGGTGCTCTACGCCGGCGCCCAGCACGCCCGCGAGTGGATCACGCCGGAGATGACCCGCCGGCTGATGCACCACGTGCTCGACAGCTACGGCACGAACCGGGAGATCACCCGCCTGCTCGACACGACCGAGCTGTGGTTCCTGCCGGTGGCCAACCCGGACGGCTACGACTACACCTTCACCCCCGGCAACCGGCTGTGGCGCAAGAACCTGCGCGACAACGACGGCGACGGCCAGATCGGCCCCGCCGACGGCGTCGACCTCAACCGCAACTTCGCCTACAAGTGGGGGTACGACAACGAGGGCTCCTCGCCCGACGCCAACAGCGAGACCTACCGGGGCCCCCGCCCGGCCTCGGAGCCGGAGACGAAGGCGCTGGACGGGCTGCTGCGGCGGGTCGGCTTCGAGTTCTTCGTCAACTACCACTCGGCGGCCCAGCTGCTGCTCTACGGCGTCGGCTGGCAGGTGAGCACGCCGACACCGGACGACGTGATCTACAAGGCGATGGCCGGTGACGACGCCCACCCGGCCGTGCCCGGCTACGACCCGGACATCTCCGCCGAGCTCTACACCACCAACGGCGACACCGACAGCCACGCCACTGTCCGCTACGGCACGTTGGGCTTCACCCCGGAGATGTCGACCTGTGACTCCGCCGCGAACGTCGACCCCGACGACCAGTGGCGTCCGGAGGACTGCGTCAGCGACTTCATCTTCCCCGACGACGAGACGCTGATCGCCGGCGAGGTGGGCAAGAACCTGCCGTTCGCGCTGGCCGTGGCCAAATCCGCGGCCGACCCGGACGACCCGGTCTCGGTGGTGGGCCGCAGCACCCCGGACTTCGTGGTGGACGCCTTCGACACCTCGTACGGGCGCACCCAGCAGGTCGCCTCGATCACCCGGCGGGCCCTGAAGAACGTGCGGATGCACTACGTCGTCAACGGTGGCCGGCCGAAGACCGTCGGGGTCCGCGAGTGGCGCGGCGGCGAGCGGTACGGCGACACCAACGGCGACTACTACGCCGAGTTGCGCGGCACGGTCACCGGCACGAAGCCCGGCGACCGGGTGGAGGTCTGGTTCACCGGCGTCAAGCAGCGCGCCGGGATGGTGGCCAGTGAGCACTTCACCTACCGGGTGCACACCGACATCGGTGGTGACGTGCTGGTCCTCGCCATGGAGGACGTCACCGGGTTGAGCCCGGCGCAGACCGGCACCACCGCGAAGTACGCCGACGAGGTCGCCGCGTCGCTGACCGCCGCCGGGCGCAGCAGCGACGTGTACGACTTCGACGCCATGCGACGCACGGCCCCGCACCCGCTCGGTGTGCTGTCGCACTACAGGACGGTGGTCTGGGAGACCGGCGACGACGTCATCCCGCGCTCCCCCGGCCAGGTGGCCGGCACCGCGGCCAAGGCGGCGCTGGACACCGAACTGGCCGTGCGGGACTACCTCAACGAGGGCGGCAAGCTGCTCGTCAGCGGCCAGTACGCCCTCTACGCCCAGGGCGCCAACGGGTCGTACGTGTACCACCCGGACGCGCCGCCGGAGTGCACAGACGGCGAGGATCCCACCTGTCTGCCGCTGCTGAACGACTTCCAGCAGTACTGGCTGGGCGCCCACACCTACGTCAGCGACGGCGGCACCGGCGCGGACGGCCCGCTCCCGGTCCGGGGCTCCGAGGGGGCGTTCGCCGGCTTCGAGGGCACCCTCAACGCGGCCGGGTCGGCGGGCAACCAGGACCACACGGCCTCGTTCCTGACCACGTCGAGCTTCCTGCCGGTCGATCAGTTCCCGCAGTTCGCCAGCTCCGCGCCGGTGGACTGGGTCCGCCCGGGGTCGGCGCCGTTCGACCCGCGCACCGGTGACTGGTACCTGTGGAGCGGGCAGGCCGACGAGTCGTTCAAGCGCCTCACCCGCACCGTGGACCTCTCCGGGGCCACCAGCGGCGAGTTGCGGTTCGCCGCGTCGTACGGCATCGAGACGAACTGGGACTTCCTGATCGTCGAGGCGCACGAGGTCGGCAGCGACGACTGGACGACGCTGCCCGACGCCAACGGGCACACCGGTCGGGAGACCGGGGAGAGCTGCGAGTCGGGTTGGCAGACCCTGCACCCGTTCCTGGGGCACTACCAGGGCGCGGACTGCTCGCCCACCGGCAGCACCGGCGAGTGGCACGCGGTCACCGGCTCATCCGGTGGCTGGCAGGACTTCTCGATCGACCTGTCGGCGTACGCCGGCAAGCAGGTCGAGGTGTCGATCTCGTACGTCTCGGACTGGGGCACCCAGGGCGTGGGTGTCTTCCTGGACGACGCCCAGGTGCTCGTCGACGGGTCCACGGCCACCGAGACCTCGTTCGAGTCCACCGACCTTGGTGGTTGGGCGGTCGCCGGGCCGCCCGCGGGTTCCGGGGGCAACGCCACCGACTGGTCACGCAGCCAGCAGGCGTTCGAGGAGGGGTCGGTGGTGGTCACCGCGGACACCGTGTACCTCGGTTTCGGGCTGGAGGGCCTGCCGCCGGCAGCCCGCAACGACCTGGTCGCCCGCTCGCTGACCCACCTGAGCGGCCGGCCGCGCCGCTGACGGCCACGACGGTACGCCGGCGGTCCGTGGACCGCCGGCGTACCTTCCGCCCGGTACGCCGGACGCGTCCGACGCCGGTGTGGTGAGCTGTACGGGTGTCGGGGCTGGGACTGGTACTACACCCCACCCGGGATGTCACCGAGGTGGTCGGGATCATCGAACGGTGGGCGACGCGCCACCACAAGTCGCTCTACGTGCGCGCGGAGGACAAGCACCGGGTGCCGGCCAGCGTCGAGCCCCTGCCGGAGAACGAGGTGGCCGTCCGCGCCGACGCGTTGATCAGCATCGGCGGCGACGGCACCATGCTGGGCGCGCTGCGCTCCGCCGTCCTCGACCCGAAGCCCGTACTCGGCGTGCACCTGGGTCGGCTGGGTTTCCTCGTCGAGATCGAGCCGCCGGCGCTGCCCGAGGCGCTGAGCCGGCTGCTGTCGAAGGACTTCACCATCGAGTCACACGCCTGCCTGGCCTGCGACGTGTGCGGCGACGACGTGGTGGCGTTCAACGACATCGCGCTGGTCCGGCGGCCCGGCTCGGGCTTCGTCACCGCCACCCTGGCCATCGACGGGCAGCAGTACGGCTACTACCGCGCCGACGCGGTGGTGGTGAGCACGCCGATCGGCTCCACCGCGTACAGCTATGCCGCCGGCGGCCCGTTGATCTCCCCGGCGGCGGACGCGGTGGTCGTCACCCCGTCGGCGCCGATGGCCGGCATCTCCCGCTCGGTGGTGCTCTCCGGGGACGAGAAGATCCGGCTCGACTTGGAGCCGCACTCGTCGGCCGTCGTGGTGGAGATGGACGGGCTGGTGTTCCGGGACGCGGCTGACGAGGGCGCGGTGGACATCAGCTACCGGCGCAACGCCGGGCTGGTGGTCCGCTTCGACCCGCTGCGGTACCAGGAACGCAACCAGTTGAAGATGAGCCTGCTCGACCTGCCCTTCCTCCCCGAACAGCTCAAGGCACTCCTCCCAAAGGAACTCCAGAACCCCAACGAAGAAGAAATCCCTCCCCGCTGCTAGCTCTCCACCCGCTCCCCGGCCGTCAGGACTGGGTCAGGGCTTTGTCTACCAGGGATTTGGCTTCTTCCTGGATTCGCTTGAGGTGCTCGGGGCCCTGGAAGGACTCGGCGTAGATCTTGTAGACGTCTTCCGTGCCCGAGGGCCTTGCGGCGAACCAGCCGGACTCGGTGCTCACCTTGAGGCCGCCGATCGGGGCGTTGTTGCCGGGGGCGGTGGTCAGGGTCGCGGTGATCGGCTCACCGGCCAGCTCGGTGGCGTCGACCTGGTCCGGGGAGAGCTTGGCGAGGACGGCCTTCTGCTCCCGGCTGGCCGGGGCGTCGATGCGGGCGTACGCGGGCGCGCCGAACCGCTCGGCCAGCTCCGCCCAGTGCTCGCTCGGGCTGCGCCCGGTGGTGGCCAGGATCTCGGAGGCGAGCAGGCAGAGCAGGATGCCGTCCTTGTCGGTGGTCCAGGTGGAGCCGTCGCGGCGCAGGAACGACGCCCCGGCGCTCTCCTCACCGCCGAAGCCGACCGAACCGTCGAGCAGGCCGGGCACGAACCACTTGAAGCCGACCGGCACCTCCAGCAGCGGCCGGCCCAGGTCGACGGCCACCCGGTCGATCATCGAGGAGGAGACCAGGGTCTTGCCGACCGCGGCGGCCGGACCCCAGTCGGCGCGGGTGCGGAACAGGTGCCCGATCGCCACCGCCAGGAAGTGGTTGGGATTCATCAGGCCGGCGTCGGGAGTGACGATGCCGTGCCGGTCGGCGTCGGCGTCGTTGCCAGTGGAGATCTGGTACTCGGCACGGGCGGCGATCAGCGACGCCATCGCGTTCGGCGAGGAGCAGTCCATCCGGATCTTGCCGTCCCCGTCGAGGGTCATGAACCGCCAGGTCGGGTCGACCGTCGGGTTGACCACGGTCAGGTCCAGCCGGTGCCGCTCGGCGATCTCCCCCCAGTACGCCACGCTGGCACCGCCGAGCGGGTCGGCGCCGATTCGGATGCCGGCGTCGCGGATCGCGTCGATGTCGATCGCCGCCGGCAGGTCGTCGACGTAGTGCGCGAGGAAGTCGTACTCCCCGGTGGTGTCGGCGGCCCGGGCCCGCGCGTAGGTGATCCGGCGGACGTCCTTGAGCCCGGCGGCGAGGATCGCATTGGCGCGATCCTGGATCCAGCGGGTGACGTCGGTGTCGGCGGGCCCGCCGTTGGTGGGGTTGTACTTGAAGCCCCCGTCGTCGGGCGGGTTGTGTGACGGGGTGATGACGATGCCGTCGGCGAGGCCGCTGGTGCGGCCCCTGTTGTGGGTGAGGATCGCGTGCGACAGCGCCGGGGTGGGGGTGTAGCCGTCGCGGCTGTCGACCAGCACGGTGACCCCGTTGGCGGCGAGCACCTCGAGGGCGTCCACGGCGGCCGGCGCGGAGAGCGCGTGCGTGTCCCGGGCCAGGAACAGCGGGCCGTCGAGGCCCTGCTCCCGCCGGTAGTCGCAGAGCGCCTGGGTGACGGCGAGGATGTGGTCGGAGTTGAACGCGTTGCGCAGGCTGGAGCCCCGGTGGCCGGAGGTGCCGAAGGACACCTGCTGCGCCGGGTCCGCGGGGTCCGGATGCTCGGCGTAGTAGGCGGTCACCAGGCGCGGCACGTCGACCAGGTCGGCGGGCTCGGCGGGCTGGCCGGCACGGGGATGGGTCACGGGGTCTACCTCCTTGATAGTGCGACGGTCACGGCTCGACCCGCTGGCCCTTGCCGATCACCACGATGCCGTTGTCGGAGACGGTGTAACGCTGCCGGTCCTTCTCCAGGTCGACGCCGATCTCGGCGCCCTCGGGGACGAACACGTTCTTGTCCAGGATGGCCCGGCGAACCACCGCGTGCCGGCCGATCTCGACACCCTCCATCAGCACCGAGCCCTCGACGTGCGCCCACGAGTGCACCCGCACCTTCGGCGACACGATCGAGTTCTCCACCAGCGAGCCGGAGATCACCACACCCGGCGAGACCATCGAGCCGACCGCGCGGCCGACCCGCTCACCCCACTGGTGGACGAACTTCGCCGGCGGCCACGGCGGCTGCTCGGTGTAGATCGGCCAGTCGAAGTTGTAGAGGTTGAAGACGGGGTGCACGTTGATCAGATCCATGTGCGCGTCGTAGAACGAGTCGAGCGTTCCCACGTCGCGCCAGTAGCCGCGGTCCCGGTCGGTGCTGCCCGGCACCTCGTTGTCGCGGAAGTCGTAGACGTTCGCCTCGCCCCGCTCGACGAGCATCGGGATGATGCTGCCGCCCATGTCGTGCTTGCTGGACTTGTCCGCCGCGTCCCGCTCCACCACCTCGCACAGAGCGCGGGTGGTGAAGACGTAGTTGCCCATCGAGGCGTAGATCTCGTCGGGCGCGTCCGGCAGGCCGACCGCGTCGGTGGGCTTCTCGCGGAACGCACGGATCTTCCGACCGTCCTCGCCGACCTCGATGACACCGAACTGGTCGGCCATCGAGAGGGGCTGACGGATGCCGGCGACGGTGACCGCCGCGCCGGAGGCGATGTGGTCCTCCACCATCTGCCGCGGGTCCATCCGGTAGATGTGGTCGGCGCCGAAGACGATCACGTAGTCGGGCTGCTCGTCGTTGATGAGGTTGAAGCTCTGGTAGATGGCGTCGGCCGAGCCGGCGAACCACCACGGACCACGACGCTGCTGCGCGGGCACCGGGGTGACGTAGTTGCCGAGCAGGGTGGACATCCGCCAGGTCTTGGTGATGTGTCGGTCGAGGGAGTGGGACTTGTACTGGGTCAGCACGACGATCTTGAGATAGCCGGCGTTGGCCAGGTTGGAGAGGACGAAATCGACCATGCGGTACATCCCGCCGAACGGGACGGCCGGCTTGGCCCGATCCGTGGTGAGTGGCATCAGGCGCTTGCCCTCCCCACCCGCCAGGACGATCGCGAGCACCTTGGCAGCCATGCCACGACGCTATCCACCCGCGTCGGACTTCACCACTCGTACGGGGACTCTTCTGCACTAGGGTGCGGGGTCATGACGGAACCCACCCCGCTGCGCGTCGATCTGCTCACCCGCGAGTACCCACCGGAGGTCTACGGCGGCGCGGGCGTGCACGTCGAGTACCTGGCCCGGGAGTTGCGCCACCTCACCGACGTGCGGGTGCACTGCTTCGGCCTGCCGCGCACCGAGCCGGGCGTCACGGCGTACGCCGATCCGCCCGGCCTGACGGGCGCGAACGCCGCGTTGCGGACGATGGGTGTGGACCTGGAGATGGCCGCCGGCACCGCCGGCACCGACGTGGTGCACAGCCACACGTGGTACGCGAACCTGGCCGGGCACACCGCGAAGCTGCTGCACGGGGTGCCGCACGTGGTGACCGCGCACAGCCTGGAGCCGCTGCGGCCGTGGAAGGCCGAGCAGCTCGGCGGCGGCTACGCGCTCTCCTCGTGGATCGAGCGCACCGCGATGGAGGCCGCCGACGCGGTGATCGCGGTCAGTGCGGGAATGCGCAACGACGTGCTCGCCGCCTACCCGCAGATCGACCCGGACCGGGTCCAGGTGGTCTACAACGGCATCGACACCGTGCAGTACGCGCCGGACTCCGGCACCGACGTGCTGGAGCGGCTCGGCATCGACCCCGCGCTGCCCAGCGTGGTGTACGTGGGCAGGATCACCCGGCAGAAGGGCCTGCCGTACCTGTTGCGGGCGGCCCGGGAGCTGCCGGCGGACACCCAGCTCGTGCTGCTCGCCGGCGCGCCTGACACAGCCGAGATCGCCGCCGAGGTCCAGGAGCTGGTCGCCGAGCTGCGGGCCAATCGCTCCGGCGTGGTCTGGGTGGCCGAGATGCTGCCCAAGCCCGAGGTGATCCAGGTGCTCACCCACGCGACAGTCTTCGTCTGCCCCTCGGTGTACGAGCCGATGGGCATCGTCAACCTGGAGGCGATGGCCTGCGAGACGGCCGTGGTGGCGACCGCCACCGGCGGCATCCCCGAGGTGGTGGCCGACGACGAGACGGGCTTGCTGGTGCCGATCGAGCAGGCCACCGACGGGTCGGGGACGCCGCTGAAGCCGGAGACGTTCGTCGCCGACCTGGCGGCGGCGATCAACACGCTGCTCGCCGATTCGGCGCGTACCGAGCGGTTCGGCCTGGCCGGCCGGCGGCGCGCCGTCGAGCACTTCTCCTGGGACGCCATCGCCCGGCAGACCCTGGAGGTCTACCGGTCCGTTGGCGCGGCCTGAGGGAGACGGAGTCGTGGCAGCTGGTGAGAACCAGCTGCGCGCCTTCGGCCTCAGATCGCCGTTCCCGGCGGCGACTTGAGCAACGACGTCGCCTCGGCGCAGTAACCACCACGCCCGTTCCGGAGCGCGCTGGCGGCGATGCGGATCAGGTCGATGTTGACCCCCGCAGCGCCACTCGGATCGTGCACCGTCAGCTTCACGTCGAGGCTCACCGCTGTCTCACCCCAACCCTGCGCCTCGATGTTGAGGTGAGCCACCTTCTGCGACGCGAGATGCGGCAGGTAGCCGAGCGGGGCGACCTCCACGCTGTCAGCCGCCGACAGGGCGTTGAGCTTGGACTGCTTTTTGGTGTTGGGGTTGTCGACCAGGTTTCGGAAGTCTTCGGTGCCGCCCAGATTGACCTGGTAGGAGCTGACCAGCGTGAGGCCCCGCTCCTGAAGCAGCCGCAGCAGCGCGTTGTGCAGCACCGAGGTGCCGAACTGGCTGGCCAGGTCATCGCCGAGCAGCGGCAGACCGGCGGCCTCGAACCTGTCCACCAGGTGCGGATCGCGGGCGACCGCGTCGGACGTGGTGTTGATGAAGGCGACACCCGCGGTGTGAGCCGCCTCGGCGTACGCCCGGGCGGTCTCCGGCCGGCCACTCGGCGCCGAGTAGAGCAGCACCTCCGCCCCGGCCAACGCCGCCGCTACCCGCGGCACTCCGGTAGCGTCGACAAGGCCCTTCGTGACGGGCACACCTGCTCGGGGTAGGTCGCAGTCCAGCCGAGGGAAGTTGTTGGGCGGCAGGAAGATCGCCTCGGTCAGGTCCCGACCGATCTTCTCCGCGGAGGTGGCGAAGGCGGCGACGACGTCGATGTCCCCCACCCCGAGGCCGTCGACCAGCGGCCGGCGAATGCCGACCAGGCTGCCGCTCTGGCGGTAGAGAGAAAGCCCCTGCACCAATGCCGACGTGTTGTTGCCGACGCCGACAACCGCGACCTTCACCCGTTCGATCATGGCCGGAGGCTACGGCACCTCGGCGCGTTCGGCGGTGCGGCGATCCGCTCCGGCCGGACCCGCAGCGGCAGGTCGGCCGACGGTCGATCGGCCGATTGCGCGGAACGCGGCGGAGCGACCAGCGCCGGAAAGTGTCGTACATCTGTTCTAGTCTCTCATCATGATCGATGCGTTGGAGCAGGCGGATGCCGCGGTGGCGGCCTGCTTCGACACGCCCGTCTGGGCTGCCCGCGAGCGCGACCTCGTCGCGGCGCTGGACGCGACGCACCACCTTGAGCAACGCCTGGCCGCGGTCAAGCTGACCCTCGTGCGCGAGCTGGACGGTCGAGGCACCGCGACGGCGCAGGGCGCGTCGTCGACGGCGGTGTGGCTGCGGGATCGGTTGCGGCTCGGGGTCGGTGCCGCCCGGCGGCTGGTCGAGTTGGCCGCCACCCTCGACACCGTCCCGCCCGGTGTGCGCGACGCGTTGGTCGGCGGCGCGGTCGACGTGGAGCAGGTGCGGGTCATCTCCGGCACGGTCGAGACCGTGCACGCCGTCGCTGGCGCGGAGGCTGCCGACAAGGCCGTCGGTGTCCTCGTCGAGTGGGCGAAGCAGTTCGACGCCGCCCTGTTGCGCAAGCTCGGCACCCGCATCCTCGACCACGTCGCGCCGGAGGTCGCCGACGCCGCCGCCGAGGCGGCGCTGCGGGCGCAGGAGTCACGAGCCGCCCGCGACCGGCACGTCACCGTGAGCGAACAGCCCGACGGGCGGCTACGGTTCTCCGGGGTCCTCGACACCGAAGCCGCCGCCATGCTGCGCGCCGCCATCGACCCCCTCACCGCACCCACCGGCCCCGACGACACCCGCACCCCGGGCCAACGCCGCCACGACGCCCTGGCCGACGTCTGCCGACTCGCCCTGCGCACCGGCGAGCTGCCCGAGCACGGCGGTGACCCCACCCAGGTCGTCATCACCACCGGCTACGACGGGTTGACGCGGCAGTTGGGCGCCGGCGCCCTCGACACCGGCCTTCAGCTCACCCCAGAGGCCGTTCGTCGGCTCGCCTGCGACGCCGCCGTCCTGCCGGCCGTCCTCGGCGGCGCCGGACAACCCCTTGATGTCGGCCGGCAACGCCGACTCATCACCGGGCCGCTACGACGCGCCCTGGTGCTCCGGGACCGGGGCTGCGCGTTTCCCGGCTGCGACCGCCCACCCCGCTGGTGCGACGCCCACCACATCAGGCACTGGGCCGACGGCGGCGACACCAGCCTCGACAACGCGGTGCTCCTCTGCGGCCACCACCACCGACACGTGCATCGAGGCGACTGGGCCGTCCGGCTCGGCGGCGATGGGCATCCAGAATTCATCCCACCCGCGTGGCTCGACCCCGACCAACTCCCCCGCCGCAACCACTACCACCGGCGGAGATAGACAGCCGATCGAGCGTCAGCCAGGACGGTCGCCGCGCAGGCGGTCCCGACGGAGCTCCCGGAAGGATCGCGGCGGCGGCAGCCACCTGAGCCCTCACCCCCGTTCCTTGATCGTTGTCAGCTGAGCAATTCGACACGCCGAGTGCGACGCTGCTGAGGTGCCAACGATCACCGTGGCCGCCTGACGTCGTTGGCCGTCACTCGTGGGTATTGGTTCGACGCCGGGACGGCCGGCTGCCATCATGCTGAGCCATGGCGGACCATGGACCACTTCTCGCGACGTGGGCGGACGTCGACCCGGCGCGGCACTCGTTCGACCCGGTCGAGATGTCGGTGGCGGTCCGGGCGTTGGTCCCTCCGCCGCCTCCCCCGCCGGCCTTCCGCGACGGTGGGTGGGTCGGGTTTTCAGAAGCTTTCGCCTGGGTCGAGTCGGTCAGCGTGATCCTGGCCGACCGGTACGGTCAGTGGGCCCACCGCTGGTACTGGGGGCCAGGGGAGTCGGGCTTCGTGACCGACCGCATTCCGACGCCGGCGCAGGCGCCGACCTTCGTCGTCGACTCGCTGCTGGCCTGGCGGCGCTGGTTGGAGAACCTGGCTGAGCGTTTCGCCCGCATCCTGCCGTCGCTCGATCCGGCGCGGGCCGTCGGCGCGGGCGACGTCGTCGCCGCCTGGGAGGTCGCCGTCGCGGAGCTGATGACGGTCGCCGCCGCCCCCGTCGTCGAGTACGACGACGACTGGCCGGGGTGGTGCGAGATCACCCTGCGATGGTTCCTCACGGCCACCGGCATGCCGCCGGAACAGGCGCAGGCTCTCCTCGACGGAGCGCTCGGCGAGCGGCTCCACCGGTGGGTGCCGCTGACGGCGGTGGAGGTCGGCGAGGTCGCCGAACGGGTCGCCCGAGCCGTGCTCAGCCCCTCCGGGATCATGCCGGCCGGCCGAGTCGGCAACTGGCCCGACACCTGGCCACAGGGTTGGCCGTCCTGGCGGGCGACGAACACCGGCTGGAGCGCGGGGTAGGTCCTGCGACACGTCCTGTTACCCGTTGGCATCCGACGTCCTCGCCGAGAAGGGCACCTGGCGGGCTTGGCCGCGCGCGAGCGGATCTCGCACAGTAGGTTGGCGGGGTGACAGGACGGTTCCCGATCGAAGACGTCTCCCCCGTCGTCTCGTGCGGGCGATACCCGGCCAAGGCGGTCGTCGACGAGCCGGTTCCGGTGTCGGCGCGCGCCTACCGGGAGGGGCACGACGCGCTGGGCTGCAACGTGGTGTGGGCCGGCCCGGACGGCGTGCGGCGGCCGTTCACCCGGATGCGCCCCGGCGAACCGGGCCAGGACCGCTGGCACGCCACCATCCGCCCGGACGCCGTCGGCTCCTGGACCTTCGCCGTCGAGGCGTTCCAGGACCCGTACCTGACCTGGCAGAACGCGGTGACCAAGAAGATCGCCGCCGGGCAGGGGCCGGAGGACCTGGCCAACGACCTGGCCGAGGGCGCACGGGTGCTCGCCGCCGCCCGGGAGCTGGTGCCGGCCGCCGACCGGCCTCGGGTCGCCGACGCGCTCACCGCGCTGGTCGACACCGACCTGCCGTTGCCGCAGCGGGTCGACCCGGCGCTGGCACTGGCCGACCTGCTCTGGGAGCACCCGGTGCGGGAGCTGGTGACCGCCGGTGAGGCGTACACCCTCTGGGTTGACCGCAAGCGGGCGCTCTTCTCGGCCTGGTACGAGTTTTTCCCGCGCTCCGAAGGAGCGGCGGGTGGGCGCTCCGGCACCTTCGCCACCGCCACCGAGCGGCTGCCGGGTGTCGCGGCGATGGGCTTCGACGTGCTCTACCTGCCGCCGATCCACCCGATCGGCCGGATCAACCGCAAGGGCCGCAACAACGCGCTCACCGCCGGGCCGACCGACGTGGGCTCGCCGTGGGCGATCGGCGCCGCCGAGGGCGGCCACGACACGATCCACCCCGACCTGGGTACGCCGGCGGACTTCCGCGCCTTCATCCAGGCGGCCGCGGCGCAGGGCCTGGAGGTGGCGATGGACCTGGCGTTGCAGTGCGCGCCGGACCACCCGTGGGTCACCGAGCACCCGGAGTGGTTCACCACCCGGGCCGACGGCAGCATCGCGTACGCGGAGAACCCGCCGAAGAAGTACCAGGACATCTACCCGGTCAACTTCGACAACGACCCCGACGGCATCCGTGCCGAGGTGCTGCGCGTGGTGCTGCACTGGGTGGGCGAGGGCATCCGGATCTTCCGGGTGGACAACCCGCACACCAAGCCGTTCGACTTCTGGCACTGGCTGATCGCCGAGGTCAAGGCGGTCGACCCGGACGTTCTGTTCCTGGCCGAGGCGTTCACCCGGCCGGCCATCATGCACGGGCTCGGCAAGATCGGCTTCACGCAGTCGTACACCTATTTCACCTGGCGCACGACGGCCGCCGAGATGCGGGAGTACTGCGAGGAACTGGTCGCGTCGGCCGACCACATGCGGCCGAACTTCTGGCCGAACACGCCGGACATCCTGCACTCCTCGTTGCAGCACGGCGGCCCGCCGATGTTCAAGATCCGGGCGGTGCTGGCCGCGCTGCTCTCCCCCTCCTGGGGCCTGTACGCGGGCTACGAGCTGTTCGAGCACGTGGCCCGGCCGGGTGCGGAGGAGTACCTGGACAACGAGAAGTACGAGCTGCGCCCCCGCGACTGGGCCGGCGCCGAGGCGCAGGGCCGCTCGCTGGCGCCGTTCCTGGCCACTCTCAACCGGGTACGCCGGGACAACCCGGCCCTGCACCAGCTCCGTAACCTGCGCTTCCACGAGATCGACAACCCGGCGCTGCTGTGCTGGTCGAAACACGACCCGGACACCGGCAACACCGTCATCGTGATCTGCTCGTTCGACCCACGTGTGGTGCAGTGGGGCAACACGACGCTCGACATGCCGGAGCTCGGGTTCGACTGGCACGAGCGGTTCACCGTGTACGACGAGCTGACCGGCACCAGCTACGACTGGGGTCAGCGCAACGCGGTGCGGCTCGACCCGTACCTGCAACCGGCGCACGTGCTGACCGTCCGCCGCCCGACCCCGCCCGCCGCGCCGCAGCCAGCGGGCGCCGAGCCGGCGGACCTCACCGTCGCCGAGGTGCCGGACGACCTCTCCGGCGGGACCGCGCCGACGGCCCCGGCACCGACGGCCGGCGCCGGCTCGTCGGCGGGCGCTGGGACTGCCCCGCGTTCGTCCGCTCCCCGCCCGGGCGCTCCCCGCCCGTCTCCTCCCCGCTCGGCCGCAGCCCGCTCGGCCGCAGCCCGCTCGGCGAAGCCCCGCCCGTCTGCCTCCGCACCGACCGACGCCGCCCCGAAGGACGACCGATGGACCAGCTGATCACCGGCGTGACGCACGACCCGCACGCGCTGCTCGGCGCGCACCCCGCCGACGGATGGACGACGATCCGCACGATGCGCCGGGGCGCGGACGACGTGCTGCTGCTCGTCGGCGACGAACGGCACCCGATGAAGCGGGTGCACGACGTGGGCATCTTCGAGACCCACATCGAGGGCAACGTGCTCGACTACCGGGTGGAGGTCGACGGCACCGTCCACGACGACCCGTACCGCTACCCGCCCACGCTCGGCGAGCTGGACCTGCACCTGATCGGCGAGGGTCGGCACGAGCGGCTGTGGGACGCGCTCGGCGCCCGGGTCTTCGACGAGGGCGTGGCGTTCAGCGTCTGGGCGCCCAGCGCCCGCGGAGTGCGGGTGGTCGGCGACTTCACCGGCTGGGGTCCGGACGACGGCTGGCCGATGCGGTCGCTCGGCTCCAGCGGCGTCTGGGAGCTGTTCGTCCCGAATGCCCGGGTCGGGGCCCGCTACAAGTACCGGGTGCTCGGCGCCGACGGTAAGTGGCGGGACAAGGCCGACCCCCTGGCGGCGTACGCCGAGGTGCCACCCGCCACCGCGTCGGTGGTGCACCACTCGACCTACCGGTGGAACGACGCGGACTGGCTGGCCCGGCGGGCCGAGCGCCAGCCGCACCAGGAGCCGATGAGCGTGTACGAGGTGCACCTCGGCTCCTGGCGGCCCGGCCTGGGCTACCGCGAGCTGGCCGATCAGCTCACCGCGTATGTCACCGAGCTGGGCTTCACGCACGTCGAGTTCCTGCCGGTGATGGAGCACCCGTTCGGCGGTTCCTGGGGCTACCAGGTGACCGGCTACTACGCGCCGACGTCCCGCTTCGGTGACCCGGACGAGTTCCGCCACCTCGTCGACTCCCTGCACGCCGCCGGCATCGGCGTGATCCTGGACTGGGTGCCCGCGCACTTCCCCAAGGACGAGTGGGCGCTGGCCCGCTTCGACGGCACCCCGCTCTACGAGCACCCCGACCCGCGGCGCGGCGAGCACCCCGACTGGGGCACGTACGTCTTCGACTTCGGCCGCCGCGAGGTGCGCAACTTCCTGGTCGCCAACGCGCTCTACTGGTGCGACCAGTTCCACGTCGACGGGCTACGGGTCGACGCGGTCGCGTCGATGCTCTACCTCGACTACTCCCGCGACGAGGGCCAGTGGGCCCCCAACCAGTACGGCGGTCGGGAGAACCTGGAGGCCATCGCGCTCATGCAGGAGGTGAACGCGACGGTCTACAAGCACCACGCCGGGGTCGTGATGATCGCCGAGGAGTCCACCGCCTGGCCTGGCGTGACCCGACCCACCGCGGAGGGCGGGCTGGGCTTCGGCTTCAAATGGAACATGGGCTGGATGCACGACACCCTGCTCTACACCTCGAAGGACCCGATCTACCGCCAGCACCACCACCACCAGCTCACGTTCTCCCTGGCGTACGCCTGGAGCGAGAACTACGTGCTGCCGATCAGCCACGACGAGGTCGTGCACGGTAAGGGCTCCCTGGCCGGCAAGATGCCCGGCGACACCTGGCAGCGGCTGGCCAACGTGCGGGCGCTGCTCGCGTACATGTGGGCGCACCCGGGCAAGCAGCTGCTGTTCATGGGTTCCGAGCTGGCCGACGACCGGGAGTGGAGCGAGGAGCGCGGCCTCGACTGGTACCTGCTGCACGACCCGGCCCGCGCCGGCGTGCAGCGGCTCGTCGGCGACCTCAACCGCGTCTACCGGGACACCCCGGCGCTGTGGGCGCAGGACACCGAGCCGGCCGGGTTCCGCTGGATCGCCGGAGACGACGTCGCCAACAACACCGTGTCCTTCGTCCGGATCGCCCCGGACGGCTCGACGCTGGTGTGCGTGGCAAACTTCTCCGCGTCTCCGCTGCATGACTACCGGATCGGGCTACCGGCCGGTGGGACGTGGACCGAGGTACTCAACACCGACGCGCACCACTACGGCGGGTCGGGGGTGGGCAACCTGGGCGAGGTGCACGCCGAGGACGTGCCCTGGCACGGGATGGTGGCGTCCGCTGCCCTCCAGGTCCCCCCGCTGGGCGTCATCTGGCTCCGCCAGAGCTGACCGGAGGCTGCCGCACCGCAGATCTTGGACAGTTTCCGTCAGCTGATGACGGAAACTGTCCAAGATTTACACGGAATCGCGGTCTGCCGGCCCTCAGACCAGGCCGGCGTCGCGGAGCAACTGCCACAGGCCGGCGCCGTCCGGGGCGGACAGCCACTTCTGCCCCACCGGCCCCGATGAGGGGCGGCCGGCCGGGGCGGGCAGGCTACCGGCCAGCACCGACTGCGTCGGGGACAGCCTGCGGATCGCCACTCCGGCGACGTTCTCCGGATGGGCGGCGGCGAACTCCCGGTAGATCTCCTGGTCGTGCTGGCCGTCGTCGCCGACCAGCAGCCAGCGCACGTCGGGGAACTCCTTGGCCAGCCGGGCCAGGGTGGAGCGCTTGTGCTCCATGCCGCTGCGGAACCAGCGGTCGGCGGTCGGACCCCAGTCGGTGAGCAGCAGCGGCCCGGCCGGGTAGAGGTGCCGGGACAGGAACCGGGTCAGCGTCGGCGCCACGTTCCACGCGCCGGTGGACAGGTAGAAGACCGGGGCGCCGGGATGCGCCGTGACCAGCCGCTCGTAGAGCACCGCCATGCCGGGCACGGCGGCGCGGGCGTGCTCGTCGAGGACGAAGGTGTTCCACGCGGCGAGCAGCGGCCGGGGCAGCGCCGTCACCATCACCGTGTCGTCGATGTCGGAGAGGATGCCGAACTTCACGTCCGGGTCGATGATGCGCACCGGCGCGTCGACCGGCTCGGCGTCCGCCACGCTGAGCCGGACGGTGCCCCACCCGGGCGGCAGGTCGGCCTCGACGAGCGTGTCGACGAAACCGCTGCGGTCGGCCTGGGCCTCACACCGCACCCCGCCGGCCTCGATCTGCACCGTGACGTGCTTGGCGGGCAGGGTGGCGAAGCTGCGCCAGCCTCGGACCTTGTCCAGCCGGCCCCGCTGGCGGGTGTCCGGACGACCCAGCAGCACCCGGCACATCACCCGCACCCAGCCCGGACGGCCGTAGCCGGTGTAGGCGACGATGTTCATCCGCCAGCCGGTGCGCCGCAGCCGACGCTCCACGAGCTGGTGCACGGCGTCCTCGATCCGCGCGGCCCGGTGCAGGTTCGGCACGGCCAGTTGGCCGGCGGGTGTGGGTGGCACGCGCCAACCCTGCCACACGTCGACGGTCACGGCCACGCGAGCCGGTCCGGACTGCGCCGAACCACCCCGACCGGCTCGTGGTCCGTGAAACACTCCGGTCGGGACGACGACGGGGGCGTGGTCGTGTCGCATCCAGAGCAGCACCGCGGGCGGTGGCGTCCGCGACTCGACCGGCCGGCGCTCGTCGCGCTGCTGTTCGGTCTGGTCGGCGTCGGGTACCGGTTGGTCCTCACGCTGTACACCGTGCCGGTGTCGAACAGCGACGAGGCGACCTTCGGGCTGGCCGCCCTGCACATCGGGCAGGGCCGGGAACGTCCCGTCTTCCTCTACGGCCAGCACTACATGGGCATGCTGGAGTCGTACCTGGCCGCGCCGCTGCTCGCCGTGGCCGGGCCGAGCTGGCCGGTGCTGCGGCTGCCGATGCTCGCCCTGTACGCGGTCTTTCTCTACCTCGTGTACCGGCTCACCCGCCGGCTCTACACGCCGTGGTTCGCCGTCCTCGTCGTCGGCCTGCTGGCGCTGGGGCCGGAGCGGGTGGTGCGCGACCAGCTGACCGTGGTCGGCGGCCGGCCGGAGGTGAAGCCGGCGGTGCTGCTGATGCTGCTGATCACGGTGGGGCTGGCCGCCGGGACGGTGCGCCACCGTCGACTCGCCGTCGCGCTGTTCGGGCTGCTGGTCGGGCTGGCCGCCTGGTCGGACTGGCTGATCCTGCCGTACCTGGCGGTGGCCGCGTTGGCCCTGCTCTGGGCGGTGCGGCGGGAACTGCTCGGCTGGTCGGGACTGCTGCTGGTGGCGGGTTTCGCGGTCGGGATCGCGCCGATGATCGTCGACAACCTGCGCGCCGGGCCGGGTGAGGACTCGCTGACGGTGTTCCGGGAGGTCAGCACGAAGGCCGGCCCGCTGCCGCCGTGGTCCGACCGGATCTCCGGCGGCCTGCTGGAGGGGGTGCCGTTGGCGCACGGGCTCTGCCCGATCGACGGTTGCGGCAGGTGGCAGCAGTGGTTTGGCGTGTTGTACCCGGTGCTGCTGGTGGCCGCCGCGGCGCTCGCGCTCCTCGCGTACCGCCGGGTCGCCGGCACGCCGCGCGAGCCGCAGGCCGCGGGGCCCGGCACGCGGGTCGCCGGCACGCCACGTGGCGCGCGGGTCGGACCGGTGGTGCAGCTCGCGCTGGTCGTCGGCGCGGCGTTGACCCTGCTGTCGTACGTCCGCAGCCCGCTCGCCGCGACGAGTCCCCTGGACAACGCCCGCTACCTGTCGGTGCTGCAACTGTCGCTGCCGGCGGTGCTGTGGCCGCTCTGGGTGGCGGCCCTGGCCTGCTGGCGGGGCACGGTGGGCGCGCTCGGCCGGCTGACCGGAGCGCTCGCCACGGCCGTGCTGGCCGCGCTGGCCGCGACGACGCTGGTGGTCACCGTGCTCTTCGCGACCACCGGCGTCGCCGCGTCGCGGACCGAGGAACGTCAGGCCCGGGAGCTGGCCGCCGCGCTGCGCGCCGACGGGCCGCACGAGGTGTACGGGGACTACTGGACCTGCAACCGGCTGATCTTCAACACCGATGAGACGGTGGTCTGCGGGGTGCTCGACGGGGACCTGTCCCCCGGGCAGAACCGCTACCGCCCGTACTGGCGGCAGGTCGGGCGGGCCGCCCGGCCGGGTTACGTGGTGGAAATCGACTCGCCGATGGACCGGCGGCTGCGCCGGCTGCTCGCCGACCGGCCCGACGCCGCACCGGTACGCGAGGTGGGCGGCTATCGCGTGTACCACCCCGACACCCCGGTGCGGCCCTGGCGGTAGCGGCGGGTCGTACGCTGGCCGGGCTGCCGCTGCACCCGCCCGAGGAGACCCGATGCTCATCCTGCTGCCGCCCTCGGAGGGGAAGGCCGACGCCGGCACCGGACGGCGGTGGACCCCCGACAAGCTCTCGCTGCCGGAGCTGAACCCCGCCCGCGAGCGGGTGCTCGACGCGCTCGTCGCGCTCTGCGCCGGGCCGGACGAGGAGGCCGCGCGGACGGCGCTCGGGCTCAGCGACGGCCAGCGCGGCGAGTTGCGCCGCAACGCCCGGCTGCGCGCGGCGGCCACCGCGCCGGCCGAGCGGCTCTACACCGGGGTGCTCTACGAGGCGCTGGAGCTGGCCACGCTGCCGTCGGCGGCGCTGCGGGCGGCCCGCCGGTCGATCCTGATCAGCTCCGGCCTGTGGGGGGCGGTACGGCTCGCCGACCGGATCCCGCCGTACCGCTGCCCGATCGGCGCCCGCCTGCCGGGCGTCGGGGCGCTGTCGGCGTACTGGCGCGGGGAATTGGCGCCGGTCCTGCCCGACGCGGCCGGTCGGGGCCCGGTGCTGGACCTGCGCTCCGGCGCGTACGCCGCCACCTGGACGCCGCGCGGCGCGCTGGCCGAGCGGACGGTGACCGTGCGGGTGCTGCACGAACGGGAGGTCGACGGTGTGCCGGTCCGCTCGGTCGTGAGCCACTTCAACAAGGCGACCAAGGGGCGGCTGGTACGCGACCTGCTGGTCGCCGGGGCCCGACCGCGCACCGCCGCGGAGCTGATCGGCACGCTGCGGGAGCTGAAGCACACAGTGGTGGAGGAACCCGCCGTCCCCGGTCGGGTCCGGCAGGTGGACCTGGTGGTCACCGACCTGTAGCGGCGCGGGAGCCGCAAATTTTCCTCAAGGCTGGGCGGGAGGCGTTCCGCAACGGCCGCGCAGGGGCCACGGTAGGGAAACCCAGACTCCGACAAAGGAGCCTTTCGTTGGCCCGCGATCCCGCCCTGCTCGACCGGCCCCGTTCGCCGGCGACGCCACCCCCGCTGGACTGGCTGACCCTGGGCGACGCGTTCGAGGCCGCCTGCCTGCTGCGCTGCACGGCCCCACCGGCCGGCGCCCGGTCGCGCGCCGCGCTGCCGTCGCACGCGCCGGGCGTCGAGTTCAACCGGGAGGATGCCGCGCAGCGGATGCGGCAGCTGCTCGCCCGCCTCGACATCCCGGTCACCCAGGAGGTGGCCGTCGGCGGCCTGCGCCGCCGCTACGAACTGCACCGGCTCTGGGTGCCGCCGGAGCACCGCAAGGCGTACGCCCGGATGGTGGATGCCGGTTGGTGGCAGGGGCGACGGGAGCTGCTGGGCGGTCCCGTGCCGGGCGCCTCGCCGGCCCGCCGCCGGTGGATGTCCCGGCTCGCGGCGGCGGCGTGGCGCTCAGCGCTGCTGGCCGGCGGGCGGCACGTGCGGCGGCACATCCTCGGTGTGCGGCTCACCGACCGGGAGTTGGCCGCCGTGCTGATCCGCAGTGCGGCAGTGCTCGACGTGCCGGCCGTGCTCCGCCCGGGCACCGGCTGTTTCCTGGTCAGCGTGGCCGACGGGCCGGACCGGGCGCGCATCCTGCGCAGCGCGTCGATGGAGCCGGCCCGCGGCGCGGTGCCCGAGCCGGCCCGCCACCCGGCCTGCTGAGCGGAGCCCGCGCCGCACCCGTCGGGGGCATTGACGGGTGCGGGCTTGCGCGCGTCCGCCGGAGCGCGCACAGTGCACCGCGTGAGTCGTACCTCGTCGGGTCGGGCCGGTTCGCGCCGCGCGGGGGCGGCGGCGCTGGTGCTGGTCGCGGCCCTGACCGCCGCCGGCTGCCGGGACGAGCGGGCCGAGCCGGTGGCGATCCGGATCGCCACCGGCAGCCCCACCGCCGTCTACTACGCGTTCGGGCAGTCCCTCGCGACCATCCTCAACCGGGAACTGCCCGGGGTACGGGCCAGCGTGGTGATCACCGCCGCCTCGGCGGAGAACGTCCGCCTGGTCGGCTCCGGAGCGGCCGAGCTGGGCTTCACCCAGGCCGACGTGCTGCCCGCCAGCCCGGCGCAGAGCCCGACGGTGGACGCGGTGGCCCGGGTGTACGACGACCAGCTGCACCTGGTCACGACCGACGGCGGGCCGGTCCGCACGATCGGCGACCTGCGCGGCCGACGGGTCTCCGTGGGCGCGCCCGGCTCCGGCACCGAGATCACCGCCACCCGGCTGCTGGAGGTGGCCCGGCTCGGTGGCGACGCGGTACGCCGGGAACGGCTCGGCCTGGACGACTCGGTGGCGGCCCTGCGCTCGGGGCGTATCGACGCGTTCTTCTTCTCCGGCGGTCTGCCGGTGCGGGGCATCGAGGAGCTGGCCGAGCGCAGCGCCACCCGGATCGTGGACCTCGGTGAGTGGACGGAGCCGCTGCGCGCCCGCTACGGCCAGGTCTACGTCTCCCGGGACATCCCCCGCTCGGTGTACGGCATGAACCCGGTGACGACTGTCGCCGACCCGAACTACCTGATCGTGCGGGCCAATCTGCCGGAGCCGCTGGTGCGGGAGGTGACCCGGCTGCTGATGGAGCGGCGGGCCGAGCTGGGCGCGGCGCATCCGGCGGCGGGACGGATGAGCCCCCGCTCGGCGATCGCCACCGCGCCGCTGCCGCTGCACCCCGGTGCCGCCGCCTGGTACCGGGCCGCCAAACCCTGACTGTCGCCGGCCGCGCCGAGGGCCCGCCGCCCTGGTCGGGCCGCTACCGGGCCGGGGCGGGCCGCAGGTCGGCGGACGTGTCCTCGTCCGCCGGCTCCCCCGCCGGCTCGGGCTCGGGCGCCGGGAACCACAGGCCGGCGACCAGCCCGCGCGGCTGGGCCGGCCGCATGGTGAGCCGCCCGTCGGAGGCGTCGACCAGCACGGCGGCGATGGTCAGGCCGAGCCCGGCGCCGTCGACGTTCTGTGCGTCCGGCGCTCGCCAGAACCGCTCGGTGGCCTGGCCGAGCTGACTCTCGGTCATCCCCGGGCCGGTGTCGCGCACATCCAGGGCCACCCCGTCGGCACGGCGGGCCACGGTCACCGTCACCGCCCCGCCGGCCCCGCTGAACTTCACCGCGTTGTCGATCAGCGCGTCCAGCGCCTGGTCGACGGCGGTCGGCACGGTCCGCGCGTACGCCGGGGCGTCGCTGGTGGCCAGCCGCAGCGCGACCGACCGGTGCCGGGCCAACGGCGCCCACGCGGCCACCCGGGACGCGGCCACGGCGGCGGCGTCCACGGTGACCCGCTCGTTCTCCTCCCGTTCGGCGCGGGCCAGGGTAAGCAGCGCGTCGAGCACCAGCGCCAACCGGTCGGTCTCCTCCAGCGCCAACCGGTGCTCGGCGCGCCCGTCCGCGTCGGTGAGGCTGGGACCCAGCTCCTCCACCCGCAGCCGCAGCGCGGTGAGCGGGTTGCGCAGTTGGTGGCTGGCGTGTGCGACGAACGCACGCTGTCGGTCCATCACGTCGGAGACCACGTCGGCCATGTGGTTGAAACTGGCCGCCAGTCGGCGCAGCTCCGGCGGGCCGAGCCGGTGCTGCACGCGCGCGCCCCGGTCGCCCTCGGCGATCTCGTGGGTGACCGCGTCCAGCTCGGTCACCGGGCGCAGCACCCAACCGGCCAGCCCGAACGCGGTGAGCACGCAGGCCAGCACGACGAGCAGGCCGGCCAGGGTGAGCAGCAGCCACCAGGTGCTCACGGCCCGGCGGATCTCGTCGGCCGGGGTCACGATCACCACCGCGCCGAGGACCTCACCGCCGTCGTTGATGGGCACCGCCACCACCACCGGCCCGGCCGACCACGGCCAGACCGACTCGGGCGCGCTGGCCTGCTGCCCGGACAGCGCGACGTCCAGCACCGTGGCAGTCCCCGTGGACTGCCAGCTCGCCGAGTCGACGACGATGCCCCGGTCCCGGTCGACGACCGCCGCGCCGATCCCGTACAGCTCGTCGTAGCTGCGCAGCTCCGCCCCGATCGGGCCGGGCTCGCCGCCGCGCAACGCCGGACCGGCCAGCGAGGCGAACCGGGTGGCGTCGGCGAGCCGGTCGGCGCGCACCCGCTCGGTCTCCCGGCTGGCCAGGGTGACGGCGAGCGGGCTCTCCAACGCGATGAGGACGAGCACCATCAGCAGCAGATAACTGATCACCAGTCGACGGCGCACGGCGGCCCCTCACGCATCGCGCAACCGGTAGCCGACCCCGCGGACGGTCTCCACCAGGCGCGCGTCGCCCAGCTTGCCGCGCAACGACCCGACGTGCACCTCGACGGTGTGCCGGTCGGCCCAGGTGGTGCCCCAGGCGTCGAGCAGGATGCGGTCGCGGGGCACCGCCACCCCCGGCTGGCGGGCCAGTGACAGCAGTACGTCGAACTCCTTGCGGGTCAGCGTGACCGCGCGCCCCGCCACCGTCACCGTTCGGGCGGCCACGTCGATGCGTACCGCCCCCGCCTCGATCAGGTGCCGCTCGGGCGCCGCGTTCGCGGCCCGGCGCAGCACCGCCTCGATCCGGGCCTGCAGCTCCACCATCGAGAACGGTTTGACCACGTAGTCGTCCGCGCCGAGGCGCAGACCGAGCACCCGGTCGCGTTCCTCACCCCGCGCGGTCACCGCGATGATGCCGAGCTGGCTGCTGCGTCGGCGCAGCTCCCGACACACGTCGGTGCCGTCCCCGTCGGGCAGGGTCAGATCGAGCAGCACCAGGTCGCAGGGGGCGGCGGAGAGCGCCGCGGCGACGGTGGCCGCGTGCTCGACCTGGTAGCCGCGGCGGGTCAGTGCGGAGGAGAGCGCGGCGGCCACCCGCCGGTCGTCCTCCACCAGCAGGATCCGCACCGTGCCCCCATCCGTCGCAGCCGTCCTGCGAATGGTGGCAGAAGCGTGCCGCGAGCGGGAGGGCCGCCTCCCGGTCGGGTCGGCTACAGACCGAAGACGTCGTCGGCGACCGCGTCGCGGACGCCGTCGGCGAAGCCCCGGAATCCGGGGTCGTCGTGCCGGGCCGGCACGCTGGTGACGTTGACCCCGCTGGCCTGGGTCACGGCGTCGACCAGGGGCGGGAAGTCGATCTCGGCGTCGTCGAAGGCGTCGTCGTCCGCCTCGGCCAGGTTGATCACATGCTGTACGTCGTCGGACGGGGTGTCCGGGTCCTCGGCCCACTCACCGCCGGCCCGGTAGCACTCGTCGTACAACCCGCGCTGGGTGTCGGTCCAGTCGTCGTCGTAGCTCGCCATCGTCCATCCCTTTCCGGCCGCTCCACCTGAGCATGCCGGGCGGCGACGGGCGTCGGCGGCGGTACGGCCGAAACGCGCACCGGCCGACGTTCTCGCAAGGCGACATCGGCGACGTAGTCTGCCCAGGTGATCTACAAGCTGTTGCCGACCGTCGAGTGGGACGACGCCCAGGCCGCCGGCGCCGTCGCCGGCTCGGCCGTGGACCGGCAGGACGGTTTCATCCACCTCTCCGCCGCGGACCAGGTGGTGGAGACGGCCCGCCGGCACTTCGCCGGCGCGACCGGCCTCACCCTGCTCGGCGTGGACGCCGACCGGCTGGGCGACGCCCTGCGCTGGGAACCGTCGCGGGGCGGGCAGCTCTTCCCGCACCTGTACGGACCGCTGCCGCTGACCGCGGTGGTGACGGCCCGGGCGTTGCCCGCCGACACACCGGTCGCCGACGCGGTAGCCGCCCTGCTCGACTGACGCCACAGTGCCACCCTGGCTCCGCTGACGCGACCGCACCACCCTGGCTCCGCTGACGCGACCGCGCCCGGTCCGACGGGTGTCGGGCCGGGCGCGGGACGTCGTACGCGGGTCAGCGGCAGAGGCGGGCGATCTCCTCGGCGAACCGGTCCATGGGGTTGGCCTCGGCCGGCCCCAGCAGGTAGGTCTTCAGGTCGCGGCGTGCCTCGATCATCGGGTCGTCGCCAGCCCGGGTGACCGCCACGATCTTCTCCAGCTCGCCACAGTCGGCGGACAGCAGGTACGCGGCCCGCGCGGTCGGGTACTCCCGGCGGAACTCGTCCTCCGGCAGGCCGGCCGGGTTGGCCACCACGTACGGCCGCTGGCTCTGCACGAAGTCGGAGACCACACTGGACACGTCGCTGATCAGCAGGTCGGTCTGGTTGAAGCAGTCGAACAGCCCCGGCGTACGGCCGGTCACCACGAGGTGCGCGGTGCCGTCCAGGGACGCGGCGTTGGGGTTGCCGCCGGCGGCCCGGATCGCCTCCACCAGCCGGTCGTGCACGGCCTTGGCCGCCTTGGACCGCGACCCGGTCAGCGGGTGCGGCTTGTAGACCAGGCGCACCCGGGGGTTGGTGGCCAGCAGGCCCTTGACGATCCGCTCACCCATCAGCACCAGCGAGGTGTGGTACGGGTCGTCGTCGAGCCAACCCTCCCAGGTGGGCGCGTAGAGCACGGTGAACGGCCGGTCCACCGACTCGGCGCCGAAGGTGTGCACCCCGGCCAGCTGCGGCCGGCCGATCTCCACGATGTCCGCGTCGAGCACGCCCACCCCGGCGCGGGCGTACCGCTCCCGGCCGGCCAAGCCGGCGACCCAGACCTCGTCGTACACCTTGCTGTAGGGGTTGACGCTGGCCTGCTTGTCGCTGTCGCCGTGCCCGACGAAGACGTGCTTCATGCCGGGCTCGCGCAGCATGTGGATGTTCGCGCCGACGTTCGCGGCGTAGAGGGCCGCGCGGACGCTGCCGAGTTCGAGGTTCATGAAGTCCACCCCGGCCGGTACGCAGATCACCGGCAGCCGGGTGTCGGCCAGCTCGTTGAACGCCTCCCGGCTGCGCATCAGCACCACCGCGCGCTGGTTCAGCGCCTCGGTCGGCGCGAGCCACATGTTGGCCTGGTAGACGTCCTTGGCCGGTCCGGCGAAGTAGAGCGCCACCTCGGGCCGGTACGTGTCGAGCCAGCGCTGCACGGCGGGCAGCAACGGGCCCTGCCCGGAGCCCCGGCCACGCAGCCAGGTCACCGCGATGATCGCGCCCACCACCGCGGTCGCCGCCACCGTCACCGTGGCGGCCACGAGGAACGGCGTCGGATCGTGCTGCACCGCGGCGGCCACCGCGGCCGGCACCAGCAGCACGTTGAGCAGGGGCATCCGCTCGCCCGCGACCGCCGCCGCCCAGGCCGGCGGCCGAGGGGCCGAGCGCAGCGGACCCAGCTCGATGTTGCGCACCAGGGCCGACAGCGGGTTACGACGGTCGATCATGGTGGAGAGCGCGCCGGCGAACACCGAGACGACCCACACCGCCGCCGGCAGGATCAGCAGGAGGCTCAGCTCGGTGCCGTCGAGGGTGACCTTCGCGGCCACCAGCAGCACGGCCGCCAGGTCCCGGGTCAACTGCCGGTACGACCAGTGCAGGCCGACCTTCTCCAGCAACAGCTGCGACGGTGGGGACCAGCGGGCGACGGCGAACTCGCCGAGCACCGCCGCCAGTCCGGCGACGGCGAACAGGCCGACCCAACCGAAGACGCCGGCGACGAGCATGACCAGGTAGGACAACACCAGCAGCGCGCTCTGCGCCGCGACGCCGATGCGTCCCGATAACGTGCCGAACAAAGGTACAGCTCCCTATGCGAGTGGTGACCGGCTGAGCGGGTGGGCCCTCGACGGCGAAGCGGAGTGGGGTGGGTGACGGCCGATGCCGGGCGAGCGCGACAACACGGAGTGCGCAGCCTCGTGCGCCGCCGGGTCGGTCCGGCCCACACACACGCCACGTTGGATGTCCAAGCTCCTGAATCTCAGTGTGCCACGCGCGTGCCGGCCCGCCTCGACCCCAGCGGACCGCTCGCGTGTGACTGCGACCTTAACGTTGTGGGACGCGCGGGCATCACCCGGGTATCGGACGCGATTGCGGGCATCTGGCTCATCCGCCGGCGCTGCTGGTGGTGCGGTAGCAGTTCATCCCGCCGGGGGACTTACGGGACGCGAACAGCTCCAGCCCCAGCCGGGGCGCGGCGTCAGCGGCGATCGTGTTGGTCTTCCACACGCAGACCGTGCCCACCCCCAGCCGGCGCATGGCCGCGTCCACCTCGTCGATCGGGACCGGCATGGCATCGGCGAACTGCGTCAACAACAGGCGGTCCAGGGAGAACTGGCTCTGCCGGCCGTAGTCGGACAGGTACAGGTCCCGGGGTAGTACCACCCGGACCTCCGTGGTGACCTGCGGAAGTGCCCGCATGATGGTCGACGGGGCGAGCACCAGACCCTCGGGGCGGTCCAGGTTCCTGATCCAGAAGGACACGTTCTTGCGGGTCTCCGGCATCCGCCAGGTCGGCTTCGACTGGACCACGTCGCCCTTCCACATCGGCTTACCCTGCGTGAAGAAGGCGACAACCAGGAGGACGGGCAGCGCGAAGGCGAGGACACGGTTCACCCGGGTCAGTCCGGGCAGGCGGATGACCGCGAGGACACCGACGAGCGCCGGCACGGGCAGAATCCAGGGCACCCGCCAGAGCACCGCCGTCAGGCCGCTCAGATCGGCACCGAGCTTCAACAGGCCGGGCACCATCAACACCGTCACCGCGAGCGCGGCGCCGGCAGCGAGCTGCTGCGGCACCCCACGACGGAGCAGGAGCGGCGACCACCACAGCGCGAGCCCTCCGATGACGCCGAGGACGCCGAGCCACAACGTCAGCTCGTAGATGGTCCGCAGCGGCACCAGCGGGTTGTACTCCGCGGCGCCCTCCGCGACTCCGCCGCGCAGCACCTGAACGAGGAAGCCGGACAGCAGCGGGTAGAGCGTGATGGCCGCGACGCAGAGCACGGCGTCCCGCACCCGTCGGGCGGCGAGCAGCACCACACCGGCCGCCGCGGCGAGCAGGGGTAGGAGGATCACCGCGGTGGTCGTGTAGCCGACGCTGGCGACGGAGAGCAGCGTCAGCAGGACCAGAGCGCGGCGCGAGCGGTGCTCCAGGAAGTCGGTGAGGTACACCCAGGCGAGCGGGATCAGGGCGTGGACGAAGACGCTCTTGCCCTGGGTCAACTTGGGCAGGTGATAGGTGTTCAGGGCATCGACGTAGTACGCGACGAGCAGGATGTAGGCCACCGCCACGCCGAACACGACAAGCGGACGCCGCGGCGCCCACCGCTGCACGAGCCGCCACAGCGCCAGGATCGCGAAGACAGCCAGCACCGGCAGCAGGAGATACCACGTCGCCGACGCGGCGTGGATGTGCAGGACACGAGCGAGCGCCCCGATGAACACCTCGAAGGACGGCAGCGGCGGGTTGGCCGAGCCACCCGGCAGGACGCCCTCGCTGAACAGGAAGTCCCGGAACGGGATGTCGTCGCGCTCGGCGACCCAGACGGACTTGCCGACGTAGAAGACGTCGTCGAGCGACACCCGGCCGATCAGCGTGGCGAAGTAGGCGGCGGCCAGGGAGACGGCGATGACCACGTATCCCTGTGCCGGAGTGGTCGTGGTCTCCCGGACGCGTGGCGCGTCGCCAGGGCCGGCCGATGAGTCGCGGCGGGGCAGGGTCAGCCAGGCGGAGACGACGGAGACCAGGCCGAGCAGCGCCGCCAGCCACCAGCTCACTGTGCCGGTGCCGAGGGCTGCGGACATCGCCGCGCCGATCGCGGCGCCGACCGGCAGGGCGTAGCGACGTAGCAGAGACGCGCGGTCGACGGCGGCGGGCGTGGTCACCGTCTCGTCGTCGGCGGGGCCCGCGAGCCGCGTGGCTGGCCGTCGGAACCTCCAGGACACGTACGCCACAACGGGCAGCAGGACGACCCAGGCGATGAAGACGACCGAGGGACGCAGGTCGAGGGCGAGGTTGACGTGGTAGAGCAGCGTCCAGATGGCGAAGCCGACCACCGCCGCGTCGGTGAACACGACCGGCGTGGCGGCCACCGCGGCGTTCAGTCGGCTGAGCAGGCCGCGATCCCGTGCGGGCCGGCGGTCGCCCTGGCCCCGAACACCCGCACCATCGGAGGTATCACTGTCGGCTAGCGCTGGTGCCACAACAGCGTCTTCGACTTTCGTCACGGGGCGTCCTTGTCGTGCGGCGGCGGATGTGAGGGCGAAAAGCGGATGTCGGCTCGGTGACGGCCGGGTGTCAAAGGGGCAGCCTAGCGGAGGAGGGTGGCCGGTCAGGTCCCCGCTGCGGGTGGTGTCACGGGCCGGTCAGCCGGAGACCGGCGTGGCCCGCGGCAGGGGTACGGCCCTGGCCGCGCCGAGTCCGGCGGCCACGGATTCGACCAGGTTGTCCAGATAGCTGTCGGTCAGCGACAGCCGGGCGATGGCGAGCCGCCAGTAGAGCGGGCCGACGATGAGGTCGACGGCGGCGTCCGGGTCGGTGTCGGCGGGCAGCTCGCCGCGCTGCACGGCGCGGGTGACCAGGCGGCCGCCGATCTCCTGCTGGCGGGCGTGCAGCACCTGACGCAGGGTCTCGTCGATGGCCGGGTTGCGGGCGGCCTCGGCCAGCAGGTCCGGGATGATCTGCGACGCCAGGGGGTGGCGCAGCGCGTGCGCCACCGCCTGGAACAGCAGCGCGAGGTCGCCGCGCAGCGTGCCGGTGTCCAGCACCGGCAGCTTGCCGTGCGCCGCGGCGGCGACGATCTCCACCACCAGGTCCAGCTTCGAACTCCACCGTCGGTAGATCGCCGTCTTGCTGACGCCGGCCCGGCGGGCCACCGCCTCGATGGAGAGCCGGCCGTAGCCGACCGCGGCGAGCTCCTGCATGAGCGCCCGCCGGATGCCCGTGGTGATCTCGTCGCGCAGCACCGCCGCGCCGGCCGGGACACGCCTCTTCTCGGTCGTCACCATGGACTCTTCTCGCAGGTCACGCCCACTACAGTAGCGCAACGACGATACGGTTGCGTCCCGACGTGTTTCGGACTACTGTCCACGCAGCGGCGAGGCGGCGCCCCGCGCACCCTTCCCACTAGGATTCCATCGTCGCGAGCAACCCGTCTGCACGAAAGATCGGAGCGCCATTTCCATGGCCACCACCGCGCTGGTCGACCCCGATACGGGCCTGACCCAGGCGCAGCTGGCCGCTCGGCACGGGCTACGGGTCGCCGGTGAGCGACCCACCCTCGCCGAGTACAGCCGCCGACTCTGGGCCTACCGGCACTTCATCGCCGCGTACGCCAACGCCAAGCTGGTCGCCTCGTACAGCAACGCCAAGCTGGGCCAGCTCTGGCAGGTGCTCACCCCGCTGACCAACGCGGCGGTCTACTACCTGATCTTCGGGGTGGTGCTGGCACAGAACGACCGGATCCCGAACTTCATCGGCTACCTGACCACCGGCCTGTTCATCTTCAACTTCACCCAGAGCGCGGTGCTGGCGGGCACCCAGTCGATCAGCGGAAATCTCGGGCTGATCCGGGCCCTGCACTTCCCTCGCGCCAGCCTGCCGCTGTCCACCACGGTGACCCAGTTCCAGCAACTGCTCGCCTCGATGGTGGTGCTGATCGGGATCGTGCTGGTCACCGGCGAGTCGATCACCTGGAAGTGGCTGGTGCTGGTGCCGGCCCTGCTGCTCCAAGCGGTGTTCAACGCCGGCGTGGTGCTGATCGTCGCCCGGTTGGGCTCCAAGGCGAGCGACCTCAAGCAGGTCATGCCGTTCCTCATGCGTACCTGGATGTACGGCTCCGGCGTCCTCTACAGCGTCAGCCTCTTCGCGCGGCTGCCCGGCTGGGCGGCGACGCTGGTCCAGTTCAACCCGCTGCTGGTCTACATCGAGCTGGCGCGTTACGCGCTGCTGGACGAGCCGCCGATGCTCAACGAGTCGCTGACCCAGCTCTGGCTGGTCGCCGCCGGGTGGGCGCTGGTGGCCGGCATCGGTGGTTACATCTACTTCTGGCGCGGCGAACAGGAGTACGGCCGTGGTTGATTCCCTGCGGGCCGCCGACGAGGCGACCGTGTCCCTGCCCGTGCTGGCGCAGGAGCGGATCCCCACCGTGGTGGTGGACGACGCACACATCATCTACCGGGTCCACCAGGGTGCCACCGGTGGCACCACTCCGGTGGCCGCGCTGCGCCGCCTCGTCAAGCGCACCAACGCGCCGAACGTCCGGGAGGTGCACGCGGTCAAGGGCGTCTCGTTCACGGCGTACCGGGGCGAGGCGATCGGGCTGATCGGCAGCAACGGGTCGGGCAAGTCCACCCTGCTGCGGGCCATCGCGGGCCTGCTCCCGGTCAACCGGGGCGCGATCCACACCCAGGGGCAGCCGTCGCTGCTCGGTGTGAACGCCGCGCTGCTCAACGACCTCTCCGGCGAGCGCAACGTCGTCCTGGGCTGCCTGGCGATGGGCATGCACCCCGACGAGGTGGCCAAGCAGGCCGCGGGCATCATCGACTTCTCCGGAATCAACGAGCGGGGCGACTTCGCCAGCCTGCCGATGCGCACGTACTCCTCCGGGATGGCGGCCCGCCTGCGGTTCTCCATCGCCGCCGCCAAGAGGCACGACGTGCTGCTCATCGACGAGGCGCTCGCCACCGGCGACAAGGGGTTCCGCAAGCGCAGCGAGCAGCGCGTCCGTGAGCTGCGCGAGGGCGCCGGCACGGTGTTCCTGGTCAGCCACCAGCTCTCGTCGGTCCGCGACACCTGCGAACGGACGATCTGGCTGGAATCGGGCGTTCTCCGGATGGACGGCCCCACCGACGAGGTCATCCGCGCATACGAGGCGTATGCGAACAGCAAGTAGAGTGCCGGCCAACCTCCGGCATCGACACGGCACCAGGACCGCGTCGCTCGCATTGGGGCGGCGCGGTCCGCGCGTTAAGGTTCATTCCGTCGCCGCTCGGGCGGAACCTTCCGTTAACGCAATTCTTGAGAGTGAGGATCCGGCAATGACGCAGGACCAGACCACTGGCCCGGACGCCGCAACGGAGACCCCCGCACCGTGGCGGCCCTCGCGGACAGTGGCCGTGGTGCTGGCCGGCGGCACCGGGACCCGGCTGGGCCTCGGCATCCCCAAGCAGCTGCTGAAGATCGCCGGTAAGCCGATCATCGAGCACACCCTGGCTGTCTTCGAGGCCGCTCCGGAGATCGACGAGATCATCGTGCTGATGGCCACCGGCCACGTCGAGGACGCCCGGCAGATCGTCGAAAAGGCCGGCCTGCGCAAGGTCACGAAGGTGATCGAGGGTGGCGACACCCGCAACGCGACCACCCGGATCGCGCTGGACGCCGTCGGCCCGGCCGACTGCAACATCCTCTTCCACGACGCGGTGCGCCCGCTGCTCAGCGGCCGGATCGTCCGCGAGTGCGTGAACGCGCTGTGGACCTACGACGCCGTCGACGTCGCCATCCCCTCCGCCGACACGATCATCCAGGTGGACGAGAACGACTGCATCACCGACATCCCGGTGCGCTCCCGGCTGCGCCGGGGACAGACCCCGCAGGCGTTCCGCTCCCCCACCATCCGCGAGGCGTACCGGATCGCCGAGGGTGACCCCGACTTCGCGGCCACCGACGACTGCGGCGTGGTGCTGCGCTACCTGCCGGGCACCCCGATCAAGGTGATCGACGGCTCGGACGAGAACATCAAGGTCACCCACCCGGTCGACGTGCACCTGGCGGACAAGCTCTTCCAGCTCGCCGCGGCGCAGGCGCCCCGGCTGACCGACCACCGCAGCTACAGCGAGGAGCTGACCGGCCGCACCATCGTGGTGTTCGGCGGCAGCTACGGCATCGGCCACGAGCTGACCGAGCTGGCCCGGCGCTACGGCGCGCAGGTCTTCCCGTTCAGCCGCTCCACCACGGGCACCCACGTGGAGCGCGCCGAGGACGTCGAGGCCGCGCTGACGACCGCCTTCGAGGCCACCGGCCGGATCGACCACGTGGTCGTCACCGCCGGGATCCTGGAGAAGGGCGCCCTGGCCGAGATGGACGAGGAGACGATGGACCGGCTGTTGCAGGTCAACTTCGTCGGCCCGGTGACCATCGCCCGCCAGGCCCTCCCGTACCTCCAGCAGACCAAGGGTCAGCTGCTGCTCTACACCTCCAGCTCGTACACCCGGGGTCGGGCCCGCTACGCGCTCTACTCGGCCACCAAGGCCGCCCTGGTCAACCTGACCCAGGCGCTCGCCGACGAGTGGGCCGACGTCGGCGTCCGCGTGAACTGCATCAACCCGGAGCGGACCGCGACCCCGATGCGGACCCGGGCGTTCGGCGAGGAGCCGGAGCACACCCTGCTCGCGGCGGAGGCCGTCGCCCAGTCGTCGCTGGACGTGCTGATCTCCGACCTGACCGGTCAGGTCATCGACGTACGCCGGGCGCCCGGTGACGGTCCGTCGGTGCCGGCCCAGTCGGCGCGGGCCGAGGCGGCGGCGGCCGTGACCTCCGCGAGCTGACGCGGGCGACGGAACTCCGACGGCGGCGAACGGAACGACATGCGTGGTGACCTGGTCCGAAAGCTGCTTGCCCGGTGCCTGAGCGTCGGTCTGGCGGTGCTGGCGTTCGTCGTGGTGGCGCTGACCGGCGGCACCGGGTGGGGGCTGGCGCTGGCCGTCGCGGCGCTGGCCGCGGCGGCCGCCGAGCAGCGGATCCGGCCCGGCGCTGACCTGGTCGCCGAGACGGCGCTGATCGCCGCGGCGGTCCTGGTCGGCTACTCCCGGCGACTCGACGACGGGTTCGAGCCGGCGCTGGCCGCCACGGCGCTGGTCCTGTTGGGGCTGGTGCTGCTGGTGGGGCCGCTGCGGACCGCCGGCAACCTGGAGGTCCGGGCGGCCAACCTGCCGGTACGGGCCTGGACCCCGCTGATCGCCGACCGGCTCGGCGTCGCCCTGTTGGGGCTGCTCGCGGCGGTGGCCCTCGCCGCCGCGCTGACCCTGCCCGCCGTCGTGGCGCTCGTCGTCAGCCTGCTGGTGGGCGCCGGCGCCGGGGTGGTCGCGCTGGATCTGGCCCGGCGGCGGTTCCGGCCCACCGTCGGCGGTGGGCCGGTGGCCCGCGCGCTGCGCCGGCACCAGCCGGAGTTCCTGCTCTACTTCTCCGCGCCGCCCGGCTCGGAATACCAGGTCACCATGTGGCTGCCGTACCTGGAGCGGATCGGCAGGCCGTTCCTGGTCCTGGTGCGCGAGCCGGAGTTCCTGGCGCCCATCGCCGCGGCCACCGACGCGCCGGTGATCTACTGCCCCACCCTGCGGGCGATCGACGAGGCGCTGGTGCCGGGCCTGCGGGTGGCGTTCTACGTCAACCACGGGGCGAAGAACAGCCACTGCGTCCGGTTCACCCAGCTCACCCACATCCAGCTGCACCACGGCGACAGCGACAAGGCGCCGAGCGCCAACCCGGTCTCGGGGATCTTCGACCGGATCTTCGTGGCCGGTCCGGCGGCGATCGACAGGTACGCCCGTGCCGGGGTGCGGATCCCGGCGGACAAGTTCGTGGTGGTGGGCCGCCCGCAGGTTGAGTCGATCGACGTACGCCGGGAGCCGGCGCGCGGCCTCGCGAGCCCGACGGTGCTCTACACCCCGACCTGGACCGGGCACCACGCCGACGTCGACTACTGCTCGCTGCCGGTGGCCGAGGAGCCGCTGCGACGGCTGCTGGAGCGCGGTGCGACGGTGATCCTGCGGGCCCACCCGTACACGGCGCAGAACCCGGCGTCGGCACGCCAGTTGGGCCGGCTGACCGAGCTGCTGGCCGCTGACCGGGCCCGCAGCGGGCGGCAGCACGTCTTCGGCGCGGCCGCCCGGGAGCTGAGCCTGACCGACTGCGTCAACCGCTCGGACGCGCTGGTCTCCGACGTGTCCGGCGTGATCTCGGACTACCTCTACTCCGGCAAGCCGTACGCCGTGACCGACATGGGCGACGAGGGCGACCGGTTCACCGACCGTTTCCCGCTGGCCGGGTCGGGTTACGTGCTGCGGCGCGACATGTCGAATGTGGACGCCGTGCTCACCGCGCTGCTGGACACCGACCCGCTGGCCGAGGAGCGGTGGGCCACCCGCCGCCGCTACCTGGGTGACTTCCCCGCCGAGTCGTACGCCGAGGCTTTCCTGACGGCCGCGCGCCGAGAGCTGGCGCCGGCGGAGAACCTGGCCACGTCAGCACCGGTCTAGCAGCTCAGCGGTACGCGTCCAGCAGCGCCAGCACGGCGGCCGGGTCCTCCAGGTGCGCGTTGTGGCCGAGACCGGGCAGCGTGGCGACCGGCACGCCGTACTCCTTGAGCTGTGCGTCGGTGACCATCGGGTCGTGCTCGCCGCGCGCCAGCACCACCGGCACGTCGGTCGCCGCCAACAACGCGGTCAGGTGGGGCTCACCGACGGCGAACGCGGTCGTGTCCATCGCGAGCCGCCACCGGCCGTCGACCTGGCGCAGGCCGGCGTCCACCATCGGATGGTCCGGGGAGACCAGACCGGTGAGGCCGGCGACCCGCAGGTAGCGGCGGGCGACCTCGGTGCGGCTGGCGAACCAACCGACCGGGCGGGCGGCGAGCTCCGCGGCCCGGGCCAGCTCGGCGGGTGACCAGACCGCCTTGATGCCCAACCCGACCACCGCGTCCACCGGCAGCCCGGCGGCGCGGGCCGCCAGCGCCAGGCCGACCACCCCACCCAGCGAGTGGCCGAGCACCACGATGCGGTCGTCGAAGGCCAGGCCCTGCGCGATCCGCTGGGCCAGACCCTCGAAGGAGTACGACGACAGCGGGGCCGACCAGCCGTGGCCGGCGAGATCCGGCGCCAACCACCGCCCTGGCCAGTGCTGCTCCAGCAGTGGCGCCCAGGGCAGCCACACGTCGCCCGTCGCTCCCATGCCGTGCAGCAGCAGCAGGACCGGCCCGCGGCCGGCGTGACCACCCGATTCGTCCACCACGGCCGCAGTCTCCCACGGTTCGCGGCCCGGTACGAGAGCCGTCATCGGCATCGACGCGAGACGCCGCGGGCGCCGGCCCCTCGTGGGGGACGGCGCCCGCGGCGTCGTAGGCGTCAGCGCCTGGGTCAGGCGGAGTAGCCCCGGGTGGCGATCCAGTTGGCCAGGTCGATCGTGGTGATCCAGTACGCCGGGTCGGCTGCGTTGGCCGAGTCGGCGATCCGCACGGTCCGGCCGTTGTCCTTGTAGCCCACGACGGCGATGTAGTGCCCACCGCCGTAGGAGTGCCAGCCGCCATTGGTGTCGGTGGCGTCCCCGACGACGTTGGCGACCACGCCCCGGCCGTCGGTGATGGCCTTGACGACGTCGGCCTGGAGGCGGTCCATCTGCGCCGGGCTGGGCGCGCCCGCGAACATCCGGGTCTGGTACGGGGAGCCCTTCACCTCGGCGTTGAGCACCCGCGTGGTGTCCTCGGCCGAGTTGGTGCCCATCTCGGTGGTGCCCAGCTCGGCGCCGAGCTCCTCCTGCGTACGGTCGATGCCGGTGGCGCTGAGGGCGTTGCGGGTGGCCGCCGGGCCGCAGTTGTAGTAGGTGTTCTGCGCCTCGTAGTCGTAGTCGAGCACCTTGGTCGCGGGCGGCTTCGGCGGCGTCGGCTTACGGGTGAGGTCCGGGTTGCTCGTGGCCTTCGCGGCGGGCGATGCGGCGCTGGTGGCCGGGGCGGCCGTGCTCGGCGCGGCCGAGGGGGAGGCGACGCGTGCCTGGTCGCGGGACGCGATCGTGTCGCTGCGCATCTCGGCGACGGTGGTCGCGGTGTGCTCGCTGGCCGGGGCGCCCTCGGCGCCGGCGAGCAGGGCGCCGGTCGTGGTGGCGATCGCGAGGGCCGCGGCGGAGGCGGCGACGATCTGGTACGGGCGCTCGGTCGCGAGGCGACGGAGCTGACGCTGCAGGGTGTGCTTCACGGGGTCCTCCACGGTTCGGGGGGCGAGCGGCACACCGGGCTCGGCCGGTATCCGGGCAGGCGCCAGCGCGCGAACCGTGGTCCGCGGATGGTGAACCGCTCAGGGGAACGCCCGGCGCGGCCGGGCGGGAAAGGCGGTGACCCGGGGGGTCAGCTCACCGTCACAAGGCGGATGAGCGGGGGCACCGCGACGCCGTGGAGGCGGGGGAACAACCGAGGGGTGGAAAGGTGCTGCACGAGGATGGAACTCCTTCCGTCACCGCCTACCGGGTTAGCTGACGGATTCGGGCGGGAAGATCGCCCTACCGCGGGCCGTGGCTCGCGGATTCACCCCGGACTTACTGTGGGTCCCCGGTTCGTAGATCACGATTGAGCGGGTCGGCACGGCGTCGCCTCCTGCGATCGGTTACCGCACCGGACAGCACGACAGTACTGGCCGGTGCGGACCCTGCCAAGCCGCGTCCACCTGCGTAAACATCGTTTGGCACAGCAATTTCTGCGCGTATTGCCGCTGACGTGACTCGATGGGACAACCGGTTCCGGAGGCGCCGATGGGCGACAACCGGACAGGCCGCCGGCAACGCCGCCACAATCGCGGGAACAATGGCCGCCGATGGTGCCGGTCGCCCGATTTCCATCGTCCGTGACGGGCCTCACATAACAGATCGGGCTCAACCGACCCGGGCCGGACGCCAGCGTGTCACGACTGCCGAGCGCGACGCCCGGGTCGTCATGCGGCGCGACGGCGACGGGTTCGGCCGCAACCGGACCGCCGCCGCGTACGCCTCCTCGGCGAGCGTGCGTGCCGACTCGGCCGCCAGCTCGGCGTCCCGCCAGGCCGACCGCTCCCGCTCGGCAGCGGCCCGGTGGTCGGCCAGCCTCGCGTCACGGATCGCCCGGGTGAGCAGCACCTCCTGCTCGACCGGATGCCGGCGGGGATCCCAGCCGCGCCGGTGCCCGAACACGTCACCGAGCTGAGTCATGGTCAACTCGCCGCGCCAGTGCGCCGCCATCGCGGCACGGTGCAGGTAGCGCTCCCGGGCCGCGTACTCGGCCGGGGTGTGCGGGGTACGCGGGGTCGGCAGCGCCCCGGCGGCGGCGAACCGACGGGCTGCGGTGTCCGCCTCGTCGTACCGGGACCAGGCGACCTGCGCCTCTTCCTGAGTGATCAGCCAGTCAGCGCGTCGTCGCCGGGCGGTCTGCGCCGCGCGGGCCGCGGCCACGGCCACCTCTTCGGCGTAGCGGCGCAGGTCGGCGAGTTCGGCGGCGGCCACCTCCTGTGCGGTGGGCGGCGGCGGCGTCGGCTCGGAGGCGGTCGAATCCCGCTCCGGGCGGGCGACCAGCACGGCGAGAACGGTCAGCGCCAGCAGGAACAGGGCCGACCAGATGGCGGCGGCCTGGGGCACCTCGGTCAGGAACTGGTAGAAGACGACGGTCTCCATGGTCGGCACCTCGGAAGAAAGCGCGTTGCGACGGGGAAGCCGCACGAGGGTCGGTGACCCACGGGTCGGCCGGTACGGACTGGTGTGTCGACAGGTGCGGGTGGCGGGACGCTCGCTCAGGGCCTCGGTGCTCCGGCGGGGCGGCTCAGCAGCCGGTGCGGTGGTCAGTTGGCCGGCGCGGAGGTCAGTGACCCAGCGCGGGTCAGGAGCCGGTGCGCGGTCAGCGGCCCGCTGTGATCCGGTGCTCCGGTGGGGCCCGAGGAGCGCGGGCGGCCGGATTGTCGGCGCGGAGTGACCGCTCGGAGACCGCCCGCCCCGGCGTCACACCGGTCGACGTGGCGGCCAGGGTGCGCGAAGTGTCGTGCAGCGCGGGCTGCGGGTCGCCGGACCACACCGCGGCGGACTCGTCAACGGCGGCGGACTCGTCAGCGGCGGCGCTGTCGCGGGCTGCCCGCTCCTGGGTGGCGCTGTCGCGGGCGGCGGTCTGGTCGTCGTCGACGATGGACGTCGCGGGCCCGGTGCTGGTCACGGCGGCGGGTCGGTCGGGCGACGCGGGCGGCGCGACGGCGGACGTCGCCGCAGCGGCTGGCGTTGGCGACCCCGGAAGGGCCGTGGTCGCGCCGAGCGCGAGGGCGGCGATGACGGCGAGGCTGGTCAGCACCCGGGTCGCCCAGCGCGCCACCCACCACAGGGGACAGGTGAGCGCGACCGGAAGCACGTCCCCACGCTACCGCCGACGACGACCGTGCGCATCGACGCCGGGCGTGTCGGCTCGCGCCGCGCCGACCGCGTCCGGCCTGCGCGGATGGGTCAGCGCGAGTCCGCGTACGTCGATTGTTCGTCGGTCCGGCCGGCGCCGGAGGCCCAGTCGTCGGTGTCGCCGGTGCGCTGTGGAGGGACGGCCGACGGCGGCTTCGGGCGGCGCGGCGCGAGCCGGCGCATCATCGGGGTCTCGACGTAGCGGTGCAGCAGCCCGGCGAGCACCAGATTCACCAGCAGGAACCCGAGCACCACCGCCGGGCCGCGCCAGCCCCGAAAGCCGGTCCCCCAGTCGCCGCTAAGGCGCAGCACGCTCGTCATGACCAGCACGTGCACCAGGTAGAAGGCGAAGGAGACCTCGCCGAGCCAGACCAGCGGGCGGGAGCGCCACGGCGAGCGCCGGCCCCGCACGTCCGCGTCGGCGGCAGCGGTGATCACCAGCAGGTACGCGATGGCGAGCAGCGTGGTCCACCACTGGGCGGGGATCCACTGCGCGGCGGTCACCCAGGTGACCACGAAGATCGCGGTGGCCGCCGTCAGCCGCGGCCCGCGCCAGAGGCCGCGCAGCATCAGTTCCGCCGCCACCGCGCCCAGCCAGAACTCCAGCGACCGCGCCGGCGGGAAGACCTGGGTGAACCACCAGCGGCTGACCTCGGGCACCAGGTGCTGCGCCGGCCAGAGCGCGAGGATCAGCAGCGGCAGCGCGATGATCAGCGTCCAGAGCACCGACGGCCGGGCGCGGCGCAGCAGGGGCAGCGCCAGCGGCAGGCACAGGTAGAAGAAGAACTCACAGGACAGCGACCAGCTCACCGTGTTGATGCTGTAGAACCAGCCCGGCCGGGGGTCCCACGCCTGCAACAGCAGTACGTTCTCCAGGGCGGCCGCCGGCAGGATGGGGTCGGCGAACCACCAGGCGACCAGTAGCGCGGCCGCCCACAGCACCAGGTGGTTCGGATAGATCTTCGCGACCCGTCGCCGCCAGAACGCTGCCCGGGAGTCGCCCGGGCGGGCCGACCAGACCAGCACGAAGCCGCTGAGGATGAAGAAGAACTGCACCCCGGACAGGCCGAGGGTGAACAGCGCGTCGACCACCGCCTTGTAGTCCGGCTCGGCGATGATCCGCATCGTCCCGGCGTGAAAGCCGAAGACGAGCAACGCGGCGATCCACCGCAACCCGGTCAGTGAGGGCAGCCGGGCGACAGCGGGCGCGGGCGGTGCGGGCGGCGCGTCGGTGGTGCTCGTCATGCCGGGGTCCCGACGCTTCGCAGGGTCACCAGCACGTACGTCTCCTCCTCGGCGCGCGGCGTCGGACGGCGCGACGGCGACGCCCGCGACGGCCCGGCAGGACCGCACCGAGGCACCCTACCGGGTCACTCCCGGGTGAACCGGGCGGCCGTTGTTAACCTTCCGCTTCGCGGGTGTTCAGGGATTCCACAGTCCTCGGCCACGTGCGGTTCCGGGGCTGGCCACCCGCGTCGTCAAGGGTGGCGACGTGGTCAATGAGCCGACGCACGCGCCGCTGCTGAGCATCGTCGTGCCCGTCTACGGCGTCGAGGCGTACCTGTACCAGTGCCTCGAGTCGATCCGGGCGGACATCCCAGCGGGTGAGTCGGACGCGGTCGAGCTGATCGCCGTCGACGACGCCTCCCCGGACGGCTGCGGTGCGATGCTGCGGTCCTACGTCGCCGGCCGCGACGGCGTGCGCGTCGTACACCTGGAAAAGAACGTGGGTCTGGGCCTGGCCCGCAACGCGGGCCTCGACGTGGCCACCGGCCGGTACGTCTGGTTCGTCGACAGCGACGACTGGCTGCCGCCGGGCACGATCGGCGCGGTGCTGGACCGGCTGCGCGAGCACCAGCCCGACGTGCTGATGCTGGACCACCTGCGGGTGCACGAGGACGGCCGGCGGGAGGCCGACGCGAGCAGCCACCTGCTCCGCGGGGTACCGGGCGTGGCCCGCCTGGCCGACCAGCCGCAGCTGCTGCGCGTGCAGCACACCGCGTGGAACAAGGTGGTACGCCGAGCCTTCCTCGACGAGCTGGAGCTGCGCTTCTTCCCCGGCTGGTACGAGGACATCCCGTTCAGCCACCCCCTGCTGATCGGCGCGGAGAAGATCTCCGTGCTGGACCGGGTCTGCTACCTGTACCGGCAGGGCCGCCAGGGCGCGATCACCTCCACCCGCAGCGGCCGGCACTTCGACGCGTTCAGCCAGTACGAGCGGCTGATGGACTGGGTCAACCGCCGGTACCCGGACGAGGGCCTGCACGCCGAGCTGTTCCAGCTGATGATCAGCCACTACCTGGTGGTGGTCGGCAACGACGACCGGCTGCACCCGCACCTGCGGCGGGCCTTCTTCCAGCGGGTCGCCGAGCACTACCGCCGCTACCTGCCCACCGGCGGCTACCCGATGCCCTCGGGCGTGACCGGGCTCAAGCACCGGCTGGTGGGGCGCGGTGACTGGCTGGCGTACTCGGCGCTGCGGCAGGCGCACCGGGTCGCGGGTCGGTTGCGCCGGCCCGGCCCGGCCGGTGGTGCCGACGCGAGCACCGGGTCGCCGCCGGCCGACGACGACCCTTCCCGACCGGCGGCGCCCGCGAGCACGTCGGACGCCGGGCACACGGCCGGCGAGGTCACCCCGGACCGGTCGGACGCGCTGGCCGGCGGCCGCCTGTCGTGACCCGTCGCACCGCACCGCACGCCGGGAGCCACGTCGGCTCTCGGCGCCGGAGTTTTCCAGGTCGTCCGCCCGTCGGGTGGACGATGACAGCACCACCGCACCCCGGTGCGGGCGTACCTGAGCAGAGGTCGGAATGACGGCGACAATCAAGATCGGACCGCACGCGGTCGGTGCCGGGGAGCGACCCTTCGTGGTCGCCGAGATGTCCGGTAACCACAACGGCGACCTGGACCGGGCGCTGGCCATCGTCGACGCGGTGGCCGAGAGCGGGGCGCACGCGCTCAAGCTCCAGACGTACCGGCCGGACACGATCACGATCGACGTCGACACCCCGGCGTTCCGCATCTCCAGCGGGCACGAGCTGTGGGGCGGGGAGAACCTGTACCGCCTCTACGAGCGGGCGCACACTCCGTACGAGTGGCACGCCCCGATCTTCGCCCGGGCCCGTGAGCGGGGGCTGACGGTCTTCTCGTCACCGTTCGACGCGACCGCCGTGGAGCTGCTGGAGTCGCTGGACGCGCCGGCGTACAAGATCGCTTCTTCGGAGCTGGTGGACCTGCCGCTGATCCGGCTGGTGGCCAGCACCGGCAAGCCGATGGTGATCTCGACCGGGATGGCGACGGTGGCCGAGATCGACGCCGCGGTGCGGACCGCCCGCGACGGTGGCGCGGCGGGCATCGTCCTGCTGGCCTGCACCGCGTCCTACCCGGCGCCGCCCGCCGACAGCAACCTGCGCCGCCTGCCGGTGCTGGCCGGCGCGTTCGACGTCCCGGTCGGGCTCTCCGACCACACGCCCGGGATCGGCGTGGCGGTCGCCTCGGTGGCGCTGGGAGCCTGCTTCATCGAGAAGCACGTGACCCTGGACCGAGCCGACGGCGGCGTCGACTCGGACTTCTCGCTGAACCCGGCGGAGCTGACGGCGCTGGTCGCCGAGTCGGGCCGCGCGTACGCGGCGCTGGGTGGCACCGCGATCGGCCCGACCCCTGCGGAGCGGGAGGGGCTGCGGTTCCGCCGTTCGCTGTTCGTGGTCGAGGACGTCCGGGCCGGCGACCCGGTGACCGCACGGAACGTCCGGTCGATCCGGCCGGCCGGTGGGCTGGCTCCGGTGGAGATCGAGCGGGTGCTGGGCCGCACCTTCGCCACCGACGTACCGCGCGGTACCCCGCTGAGCTGGGACCTGATCTGACCGACCCGGCCCGACCCGGCTCAGCTCAGCTCAGCTCAGCTCAGCTCAGCTCAACCGTGTGACTGGGCTGAGCTGGCTGGGGTCGAGCTGAGCTGGCAGGACTGAGCTGGCTTGCTGGCCTGAGCCGGCTGGGGTTTGAGCTGAGCTGACTGGACTGGGCTGGGCTGGCTTGCTGGGCTGATATCGGCGGAGCTGAGCTGACGCGGGCGGACCTGGGCTGACGCCGGCGGGCTTGGGCTGACAGCAGCGGGGCCTGGGCTGACAGCAGCGGGGCCTGGGCTGAAGCCGGCGGGGTTGGGCCGGGTCGGCCGCGGCCGCGCTGCGCCACACATGACGAGCGGCCACGCTCCGCCCGGCACGACCCCGTTTGCGTCCTGTCGAGCTGCCCCATAGGTGGGGCATGGCGTGTGCTCCCGGTACTGCCCCATATTCGGGGCAGCTCGACAGGCACCACCGACACCTGCGGCAGCCCTCGCCGCACGCCGACAGCCGCGGCAGCACCGCCGCACCCCGACAGCTGCGGCAGCACCGGCAGAACACCAAAAGGCCGTGGCGCCACCGACGCACGCCGACACCTGCGACGCCACCGACGCACGCCGACACCTGCGACGCCACCGGCACAACACCAACAGCTGCGGCGACACCGACACGGGCCGACAGCTGCGGCGTTCCGAGCGTCAGTCGCGGTGGGTTGGTCCGGCGTACTGGCGGGGGGCGAAGCCGACGGTGACCACCAGGTCGGCGACGCGCAGGGTGCGCCAGAGGATGGTGCCGTCCACCGGAGTGCCCAGGCCGTGCCGGCGCCACCAGGTCGCGATGGGCACATCGGCCAACTTGCAGCAGCACTCGGCCCGGGTCCACCGGGCCCAGAAGTCACCCGCGCCGAAGCGCCGGGCCAGCGCCGGGGGCACCGGGGCGTCGGCGCGCTCCGCGTCGATGGCCGCGCGCCAGCCCGGCACCAGCGGGCCGTACCAGCCGACGCAGCGTCCGTCGTCGAGATGGCTGCGGGTCGTCGCGTCGGCCAGCTCGGCGGGCGTACCGATCCGTAGATGCCGTTCGGCGCTGGCGAGCAGTCCCGGCACCGGGCGTGCCGTCCCGGACGACGGCGGCGGCGCGGCCGGGCCAGCGTCGACCGGGCCGGCGTCGACCAGACCGGGCGCCGCCGACAGTACCGGCCGCAGGTCAGATGGAGGCGGCACCGTCTACCACGATGACCTGGCCGTTGATGTTGGTGTGCTCACGCAGCAGCATCCGCACCACCGGTACGACCTCCACCGGCTCGGTCAGGTGGCCGGACGGGGTGCGGCGCACGATCTGGTCGAGCTGGGTCGGGCCGAGCACGGCGGACATCTCCGAGGCGAAGAAGCCGGGCGCGACCGCGTTGACCAGCATCCGGCCGCCGAGCTCCCGGGCTAGCGAGCGGGTGGCGGCGTCCATGCCGCCCTTGGTCGCCGAGTACGCGACCAGGCCCGGGAAGCCGCGCTGCGCGCAGATCGAGGTGATGTTGACGATCCGGCCGCGCAACCCCTTGCCGAGCATCCGGCGGATCACCAGCCGGGTCAGTTGCAGCGGCGCGGTCAGGTTGGTCTCGATGATCCGGGCGATGTCGTCGGTGGCGGTGTGCACGTGCAGCGAGTCCTGCCCGACGGCGGCGTTGTTGACGATGCCGTCGATCGGGCCGAGACGCTGCTCCACCTCGCGGACGAAGCCCTGGGCGGCACGCAGGTCGGTGACATCGACCGAGCCGACGTGCACCCGGTCGGGGTGCTCGGCGGCGAGCTTCTCCAGCTCCGGGGTGACGGTACGGGCGAACGCGGCCACCCGTACGCCCGCGTCGAGCAGGTCGGTGACGATGGCCAGGCCCAGCCCTCGGGAACCGCCGGAGACGAGGACCACGGAGCTGGGGGGAACGAGCTGGGTGTCGGCGGGGTCAGACATCGCTCTTCAGGGTCTCCTTGACGGGAATCTCGGTCAGCACGCGGATCCTGCGGGGCACCGCGTGCTCGGGCAGCCGGTCGGCACACCAGCGGACCAGCGCCGCCTCGTCGGGCACGCTGACGGCGGAAACGTCGGTCGGGTCGGCAACACCGACAGCCGGGGTGAGGACCACGTCGGCGACCACCATCCGCCCGAGCACGGGAGCCCGGCGGCCGGTGACCCGGGCCCAGGCCACGTTCGGGTGCTCGGTCAGCACGCCGCGGACCACACCGGCGGAGACCTTGCTGCCGCCGACGTTGATCTCGTCGGAGTCCAGTCGGCCGGTGATCAGCACTCGCCCGTCGACCACCTGCACCCGGTCCCCGGTGCGGACCGGGCCGGCCAACCCGGCCCCGTGGTACGGGGAGGTGACGACCAGCTCGTCGTCGTGGACGGAGATGGTGGGTCGGCCCGCGGTTTCCCGGTCCAGCCACTCGACCGGGAACCCGGCCCGCCCGTCGTGCACCACGATGGACGCTCCGACCTCGGAGGACGCGTAGATCCAGGAGATCCGGGCGGCGGGAAAGACCTCCCGCAGCTGGTCCAGGATCGCCTGGTCCACCGGCTCCCCACCCAGGGTGAGCTGGCGCAGCGGCACCCGGGCCAGCGCGGCGGCGTCCCGGTAGAGGGTGCGCCGCCAGAAGGTCGGCGTGCCGGACGCCGCGTCGACCCCGTGCGCGGCGGCGACCACGGGCCAGTCGTCCAGCTCGTCGGGCTCGACCACCACCAGATGCTGACCGGGCTGGGTCAGCGACAGGGTCACCACCTGCCACCAGGCGTACGTGCCGGGGGCGTAGGGGCACAGCCAGGTCCGGTCGGGCTGGTCGGCCCGCACGGTGGTCAACGTGTCGAGGGTGTGGCCGACCCGCTTGGGGCGCCCCGTCGACCCGGAGGTGAGCAGCCACAGCCGGCCGGGCTCGGCGGCACGAGGGCGGGTCGGCGCGCTGGGATGCACGCCGTCGTCGTCGAGGACGGTGACGGTGAACCCGGCGTCCCGCAGCTCGGCGCGCATCGTCGCGTCGACCCGGCTCGCGGTGCTGAGCAGCAGCTCGGTGCCGTGCACGGCGTGCTGCCGCGCGGCGGCGAGCGCCTGCCCGGCGGAGTGCGCCAGCACCGCGGCGGGGTCGGGCAGCGTCGGCGTCGGCAACGTCCGCCAGGTCAGCGGGGCGCCGCCGACGACGAGGCGGTTGTCGACGCCGGCCGGCTCTGAGCCCGCGGCCGCCGGACGGGGTGTCGCGACGGTCACTGCTGCTGGAGCTCGACGAGGAAGTCGAGGACGTCGCCGACGGTGGCGATGCGGCGCAGGCCAGGGGCGTCGAAGTTGAGCTCCTCCCCCGTCTCGTCCTCCACCCGCAGGGCCAGTTCGGAGAAGTCCAGTGACCGGAAGCCGATGTCCCGCAGCTGCGCCGCGTCGTCCGCGGGCAACTCCTTGTCCTGGTTCTTCAGCACCTGAGCCATGAGGTCGCGGATCTGCGCGCGACTCAATTCGTTCATGCGCCGGAGTCTACAACCCAGCGAATGGATAACTGCTTTCCCGGTAGGCCCGGGTAAGGTGCCGGGACCCGACGTGAACAGACAGGAAAGAGAGAGCACGTGCTGCGCGAAGCGACGGCGGACGACGTTCATCTGATGTTGTCCTGGCGTAATCAGGAAACCAACCGTCAGGTCAGCAAGACCAGCCACGAAATCACCGCCGAGGAGCACGCCCGGTGGTGGTCGGCGGTGCGCGACGACCCGACGCGGCGGGTGCTGGTGTACGTCCGCGACGACAGGCCCTGCGGCGTGGTCACCTTCTTCGACCTGCGGCTGGACGGCCCGCGTACCGGCGCGTGGGGCTTCTATCTGGACGCTGACGGGCTGGCCGAGCGGGGCGAGACGCTGCCGGCCTGGCTCGGGGTAATGCGGGAGGCCGTGGAGTACGCCTTCGACGGGCTGCACCTGGTGCGGCTCGACGGGGAGGTGCTGGAACACAACACCGTGGTGCGGCAGATGAACCGGCGTTTCCGATTCGTCGAGGGCACACCGCGACAGGAACTGTCCGATGGTCGGGAAATCACCGTCATCCCGATTTCGTTGGCACTCCAGGACCGCCGCCAGCGCTGATTGTCGGCGCAATTCTCGAACCGGCCCGACACTATTAACTGCCCGTCCGCCCGGTGGACATCCGCCGTTCACGAAACACGATGTCCACCGGGCGGAAGGGGTCCACGGGTCAGACTCGGCGCCAGGCCGCCCAGTGCTGCTGCGCGTTGCCGCCGAGCCGGACGAAGCCGTACTTCGCGCCGTCCCAGTCGTCCGGTTGGCCGGGCGCCCAGCGGGTGAACACCACCTGCGCGGCGGCGGGCGGCTGCTCGCGGAACCACCGCACATCGGTCCAGGTCACCTGGTGGCTGAGATTGAACCGCAGGATGTAGTGCACGCCGGTGGAGGCCCAGACGCGCTCGCCGGGGCGTACCCCGACGTCGGCGACCCGGGGGGTCGGCGCGGTGCTCGCCGCCATCGGCCGCACCAGCCGCTGGTCGATCACCTGCATGGTGACGAGGTTGACCACGACCAGGGCGCCGAGCACCGGCAATCGCAGCCGGGGCACCCGGACCGCGGCCACGAGCAGCACACACGCGCCGATGCCGAGCAGCGACCCGACCACCGGACGCATCTCCCGCCAGCCGCCGGTCAACGCCATCAGGTCCGGTGCCCCGAAGCCGCCGTAGCGCAGCGAGTGCCCCCGGCTGGCCACGTACGCGAGTCGGACGGCGACCAACGCGCCACCGGCGACCAGCAGGCCCACCGCGACCGCCGCCCGGCGCAGCACCACCCGACGCTCCGCGGTGAACAGCACGCCGAGCCCGACCAGGAGCCAGAACGGGGCCAGCATCTGCACGTAGCGGCCATAGATCGCGTCCAGCGGCTTGCCGGTGATCCCGGCGAGGATCACCGATGCGCCGCCGGCCACCCCGACAGTGACCACCAGCGCCACACCCATCGTCCAGCGGATGGCGTCGCCCTGGCGCGGGCGCCACAGTTCCTTGACGGCGGCGGCCCAGGCGACCCCGGCCAGGCCGAACGTGATCACCACGAGGTACCAGAGCTGGGTGGTGACGGCCGCCGCGACGCGGACCACCCCCTGCGCCGAGGCGACCGCGGCGACCGTGCCGCCGCCCGGGGTGCTGCCCAGCAGGTAGACCTTGTCGCCGAGGACGTGGATGCCGGCCTGGTTTACCAACGCCATGGCCAACACCGGCAGCAGCGCCGCGAGCACCGCGACCGCGGTGATCCGGCGGCGGACGAACAGCAGCAGGACCAGCCCGGCGTGCACCGCCACGATCACCAGGCCGCGCGAGTGCAGCAGGTGGAACGCGCCCACCAGCAGGCCTACGGTGGCCGCGGCGAGCGGGCCGGGACGCTCGATCCAACGGTGTACGGCGAGCAGCCAGGCGACCACCAGCGGCGCCATCACCGTGTCGATCATGGCGACGCCGGCGTAGAAGGCGGTGGCCGGCAGCGTGGCCGCCACCACCGCCGCGAGCAGCGCGGACGCGCGGGGCAGTCGGAGCACCCGGCGGCCGAGCAGGTACGCCAGCGGCAGCAGCGCGGAGTTGACCATCGCGTTGATCAGTTGGACCAGCCGGTAGCTGTCGGCGAAGTCGTGGTGGCCAAGGAACGCGGGCGAGATCAGCATCGGGTAGCCGACGCGGCGGAGCAGGTCGTTCTCGCTGCTGAACCCGCCCGGTCCGCCAGCGAGGGCGCGGGCGGTGTTCAGATAGCTGTCCTCGTCGGTGTGGGCGATCGGCAGCGCGATGTGCCGCGACAGCCACATCCGCCAGGCGACGCTGAGCACCCAGCCGACGAACAGCAGCAGCGGCATCAGCCACCGGCGCGCGGGTGTCGCGGGCGGTGTCCCGGTCGGGACCGCGGGCCGTTCCATCACGTCGCTGCCGGATGTCATCAACGCCTCCTGAACTGCCGGCCGTGCCGGACGGGCGTGCCCGCCGGTGGGCACGCCGACCGGCCGGTGACGCTCGGGGATGACCCGCTCGCACCGAGGCGGTGCGGATGTCGGGTGAACGCGGGAAACGACGGCGCGCAGAGGCTGCGGGTCGCTCGCGCGGCCACTGTAGCGGCCGTTTCCGGCCTGGTCAGCCCGCTTTCCGGACGGTTGGAAGTGTTCGCCCGCGCGCTGCCCGCCATTCACGACGGCAGGGGCAGCGGTTAACCCGCGAGCGCCGAGGCGTTAACCCGCCGGGGTTAGCGTCTCACCCCGGTCGGCCGGCCGAGGGCCGCCGGTTCATCCACGATCACGGGAGCACCAAATTGAGTGAGTTGAATGGATCGTCCATTCTGATCACCGGGGGAACGGGTTCCTTCGGCAGGACCTTCCTCCGGCACATCCTCACCGAGGCCGACCCCGCCCGGGTGGTGGTCTTCTCCCGCGACGAGCTCAAGCAGTACGAGCTGCGCCAGCAGCTCGGCGACGACCCGCGCCTGCGCTGGTTCATCGGCGACATCCGGGACCGGCACCGCCTCACCCGGGCGATGCACGGCGTGGACCACGTGGTGCACGCGGCCGCCCTCAAGCAGGTGGACACCGCGGAGTACAACCCCTCCGAGTTCATCGCCACCAACATCACCGGCTCGCAGCACGTGGTCGATGCCGCGATCGAGGCCGGCGTCAAGAAGGTCATCGCGCTCTCCACGGACAAGGCGTCCAGCCCGATCAACCTGTACGGCGCCACCAAGCTGGTCGGCGACAAGCTGTTCGTCTCGGCCAACCACTACGCCGCGCACCACCCGACCCGGTTCTCGGTCGTCCGCTACGGCAACGTGGTCGGCAGCCGCGGTTCGGTCGTCCCGCTGTTTCACCGGCTGGCCGCCGAGGGCAAGAGCCTGCCGATCACCGACAAGCGGATGACCCGTTTCTGGATCACCCTGGAGCAGGCCGTCCAGTTCGTCATGGACTCGTTCGACCAGATGCAGGGCGGCGAGCTGTTCGTGCCGCGCATTCCCAGCATGCGCATCCTCGACCTGGTCGAGGCCGTCGCGCCGGACGCCACCACCCACGAGATCGGCATCCGGCCCGGCGAGAAGCTGCACGAGGAAATGATCGCCCCGGACGACAGCCGGCGGACGCTGCGCGCCAAGGACCGCTACATCGTCCAGCCGACCATCGCCGGCTGGGGCTACCAGCCGCCGGTCGACTGCGAGCCCGTGCCGGACGGCTTCGCCTACCAGTCGGACACCAACGACGAGTGGCTCAGCGTGCAGCAGCTACGCGAGATGCTCGGCCTCACCGCATGACAGCGATGCTCCCGTACGGCCGACAGTCGATAAGCGAGGACGACATCGCGGCCGTCGCCGACGTGCTGCGCGGCGACTGGCTCACCACCGGGCCGCAGGTGGACGCCTTCGAGGCGGACCTGTCCCGGTGGGCCGGCGGGGCCGGCGTCACCACCGTCTCCAACGGCACCGCCGCGCTGCACGTGGCGTACGCGGCCGCGGGTGTCGGCCCCGGCGACGAGGTCGTCGTGCCGCCGATGACGTTCGTGGCGACGGCCAGCAGCGCCGTAGCCCTCGGCGCGAAGGTCGTGTTCGCCGACGTCGAGGACGAGACGTTCTGCCTGGACCCGGCCGCGGCCGCAGCTGCGGTGACCTCGCGTACCAAGGTCGTCGCCGCTGTCGACTACGGCGGTCACCCGGCCGACTACGACGCGCTGCGTACGTCGGTCGAGGGCAGCGACGCGCTGCTCCTCGCGGACGCGGCGCACTCGATCGGTGGGACGTACCACGGTCGGCCGGTCGGCTCGCTCGCCGACCTGACCACGTTCTCGTTCTTCCCGACGAAGAATCTGACCACCGCCGAGGGCGGCGCCGTCGCCGCGGTGGACCCGGAGATCCTGGAGCGGGCCCGCCGGTTCCGCACCGTCGGCATGGTCCGTGACCGCCGGGACCTGCGCCTGCAGGACGAGGGCGGCTGGTACTACGAGGTACAGGAGTTCGGGCTCAACTACCGGCTACCCGACGTGCTCTGCACCCTGGGCCGCAGCCAGCTGCGCCGGCTCGCCGAGTTCAAGGCCCGACGGTCCGCCCTCGTCGCCCGCTACGACGAGGCACTGGCCGACCTGGACGGCGTGCTGACACCCACCCGTAAGTCGTGGGCCGACCCGGCCTGGCACCTCTACCCGATCCGGGTGCTCGACGGCCGCCGACGCGAGGTGTACGACCGGATGCGCGCCGCCGGCATCGGTGTGCAGGTCAACTACATCCCGGTGCACTGGCACCCGGCCTTCGCCGACCTCGGCTACCGCCGCGGATCCTGCCCGGTGGCTGAGTCGTTCTACGCCCAGCAGCTGTCGCTGCCGCTGTACCCGGGACTCAGCGACGCCGACCAGGACCGCGTCATCGACGCGCTGACCGCGGTCCTGCGGGGCAGCGCGTTGCGTTCCGCCGCCTGATGGGAACCTGATGCACCACGCGAACCACTTCTACGGCCACGCCCACGTGCTGGCCCGCTACGCCGGCCTCGGCGACCGGCATCCCCCGCGCATCAACGGGTACGTGCAGCACGGCTGGAACATCGGCGACGGCCTGGCCCCGGGCCACCCGTACGCCGAGGGCACCCCGAGCCTGCTCTGGTCCGAGCAGACCCGCCGCCGGGCCTGGTCGGTGGGGCGGCGCAACGTCGTCGTGATCGGCGCCCCGTTCACCTACCTGCTGGCCATGCGGCCGGAGAACCCGCCGGAGCAGGAGCGGGAGGGCACCATCTGGTACCCGTTCCACGGCTGGGAGGGCCAGCACGTCAAGGGCGACCACCGGGAGCTGATCGCCCGCATCCGCGACACCGAGCCCGGCCCGGTCACGGTCTGCCTCTACTGGCACGAGTACGGCATGCGCCACGTCCGCCGGCTCTACGAACGCGCCGGGTTCCGGGTGATCTGCCACGGCTACCGGGGGCACTGGTGGAAGGACACCGACCCGGAGTTCCTCGACAAGCAGCTGACCGAGCTGCGCCGGCACAAGCGGGTAGCATCCAACCGGCTGACCAGCGCGATCTTCTACGGCATCGCGGCCGGCTGCGAACCGGCGGTCTACGGCGACCCGATGATCCTGTCCAACGAGGACCCGACCTTCGGCGGAACCGCCCGCATCCGGCGGCAGTGGCCGGAACTGCACGGCGCGACTGTCGACCTGCCCACCGCGGTCTCGATCGCCCGCGCGGAGCTGGGCACCGACCACCGCTGCACACCTGCCGAGCTGCGGGAGCTGCTCGGTTGGGCGAACCTTCCGGAAGAAGAAGAGGACGACAGTGACGACTGAGACCGCACCCGCCGGCCGGATCACCCTGCCGGGCGGCGAGATGCTGGCCTGGTCCGACCTGCCGAAGGAGCGGTTGGCCGACGGAGGGCCCCTCGCCGCGCTGGCCGCCCGGATCGTGCCGCCCGGCGCCCGGGTCCTGCTGGCCGGCCCGCACGACCCGGCACTGCTCGACCGGCTCGCCCACGCCGAGGTGACCTGCCTGCTGCGCAGCCACCCGGACGCGGTGGCGCTGGCCCGGCGGGCCGCCCGCGTGGTCGTGGGCGGCCCGGCCGGGCTGCCCGACGACGAGACGTACGACGTGGTGATCGCCGCCGCCGGACTGGACCCGGTGGAGTCGGTGGAGGGCACTCGGCTGGGCTGGGACGGCGTGCTGGCACGGCTGATCGCGGCGATACGCCCCGGCGGCGCGCTGCTGCTGCGCCTGGACAACCCGCTCGGGCTGCACCGGCTGGTCGCCACCACCCCCTGGTACGCCGCCCGCGACGACTCCGCCTGGGTGATCGGTGGCGTGTTGGACCGGGCGCACCCCGCCAACCGGGACCAACTGCGCGAGCGGCTCACCGGCGCCGGGCTGCGCTCGGTCGCCTGCTGGGCCGCGTACCCCGACGGCGCGACCGCGACGGCGCTGCTCGACGCCGACCAGCTCGACCGGGGCGCGGGGTGCGGGCTGTTCGACGCGGTGCTGCACGGCGCCTGCGCCGGGGCCTTCGTCACCGCGACCGTGCTCCAGGACCCGGCCCGGTTGGCGGTGGACGCCCTGCACGCCGGGCGTGCCGCCGATCTCGCGCCGGCCTGGCTGATGCTGGCCCGTCGGCCGGGTGGGCCCACGGACGCCACCGTCGACGGGGACCTGCCGGTGGCGCTAGCGCAGACCGGGCAGTCCGGCCTGCCCGGGATCGGTGTGCTGGAGGTGCTCGACGGCCCATCGGGCTGGCGGTGGGGCCACAGCGGCGGCACTGGCGCCGGCACGAGCACGCCGGCCGCGCCGTTCGCCAGCCGCGAAGCCGCGTACCGGGACCCGGCCGCACTGTCCGGGCCGGTGCCGACCGGGCGGCTGCTGCACACCCTGCTGCTCGACGCCGCGCTGCGCCGCGACCTGGCGACGCTGCGCACGCTGCTGCACGGGTACGCGGGCTGGCTCGCCGGCCAGGCCGACGCCGACGGCCGACTCGCCAGCGCGGCGGCGCTGGCCAGCACCGACAACATGGTGGTCAGCGGGGAACGCTACGCGGTGCTCGACCCGAGCTGGCGGGCCACCGACACGCTGCCCGGCGACGTGGTGCTGGCCCGCGGCCTGTGGCGCTTCGCGGCGGCCCTGCTCACCGGCGGGTACGCCCACCCGTGGTCGTCCACTCTCGACGTCGCGGGCCTGACCGTGGTGCTCGGCGGGCTCGCCGGCCACGACCTGGACCGGGCGACCGTGGCCGAGGCGGTGCAGGCCGAGGCGGCGATCGCGGCCACGCTGCACGGCCTGGACGCCAACGGCCGCGCGACCCTCGCCGCCGAGCTGCAGGCCGTCGAGCCGACCGATCCGCCGGTCGGCGCGCGCAGCTACCAGCAGCTGCGGGAGGCGTGGCTGCGGCAACGCGAGGAGATCAGCCGGCTCGCCGCCCTGGCCCGCTGGACCGACGAGCTGCTCACCTCCCGGGAGCGGGCGCTGCGCCGGGCCGAGGCGAAGATCGGCCTGCTCAGCGGGTCCATCAGCTACCGCGTCGGCCGACTCGCCATCACCCCGGCCCGGCTGGCCAAGCGGGGTGCCCGTGCCGCCAAGCGGCGAGCGCGGGCGGCGCTCGCGCCGAGGCAGGAGGAGCAGCAGTGACCGGCGACGACAACGCATCCGCGACGGCGAGCCGACCGGACCCGACGGCCGACACGGGAGCGGGGCCACGGATCGTCGGGATCGTGCAGGCCCGGATGGGCTCGTCGCGGCTACCCGGCAAGGTGCTCCGCCCGCTCGCCGGACGGTCCGTGCTGGGCCGCGTCGTACGCGCCGCCCGCGACAGCGGCGTCCTCGCCGACCTGGTGGTCGCGACGAGCACGGACACCGTCGACGACGCGGTGGTCGACGAGTGCCGGCGGCTCGGCGTGCCGTGTCACCGCGGGCCGGTCGACGACGTGCTGGGCCGGTTCGTGGGCGCGCTCGCCGCACACCCCGGCGACGCGGTCATGCGGTTCACCGCCGACTGTCCCCTGCTCGACCCGGAGATCATCACGCTGGTCGCCTCGGTGTACCGGGCCGTGCCCGGCCTGGACTACGCGAGCACGTCGATCGCCCGGACCCTGCCCCGCGGGCTGGACGTCGAGATCATCCGCGCGGAGACCCTGCGGACCCTCGACCGGCTCGCCACCGGTCACCACCGGGTGCACGTCACCTCGTACGCGTACACCCATCCGGATCTGTTCCGGGTGCTCGGGGTGACCCTCACCCCGGACCGTTCGGCGCTGCGGCTGACCCTCGACACCGAGCAGGACTGGGCGCTGGTGAGCGCCGTCGCCGACCACTTCGGCGACGTCAGCGTGCCGCTGGCCAAGCTCGCCGACTGGCTCGACGGGCAGCCGCGGCTGCGCGCGCTCAACGCCGACGTACGCCAGAAGCGGCTGGAGGAGTCCTGAGCACGCTACGGGTCGGACTGCGTTGCGACGCCGGGCCGCGGCGCGGAGTCGGGCACCTCGTTCGCTGCCTGGCGCTCGCCGAGGAGTTCCTGGCCCGGGGCGCCCACGTCGCGGTGTTCGGCACTGTGGAACGGCTCGGCTGGGCCACCGCCGAACTGGCCGCGCGCGGCATCGGACTGCACCCCGGCCCCGAGTCGCCGGCCGAGCTGGTCGAGGCGGCCCGACGACACGACCTCGACGTGATGGTCGTCGACTCCTACGAGTTGGACCCGGCCGGCGCGGGTGCCCTGCGCGCGGCCGGCGTGTTCACCCTCGCCGTCATCGACGGGGACAGCCGGGGCCAGGACGCCGACCTCTACCTCGACCAGAACTTCGGGGCCCAGCTTCCGGCGCTGCCCGGGCGGTTGCTCGCCGGCAGCGGGTATGCCCTGCTGCGCGACTCGGTCGTGACCGCCCGTCCGGCGACGCCCCGGCCCGCCACGGCGGTCAGCAGGCCCCGGGTGCTGGCCTTCTTCGGCGGCACCGACGCGGTCGGCGCGGCCCCGGTGCTGACCCGGGTGCTGCTGGCCACCGGACACCCGATGGACCTCACGGTCGTCGTCGGCCGACCCGAGATCGAGGCCGAGCTGGAAACGATCACCCCCGGGCGGGGGCAGATCGTCCGTCCCGTCCCGCCCACCGGCTCACTGCCGGCCCTGATCACCGGGGCGGACCTGGTGGTCAGCGCCGCGGGCACCTCCACCTGGGAACTGTGCTGCCTCGGCGCGCCCGCCGCGCTGGTCTGCGTGGTCGACAACCAACGCGAGTCGTACACCCGGGTGGTCCAGCACGGTCTGGCCGCCGGCCTCGGCGAACTGCCGGAGCTGACCGGCGCCGGAGTGCCCGGGCGGGCCGCCCGCGCGACGGCGGCGCGGACCCTCAACGGGCTGCTCAGCTCGCCGCAGCGCCGCGCGGCGCTGGCCGCGCGGGCCTGGTCCACCGTGGACGGCCGGGGCCGGGCGCGGGTCGTGGACGCGGTGTTCGAGGCCGTACGCCCGGCCGCCGTCGCGGACTGACGACGCGCGGTTCTCCCGCTTATGATCCGTCGACCAGGCGAACGGGGGACGCACGTGATCAGAGCGGTCTTCTTCGATGTCGGCGGGACGATCCTCGACGAGTCCCGCGAGTTCGCGGGCTGGGCGGACTGGTTCGGCGTTCCACGGCACACGCTCTCGGCGGTCCTCGGTGCCGTGATCGCCCGTGGCCAGGACTACCAGGAGACGTTCCGGGCCTTCCGGCCCGACTTCGACCTCACCGCGGAGCTGGAACGTCGCGCCGCCGCCGGCGAACCCGAGTGGTTCGGCGAGGAGGATCTCTACCCCGACGCGCGCGGCTGCCTGACCTCGCTCAAGGAGCAGGGCCTCTTCGTCGGCCTGGCCGGCAACCAACCCGCCTCCGCCGAGGCGCTCCTGCACGCCCTCGACCTCCCCGTGGACCTGATCGGCACCTCGACCGGTTGGGGCGTGGCGAAACCGTCACCAGCCTTCTTCGACCGGGTCGTCCGGGAGGGCGGTGGCGACGCGTCGTCGATCCTGTACGTCGGCGACCGGCCCGACAACGACGTACGCCCGGCCATCGAGGCCGGCATGAAGACGTGCCTGATCCGGCGCGGCCCGTGGGGGCACATCCTCGACATGCCGGCCGTGGCCGAGCAGTGCCTGTTCCGCATCGACGCGCTGGACGACCTTCCGGACCTGGTGGCGAAGCACAACGCGGCAGCCACGGCCTAGCACGGGTGTACGAAAGTGCTGCTAGGGTGGCTGCATGACGCAGGCCGCCTACCAGCCGTCGATGCTCGATTTGACCGACGCGGAGCCGACCCTGGGGCCCCTGCCCGGCCAGCTCCGGCGGCACCAGCTCAGCCGGGGCGCCTGGGTCGACCACCTCCCCGGCTGGGTGCGCGGTTCCGACGCGGTCCTGGACACCCTGCTCGCCGAGGTGCCGTGGCGCGCGGAGCGACGCACCATGTACGACAGCGAGGTCGACGTGCCCCGCCTGCTCTGCTGGTACGGCGTCGACCGGCAACTGCCGCACCCCGTGCTCACCTCGGCGCGGGCGGCGCTGACCCGGCACTACGCCCCCGAGCTGGGCGAGCCGTTCGTCACCGCCGGCATGTGTCTCTACCGCTCCGGCCGGGACAGCGTCGCCTGGCACGGCGACACCATCGGCCGCTCCGCGCACAGCGACACCATCGTCGCGATCGTCTCGTTCGGGTCACCTCGGCCGCTGCTGCTGCGCCCGCGCGGCGGTGGCGACAGCCTGCGGTTCCCGGTGGGCCACGGCGACCTGATCGTGATGGGCGGCTCCTGCCAGCGCACCTGGGAACACGCCATCCCCAAGACCACCCGCCCGGTAGGCCCGAGGGTGAGCGTCCAGTTCCGCCCGATCAACGTCGCCTAACCCGGTGGGTTAGTCGCGTTCGATGAGGTGGCCTACCACAGTTGGGCCCAGCATCACGGCGAAGCCGCTGCCGTCGCGGCGGGGGTCGGCTGCCGGCAGCTCCACCGGTTCGCCGGTGCCGGTCGCGCCGACCGGGCGCGGCCCCACCCAGGCAACGGCCACGTCGGTCTCGTCCTTGAGGAAGCGGTGCGCGCGGACGCCGCCGGTCGCCCGGCCCTTCGCGGGGTACGCCTTGAACGGCGTCACCTTGACCGTCGCCCCGGTGGACGTGACGACCATCGGCTCGCCGTGCCCCGCGTCGTCGGTGCGTACCGCGCCGAAGAACACCACCCGCGCCCCGGCCGGCAGGTTGATACCGGCCATCCCGCCGCCCTTGAGGCCCTGCGGGCGCACCAGCCCGGCGGCGAAACGCAGCAACGACGCCTCCGAGGTGACGAAGGTGAGCGTCTCGGCGCCGTCGGTCAGCCAGGTCGCCCCGACCACCTCGTCACCGTCGCGCAGGCCGATCACCTCGAACTCGTCGGAGCGCACCGGCCACTCCGGCGCGCACACCTTCACCACGCCCTGCCGGGTGCCCAGCGCCAGCCCGGGTGAGGTGTCCGCCGCACCGCCGAGCGGCGCCAGACCAACCACGGTCTCCCCCGCCTCCAGCGGCACCAGCTCGGCGGCGGACATCCCGCCGCGCAGCGACACCGTGCCAGCCTGCTCGGGCAGCACCGGCAGCGGCAGTACGTCGATCTTGAAGGCGCGACCCGCGCTGGTGACCAGCAGCACCCGACCACGGGCGGTGGAGTGCACGATCGCGCGTACCGTGTCGTGCTTGACCCGGCCGTTGCGCCGGCGCCCCTCGGCGCTCTCCTCCGACTCGGCCGCGGTCCGGGCGACCAGCCCGGTCGCGGAGAGGATGACCTGGCACGGGTCGTCGGCGACCTCCAGCGGACCGGCCGGCGCGGACGCCGCGAGCACCTCCTTGAGGTCGCCGTCGACAAGCGTCGTCCGCCGCTCGGTGCCGAACTGCTTGACCACAGCCGCCAGCTCGTCGGAGACCAGCTTCTTGAGCACCCGCTCGTCGTCCAGGATCGTGGACAGCTCGGTGATCTCGGCGCGCAGCCGCTCCTGCTCCGCCTCCAGCTCGATCCGGTCGTACTTGGTCAACCGGCGCAGCGGAGTGTCCAGGATGTAGGTCGCCTGGATGTCGGAGAGGCCGAACTGGCTCATCAGCCCGTCCTTGGCAGCCTGCGCGTCGTCGCTGCCGCGGATCAACCGGACCACCCGGTCGATGTCCAGCAGAGCGATCAGCAGGCCGTCGACCAGGTGCAGCCGCTCCTGGCGCTTACGGCGGCGGTACGAGCTACGCCGGGTGACCACGTCGTACCGGTGGGCCAGGAAGACCTCCAGCAGCGCCTTCAGCCCGAGGGTACGGGGCTGGCCGTCGACCAGCACCAGGTTGTTGACACCGAAGGACTGCTCCAGCGGGGTCAACCGGTAGAGGTCGGCGAGCAGCGCCTGCGGATTGACGCCCACCTTGCACTCGACGACGAGGCGGGTGCCGCTCTCCCGGTCGGTGAGGTCCTTGACGTCGGCGATGCCGGTCAGCCGCTTGGTCTTGGTCACCTCGTTGGTGATCGCCGCGATGACCTTCTCCGCGCCGACGCCGTAGGGCAATTCGACAACTGTGATCGCCTGGCGACCCCGGCTGCCCTCGAGCGGGCCGATCTCCACCTTGCCGCGCATCCGCACCACACCGCGCCCGGTCTCGTACGCGCGGCGCACCTCGTCCAGCCCCAGCAGCACGCCGCCGGTGGGCAGGTCGGGGCCGGGGACGTACTCCATGAGCTTGTCCAGGGTGGCGTCCGGGTGGTTGATCAGCCAGCGGGCCGCCGAGACGACCTCGGCGAGGTTGTGCGGGATCATGTTGGTGGCCATCCCGACCGCGATCCCGGACGCGCCGTTGACCAGCAGGTTGGGAAAGGCCGCCGGCAGCACTGTCGGCTGGGTCAGCGACCCGTCGTAGTTGGGCTCGACGTCGACGGTGTCCTCGCCCAGCTCCCCGACGAGCAGCATGGCCTCGCGGGACATCCGCGCCTCGGTGTAACGCGCGGCGGCCGGGCCGTCGTCCGGGGAGCCGAAGTTGCCGTGCCCGTCGATGAGCGGCACGTTGAGCGAGAAGTCCTGCGCGAGGCGGACCATGGCGTCGTAGATGGCCGTGTCGCCGTGCGGGTGGTACTTACCCATCACGTCACCGACCACCCGGGCGGACTTCACGTGCCCGCGATCCGGGCGGTAGCCCTGCTCGTACATCGACCAGAGAATGCGCCGGTGCACGGGCTTGAGGCCGTCGCGGGCGTCCGGCAGGGCGCGGGAGTGGATGACCGAGAACGCGTACTCCAGATAGGAGTCGGAGACCTCGGTGACCAGCGGATTGTCGAAGACCCGCGCGCCGGCCTGGTCGAACGAGGAGAGGTCGACCTTGTTTTCCTTACGGCGTGCCATGACTCAGCTTTCCCCTCGGACGGTACGCGTGCTGCTCATGCGTCGATCGCTTCCCGGTCGACCCGGTCGGCGGAGTCGATCAGCCAGTTGCGGCGCGGCTCGACCTTCTCCCCCATCAGCAGTTCGAGGATGCGCTCGGCGGCGTCCACGTCGTCCAGGGTGATCCGGCGGACGGCGCGGGTGGCGGGGTTCATCGTGGTGTCCCACAGCTCGTCGGCGTCCATCTCACCGAGGCCCTTGAAGCGTGGGATGGGCGTGACGATCTGCTTGCCGGCCTTCTCCAGCTTGCGAACCGTCGCCTCCATCTCGGCCTGGGTGTAGGTGTAGACGGTCTGCGGGTTGCGCCCCTTGGTGGTGATCTTGTGTAGGGGCGGCATGGCGGCGTAGAGCCGACCGGCCTCGATCAACGGCCGCATGTACCGGGCGAAGAGGGTGATCAGCAGCGTACGGATGTGCGCGCCGTCCACGTCGGCGTCGGCCATGATCAGCACGCGGCCGTAGCGCAGCGTGGAGAGGTCGAATGTCCGCCCCGAGCCGGCCCCGAGCACCTGGACGATGGCGGCGCACTCGGCATTGTCCAGAACCTGCTGGAGGTTGGCCTTCTGCACGTTGAGGATCTTGCCCCGGATCGGCAGCAGCGCCTGGTATTCCGAACTGCGGGCCATGCGGCTCGTGCCGAGTGCGCTGTCGCCCTCCACGATGAACAGCTCGCTGCGGTCGATGCCGGTGGCGCGGCAGTCGACCAGCTTCGGCGGCATGGACGCGCCCTCCAGGGCGGTCTTGCGCCGGGCGGCGTCCTTCTGCTGCTTCTGGGTGAGTCGCACCCGCGCCGCGTCGACGATCTTCTGCAGGACGACGCGCGCCTCGGCCTTGGTGCGCCGGTCCTCCAGCCAGGCCTTGACGTGCGCGTCGACCAGGGTCTGGAGCACCTTGGTGATGCCGGTCGTGGACAGCTCGTCCTTGGTCTGCGAGGTGAACTGCGGCTCGGGGATCCGCACGTGCACCACGGCGGTCATCCCCTCCAGGACGTCGTCCAGGGTGGGCGGCTCCTCCTTGGCCTTGAGCAGGCCGCGGGTGTTGCGGACGGCGTCGGCGAGGGTGCGGACGAGGGCCCGCTCGAAGCCCTTGCGGTGGGTGCCGCCGTGCGCGTTGCGGATGGTGTTGGTGAAGCATTCGACGGTGCGCTCGTAGCCGGTGCCCCACCGGAACGCCACCTCGACCTCGGCGCGACGCTGCACGTTGGACTGCATGACGCCGTTGGCGTCGGCGGCGTTCTCCCGGTACGTCCCCTCGCCGTTGACCAGGAGCATGCCGGAGACCGGCCGGTCGCCGGCCGGTGCGAGGAACTCGACCATGTCGCTGAGCCCGTTGGGGTAGTGGAACCGCTCCTCGGCGGGGGCCTCGCCGGTCAGGTTGCGCAGCAGGTACGTCACGCCGGGGACCAGGAACGCGGTGTTGCGCAGCTTCATCCGGACGGCGTCGATGTCGAGCGCCGCGCCGGTCTCGAAGTAGCGGGCGTCGTGCCACCAGCGGATCGAGGTGCCGGTGCGCTGGCCGCGCTTCATCGCGCCGACCACCTGCAGGCCGGGGCCAGCGGTGAAGGGCGCGTCCGGCCCGTCGCCGTCGAAGATCCCCGGAACGCCGTGCCGGAACGACATCGCGTGGACCTTGCCGGCTCGGCGGACGGTCACGTCGAAGCGGCGGGACAGCGCGTTGACCGCCGAGGCGCCGACGCCGTGCAGGCCGCCGGAGGTCTTGTAGCCGGAGCCGCCGAACTTGCCGCCCGCGTGCAGCCGGGTCAGCACCAGCTCGACGCCGGAGATGCCGGACTTGGCGTGCACGTCGGTGGGGATGCCGCGGCCGTCGTCGTCGACCTGCACCGAGCCGTCGGCGTGCAGGATCACCTCGACGGTGGTGGCGTGACCGGCGACGCCCTCGTCGGTGGAGTTGTCGAGGATCTCGTTGACGAGGTGACCCACGCCACGGCTGTCGGTGGAACCGATGTACATGCCGGGCCGCTTGCGGACGGCGTCCAGCCCCTCAAGGTGGGTGAGGTCATCGGCCCCGTACAGGGTGTCAGGCTCTGCGGTCAACTGGTCGTACTCCCCGGTCTCGGCTCTGTGCTGCCTGTCACCGGTGATGTCAGCCGGCGTGGCGCGCCGCAGCGAGCCTAGCCCGAGGCTGAGACAACTCCCGGAGGACCTACGCGACCCGCCGTGCTCGGCTCGGCGAACGTGAGCCACCGAACAGTCGCCCGGTGAGCGCGGGACCACGCAGAGATACCCACGCCGGTACGATTCCTCACTTGAGGGCACGACGGACGCCGGGAGGCGGTCGGGGTGGACGGGACGACGCGCGACGCCTTGCGGCGCTCCCTCGGTACGCGTGCCCGGCGGTGGCTGCTCGCCGGCACCGTCCTGGCGGGGCTACTGACCGCCGTGGCGCTCGTCGCGACGGCGGCGCCCGCCGATCGGACGTTCGTCGACCTGTCGGGCGCGGTGCAGAGCCTGATGTCGGTGGCGACGCCACTGTTCGGCATCCTGCTCGTGCGCGATCCACGCCGGGCGTCCGCCAGTGTCGTCTCGACGGTGCCCGGGGTGCTGCTGCCGGCCGCCGTGATCGGCGTGAGCGGTGCGGTGGTCTGCGCCGCGACGCTGGCCCTGAGTCCGGCCGACGGGGCGGACGACCCGTGGCGGCACGTCGGCACGGTCGCAGTGGGCGGCGTGCTGGTGCAGATCGTCGCCGGCCTGGTGGGCACCGGCCTGGGCCTGCTGCTGCGCTCGCGAGTGGTCGCGTTCCTCGCCACGATCGTCCTCCCGCTGGGTCTGTTCGGGCTGCTGGAGGCCGTGGACGCGCTGCGTCCGGCACAGCCGTGGCTCACCCCACTCGGTAGCGTCCGCCACCTGCTCTCCGGCGAGATGAGCGTGCTGCGGTGGGCGCAGTGGCTGTGCGTACTCCTGATCTGGGGTGTTGGTCTGAACGCGCTCGGCGCGGCCGTGCGCGGCCGGCCCGAGGGCGACACGGACGCGCCGGCCGGCGGGGGCGCGTGACGCCGGCGCCACCCCTGCGCTGATCCACATCGGTGCTCGACCCCCGCGCGGGGCGCACACCCCTGCGCCGGAACGGGTGTGTCGTTCATCGAACGATTCCGTTACCGGCCATTGACGCCCGTTGCACAAGGGTGATCTGATCGCGCTCTCAGAGAATCTTTCATCTTTCGATGGATGGGAGCCCCATGCCCAGGTTCCGCCGTACCGCGCTCGCCGCGGCACTCACGATCGTCACGGCCGCGCTGTCGACCGCCGTCGCGCTGCCCGCCCCCGCGACCGCCGCGCTGCCCACCGCCGCCGTGGCGCTCGGCGACAGCTTCATCAGCGGCGAGGGCGCGGGGGCGTACACCTCCGTGGTCGACATCAACGGCGTGGCCCAGGGCTTCCCCGGCTGGACCGCTCCCAACAACAACGCGTACTTCTGCCACCGCTCGGCGAACGCCTCGCTGAACCAGGCGAACCTGCCGGGCATCCAGAACCGGTTCAACCTGGCCTGCTCCGGGGGCCAGCCGCACGACATCGCCACCGCCTCCGCCGCCCGGGAGAAGGGCCGCACGGTGGCCGCGCAGCTCGACCAGCTCCGCGCCGTCGCGCAGACCCAGGACATCGACCTCGTGCTGATCGGCCTGGGTTCCAACAACAGCTCGTTCACCTTCGGCAGCGTCGCCGAGACGTGCGCCAACCGGTTCATCGCCGACGCCTGGACGGGCTGGTGGGAGTTCTGGGCGTACCTCGGCGGGCCGGTCGAGCAGAAGCCGTGCACCGACGCCGACCTGGCCACCGCCGCACAGCTCAGCGCCGCGACCGCGGAGACCACGGCCGCCGTACGCCAGATCCTGACCACCCTCGACCAGGTGGACGCGGACGGCCAGCACCGGGTGGTGTTCCAGGACTACACCAACCCGCTGCCGCTGGACGTGAACCCGGTGTACTACGAGGAGGACGGCCGGGACGACACCCGGGACAAGTTCCGTGACCTCGGCGCGGAGCGGTACGCCGCCGGTTGCCCGATCCACCGGGCCAGCCTCGCCCCCGGGCACCGCTTCTCGCAGGGCCTGGGCGGCATCGTGAAGTCCACCCGGGACACCCTGGCCGCCGAGTTCCCCGCCGATGACCTGGTCTACCTCAACGTGCAGCGGGCCTTCGACGGCGCGCGGCTGTGCGAGTCGACGTCCAGCCCGACCGGCGCGCTGGCCACGCCCATCCGGCTGCAGGACGGCGCGACCGGCACCTTCGTGACCAGCCTCGCCGGCAAGGACAAGATCGCCATTCAGCGGATCGCCAACACCTGCGTCAGCTACTTCCAGACCTGCCAGGAGTCGTGGCACCCGAACGCCACCGGGCACCAGGTGCTCGGCCGGTGCCTCGCCGGCGCGGCCGTCACCGCCGCCCGCGCGGTGTCGTGTGTCCGCGCCGGTGACGGGACCATCTCCGTCTCCTGACCGCTCGCGCGCCACCGGAGACCCCGCCACCCGGCGGGGCCTCCGCCGTGTCCGGCCCGCCGTGACTACCCGCCGGTAACGTCGGGCCGTAGGCTGGCCCGGTGAACGGGGATCCGGAGTACGCGCAGGAGTTCGTCGACGTCGACGGCGCTCGGCTCGGCATGCAGGTCTATCCCGAGCCGGACGGCCCGCCCGGCGCGCCCGTGGTGGTGATCTGGCCCGCGATGGGGGTCCGCGCCCGCTACTACCGGCCGTTCGCCGCCGCGCTGCGCTCCGCCGGCCTGGCCGTGATCGTCGCGGATCTGCGGGGCACCGGAGCGAGCACGCCCGCCCCGAGCCGCGCCGACCGGTACGGCTACGCCGAGCTGGCCAGCGACGTCGGCGCTGTCCTGGCGGCGCTCAAGTCGCGGCTGGACGGGCGTACCCGGGTGCTGCTCGGTCACTCCCTCGGCGGGCAGGCCGCCCTGCTGCACCTCGCCCGCCACGGCGGCGACGCGGTGGACGCTCTGGCGCTGATCGCGGTGGGCGTCCCGTACTGGCGCACCTATCCTGGTCGCCGAGGGCTCGGCGTGCTGCCGTACACCCAGGGCATCGCCGCCACCGCGGCGCTGCTCGGCGTCTGGCCGGGCTGGGGCTTCGGCGGCCGGCAGGCGCGCGGCGTGATCCGCGACTGGGCACACACCGCGCGGACCGGCCGTTTTCCCCGGCTCGACGGCACGGACACCGAAGCGGCGGTACGCGCCGTGCGCACACCGGTGCTGGCGATCAGCGTGGACGACGACCAGTACACCCCGCACGAGACCATGGACCACCTCTGCGCAAAGCTCGCCGCGGCACCGGTGACCCGCGAGCGGTACACGGTGGCGGACGCCGGGGCGCCGCTGGACCACTTCACCTGGGTCCGCGCCGGCGCGCACCTGGCCGGGCGGATCGCCCGTTTCGCCGCGGACCTGCCGCCCCGCTGAGCCGTACCGGCTGACCGGGGCGGCCCGCCCCGCTCACTCCTCCGGGTCCAGCGGCACCAGCTCGTCGTCGCGTTCCACCTGGATCTGCCCGTGGTCCTTGCGCGGCGCGACCTCCGCGGTGTTCCGGTGCGGATCGTTGTTCGGGTGCATGAGCACCGCGTCGGTCTTGGGGGTCTTCTCGCGGACCTCATCCGGCTGCGACATCGCGTTCCCCTCTCCGTCGGCGTCGGACGGATCTACCCGCCACCGCGCGGACGACTCCTCCCGACGGCGATCTCCGACCGCGACGCCCGTACGTCCCCGTCGTGTCGGCGCGACGGGGATCGGCCGGCAGGCGACGGGGTTAGCCGCCCGGGCGGCGGGTAAGCCGCTTCGCCCGACACGGCGGAAGGGGATCACATGTCCGAACGACACACCGCACTGCGCTCGATGCACGATCTGGGTCTGGCGGCCTGGTTCGGCGGCTCCCTCATGGGTGCCCTCGGCGTCAACGGCGCAGCGGCGAAAATCAACGACTCGACCCAGCGACTTCCGGTCGCCTCGGCCGGTTGGTCGAAGTGGACTCCGGTCAACGCGGCGGCGATCGGCGCGCACCTGGCCGGTGCCGTCGGCGAACTGGTCACGGAGAGCCCACGGGTGATGGCCCAGCGCGGGGTCGGCCGGGCCAGCGCCATCAAGACGGCGCTGACTATCGGCGCGCTCGCGGTCACCGGCTACAGCCGGTTGGTCGGCATGCGGTTGCAGAAGGCGGGCGGCCCGCCGGTGAACGGCACCACGGAACCCAGCCACCAGACGCCGGCCAGCGTCGCCTCCTCGCAGCGGCAGATGAAGCTGCTCCAGTGGGCGATTCCGGCGCTGACCGGATCACTGGTCGTGGTCACCGCCTACATGGGTGAGCAGCAGAAGCCAGGTCAGGTGCTGCGCGGGATCCTCAACCGCACCGGCGGGATCCGCAGCGCGCCGATGAGCATGGCCAAGATGGGCATGGGCATGGGAAAGCGGCAGATGGCCATGTCCGGACGCTGAGCGTCGGGCCGGCCGGTTCCCCGCCGTACCGTCGACGGCGGGAAGCCGGCCGACCCTGCGCGCCCGCCACGCTCCATGGCGTACCGCGCGGGCAGGACCGGCCCGGGGACGGGCATTTCGTCCGTCGGTAGCGGCGGACCGACGAGCGAGGTGGCCATGACGGCACACGAGGGACGCAGCAGTCGCGGTGGCGACCGGCCGGTACCGGAGGCGGTCAAACCGTGGGGCACCAGCGACGGTTTCGACGCCGACGCGCCCTGGGGCGCGGACGACGACTCGCCGATGGACGAGGGCAGCGAGGAGACAGCGGTGCCCGAGGGACAGCGCGGCGAGCGGCGCGCGGGCGCTCCGGCCGGCCGGAGCGGTCCGGCCGGACGGCACGGCTTCGGTCCGGTCGAACCCACCCGCACGACGACGGCCGGGCCGGGCGCGCCACCCGATCCGGCGCCCAGCGGGCGGAGCTTCCCCGACGACGCGGACGTCAACGAGCGGTCCCAGGACGCGCTGCGCACCCGGGGTCGACGCTCCTGATCAACGGCGCTGCCCGCGTGCCCGCTCGAAACGAGGTGCACGCGGGCAGCGGTCCGTCAGCCGCTCGACGCGGGCAGCGCCGCGACGGTCTGACCGTCGGCCGGTCCACGCGGCCCGGGTGGCACCCGCAGATCGGCGAGCATGGTCTCGGCGAGCAGCTGCGCCAGCCGGGTGGCGTCGCGCTGGGCCTGCCCGGCGCAGCAGTTGTTGAACAGCACATGCAGGTCGTCGACATCTGCGGCCAGCTCGGCCAGCCGCACGGCCCAGTCCCGCAGCTCCGACTCGTCGTACGCGTAGCGGAACTTGTCCTGCTTGTCGCCGTCGCCCCACGCGTCGCTGTGGCCGTGGAAGCGGACGATCGCGGGCTCCGCCGTCCGCGTCAGGATCGGCGGCACCGACGACGGGTGCCCCTGTGGCATGTCGACGCAGACCAGGGACAGGTCGTGCGCGCGTAGCAGGTCCAGGGTCGCCGCCGCGGCGGCGCCGTCGAACCAGGACCCGTGCCGCAGCTCCACCGCCACCCGCCACGGCCGGCACCGCTGTGCCAGCTCCACGATGCGACGCTCGGCGGCGGCGCCGCGCGCCAACCAGGGCGGAAACTGCAACAGCACCGCGCCCAGCTTGCCGGCGGCCGCGATCGGGTCCAGCGCCGCCCGGAAGCGGGCCCACAGCTCGTCGTACGCCTGCTCGGGCAGATCGCGACGGCGGACCCGGCTCGGGCCGCCGGCCGGCCGCAGATCCCGGGGCAGCACGGCGACCGGCGTCGGGTGCCCGGTGAACAGGCTGAACGCCTTGACGTTGAAGGTGAAGTCGTCGGGCGTCGCGTCGACCCAGCCCTGTGTCGTCTCCGGCACCGGAACGGCGTAGTAGGACGTGTCCACTTCGACAAGCGGGAACCGCCCCGCGTAGTAGGCCAGCCGGCCGGCCGGTGTGTTGGCCGAGCGCGGATACCAGCCGGAGCGCAGCAACGTCTGGTCCGCCCAGGACGACGTGCCCACCTTGATCACACCCATGTCATTCAGTGGACAGTCCCGCGCCCCGATCGGCAACCGCTGGCGGCCGGCGCGCTCGTCGTGTCCGACCCCGAAGTGTCGGTGCCCGGTCCTAGGCTGGCGCCCGACGGACCTCGACCGAAGGGCGACACCATGACCAGCACCGCGCAGCTCACCGGGGAACGGGCCGACCTGCTGCAGACGCTGCGCCGGCACCGGGGCTTCCTCCTGCAGACCGTCGACGGGCTGACCGACGAGCAGGCCGCCGCCCGCAGCACCGTGAGCGAGCTCTGCCCGGGCGGGCTCATCAAGCACGTCGCCGGCACCGAGGAGCGGTGGATGCTGTTCGCCGTGGGTGGTGCGGAGGCCATGCAGCGCGAGGAGATCGACTGGGTCGGTCAGTTCCGGATGGCGCCGGGCGAGACCCTGGCCGGGCTGGTCGAGCGGTTCCAGGCGGTGGCCGCCCACACCGACGAGCTGATCGCCACCCTCGATCTGGACGCGGCCCACCCGCTGCCGCAGGCGCCCTGGTTCGAGCCGGGTGCGAGCTGGACGGTCCGCCGGGTGCTTCTGCACCTCATCGCCGAGACGTCGCAGCACGCGGGGCACGCCGACATCCTGCGTGAGGCGATCGACGGGTCCAAGACCATGGGCTGAGCCCCGGCCGGCCCTCGGGCGCTTCGCCTCGTGCCGTCACCACCGGTTCCGCCGCGGACGCCGATGTGACATCGCCCGCGGGGTCGGCGCTGAGGGACACGAGATGAACGCGGACCGGATGGACCAGGAAACCGCCGAGCGGCTGCTCGGCGGTTTCCCCGTCGACCCGTCGACCGGCACGCGTCCGGTCGTGCTGGTCCTGACGGCGGTGCGCGCCGCGCCGCGCCCCGACGAGCTGGCCGGCCTGAGCCTCGCCGTGCAGGATTTCCGGCGCGCCCAGGCGTACCGCCGGCGGCCTCCCCCGGCCCACGTGTCCCCGTCCCTCGATCAGGACGCCGACGGTGCGACAGGCGGAAGCGACGGCCGCTGAGTCACGGTCGCCGTTGGGTCCGCGGGCGGGCCCCCGCCTGGGTGGAGCGGTCACCGGCGTACGCGTCGGTGTGCCCCCAACGGCCGGGGATGTCGAGCAGCTCGACGCCGCCGAAGCCGCTGGGCAGGGCGGGATTCACCAGCAGGTTCTCGCCGGTGGGCCGCAGGCCCAACAGGGTGCCCAGCAACATCAGCAGCGCGGCCGAGGACCACGACTGGGGACGACCGGCCGAGGGCAACTGGACCGGATACTTGGTCAAGCTCCGCTCGTAGCCGGCGATCAGCTCCGGCACCGCTCCGCCGAGCGTCTGCGCCATGTCGAAGATGCCGGCCGCGATCCGGGCCGCGTGCGCGTCGAAACGGTAGTGCCGCAGACCGGCGGCGATCAGGGCGTTGTCCGACGGCCACACCGCCCCCAGGTGCGAGCCCACCGGGTTGTACGGGCGCTGGCCGGTGGCGAACGTCCGCACCCCCCAGCCGCTGAACAGGCGCGGCCCGAGCAGGTGCTCGGCGACCGCCTCGGCGCGATCGTCCGCGACGATCCCGCTCCACAGCAGGTGCCCGATGTTGGACGTCAGGGCGTCGACCTGCTCGCCGTACGGGTCCAGCGCCAACGCGTAGTACTCCCGGTGCGGCAACCAGAAGTCCCGGTTGAACCGCTCCTTGAGCGCCGCCGCCTCCCGATCGAGCCGGTCGGCGTACTCGGGCTCGCCCCAGAACTCGCGGGCCAGCCGGGCGCCGCGCCGCTTCGCGTCGTACGCGTAGCCCTGCAACTCGCAGGTGGCGCGGGGAAACGCGGGCAACCGCCCGTGCGCGTCGACGATCGCGTCCCGGGAGTCCTTCCAGGACTGGTTCACCGCGCCGTGCCGCTCGTTGCGGCGCTGGTAGCGCACGTAGCCGTCGCCGGTCATGTCGCCGTACTCGTCGATCCAGTCCAGCGCCTGCCGGGCCGGGTGGCGCAGCTCGCGGACCAGCTCGGCGTCGCCGGACCAGCGCTCGTACTCGTCGAGCAGGACCACGAACAGCGGGGTGGTGTCGGCCGCGCCGTAGTACAGCGCGCTGGGCCGCTCCCCGAACGCGGCCAACTCGCCGTAGCGCAACTGGACCAGGATCTTGCCCGGCTCCTCGTCGTGGTCGTCGTCGAGTTGGCCACCCTGCAGCAGCGCCAGCATCCGCAGCGTCGCGCGGGCCAGCTCGGGGGTGAACGCCAGGCTCTGCAGGCAGGTGATGATGCTGTCCCGCCCGCACATTCCCATCGCCCACGGCAGGCCGCCGACCGGCACCCGGTCGGTGTACGCGAGCGGCTGGTACCGCAGCGCCGCCAGGGTGGCCAGAGCGCCCTGGTACGTCGCCTCCAGGCCCGCCCGTTCGGCCACCAACTGCGGGGCCCGGGCCAACCACGCGGTCAGGTCGTCACCCATTCCCCGCCGCAGGATCTGCTGGTGCGACCCCAGATCGGCGCGCATGTCCCGGTCACCCTCGCCCCGCATCGTCATGCTGACGTGCAGGTTGGTCTCCCACTTCCCCTCGGGCGGAAGACTGATCCGGAACGTGAATCCCTCCTCGTCGACCTCGGCGGGGGCGGTGCTGTGCACCGTGGTGACGCGGCCGAACCGCTCCCGCTCGTAGCGCAGCACGAGTGCCGCACGGTGGGCGTCGGCCGCGACGTGGACGGCCCGCGGTCGGGGCCGTGCGACGTCGGCGATCTCGGCGATGTCGGTGAAGTCGGCGCCCACCTCCATCCGCACCGTGAAGTCGGCGGGCTTCGGCGAATGGTTGAGCACGGTGATCTGCTCGTGGAAGCAGTCGTGCACCGAGCGGTGCCGGATGATCGACACGTCGGCGTCCACGTAGTGGCTCGCCGCACCGGGCACCAGGAAGAACCGGGTCTCGAAGTACGTCATGTCGTCGCGGGAGAGCGCGTTGAGGCGTTCCCCGTCGACGCTGAGCACCCAGCGGGACAGGAAGCGGGTGTCGAACGAGAAGAGCCCGACCGGCGCCTGCGGGTCGACCTCCATGTCGCCCTGGGCGTCGCTGATCGCGAACACGTTGCCGGCGATCACGTGCACCTGCTCCTGCCTCATCGCGACCCCTCCCGTCTCGCGAGGGCCGCCCGGCCCAACGCACGGGGATGCCGGGCGTCGGCCGGGCCGGGGAAGAGCCGCCGCAGCAGCAACAGCAGTGCCATGTCGCCCCGCACGGTCAGCTCGTTGCGCAGCAACGCCTCGGCGAGGTGCAGCTGACCGCTGGCCAACTCGTCGAAGACCGCCCGATCGGCGCGGACCAGCAGGTCGGCGTCGTCGGCCGACCGGGTCACCTGGACGTGCTGGTCAGCGACGGTCAGGTACCAGTGATCGGTACAGCCGTCGCCGCGCATGTCCAGCCGCAGCGTCCCGGCGGTGGTCTCGGACAGGTCGGGGCGCCGGCCGGGGTCCAGGTCCTGCAGGAACCGCGCCGCCGTCGTGCCCATCAGGTCACCTCCCGCATCCCCGCAGAATCACCCGGCGCGGGGTGAGCGGGAGTCACCCGAACCGGGTGAACCGGGGGACGCGGGTCAGCCGGCCTCGACGAGGCCGCGGACGTAGGCGGCCTGCCCGGCGTGTTGCAGGTCGTCGTCGGCGATGCTGACCAGCCGTACGCCGAGAGTGACCGGCGGGTCCCACGACTCGTCCACCACGCGGTCCAGGTCCGCCGGGCGCAGCCCCGCCAGGAACGATCCGGTACGCGCCGAAACCGCCTCGTAGTAGTCGATCAGCGCCTGCGCGCTCTCCGGACGCACCTCCGCCACCTGCGCGGGCGTGTGGCCATAGCCGGTGTTGTCCGGGTCGGCGGTGAGCCCGAACCGCCCCGCCCAGTCCCCGCTGACCCAGATCTGCTCGGCGTCGAGCAGGTCGGCGACGTGATGGTCCTGGACGCGGGTGAGGTGCCAGACCAGCCACCCGACCGGGTTGGCGCCCTCGCCGGGCGCCCGACGCAGCTGCTCCGTGGTGAGGCCGTCGACCGCCGCGCGGACGAGGTCGGGCAGCCGGTCGTACGTCTCGGTCAGCAGGTCACTCACGTCCACGGGGCACGCCTCCTGGTCGGTTTCCGATCACGGTACCGCCCGACACCGACAGCCAGATCTCGGCCGCTACGGTGATCACGTGGTCGCGGCGCTGGAGCTGTATCTGGACCCGGATGCCACCCGGCGGATCCGGGTGTTGTGGGACGCGTTGGAGGCCGAGGGCGTGCAGAGCATGCGCTCGCTGCTGGAGCAGCGCCACCGCCCGCACGTGTCGCTCGCGGTCGCGCCCCGCTTCGACCCCGAACAGGTCGCCGAGGCGCTGCGCGGAACGGTCGTGGCGGCCCCACTACGACTGGACTTCCAGTACGCGGGGCAGTTCGTCGGACGGGTGCTCTGGCTCGGCCCGGCGCCCACCCCGGAACTGTTGGCGCACCACCGGTTGGTGCACGGCCGGCTCGCCGCCGCCGGCATCACCCTGGTCGAGCACTACCAGCCGGGGCGCTGGGTGCCGCACTGCACGCTGTCCATGCGGGTGCCGAACACGCTGATGGCGGCCGCGGTGCGCCGTTGCCTGGAGGTGCTGCCGCTGGCGGCGACAGTGGTCGGCGCGGCCCTCACCGACCACGCCCGCGGCATCGCCCATCCGCTGGCCTAGACGAGCACTCCGCTTTGGCTGCCCGCCGTGTCGATGTGCTGTTGAGCGGTATACCTCAGAGTCATATTCATACCTCTGAGGTATACCGCTCACCAGCGCATCCGCCCCCACGGAGGTGACCGAGGGTCACCGCCGGCCGCCGGCTGCGCCCACCGTCCCAGCGCCAGCCGCTGACCTGAAGGAAGCCCGGCGCGCGGCTACGGTCAACGACAGCCAAGCAAGCGCTCCACCGATGACGACGCCGATCGTGTTGTTGATCCAATCGGCGGAGTCACACGAGCGGCCGATCGCGGGCACCGCTGCCTGCACCGCTTCCACCACCACCGACAGTCCGCTCCCGGCCAGCACGGCCAGGATCGGGCGGCGGGTGGCCACGCCTACCAGCAGCACCGGCGCGACGAAGAGCAGGATGTTTGCCAGCGACTCGGGGCCGGTCAGCGTGGGGAGCTCCCACCGCACCGCACAGCGGGCGAAGAGCTCGCGGTCCTGCGGCACCAGGGTGAGCAACGCCAGCGGCAGCATCGAGGCCGCGGTCAGCACCCAGGCGATCCTCGGCCGGGTGGCCAGCCAACCGCCTGCGAACGGCCCAACGAGGATCAGCAGCACCAGGGCTGCTGGTGCGATCCACCGGTGTTCGACCAGGAACGTCGAGATCATCGACGGGGGCCCAGGATGGGGTCGGGTTCGGCGCCACGACCGCAGAGTTGATCAAACACGGGTTCACACTAGGGGAGACGTGGGTGCGGGCGGCCGAGCACCCCGGTGACCACGCGCGGACACCGCCGCCGCCACCGCTGCGGCGAGCGCGATGGATGCCCCGGCCACCAGCAGCAGGCGCGGACCCAGCGGGGCGAGCGCACCGGCCAGCCCGGTCCCGAGCGAGCCGGCGGCCACCTTCAGGGCCGCCGTCGACACGAACACCTGCGTCCGCACGGCGTCCGGCGCGTACGCCGACCGGGCGGCCAGGGTGGCCGCGAAGAGCGGCGCGGTCGCCGCCCCGGCCAGGGTGAACGCGACGACCGCGAGCGGGAAGCTGGGCACGGCGGCGCAGAGCCCGATCCCCACCGCGCCGAGCGCCGCCCACCGGACGGTGAGTCGTTCCGGCTCACCGGTAAGCGGAAACGCGGTGACCACGAGCGCGCCGGCGAGGTTTCCACCGCCGTACGCGGCGGCCAGCAGCGCACCGGAGACCGCCTCCCGGTCGAGGTCCACCGCCAGCGCGACGGCGAGCACCGACACCGCTCCACCGGTGAGCGCGGCGAGCGTGGTGACAGCGGTGACCCGGCGCAGCGGTCCGGGACCGAGCAGCGCCCGCAGCGCGCCACGGGCGGCGGGCGCGGTCCGCGCCGGCCCGTGCCGGACGGGTACGCGTGCCGGCAGCGTGACCACCAGTGCGGCCGCGAGCAGGGTGGCGACACCCAACCCGACCAGGGACGGCCGAGGCCCGGCCAGGGCGGCGAGGGCAGCCACGGCGGCCGGGCCGGCGCTGCCACCCACCCCGTACGTGACCGCGTCCCAGCCCTGACCGCGACGTTGCACCCGCTCGTCGGCGTCGAGCAGCCCGGCGAGCCGGCTGCTCAGTCCGCCGGTCAGCAGCGGCCCGCAGGTCCCGGCCACGACCAGCAACGCGGCGGGCACACCCACCGGCACCCGACCGAGCAGCAGCGCGGCCGTCGAGACCGCTGCGGCGTACGTGACGAAGCCGGCCGCCAACCGGCCTCGACCGTCCGGCGCCCGGTCCAGCCAGCGAGCCAGCAGGGGTCCGAGCAGGTGCGGCGCGGTCAGGCACGCGGCCAGCAGTCCGCCGAGCAACGCCGGCCGGGTCGCCCCGACCTGCGACACGGTGGCCAGCAACACCACTCCCACGGTCGCCCCGGCGTCCGCGCCGCGGGCGAGCGTCGCCGCGACGAGGTAGCGAGGCAGGGCTCCACGTCCGGCGGCGACCCGGACGGCGGTGTCGAGAGATCCGCTCACCCGTACCTCGCTACCCACTCGGCCGGTCGGTGCACCATCGAGGCGAGATGTCCGGTTTGGCGGGCGACAGTCGGGAAACCGAAAACAAGGGGTGCGGATGCGGCCGGGCGTGGGATGGTTCGACGTGGATGCCGTACCGGTGGTGACCCGCGCGCGGGCCGCCCGGCCGGGGGCGCGGGCGCACACCGCGCCGCCCGCGGCGGCTTCGACGAGGAGAGGCAGGGCCCATGCAGGCTCAGCGCAGGCCACCGCGCACCGAGCGGAGCCAGACCAGCCACGACCGGACCGGCGGCGGGATGACCGGGGCCGCTACGCCCCTGACCATCTGGGCCGCCGCCGTGCTGCTCGGCCGCATCGGCGCCGGTGACGACGACAGCGAGGACGAGCGGCACATCCTGCGCGGCATCGAGTGAGCCTCGCGCCCCGCTGCTAGAGCCAGCCGCGCCGCTTGAACACCAGGTAGAGGGTTCCGCAGACCAGCAGCATCAGCAGCAGCGCGAACAGGTAGCCGAAGCGCCAGTTCAGCTCCGGCATGTGGACGAAGTTCATGCCGTACACGGTGCCGATGAGCGTGGGGGCGAACAGGATCGCGGCCCACGAGGAGACCTTCTTCAGCTCCTCGTTCTGCGCGTAGCTGGCCGCGGTCAGGCTGCGCATCTCCTCGTTCTGCTGCTGCGAGACGAGGGTGGCGTTGACGGTGAGGATGTTCTGCAGCAGGTGCCGGAACCCGTCCACCCGCTCGACCACCTGGGTGAGGTGGTCGGTCACGTCACGCAGGTAGCGCAGCAGCTCCTCGTCCGTGCCGTAGCTGCCGGCGCCGGTGGCCAACGCGTCGAGCATGGTGAGCAGCGGCCGGGCGGCCCGCTGGAACTCGATGACCTCCCGGCTGAGCCCGTAGATGCGCCGGCTGGCGTTCGGGTCACCCCCGAAGACCTGGGTCTCGATCTCGTCGATGTCGTTCTCCAACCCGGCGACCACCGGCGCGTACCCGTCGACGACCTGGTCTAGGATCGCGTACAGGACCGCCTCGGGCCCCTGGGCGAGCATCGGCGCGTCGGCCTCCATCCGTCGCCGGACCGCGGCCAGGTCGGGGACCTCGCCGTGGCGGACCGTCACCACGAAACCGGGCCCGATGAACAGGTGCAGTTCGGAGAACTCGACCTCCTCCCGCAGGTCGTCGTAGCGGGCGGCACGCAGCACCACGAACAGCGTGTGCCCGTACCGCTCCAGCTTGGGTCGCTGGTGGGCGTTGATCGCGTCCTCCACCGCCAGGTCGTGCAGGCGGAACTCGCGCGCCAGCGAGGAGATCTGGTCGATGTCGGGCCGGTACAACCCGATCCAGGCCATCGCGTCGTCCTGCTCCTGGAGGCAGGAGTACGTCTCGGCGAGGCCGGCCGGTGAGGCGAACCGGTGTCCCCGGATGTAGATGGCACTGTCCACCATGCCACCGGCGGGCGGGGGCGGCTCCGGCGGTGGCGGCACGCCGACGCGGGTCTCGTGCTCGTCGAGCTGACGGCCGAAGCCACCACCCGGGCGGAAGCGACGGCCGCCGACCATGACCCGCTCCTTCCCCGGTGGCATCCGATCCGGCGGCCTCCCGGCCCGACCGGACGACTCGGTGCGAGGCGCGCCGGAGGCGCTGCATCCCCCCTGCCCCCGGGCCGAAACCCTCCGACTCGCCGGCCGTCCCCACCCGGTACGGGTGGGTTCGGCGTACCTGGGGACGGGCGCGTGTGGCCGGGCGGATACTCGCGGTGACCATGGGCGGAGGACGGGGGAAGCGCCGGTGCAGGGCAACAGGCGCGCCGGGCGGCTGCGCGGTTGGCTGCTCGACGGCGGTACGGAGCGGGCCGCGCGGCATTCCGGCCCGGGCGGCCGCCCGCCCGAGGATCGGCACCACCCGTGGTGGAAGGTGATGTGCCTGACCGGTGTCGACTACTTCTCGACGCTGGGCTACCAGCCGGGCATCGCCGCGCTCGCGGCCGGGGCGTTGTCGCCGGTGGCGACGCTGGTGCTGGTGCTGGTGACGCTGCTGGGCGCGCTGCCGGTGTACCGGCGGGTGGCGGTGGAGAGCCCGCACGGTGAGGGCTCGATCGCGATGCTCGTACGCCTGCTGAGCTACTGGCCGGGCAAGCTGTTGGTGCTGGTGCTGCTCGGTTTCGCAGCCACCGACTTCATCATCACCATCACCCTCTCGGCGGCGGACGCGACCGCCCACCTCGACGAGAACCCGTTCTGGCCCAGCGGGCTCAAGGGACACGAGGTGGCCATCACGCTGCTGCTGGTGGCATTGCTGGGCGCGGTGTTCCTCAAGGGATTCGGCGAGGCCATCGGGATCGCCGTCGTCCTGGTCGCGGTCTACCTGGCGCTGAACGCGGTGGTGATCGCCGACGCGCTGTGGCGGGTGGTGACCCACCCGAGCGCGGTCGGGGACTGGACCACCGCGCTGAGCACCGGGCACGGCGATCCCCTGCTGGTGGTCGGGCTGTCCCTGCTGGTGTTCCCGAAGCTGGCGTTGGGCCTGTCCGGTTTCGAGACCGGGGTGGCCGTGATGCCGCACATCCGGGGGGATCGCGAGGACTCGGAGGACCGGCCGCTGGGCCGGATCCGGGGGGCGCGGCGGCTGCTCACCACCGCCGCCGCGACGATGAGCGTCTTCCTGATCACCAGCAGTGTGACCACCACCGTGCTGATCCCGCCGGAGGCGTTCCAGCCGGGCGGGCCGGCGAACGGCCGGGCGCTGGCCTACCTGGCGCACCAGCACCTCGGCGGCGTTTTCGGCACGGTCTACGACCTGTCCACGATCGGGATCCTGTGGTTCGCGGGCGCGTCGGCGATGGCCGGACTGCTCAATCTCGTACCCCGGTATCTGCCGCGCTACGGTATGGCCCCTACCTGGGCGCGGGCGATCCGGCCGCTGGTCCTGGTCTTCACCTCGGTGGCATTCCTGATCACGGTGATCTTCTCCGCCAGCGTGGACGCGCAGGGCGGCGCGTACGCCACCGGGGTCCTGGTGTTGATCACGTCGGCGGCGACGGCCGTGACCCTCGCGGCGCGACGACGGCGGCAGCGGGGGCGGATGTACGCCTTCGGGGCCATCACGCTGATCTTCGTCTACACCACCGTGGCGAACGTCGTGGAACGCCCCGACGGCGTCAAGATCGCCGCCTGTTTCATCGGCGGGATGATCCTGGTGTCGGTGCTGTCCCGGCTCGTACGGGCCTACGAGGTGCGAGTCGACCACGTCGAGCTGGATCCGGCCGCCGCCCGGATGATCGACGAGCGTGCCACCCGTCGGATCCGCCTCATCGCGCACGAGCCGGACCGCCGCGACCCGGCCGAGTACCGCGCCAAGCTGGCACAGACCATGGCGGACAACGACTTCCCCGACGACAGCGACGTCATCTTCGTCGAGGTCCACGTCACCGACCCGTCGGACTTCGAGACCGAGCTGCTGGTGCGCGGCAGCGTGGTGCACGACAGCTACCCGGTGCTCAGCCTGACCGGCTCCTCGGTGCCCACCGCGCTCGCCGCCCTGCTGCTGGAGATCCGCGAGCGGAGCCGGCGACGCCCCCACATCTACTTCGAATGGAGCGAGGGTGGCCCGGGTCGCAACATCCTGCGCTACCTGGCGTTCGGGCAGGGTGCCATCGCCTCGGTCACCCGGGAGATCCTGCGTCGCCAGGAGCCCGACCCGCGCCGCCGGCCGCACGTGCACACCGGTTGACCTGCCGGCCGAACCGTCGCCGGTGGTGAGCGTGGTCATAACGGCTGGACGATCCACCGGTGGGCGCTGCTAACCTCGGCGCAGGTCATGAGTGCCAGCGCGAAGCCCCGGCTCGCTGGCCGGCAACCCTCCTCCGCGGTGGGGTGCCCCGGGTGAAGACCAGGCACCGGCAGGACGCCGGTGCAAGCGTGGCCTGGCACCCAGGTCAGCAACAGACCCGGGAGACCGTATGCGCAACCTCAGCCCCACGCCACCGGCCGGTCGGCTCACGCCGCCCCTGACCCGGCGTCGCCACGTGGACCTGATGCGAATGTGCAGCGCGGCGTGTACCGCCGCCTGACGCGCTAGTTCCTCCCCTCCCCTTTCTGGGCGCACCACGCCCACCCACCCTCGCGTCGATCATGACGTTGTTGCCCGCCCGACCGGCGTGTCGGGGCAACAACTTCATGATCGACCGGGTCGACGCACCCTTTTGGAGACACCCGTGCGATTTTCTTCTGGCTTGAGCCGTGCCGTTGCCGTTGGGGCGGCCCTTGTGGTTGCCGGCGCGCTGACCGCCTGCGGCACCGACGACGCCTCGAACGACACCGCAGGCAACCCGTACGGCCTGGCGCAGGCCGGCGTGCTGCGGGCCGGCACGCTTACCGACGCCCCGCCGAACGTGTACCTCAAGGACGGTAAGTTCACCGGCTTCGACAACGACCTGCTGACCGCGGTCGCCGGCAAGCTCGGCCTGAAGGTCGAGTTCGTCGGCACCGACTTCTCCGCGCTGCTCTCCCAGGTCAACAACCACAAGTTCGACGTCGGCAGCTCCTCGATCACGATCACCGAGGCGCGGAAGAAGACCGTCGACTTCGGCAACGGTTACGACTTCGGCTACTTCGGTCTGGACGTGCCGGCCGGCTCGCCGATCACCGGGTTCGACCAGCTCGCCGGCAAGCGGGTCGTGGTGGTGCAGGGCACCGTCCAGGACGACTACGCCACCGGCAAGCAGCTCGACCCGGTGCGGGTGCCGGACTACAACGGCGCACTCAACCAGCTCAAGGCGGGCACCGCCGACGCGTGGATCGCCCCGGCGGAGATCGGCGAGAAGTCGGCCGCCGACAGCAACGGCAAGATCACCGTGGCGGCCAAGCAGCTCAGCCCGGCGCCGACCGCGTACGCCGTGGCCAAGGGCAGCGACAAGCTGCGCGAGGCGCTGAACAAGGGCCTCGACGAGGTGATCGCCGACGGCACCTGGAGCCGGTTGCAGGCCCAGTACTACCCGGGCCGCCCGATCCCGGCGGACTTCACCCCGGGCAGCGGCACGGTGGCGGTGCCGTCCGCGTCCGCCGCGCCGTCGGCGTCGGCGTCGGCCGCGTCCTGAACCGGTGACGAACGAGCAGGGCGGTAGGAGAGGCGACCGATGGATCCGTTGAGCACCCTGTGGGAGACCTTCTTCGACGCTGACGCGATGCGCGAGGCGCTGCCCGAGATGCTGACCGTCGGGCTGCCCAACACGCTGATCCTGGCGGTCTCCGCCGCCCTGCTCGGCACGGTGTTCGGCCTGCTGCTGGCCGTGGCCGGCATCTCCCGCAGCCGGTGGCTGCGCTGGCCGGCACGCGTCTACACCGACGTGTTCCGGGGGCTGCCGGCCGCGGCGACGATCCTGCTGATCGGCGTCGGGCTGGCGCCGCTGGGCATGCAGGTCTGGGGACCGGACCCGTACCCGCTGGGCATCCTCGCGCTGTCGCTGATCGCGGCGGCGTACATCGGGGAGATCTTCCGCTCCGGCATCCAGTCGGTGGAGGCGGCCCAGTTGGAGGGCGCGCGGGCACTCGGCTTCTCCTGGGCCGACGCGATGCGGCTGGTGATCATCCCGCAGGGCATCCGGCGGGTGCTGCCCGCCTGGGTCAACCAGCTCATCGCGCTGATCAAGGACTCCAGCCTGGTCTACTTCCTCGGCCTGGTGGCCAGCCAGCGGGAGCTGTTCCGCATCGGGCAGGACTACGCGGCCACCACCGGCAACGAGTCCGCGTTGCTGCTCGCCGGGCTCTTCTATCTGGCGTTGACCGTCCCGCTGACGCACGTCGTGAACGCGATCGACAGGCGGCTGCGCCACGGCCGGCCGGCCACCGCACCCGCCGACGACGAGGACGAGGACGACCCGGCGCTGACCGGCGCCCCGGAAGGAGACCGGCGATGACCACCACCACGACCGCGACCACCACCTCGGTCAGCCTCCAGGCGCGCGACGTCCACCTGGCCTTCGGGCCGAACCGCGTGCTGCGCGGCGTCGACCTGAGCGTGCAGCGTGGTGGAACGGCCTGCGTGATCGGGCCGTCCGGGTCGGGCAAGTCCACTCTGCTGCGTACCCTCAACCGGCTCATCGAGCCCGACCGCGGCGACGTGCTGCTGGACGGGCGCAGCGTCCTGCACGACGATCCGGACGCGCTGCGCCAGCGGGTGGGCATGGTCTTCCAGCAGTTCAACCTCTTCCCGCACATGAGCGTGCTGCGCAACGTCACCCTGGCGCTGCGTCGGCTGCGCAAGCTCGGCGAGGACGAGGCGGTGGCCGTCGCCCGCGCCCAGTTGGAGCTGGTGGGGCTCGCCGGCAAGGCCGATGCCCGGCCGGCGCAGCTCTCCGGTGGTCAGCAGCAGCGGGTGGCGATCGCCCGGGCGCTGGCGCTGCGGCCCGAGGTGATGCTCTTCGACGAGGCCACCTCGGCGCTCGACCCCGAACTGGTCAAGGGGGTGCTCGGGGTGATGGCCGACCTGTCCGCCGCCGGAATGACGATGGTGGTGGTCACCCACGAGATGGGCTTCGCCCGGCACGTCGCCGACACCGTCGCCTTCATGGACCGGGGTGTGGTGCTGGAGGCTGGCCCGCCGGAGAGGATCTTCGAGGGGGCCGAGCATCCCCGGCTCCGCCGCTTCCTCGCCCAGGTGCTCTGAGACGGCCGCTCAGCCGGCCTGGAGGCGCAGGTGCAACGCGAACGCCTTCAGGTCGCCGAGCAGCTCCAGGATGGCGTTGCGGTACGCGACCGACGCCCACAGGTGCAGCTCCTCGTCGTCCAGTCCGCCGAACGCCAGCGAGAGCGCCTTGCGCCGGCGCCTGTCGAGCACCTTGTGCGGGCGGGCGAGCAGGTCGCCCTCCCGGCGCAGCGCCTGAAGGTAGGCGGCCACCGCCTCCTGGTAGTGCCGTCCGGCGACCCGCTCCAGCAGGGTGAACTCGAAGACGTTCAACGCCGCCTCGGAATCCCAGTACGCGGCGTCGCGCACCGGCGCGCTCGCGACGTGCCGGCCCATGGCGTGCCGGGCCTCGTAGAGCAGCAGCACGCCCCGGCCGGTGGTGCTCAGCGGCCGGCGGGGCGACGGCAGACGCAGCGTACGCACCGGCGCCGCGGCCGTCAGGTCCACCGCGCCGGCGTACGTCGGCATGCGGTGCGTTCCCGACGCCGGCTCCGGCAGCAGGCAGGCCCGCTCCTGGTAGGGCAGCGGGCCACCGGTGGGCACGGCGCGCGCCGTCGCGGCGTGCAGCTCGGCCAGGGGCCGGTCGTCCGGGGCCGGGCCCGGTGGCAGGGTGAGCACGAGACCGTTGACGCCGGGCACCGGCACGCCCAGCACGCAGGAGGTGCGCAGGAACGCCCACGTCGCCGCCGCCTCGCGGATGCCGCTCGCCACCGCCTGCGCGTCGGCCCGCCAGTCCTGGGCGATCCGCAACCGCTGCGCCAGGTCGGCGGTCGCGGCGCCATCGTGCGGGTACAGCTCCCGGACGGCCCGGGGCAGCGACCCGAGGCGCAGCTCCAGCGGGTCGCCGGTGGGCGAGGCCACGGCGTGCCTCGGGCAGTCGGCAGCCGAGTGCGGGTCACCGTCGACCGCGTGGCAGTCCCCCAGCCAGCTCGCGCCGGGCGGACCGGCCGGACGGGCGAATGCCAGGTGGGGCAGCCGGCCGGTGCGCAGCACCGTCTCGTACTGGGGTCGGGTGCGCCCGGCGCGCAGCTCGTCCAGCGGCAGCATCGGCGCCAGCGTCAACACCCCCGCGAGGACGACGCAGTGCGGGCAGGCGTCGCGCACCCGGTAGCGGCGGAGGTGGTCCACGCCGGGCTGCTCCCACTGGACGCCGACGACGGCGTCGTCCTGCGCCATCAGGTAGAGGAACTCGGTGGCGACGCGCTCGCGGGTGACCGAGGCGAGGTCGTCGAGGAACTCCCGCTCGGTGACCGCCCGTAGGTCGGCCTCGCTCCCTCCGGTGGTCATGGGCACCCCCTCGCGGACCGCACACATCGACGGACGCCGAACCGGTTACCACCGTACCCGCCGACGACGTGCCCGGACGTCCGGCACACGCGGGGGGCGGTGTCACCAATCCGTCAGCCCGAACCGGGCCGCACCGCCGGGTGTTCACTCGTTGGGTCCCCGCCCCAGCAGCCGGATCTCCTCGTTGTCCAGGGCGGCCTGAAGCTCCTGGAGCACCAGGTCGTCGATCTCCCGGTCGTCGCGCAGCCGGGTCAACTCCCGCCGCTTGCGGGCCAGGACGCCGAGGCGCAGTCGGCGGTCCAGGCGGCGTTCCTCGGCGGTACGCCCACCGCTGTCATTGAAGTCCTCCAGGTGCCGCTGGTACTCGGCCTGCAGCCGACGTACCACCTCCCCCTCGACGCCGACCTCGGCGGCTACCTCAGGCAGCGCGTCCAGGCCGGCCTGGGTGGCGCGCAGGCGGGCCTGCCGGGCCTCGTCGACGCGTTCGGGGTCGCCGGTCAGCCCCGCCCAGCGCACCACCAGCGGCAGAGTGGTGCCCTGCACGAGCATGATCACGACGATGACCAGCGCGGTGACGAAGATGATCAGGTCACGTTCGGTCACCGGTCTACCGGCGGCCGTCACCGTCGGGACGGCCAGTGCGGCGGCGAGCGACACAGCGCCCCGGAAACCGGACCAGCCGGCCACGATCCCCACCCGCCAGTTGACCGCCCCCTGGTCCGCCATCCGACGTCGCCGCAGCGTCGCCGACTCCGCCGTGAGGAAGACGAAGGCCAGTCGGGTGCAGACGACGACGGTCGTGACCACGAGCACAATCAGCAGGGCCCGCTGCGGCGACGTGCTGACGATGCCCTTCACCGCCCGGGGGATCTGCGTGCCGAGCAGCACGAACAGCCCGCCGTTGATGAGGAACGTGGACAGGTCCCAGAACGCGTACGCCAGCACCCGGGAGCGGGCGCGGATCACCCGTGGACCGGCGTACGCGAGCACCAGACCGGCGACCACGACGGCCAGCACACCGCTGGCGTGCACCGAGTCGGCGAGCAGGAACGCGCCGAACGGCGTCAGCACGCTCAGCGCCCCCTCGCGCAGCGGGTCGTCGAGCCGCTTGCGGATCAGCACCACTGTGGTGCCCACCAGCAGACCGGCGACGACCCCACCGATGCTGGCCCCGACGAACTCCTTGCCGATGCCCAGCACCCCCGGCTTCGCGCTGCCGGTGAGCAGATCCACGGTCACCGCGAAGATCACCAGGGCGGTGCCGTCGTTGATCAGACTCTCCGCGTGCAGGGTGGTGAGCAGCTTGCGGGGCAGCCGCTTGGCCAGGCCGGTGACCGCGGCGGCGTCGGTCGGCGCGAGGACCGCGCCGAGCACCCAGGCGGCTGCCGGGTGCACGCCGAGCGCCTGCGCGGTCAGGGACACCGTGACCATGGTGAGCACCACGAGCACCACGGCGAGCAGCCCGATCACCGGCAGGTTGGCCCGGATCTCGCGCAGGCTGATGGTGAGGCTCTCCCGGTAGAGGATCGCGGGCAGGAAGATCAGCAGCACCAGGTCCGGCTCCAGGGTCACCTTGGACAGCGGCGGCACCAGCCCGAGCAGCACCCCGAACCCGATGAGCAGCACCGGCGGCGCCACCCGGTACCGGCCGCCGAGGGTGGTGCCGACCAGGACGGTGACGCCCACCACCACGATCAGGACGAGCACCTGCACGGCGTACCCCCCTCGATCCCCGGCCGACGACGAACGCCGGGTTGTTCCATCTGATCGCACCCCGGTTGCCGGTTCCACAGGAACGGGCAAGTCGCCGGGCGCGGGGACGCGTCCCCGGCCGGGTCAGGCCGGATCGGCGGTGCGGACGCGCGCGGTGAGCAGGCGGGCGGTACGACGGTGCACGGCGGCTTCCTCGTCGCGGCCCAGGGCGGTGGCAAGGTCGGCGAGGTGCCCGGCCACCGGGCCGACGGTGAGCACCCCGCTGCCGGCGGCCAGTTCGCCGGCGGCCGGCCGGAGCGCGGCGGCGACGCGCTCCATGGTGGGCCGGTCGCCGACGGCGAGGGCGGCCCGCGCGGTGAGGCACAGCCGCACCTCCCGCAGCAGGTCGTGCGGTCCGTCCGGGAGGACCCGCAGGGCCGCTCGGGCGGCGCCGAGGTCCCCCTCGGCCGCGAGCAGCAGCGGGCGGACCCACGGTTCGTGCGGCCCCCAGTCCAGGCCCACCCAGTCCTCGTCGTCCGGCCCGGGGATCGGCCGCTGACCGGCCGACCCGGGGACCGGCTGGTCGTAGCCCGTTCGGCGCGCACCTGTCGGCGCGTGCGCCAGCGGGTCGGCGCTGACCGCCTCGGCCAGGCGCAGGCCGAGCAGGGCGAGGGGCAGCAGTCCGTGGGCCAGACCCGGCATGGCGTCGGCGGGGAGCCGTTCGGCGGCCGCCCGGTACGCGGTCGCCGCCGCCTCCCGGTCCCCGCCCAACGCCCGGCGCAGCGCGGCGTACCAGCCGGTGAAGACCCCGACCAGCGGCAACTCGTATCGCTGGGCGAGGCGGTCGGCGGCGCGGGCGTGCTGGTCCGCGCCGGCCCGGTCGGCTCGCGCGCAGCACGACTGGACCCCGATGAGGTGACCCAGCACCTCGAAGGTCACCAATTGGCGCGCAGTGGCCAGGTCGATCAGCTCCGCGCCGATCCGGGCCCGCTCGGCGGCCAGCCCGACGCGGTCAAAGGCGTGCATGAAACGCGCATTCAGCGCGAAGGCCAGCAACCCGGGGTCGGCGACGGTCCGGGCGATCCGCTCGGCCTCGGCGGCGGCCCGGCGGCCACGGTCACCTGTGGTGCCGCGCAGCTCCAGCGCGAGCGTGCTCAGCAGCCGGCTGCGCTGCGCCGAGCCGGTCGGGCCGAGGCCGTTCAGGGCGTTCTCGGCAGCGCCGACGATCCGCGCGGAGAGCAGGTCGTCGTCGTTGCGGGTCCAGATGGCGGGCACGTCGAAACCGGCCAGCACCTCCGCCGTCAGCCGGGGGTCACCGACCGCCTCGGCGTCGGCGATCGCCTCGGCGCGGTACGTCCGTGCCTCGGCCAACCGGCCCGTCACCGCCAGAGCACGCCCCAGACCCAGCACCGCGCTCAACCGCTCGCGCCGCTCGGTCCCCCCGGCCCGGTCGTACGCGTCGATGACCTGCGCCCACAGCCGGGCCGCCTCGTGCGGGTTGCCGGCGCGTTCGGCCTGTTCGGCGGCGGTACGGGCGTAGCCGGCGGCCTGGCGGGCGGCTGCCGGGCCGCCGGCACGCAGCAGGTGGTGGGCGAGCGTGGCGGGGTCGACGGGCTGGCGCCGCTGCAACGCCTCGGCGACGGCGGCGTGCCAGGCCGCGCGACGCGCCGCGGAGAGGTCCGCGTAGAGCGTGTCGCGGACCAGGATGTGGGTGAACCGAAGTCGCCCGTCGGGCTCCCGCTCGGTCAGGAACCCGGCCTGCAACGCGCGGTCCACGGCGTCCAGCAGCGCCGCCGGGTCGCCGGTCAGCGCGCCGAGCACCGCGGGGTCGACGTCCCGGCCGAGCACCGCCGCCTGCCGGAGCACGGTACGGGTCGGCGCGGGCAGCTGGGCGAGGCGGTGCCGGATGACATCACGCACCCCGGGCGGCACCGCCGCCAGCGCGGCGCCGCCCGCACCGGCGTACAGCTGGGCCAGCTCCCGGACGAAGAACGGGTTGCCGCCGCTGCGGTGGTGGATCAGCCCGACGGTGGGCGGGTCCAGGTCCCCTCCGACGAGGGCGCGGGCCAGCTCGCCGGTCGCCTCGGCAGACAGGCCGCCGAGGTATACGCGCACCGGTTCGAGCCGGGCGGCGCGGGCCAGGGCGGCGGTCAGCTCCGGGCTGATCTCGGTGGCCCGGTAGGTGCCCAGGACCAGCACCGGCCCGGTGGCCGGCTGCGGCCCGGTGAGCAGGGCGGTGAGCAGATCCAGCGTGTCGCCGTCGGCGCGGTGCAGGTCGTCCAAGACCAGCAGGAGGGGCCCTGAGTCGGCGACGGCGGAGACCAACGACGCCACCGCGCGGTGCCGACGGAACCGGGCCACGGCGGGGTCACCCGCGCCACCGGTCCCGGCCGTCCCGCCGCCGTCCAGCGGCTCGACCGACCCGGACAGCTCGCCCGGTCCCGCCGGCGCGCCCGACCCGGACGGCTCGGTGAGCGTGTCGGTGATCTGGGTCCACGGCCAGGCGGCCGGGGCGCCCTCGTACTCGGGACTGCGGCCCCAGGCCGTGGTCCAGCCCTCGGCGGCGAGCTGCCGGGTCAGCGCCTCGGCCAGGGCGGTCTTGCCGGCGCCCGGCTCCCCACTGAGCAGGGCCAGCGTGGGCCGGCCGGATCGGGCGGCGACCTGACCGGCGTGCCCCAGCCGCTCCAGCTCCGCGTCCCGCCCGACGAACGGCCGCTGCGGGGCCGCTGCGGACCCACCGTCCCGAACGGGTCCGGCACGGTCTGCGACGGCCACGGCGGGGGCACGGGTCAGGTGTGGCGCCTGGGCCAGGATGTCGGCCTCCAGCCGGCGCAGCTCAGGCCCCGGGTCCAGACCCAGCTCAGCCACCAGGACGTCGCGGGCCTCGCGCAACGCGGCCAGCGCCTCGCCCTGCCGGCCGGCGCGGTACCGGGCCAGCGCGAGCAGCCGCCAGGCGTCCTCCCGCAGCGGATGGCTGGCGAGGTGGGCGGGCAGGTCGGCGGCGGCCTCGTCCGGACGACCCAGCGCGAGCAGCGCCTCGGCGCGCCGCTCGACGGCGAGCATACGCAGCTCGTTCAACCGGTTGATCTCCGCGACGGCCCAGAGGGCGCCCGCGCAGTCCGCGTACGCGGGACCCCGCCACAGCCCGAGCGCCGCGTCCAGCGCGGTCAGTGCCGGCGCGGGCAGTTCCCCGCTCAGCAGCCGTCCCGCCTCGCCGACGGCCGCCTCGAAGCGGTCGGCGTCCACCGTGTCTGGGGCGGCCCGCAGCGCGTACCCCGGGGGTTCGGTGACCAGGAGGCGGGGTGGCTGCCGGGGCGGCCGGTCGGGCTCCAACGCCCGGCGCAGGTCGGCGACGAAGGTGCGGATCGCGCCCACCGCGCCGTCCGGCGGGACCTCCCACAGGTCGTCGACGAGGCGTTCCACCGGCACCACCCGGCCGTGGGCGATCAGCAACCGGGCCAGCACCAGGCGCTGCCGGTGTCCCCGCAGCGGCACCGGACCGTCCGCGGTGGTGGCGGTCACCGGCCCGAGTACGCCGAGCGTCACCCCCACCGGTGACGTCGGTTCCCTGGTCATGGCACCAATCTAGGCGGCCGTGCCGGCCCGCACTCATCCGGCGCTGACCGTCTGCTGATCACCGCCGGGCAGCCTCGATGACGTACGACGGCGACGGGCGTCCCGCCCGCCGACCCCGCTTCCCAGGAAGGTTTTCCGTGCAGCCGAGGATCAACGGATTCGACTACCAGCGCGTCACCGTCGCCGACGGCGTGACGCTCACCGCCGCCGTGGGTGGTTCCGGACCACCGATCGTGCTGTTGCACGGTTTCCCGCAGACCCACCTCATGTGGCGGCACGTGGCGGCCGACCTGGCCGCCGACCACACGGTCATCTGCCCCGACCTGCGTGGCTACGGCGACAGCGACAAGCCCGTGGACAGCGACGGCACGGCGTACGCCAAGCGGACCATGGCCGCCGACGTCGTGGCGCTGGCCGGCGCGCTCGGCCATGGGCGCTTCGCCCTGGCCGGGCACGACCGGGGCGCCCTGGTCGCGTTCCGCGCCGGCCTCGACCACCCGGCGGCGATCAGCCGGCTCGCCCTGCTCGACGTGGTGCCCACCCTGGACATGTGGGACGTGCTGCACGGCGCCAGCGCCGCGGTCGCCTTCCACCTGTACCTCATGGCGCAGCCGCCGGGCCTGCCCGAGGAGCTGATCGGCGCCAGCCCCGACGCGTTCTTCGGCCATTTCCTCGACGTCTGGACCCGCGACCCGGACGCGCTGCCGGCCGAGGTACGTGCCGCGTACCTGCGGGCGTCCCGCGACGCGGTCACCTCGATCGTCGCCGACTACCGGGCGTCGGCCGGCATCGACGTCGTGCACGACACGGCCGACCGGGCGGCCGGCAACCTGCTGCGGATGCCGGTGACCGTGCTCCAGCAGGACTGGGGCGCGGCGCTCGGCTACGACGCGGCGGGGGTGTGGCGGGCCTGGGCCCCGGACCTGGAGCACCAGACGGTCACCTGCGGCCACTTCATGGCGGAGGAAGCGCCGGCCGTGGTGGTCCGGGCGCTGCGCGACCTGCTCCTGCGGTAATACGCGGGTCGGACGAACATCCTCACTGAAAGTAAGATATCCGACACTCTTCACCATCGATCGCGAGGGATCGCCGGCGTGCCGGCGATCCCTCGCGCGCGGGTCGCCCACAAGCCCCGGAAACCGGCTCTGACCTGCGGAAAAGCGACGTTACACCGGGTGGACGAGAACCGGTCGCCGGTGCTACACAGGCAGATATCGGCAGCCAACGACGGCGAGTCGCCAATCGCCTCGACCACCGACCGTCCACACGACCGCCACCCAAACGGATCGCACGCCCGACCTGAGACGACATCGGCCGGCGGCGGGCCAACGGTCCCGGTCTCGACCAAGGAGTCGCCGTGGTACACCCCCGCTCCCGGGCCAAGAACCAGCCGTTCGAGGTGGCCGCCCTGATTACGACGCCCATCTGTGGATTCCTCCTGCTCGTGCTGGACGTCCGATCAACGTCGGTCCAACTGTCCATGCCGGAACCCGTCCGGCTCGGCTGGGAGGTCGCTCTGATCGTGGTCGGCGTGGGCGGTCTGCTGGGCATCGTGTGGCCTGGTCGGCTCTCCACCGGCCTCGGCATCGAGTTCGCGTCCGTACTGGTGCTCGGCACCCTCACCGGCATGTACGCGGTGGCGCTGGTGGCGGTACTCGGCAGGCAGGGCCTCGTCGCGGCGTCGTTGATCAGCGCCGTGCCCCTGGGCGCCTTCTGGCGGGCCGGCCTGATCGCCGCCGACCTCCGCTGTCTGGCCTACGGCCACCAGTGCGCGACGCACCGACGAATCGTGGGAGGTGTCACGTGATCTCGGCACCGACACCCGAAGCGCCGCACTGGGTTCAGGTGCTGCTCAGCCTGCTCGGCATCCTCGGCGGGACGACCGGTCTTGCCGCCATCGCCACGGTCGTGTCGCAGCGGGGCAAGTTCAAGGCCGACGCCGCCGACACGCTGACCGAGGCCGCCCTGACGCTCGTTCAGCCGCTCCAACTGCGGGTCACCGAGTTGGAGGGCGAGGCGGTGAGCGCGCGATCGGAGCTGGGGCTGCTGCGCGAGCAGGTCAACCAGTTGCAGTTCCTCGTCCGGGTGCTGAGCCGCACGCTCGACCGGTGGCGTGCCGCGGTGCACGCCCCGGACGCCACCCTGCGCAAGATCCGCGCGGTGGTCGCGGAGTCCGAGCGGCTGCCCGAGGACCGGTGACCGGCCGTTGCCGGCTCATCCGCCGTTCGCTGCGCGCAGCCGGGCGATGAGGTCGTGTACCGCCGCCCGGAACGCGGGGTCGGACTCGCCCGGTTGGTGTCCGCGCACCGGTGGCGGCTGGCGCTCGCCCGGTTGGGGCAGCAGGCCCGCAGGGTCGCGCAGCCGCCTGTCGACGCGGCCGGCCGGATCGGCTGCCTCCGGCGGCGGATCGCCGGGCCGGTGCGCCGCGAAGATCCAACCGCCGACCGGGTCGGTGTCCCGCCAGAGGTTGAGCCACCGCCACCCGACCCGAACCCCCACCTCGCGCAGCGTCTTCTCGTCGAGGTACGCCGGGAAGAGCCGGGCGTAGAGGCGGTCCAGCGGCGAGCCGTAGGTGAGCAGCGCGACCTGCCGGCGCACGGTCGCGGGCAGCCGCAGCACCGCGAGGGCCAGCAACGCCGAGCCGTGGCTGTGCCCGCACAGCAGCACCCCGGTGTGCCGCTCGGTCAGGCGGCCGATCCGGTCGGCCAGCTCCGGCACCGCCCGGTCGGCGTAGCTCGGGGGCGCGAACGGGTGGGCGGCCCGGGGCCAGAAGGTGCCCAGGTCCCACAGGATCCCGACGTGCCGGCGGAACCACGCCGTCCGGTAGGCGAAGACACCCCCCAGCAGCAACGCGAGCAGCACCGCGGCGAGGAGGTAGGCGCCCCCCGTGAGCCCCATCCCGACGGCCCTGGCCGGCAGCCCGAGAGATTGCCGCGCCAGCTCGTCCGGATCGTGCCCGAACTGCCCGAACAGAATCGTGGCCAGCCCGATCACCGCCAGCAACGCGTACGTGGCCGCCAGCAGGCCCAGCCACTCGGTGAACCGCGCCCGGGCCACCGTCTTCGTGACCCGCCGCACCCGGGTGGTCGCCTCCGGCGGCGGCGCGGGAAAGTCGCGCGCGATGATCGCCGACGCCGCGCGGCGTCGGCGGTGCCCCGACAGGACGGTAAGCGCCCCGCACAGCAGCACCGCCGCCGACACGTGCAGGAAGAAGGCCAGCAACGTCCAGCGGAACGGCAACGGCGGCCCTCCGTCGCCGCGGTAGCCACCGAGCAGGATTCCCGCCCCGTAGACGAGACCGGCGGAGAGCGCGCTGGCAAGACCGACGCCGATGGCCGCGATGACCGCCGCGCCCAGCCCTCCCGGCAGCGCGGACCGACCGCGGTGCCACAGCACCACGCCGCTAAGCAGCACCAGCAGGGCCATCTGGCCGAGCAGGGCATGGCCGGCGATCTCGTCGTAGCCGGGAAGCCCGGCCGCCGACGACCAGCCGCGCTCGTCGCTTGAGACGGCCACGAGGGTCGCCGCCGTCAGACCCGCCGCCAGCACGCCCGTCGTGCGGGCTGTCACCGTGGCTGTCCGGGCGGTCGTGGCCCGGTCGATCAGCCCCGGTACGGCGAGCAGGCCGACGCAGGCCACCAGGACCGCCGCGCTGAGCGTCAGCAGCAGCGTCGTCACCGGCGTCGTGCCGCCGACGCGCCGGGCCGCGAGGAGCAGGACGTCGAGGACGGCGAGCGCGGCGGCGATGTGGATCGCCCGCAACCGCACCACAAGCGGCTCCACCGCCCACAGTGGGTTGCCGGTCGGGCGGGAGCGGCGGGTTCCCAACAGGCGCAGGAACGCGACGGCGGCGATGGGCAGCAGCGCCAGCACGGCCAGCCGCTGCCCGACGGGCCTGTCGTCGAGCCCGGCAAGCGTGTCGAAGGGCCCCCGGCATCCGGCCGTGCCGAGACACCGCCAGGCGAGCAGGTCGAGGGCGACCCCGGCGATGGACACCACGTACACCACTGTGAGGTTGAGCGCGAGCAGCCGGCACAGGACGGTGACCGCGGCGGCGCCGCGGCCGGCGGGCCGCATCCACACCGCCGCGTTGCTGAACATGAACGGCAGCAGGAAGACCAGGGCGAGCGTCCGGACCACAGTGCCCGAGGGCAGGTCACCCCAGCGGTACGCCTCGAGCGTCACCCCGGGCGGGTCGACGCCGTCCGACCCGTCACGGCGGTGGAAGCCCCCGCGGGCGTCGCCCGCGACCTGCCGTACCCGCTGCGCGCCCAGGATGACCGAGGGGTCCGCCCCCGACACACCGTGCACCCGCAACTCCACCACGTCGTCGCGTCGCGGTTGGTCGCCGGGGCGCGGCACTCCCTGCGGCATCGGGGCAGCTACCCGTGCCGTCGCTGGCCGGGCGCGTAGCTCCGGTTGGCCCGTCGGCCGAGCCGCTCCAGGTCGGGCAGCGCGTCGACCAGAACGATCAGTGGGAGCAGCCGGCCGGGAAATCCGCTCGCCATCGCCCTCACCTTCCCGGACGTCACCTGCCGCCCCAGTCGTACCACCCGGGCGGCCCCGGTCGGGAGGGTTCCGCCGGGGCCGGGGCGTCGAGGTCAGCGGGCGGCGCCGGGTGTTCCGCCATCCGCAGGTGGGCGAGTTGGAGCTGCGCTACGAGAAGTTCACGATCAGCGGCACCACGCAGTCGCTGGTCGTCTACCACGCCGAGCCGGGCAGCCCGTCCGCCCGCTCCCTCGCTCGGCTCGGGGCCACCGTCTCAGCGCCGGAGGCGCACGGATAGCACCAGAAATCGGGGCTACCGGCTGGCCGCCCGCTCGGCGACCACCACGGAGATGCCGTCGAGGACGCGTTGCAGGCCGAACTCGAAGGCGTACTCCGGGCCGTACGCCCCGCCGTGCTGCTGGCCGGCCGCGGTGCCGACGCGGGACGCGGTGGGGTAGCTGTCGGCCGTCAGGAACGTCTCCAGCCAGGGCGCGTGCGACTGCCACCACTGGCCGTCGGTCATGCCGGTCTCCCGCTCCAGGTCGACCACCTCGGATGCGGCGCGCGCGGAGGTCTTCACGTGCCCGAGGACGAGGGTGAGCACCGCGTCCATCTCGACGTCGGTGAGCCCGATGTCGGCGACCGCGCCGAGTTCGTGGTCGTACTTGGCCACCAGGTGCGGGCCGAGCACCGGGCGGGTCGTCTCGGCTCGCAGCATCCACGGGTGGCGCTGGTAGAGCGCCAGGTTGTCGTGGGCGATCCGCTCCAACCGGGCCCGCCAGTCGCCCTCGACTGCGGAACGCGGCATCTCGCCGTACACGGTGTCGATCATGACGTCGACGAGCTCGGCCTTGCCCGGCACGTAGGTGTAGACGGACATGGTGCCGACACCCAACGCCTCGCCGACCCGGCGCATGGTCAACGCGTCGAGGCCCTCGGCGTCGGCGATGTCGATCGCGGCCCGCACGATCCGGTCGACGCTGAGGCCCGGCCCGGCGCTGCGGCTGGTCGGCTCCCGGGTGCGCCAGAGAATGGCCAGGCTGCGGGCCGGGTCCGCGGTCGCCTTGCGCTCACTCGCCATGGTGCGGCCATCCTAACAACGCGGTCGTACGGGGTACGCCGACCGCGAGGCGGTGCCGGCGGGGCCCTGCTACGACCGCTCGCCGGCACCGACGGCGTCACGGCTTCAGCACGACCTTCTCGCAGTCGTCCTGCTTGTTCTTGAACAGGTCGAAGCCGCGGGCCGCATCCTCCAGCGCCAGGGTGTGGGTGATCACCCGGGTGGGATCCAGCTCGCCGTTCTCGATGTGGCGCAGCAGCGGCGTCATGTACCGCTGGACGTGGCACTGACCGGTGCGCAGGGTCAGCGACCGGTTCATCCACGCGCCGGAGGGGAACTTGTCGAGAAAGCCGCCGTACACGCCGATGACCGACACGATGCCACCGCTGCGGCAGGACAGGATCGCCTGCCGCAACGCGTGCGGCCGCTCGGTCTCCGACCGCACGGCCTGCTTCACCCGGTCGTACGCGTGCAGGTGCGCGCTGCCGTGGCTGGCCTCCATGCCGACGGCGTCGATGCACTTGTCCGGCCCGCGTCCGCCGGTCAGCTCCAACAGCCGGGAGCGGACGTCCACCTCCTCGAAGTTGATCGTGGTGTGTCCGGCCTCCTCCGCCATCCGCAGGCGGTACGGCTCCTTGTCGATCGCGATGACCGTGGCCGCGCCGAGCAGGCGGGCGCTGTCCATCGCGAACTGCCCGACCGGGCCGGCGCCCCACACGGCGACGACGTCGCTGGGCTGGATGTCGCACATCTCGGCGCCCATGTAGCCGGTCGGCAGGATGTCGGACAGGAACAGCACCTGCTCGTCGGTCAGGTCCGACTCGATCTTCAGCGGCCCGACGTCGGCGAACGGCACCCGCACGTACTCGGACTGGCCACCCGCGAACCCGCCGGTCAGGTGGGAGTAGCCGAAGATGCCGGCGACCGGGTGGCCGAACATCTTCTCCGCGATCCCGGCGTTGGGGTTGCTGTTCTCGCAGCACGACCACAGCTGCGCCGCACACGCCGCGCACGCGCCGCAGGCGATCGGGAACGGCACCACGACCCGGTCGCCGACGCGCAGCCGGCCCGGGTCGACGCCGGCGCCGACCTCCACCACCTCGCCCATGAACTCGTGGCCCAGCACGTCACCGTCCTGCATGGTCGGCACGTACCCGTCGACCAGGTGCAGGTCGGATCCGCAGATCGCGGTCGAGGTGACCTTCACGATCGCGTCGCGCCGATTGAGGATGCTCGGGTCCGGCACGTCGCGGACCTCGACCTTGTTCCGGCCGGCCCAGGTGTTCGCCCTCATGCCGCCTCCCCCTTCGCCAATTCGTCGCTCGACAGCGGCTGCGCCGGCCGCTGCGGAAACTCCTTGCGGGCGCGCTTGCCCCACGGCGCGCCGTCGGAGCGCACCACCTCGCCGGTCTCCAGGACCTGCTTGAGTCGGCGCAGGTCGTCGTCGAGCTGCTGGTGAGGCTCCTCGCCGAAGTACCGGGCGACGGCCTGACCGAGCCTGCCACCGGGGATGTCGTACACCAGCAGCACGTGCACCTCGGTGCTCACGCCGTCGGGCGCGGGCACGAACCACACCTTGCCGGTGTTCGGCACGTCGGCGTCCCCGGTGGAGCGCCAGCCGATGCGCTCGTCGGGCACCTCGTCGGTGATCTCCGCGTCCCACTCGACGCTGCGGTCGAACGGCGCGCTCGCCGTCCAGTGGCTCGTACGCTCCCCGGTGGTGCGCACCTCTTGCAGATGGGCCATGAACGTCGGCAGGTTCTCCAGACGACGCCAGAAGGCGTACACGTCGGACACCGGCCGGCGGATGGTCGTGGTGGCCAGCAGATCCATGGGTTCCCTCCCCTCTCAGGGCCACCACGTACCCCGAGAGTCACGCCCTGCACATGACGCGGGCAGAAATCGTCCACGAGATGGGGCGTACGGAAATCAGAGTCCTTCGCGGTCGTCGGTCAGCGCCGGCCCGGCGGCGGCCGGCACGAGGTGGCGCACCTCCGGTTCGCCGTCGGCCAGCTCCCGGGCCCGCGCCTCGGCCTCGCGGTCCTCACCGGTCAACCGACCGCCGTGCTGGCGCAGGTGCTCGCCCCAGGACGGCACCAGGTACACCTCGATGAACCGGTCCGTCGTCTCGGCCGGCCGGAACAGCCCCCAGCGCATCGCGCCGGTGCGCTGCCGGGCGCCGCGCACGACGTCCATGGCCGCGAGGAACTGTCCCGTCCGCTCCGGCCGGACGGTGTACTGCACCGTCACCACTACCGGTCCCACGCCCGGGTCCGGCTCGTACGCGAGGTGCAGTTGCGGCCAGTAGGCCGCCGGTTCGCGGTTCACCGAGCGCAGGTCCGGCAGCGGCCAGATCCGGCTCGTCACGGTCCCGACGAGCATCAACGCCGCCGCCGCGAGGTAGGCGAGGACCAGCCCGCCCACGTCGGCCACCAGACCCCACACGAGGGCGCCGACGGCCTGCCCGCCGGCAAAACACACCTGGTAGACGGCCAGCCCCCGGGCCCGTACCCAGCTCGGCAGAAAGAGCTGCATCTCGGCGTTGACGTTGGCCAGCACCGTCACCCAGGCCATCCCGGCCGGCAGCAGGGCGAGGAGCACCAGCGGCACCACCCGTACGGTGCCGAGGACCGCCAGCGCGATGGTGAACAGCGCGCCGGCGATCAGCAGGAGCTGGTTGGCCGACAGCCGGGCGCGGATCACAGCCAGCAGCACCCCGCCCGCGATGGCACCCACTCCGAGGGCGGCCAGCAGCAGCCCGTACCCGCCGGAGCCCAGCCCGAGCCGCCGGGCCGCCACCAGCGGCAGCAGCGCCCACAGCGCGCTGGCCGGGATCACGAAGACCAGCGCGCGGCGCAGCAGCCGGCGCACGATCGGCGAGTGGCGTACGTAGCGGCTGCCAGCCCGCAGCGCGGCGGTGAACCGCTCGGGCACCTCGACGGCGCGGGCGCTTCCCGGCCGCCAGCGCCACAGCGCGGCCGCGAAGATGGCGAACGCCACCGCGTTGAGCCCGAAGACCGGGGCGACGCCGGTGCGGGCGATCAGCACGCCGGCCACCGCCGGCCCCACCGCCCGCGCCACGTTCACGCTTATCGAGCCGAGCGCGGACGCCGACCGCAGCTGCTCCTGCGGCACCAGCTCCGGAATCACCGCCGCCCAGGCCGGCAGGGTGAGCGCCTGCCCGACCCCGAACGCGAAGGTGAGGGTGAGCAGCAGGGCCGGCGGCATCCGGTCGGTCAGGGTGAGCAGGGTCAACGCCAACGCCACCGCCACCAGGAACAGCTGCACGGCGATCAACAGGTGCCGGCGGTCGAAGCTGTCGGCCAGCACCCCGGCGGGCAGCGCCAGCAGCAGCACCGGCAGCAGGCTGGCGGTCTGCACCAGCGCGACGAGCGTGGAGGCGTTGGAGTGGTGGATCAGCAGCCACTGCGCGCCGACGGTCTGCATCCAGGTGCCGATGTTGGCGGCGAGCAGGGCCAGCCAGAGATTGCGGTAGACGGCGCCGCGCAGGGGCGCCCACGCGGAGGCCGGACGGTCCCGCGGTCCGGCTGCCGCCGTCACCACCGCCCGTCCGCGCGCAGCACGCGCTCGCCGGAGACGTAGAGGTCGTCGGGTTGCAGCAGCAACAGCCGGACGACCTCGGCGGCGACCTGCTCGGGCAGGGCGTACACCTCGTCGAGGAACTCCGCGCCGACGCGTTCCTGCAAGCGGGTCGGCATCGGCCCGGGATCCAGCTCCATCACCTTGATTCGGTTGCTGTGCTGGGCCTGGGCCAGTGACTCGACGAGGCTGGCGCCGTAGCTCTTGGTCGCCCGGTAGACCGGGATGCCGGGCCGGGGTGCCGCCAGCGCCATCGCGCCGATGTACACCACGTTCCCGTAGCCCTGCCGGTGCAGATGCTCCAGCGCCTCCCGCAGCAGGTACGTCGTACCCAGGACGTTGATCTCCACGGCCCGCCGGATGTGCTCCACGGGCAGGTCACCGAGGTCGCCGCCCGCCCACATCGACGCGCACGCCGCGACCCCGTCGACGGTGCCGTAGCGCCCCACCACCTCGGCGAACGCGTCCCGGACCTGCTCGTAGGAGGAGACGTCGCAGACCGCTCCGTCGCACCCCAGCTCGTCGGTCGTCGCGGCTACCTCGGCCGGCACGTTGCCGAACACCACGACGCGGTGCTCGTCGAGCAGCAGCCGGGTCACCGCCAGGCCCAGCCCGCTGGTACCGCCGACCACCACGAAGGTTCTGGTACCCAATGTCTCTCCAGCCGCCGCCGCCACAGGTCACACGGATCGCGTGATGGCGCGTTCTTCCCGTTTCCGGACCGCGCACACCCGCTACGGCGGTAGTGCTGGGCATACCCCGGAAAGGGGATCTGGACGGCTGGGGCGCCAGGTGACCGGCGATTAGCGTCTGCGGCATGACCTCGGAACACCCCCGCCACCTGGCCGCGACGCTGCGCCGCCGCGACTGGCTGGTCTCCGCCTGGCCCTGGCGCGCGCTGGCCTACCTGGTGAGCACCGTGCCGATCGCCAGCGTGCTCGCCGTCGGACTGCTCGTCATCGGCGCGCCCCTGCTGGCCGCCGCCAACGCGCTGCGACTGCACGGGAGGCCGCCGGAGATACCGCTGATGCTGTTCCTGGCGGTCGGCAGCCTGACCCTGGTGGCCCTCGCGCCGATCGTGAGCTTCCCGGTGGCCGCCGTCGAACGGTGGCGGCTCGGCCTCGTGGACGGCCGCCCGCTGCCCGCGTCACCGTGGCCGGGTCTGGCCGCCCGCTATCGCACCGCGGCCGGCTGGCGGGAGGTCGCGTACCTCTTCTGGCTGGGTGGTTTCGTGCCTGTCGCGTACTGGGTGTTCCTGGTGCTGGTGCTGCTCGACGTCGGGATGGTCACCAGCCCCTGGCTGGCCGGGGACACCGAACCGGTCGTGATCTGGCAGCCGATCGAGAGCACCGGCGAAGCCATCCCGTACGCGATCGTGGGAGTGCTGCTTTTGCCGGTGCTCTGCTACGGGGTGGGGCTGCTCGCCGCCGGCCAGGCCGCCGTGGCCCGGTGGGCGCTGGGCTCGCCGGTCGACGCGGCCGCGCTGCGGGAGGTCGCCCGCTCCCGCACCCGGCTGGTCGGCGCGTACGAGGCGGAACGGCGGCGCATCGAGCGGGACCTGCACGACGGCGCGCAGCCCCGGCTGACCAGCCTCACCCTGCAACTGGGCCTGGCCCGGCTGGACGTACCCGAGGAATCCCCCGCCGCCCGGCCCCTCGCCGTGGCGCACGACCAGGCGCGCGGGTTGATGGTGATGTTGCGGCAGTTGGTGCACGGCATCCGGCCGCAGAGCCTCACCGACCTCGGTCTCGCCGGCGCCGTACGCGAGTTGGCCGACGCGGCGCCCGTCGCGGTCACCGTGCACGCCGACGTCGACGGTGCGCTGCCGGAGATCGTCGAGACCACCGCGTACTTCGTGGTGTCGGAGGCGTTGAGCAACGTGGCCCGGCACGCCGGGGCGACCCGCGCCGAGGTGCGCCTCTCCCGGGCCGGCGGCGACCTGGTGGTCGAGGTGTCCGACGACGGGCGCGGCGGCGCCGACCCGGCCCGGGGCACCGGCCTGACCGGTCTCGCCGACCGGGTCGCCGCCGCCGACGGACGGCTGCTGCTGGCCAGCCCGCCCGGCGGGCCCACGCTGGTCCGGGTGGAGCTGCCATGTCGCCGCTGACCCGGGTGGTGCTCGCCGAGGACGAGGTGCTGCTGCGCGAGGGCCTGGTCGCGCTGCTGACCCGCTTCGAATTCACGGTGTGCGCCGCCGTCGGCTCCGCGCCGGAACTGCTGGAGGCGGCCCGCACGCACCAACCCGATCTGGTGCTGACCGACATCCGGATGCCACCCGGTCGGCGCGACGACGGGCTGCGCGCCGCAGTCGCGCTGCGCGCCGAGCGGCCCAGCCTGCCGGTGGTGGTGCTCAGCCAGTTCGTGCAGACGGGGTACGCGGCGGCGCTGCTGGACAGCGGCGACGGCCAGCGGGTCGGCTACCTGCTCAAGGACCGGGTGGCCGAGGTGACCGAGTTCGTCGACACGCTGCGCCGGGTCACCGGTGGCGGCACCGCCATCGACCCGGACGTGGTGCGGCAACTGCTGCACCGCCCCCGCGACCCGCTCGCCGCGCTCTCCGGCCGGGAACGGGAGGTGCTGGCGCTGCTGGCCGAGGGCCGCTCCAACGCCTCCATCGCCGCCCGGCTGCACGTCACCGAGGCCGCTGTCGGCAAGCACGTCGGCAACATCCTGCTGAAGCTCGACCTGCCACCCAGCGACGACACCAACCGCCGGGTGCTCGCCGTGCTCACCTATCTGCGCGCCGACCCGGTGGGCTGACCAGCGCCGGGGCCTCGATCGGGCCCGACCGGGCGCGGCGTAGATTCGAGCACCGGCACCGCCGCCGGTCCAGGGCGCGGGCCAGGAGATGGGAGTACGGCATGGCGGAGGCGCTGCGGGTCGGTCTGCTGGGATACGGGTTGGCGGGCCGGGTGTTCCACGCACCGCTGATCGCCGCGACCCCCGGGCTGCGGCTGGACGCCATCGTGACGCGCGATCCGCAACGGCGCGAGCAGGCGCACCAGCACTTCCCGGACGCCCGCCTGGTCGACGACGCCGACGAGCTGTGGCGTACCCCGGAAGCTCTGGACCTGATCGTGGTCGCGACGCCGAACCGGCAGCACGTGCCGATGGCGCGGGCGGCCCTCGCGGCCGGCCTGCCGGTCGTCGTCGACAAGCCCCTGGCCCCCACCGCCGCCGACGCCCGGGCGCTGGTCGAGGAGGCCGACCGTCTCGGGGTGCCGCTGACGGTGTTCCAGAACCGCCGCTGGGACGGCGACTTCCTGACCGTCCGCGAGCTCGTGGAGCGGGGCGAGCTGGGGCGGGTGCTGCGCTTCGAGTCCCGGTTCGAGCGGTTCCGTCCGGCGATCAAGCCGGGCTGGCGGGAGCTCGCCGGCCCGGAGGAGGCCGGTGGCGCGCTGTTCGACCTGGGCGCGCACCTCATCGACCAGGCCGTGCAGCTCTTCGGCACGGTCGAGCGGGTCTACGCCGAGGTCGACCGCCGCCGCGCGGGCGCCGAGGTCGACGACGACGCGTTCGTGGCGCTGACCCACGCCAACGGCGTGCACTCGCACCTGTGGATGGGGGCGATCACCGCTCAGCTTGGGCCGCGGCTGCGGGTGCTGGGCGACCGGGCCGGCTACACCACCTACGGGCTGGACGTGCAGGAAGCCGCGCTGCACGACGGCGGCCGACCGGACCAGCCCGGCTGGGGCGAGGTCCCGCCGGAGCGGTACGGCCTGCTCGGCGTCGACGGTGAGCTGCGTCCGACGCCGACCAGGCCCGGGGCGTACCAGAGCTTCTACGCCCAGGTGGCGGCGGCGCTGCGCGACGGCACGCCGATGCCGGTGGACCCGCGCGACTCGGTCGCCACGGTCGAGCTGATCGAGCTGGCGCACCGGTCGGCGGCTGAGGGCGTGGTGCTGCCGGTCCCGGCCGCCTGAGACGGCCGAGCCCTTAAGAGGTACGCGAAAACCGGTGGAGTGGCGGCGCTTGCGCCGCTAGCGTCCTGCCTCAACCTGTCGTCGAGGCGAGGACGTCCCGTTGTACACCCTGTGAGACCTCCCGAGCGCTGATTCGCGCGTCGCGCCTGTGCGCCGCGCTCCTTCTTGCTGCGGACTTCTCACTGAAAACGGTGTACTTCTGTGCTCTCTCAATGGGCCGTCGTGCCCACCTGCCTGCCCATCATTCGCCGCCGGTGCCACGTGTGCGCGTCCGCGCACCTCCGGTCGAGCGGCAAATTCCGCGTCAACGCCAACCAGAAGCTCATCGACATCTGGCTCCTCGCGCTCTGCGCCGGGTGCGGAGACACGGTGAAGCTCACGGTCCTGGAGCGGACGACAGTCCGCACCATCCGACCTGAGCTGCTCGACCAACTGCACGACAACGACCGTCGCCTGATCGCCGAACTGCTTCAGGATCCGGTCGTGCAGCGTCGCAATCGATTCGTCCTGGACTGGGACGGCGCCTGGCGTCTCGACACCAACGGATCGGCGCACCTGGACCGCGAGATGGTCGACGTCTCGGTCCGCTTCGCGGCGCGCATCCCGGTCCGGCCCGCGCGACTGATCGCCGAGGGCTTCGGTCTTTCCCGGGCCGAGGTCGACAGGCTGAGCGAGGAGGGGAAGATCGTTTCGACGGTTCGCCTGAGCGGCAAGCTCTCCGGCGACTTCACCTTCACCTTCAAGCGCTGAGGCCGTCTCGGACCACGGGCCTGTCCGGTTTCGTCTGCCGGACAGGCCCTACTCCGGTTCCTGCTCGGAGAGGGCGCCATCCGGCACGCGAGCGTCGTCGTCGGTCAGCGCGTCGTCCGTCGAGGCGGCGAGGTCGGCGAGCCGACGCTCGGCCTCCCGGACCTCCTCGTCGATCCTGGGGTTCTCCTCGTCGGGACCCTGCGACATGGGCGACCTCCATCGGCGCGGACCGCCCCCGTGTACCCGGCCTGCCGCGGGGAACACGGAAAGCACTCGCCGGACCCGGCCACCGGCCACTCCAGTCTCGCTGCGCGCTGGCGCCTTGATCACGTGATGCTCACCAGTTCCAGGAAGCCTCCCTGAACTGCTCACCAGCAAGTGATCGAGGACTCCGGATGAGGCGCGGCGCTGATCAGGCTGGCAACTCTTCGGCGACCCACAGGCCGCGGCCCTGGAGACCCACCACAAGACCACGGGTCTGCAGAACGATGACCGCCCTCTGGACCGTGGTCACGCTGACGTTGTAGATATCGGAGAGTTCGTTGTAGGTGGGCAACCGCTCACCCGGTGCGTACTCCCCGCTTCTGATGCGTGCGGCGAGATCCTCGGCCACCTCGCGGTATCCACTGGTCGGTATGGGCATGTGAAGGTTCCTTCGTTCGGCACCTTCCATCGGATCACGCCGACCACACGCCTTCAAGACCATCATTGCCTTAGGTACTAAAGGTCTCTAAGCTCAAGCGAGGGTGGGCCGGTTCCTTCGTTCGGCAAGCGGCGGAGCTAGGCCACGAAACCGCCCAGGGTGCGGACGGTCTGGCCGTCCGCACCGGGGCGGGACCTAATCGTGATCTCGCGGAAGGTGCCGATCATGCCGATCGACGAGCCCGTGTCCAGGGCCACCGAGCTGTTCACCGCGAAGCGGATCCTGGACGCACACTGGACCTCCGCCCTCGATTCGCCATGGCGAGCAGGTGGGTGCCTGGAGTGCAGGGGCCGCGACGACTGTCCCCAGCTCGATTGGGCCTCGGCATTCGTCGCAGACGTCGCCTCGGTCATGTTCCAGAAGCAGTGACCGACGAGCCGAAGCACATCGTCGACAGCTACCGGGGAACGCGCTGACGGTCGGGGGTGAGTCGAGCACCGGGCGGGCCGGGGAGCGCACCGGGCGGGAGCCCAGGAGCGTTGCCGGCCCGGCCCGGTGCCGGATCAGCGCTGCTTCAGCTCGCGCCAGGATGGGTGAGTGCCGCGCCAGGCGTCGGCGAGGATGGCCGCCGAGGCCCGGCTGGGGCACTGCTGCACCCGCTCACGACCCGACGCCCCACCGATCTGGGCGCGGACCTCCCAACCTTGCCCGTCAGTACGGATATACACGTCCCGGCGCCCGCGCGGGGTCGTGTCACCGTTCCACCAGTGTTCCTCCACCTTCATTCGCCGACCGTATAGCAATTTTCGTGCTGGGGGTACGGCGCAGGTGAGCATATATCGCCGTAATAGCCGCAACTCAGACACAGTTCCACCTGTGCGGGCGACGGGGAGGAGCCGCATCGGCGATTTCTCCCCGTCCTGAGCGATCAATCAGGCCGGCGTCACACACCGCTGAGCACGCCAGCCAGGGTGTTGGCCAACGTGTCCTGCCCAGAGGGGCGATCCACCCGCTGCGGTGATCTGGATATCACTTGGAGTGATCGGTGGCGGGAACGCCACCCGCACGGCCGGGTCGAACGGGACTCCGAGTCACGGGCCCACCGGAGGCGGTCGCTCACCCCTGGGCGGTGAGCAGGTAGTCGTCCGCCTCGGGGCTCCACCGCAGGTCGACAGCGCCGCTGGTGGCGGCGGCCTTGCAGAACTGCAGGAAACTGCGGTAGCCGAGCTTCTTCTCGCTGAAGTCGGGGCGGGCCCGGCGCAGCTGGTTCTTCAGACCGGAGAGCGCCACCGGATTGCCGGCGCTGCCGAGGTCGCCCACCACACCCCGGAGCAGGCCGAAGGCGACCTCCCGGTCGCCGTGCTCGGGCAGGGAGACCTCGGGGTCGCCCTTCGCGGGCCCCTCGCCCAGGTCGATCACGTTGTGCTCGGCGAGGTGACGCAGCAGCTCACCGAAGGTACGGAAGCCGTAGTCGGACTCGCTGAACGTGGGGTCCTTGCGCAGCAGGGTGCGCTTGAGCCGGGAGGCGGTCACCTCGCCGCTGGCGCTGCCCTGCAACCCGGCCACCGTCTGGGCCACCTGCACGGCGAGGGCGTCCACGTCCCGGCCGGGCTCCTCACCCACCGGCCGGCCCTCGGCCTCCTGCTCGTGTTCCTGCTCGCGCTGCTGCTCCGGCTCGGGCGGGCGCTGGTCGGGGCTGGGTTGCCGGGTCGGGCGACCGCGCCGGCTGCGCGTGGGCGGGATGTCCACACCCTCCAGCCGGTCGTAGTAGAGGAACTCGTCGCATGCCGGGGGCAGCAGCGCCGACGTGGACCCCTCGACCCCGACACCGATGACCCGCTTGTTCAGCTCGCGGAGCTTGTGGACCAGCGGGGTGAAGTCGCTGTCGCCGCTGCAGATGACGAAGGTGGAGATGTAGTCGCGCTCGAACGCCAGCTCGATCGCGTCGACCGCCATCTTGATGTCGGCGGCGTTCTTGCGGGACGCGCCCATGCGCTGCGGGATCTCGATGAGCTCGACGTGGCTTCGGGTGAGCATCCGGCGGTCCTCGTCGAAGTACGACCAATCGGCGTACGCCCGGCGCACCACGACCCGCCCCCGCTCGGCCAGCGCGTCGGCGATCGGCCGGAAGTCGAAGTCCGCGCCGCCACGGTGGTCGCGGGCCCCCAACGCCAGGTTCTCGTAGTCGAGGAAAAGGGCGATCCGGTCTTCTTGATCCACGCGCCTCAGCCTACGCCCGCCGGGGTGGCCCGGGGGCGCACGCGACGCGCGCCACCTCAACTCACCGACCGTCCATTTCTTGCGGACTAATAGTCGCCTCTTTTCAATCTTCGATTGTTGTCTTGCAGTGCGATGTTCGGTGCTGCATCATGACGATCAATGTCGGGCGTCCGGGGGAACGCCGGGCGGACCTCCACCACCACCCAACCAGGAGGGTCACCGATGTTTCGCAGCATCCTGCCGGCACGGGGACGCCCGGGCCGCCCGGTCGCCACCGCCGTCGCGCTCGCGACCGGCCTCACCGTGCTGGTCGCCGGGCCCACCGGGGCCGCCGCCGGCCCACCCGGTTCACCCGGCGCACAGCCGGTGGTCACCCGGGCGGCGCTCGATCCGGCGCTGGTCGCCGGGCGCGGCGCCGACGTCGACTTCGTCGAACAGGAGGCCGAGAACGCCCGGACCAACGGCGAGGTCATCGGCCCCGACCGGTCCGCCTACACGCTGCCCGCCGAGGCGTCCGGCCGCCGGGCCGTCCGGCTCACCCCCGGCGAGTACGTCGAGTTCGTCCTGCCCAGCACGACCAACGGGATCACCGTGCGGTACAGCATCCCGGACGCGCCCTCCGGCGGCGGGATCACCGCGCCGCTGCGGGTGGCCGTCAACGGCAAGCACGTCCGCACCATGACGCTGACGTCGCAGTACTCGTGGCTCTACAACCAGTACCCGTTCACCAACGATCCGCAGGCCGGGCTGCTGCACCCGGACTGGTGGATCACCGAGTGCCAGTGCGTGCCGTCGGCCACCACGCCGTACCCGAGCATCAGCACGCCGTTTCGGCCCACCCACTTCTACGACGAGCAGCGGCTGCTGCTCGGGCGCACCTACCGGGCCGGTGACACGGTCCGACTGACCGCGCCGGCCGGCAGCGCCGCCGCGTGGACGGTCATCGACCTGCTCGACTCCGAACTGGTCGCACCGCCGCGCGTACGGCTGCTCGCGGCGAACGTGCTGGCGTTCGGCGCCGACCCCACCGGTCGGCGGGACTCCGCGGACGCTCTGGACAAGGCCATCGCCTTCGCCCGGCGCGCCCACCTGAAGGTCTACGTTCCGCCGGGGACGTACCAGGTCAACCGGCACATCATCGTCGACGACGTGACCATCGAGGGCGCCGGCAACTGGTACACGGTCTTCAAGGGGCGCGAGGTCGCCCTGTCGACGCCCGCGCCGGACGGCTCGGTGCACACCGGCGTCGGCTTCTACGGCCGCGACGCCGCCGACGGTGGCAGCCGCAACGTCCACCTCTCCGGCTTCGCCATCGAGGGCGACGTCCGCGAGCGCATCGACACCGACCAGGTCAACGCGATCGGCGGGGCGCTGAGCGACTCCACAGTCGACGGGCTGCACCTGCGCCACACGAAGGCGGGCCTGTGGTTCGACGGCCCGATGCGCAACGTCCGCGTCACCAACACCATCGTCGTCGACCAGATCGCCGACGCGCTCAACTTCCACACCGGCGTGACCGACTCCCTCGTGGCGCACACCTTCGTGCGCAACACGGGTGACGACGGCCTGGCGATGTGGTCGGAGAAGACGGCCAACGCCCGCAACACGTTCGACCACAACACCGTGCAGTCACCGACGCTCGCCAACGGCATCGCCATCTACGGCGGCACCGACACCACCGTCTCCCACAACCTCGTCGCCGACCCGGTCCGCGAGGGCAGCGGGCTGCACGCCGGCGCCCGCTTCGGCGCGGAGCCGTTCGCCGGGTACCTCCGGTTCACCGCCAACACCACCGCCCGCGCCGGCACGTACGAGCTGAACTGGAACATCGGGCTCGGCGCCATCTGGATGTTCGCGTTGGACCGCAGCATCGACGCGAACGTCGAGGTGAGCGGCGACGCGTACCTGGACAGCACCTACAACGCGATCATGCTGGTCAGCGACTGGCCGGTGAAGGACCTCTACTCGATCACGAACGTGCGCTTCCGCGACGTCCGGGTCGACGGCACCGGCACCTCGGTGCTCAGCGCCCGCTCGGCCGGGTCGGCCTCGTTCGCCAATGTGGACGCCCGCAACGTGGGAGCGGTCGGCGTGAACAACTGCGGGTCGTTCCACTTCACTCCGGCCGGCTCGGAGTTCACCCTGACCGACCTGGGCGGCAACGACGGCGGCTGGCTCGCCCCGTGGCTGCTGCCCAACACCATCACCTGCGACGACCGACCGCCGGTGGCGCCGCCACCGCCTCCGGCCCAGTGGTGAACGCGGTGGGCGGCCCGACCGATCGGGCCGCCCACCGCCGTCACCGCCTCCGGGCGTACGCCAGCGGCACGGTCGTCGGCTGCCCGTCCCAGGCGCCGCTCAGGGTGGCGCCCCGGGCCTCGACCGCCCCGGCAGCCGGCCGGCGGACCACGACCAGCTCCACCGCGTCGGTGACGATGACCGTGTCGACCTCGTCGACGACCTGCCGGACGGCGCCGATCGCCGGCACGGCCCCGCCGTCGCCGCTGACCTCGATCGTCATCGTCGGCGGTCGCACCTCACGCCGGCCGTCGACCTCGAAGTACTGCTCCGCCTGACCCGCGCCGGCCAGGATGGCGTGGGTCAGCGCCGCCGCGTAGACCGGGTCGGCGCAGCCGTCGTACACCCACCGGGGGCCGAGCGCCGAGTGGTCGGTCGTGCCGATCAGCCACTCGTCGGCGTCGACCAGGGGCGCGGCGCGGTAGGTGAGCGGGACCTGGTGGACCGGCCCGTCGGCGGCGGCGACCAGCATGGTCTCGATGCCGACCTCGCCGGCCGGGTCGTCGAAGCGGTACGCGCCCCGACTCACCACGTCCACGCCGGACGGTCCCTGCCACCAGGGTCGGTCGGGCAGCCAGGTCGTCAGCAGTTCCAGCTTGGTGGGGCGCAGCGTCGCCCGGTGCAGCAGTGCCATGCTTCAGGAGCCTAGTCAGAGCCCCGCGCACGGGTTGCCGTCCACCGTGCAGCCCTCCGGCTCCCTGGCCTTCGGCCGACTGTCGCGGACGTCGAACCGGATCGTCCGCGACCCACCGGCGGGCACGGCCAAGCCGCTGAAGGTGATGGTCTGTCCGTCCTGACGCCAGTCCGCTCCCTCGACGTCGTCGACGCTGCTGCCCTCGGCGAGGGTCACCACCACGACCCACTGCTGCGCGGGCGCGAGGCCCGGGTTGTCGACCACCACCTCCCCCGTGTAGCCGAACAGCCGGCTCGAGTCGGTGTCGTAGCGCGCCACCAGCGGCGGTGGGGGCGGCGGCACCGCCGCCGTCGGCGTACGCGACGGCGTCGCCGACGGGGTGCGGCTCGGACGGGCGGTGGTCGGCGCGACGCTGCGCGACGCTCGCGCCGACGGTGTCACCGTCGGCTGCGCGGTCGGCGCCGCCGCCGCCATGCTCGGCGGCGTCGTCGTCGGCGTCGAGGTGGGCGTCGGCGCGGCGGAGTGCTCCGGCTCGCCCGGCAGCGTCAGCCACGCCACCAGCCCCGCCACCAGCACGACCCCGGTCAGCCCGGCGACCGCCGCACGGCGCCGACCCCGGCCCGGCGCGGGGCCGGACGCGCCGATCACCGGCAGCTCGGTCGTCATCCCCGCCACGCCACGCCGCAGATCGACCTGCTGGAACGCGAGCCAGTCGAGGATGGCCGGCAGGCGCACGGTCAACGCCTGCCGGAGCTGCTGCTCGCGTGGCTCGTGCTGCTCCTGCGACCACGAACCGTGCGTCGAGACCTCCCGCACGGTCAACCGGCTGCCCTCTTTGGTGGCGGTGACGGCGCAGGTCAGCTCGGTGAGCCGACCGGCCTCGTCGCAGCGCAACACCAACAGCTCCGGCACCCGCCGCTCGGTCACCTCGACCTCGACGTCGGCGTCGAAGCCGGGCAGGCCGGCCGTGTGCAGCAGCAGCCGGTCCGGCACCCCCTCCACCATGTCCGCCTCGGCGAACCAGCGGCCCAGCAGCTCCCGATCGGTCAGTGCGAGCCAGACCCGGTCGGGTGGGTGGGACAGGTCGACGTGCGCGCCGATCTCGATCACGGCGAGACTCTAACGGGTTGCGCGTCCGGCCCGTTCCGCCCGCCCGGACCGACGACAGATTGCCTGGTCAGCCCCAGCGGGTCGCCCGCTGTGCCGCCGCCGTCAGCGCGGCCCGGGCGGCGGCGCTCACCTCGACGACCAGCTCGGCCGCCGGTACGTCCCGGGCGAGGGGATGCGCCTGCCCGGCCCACAGATTCACCACCGAGGCGTCGCCGTCGCGCCGGGCGGCGGCGAGCAGCGGGCGGGTCAGGTGCAGCACCTGCGGGTAGCCGGCCGGCGCGACCGCGTCGTGCGTACGCAGGAAGTCGTTGACCACGCCGCGGGCCCGCTTGCCGGTGTAGGCCCTGGTCAAAGCCGTCGGCGCGGCGCTGGCCACCGCCGCCCGGTGCAGGGGTGAGCTGCCCGCCTCCGGGCAGCGCAGGAACATGGTGCCGAGTTGGGCGGCCTGCGCCCCGGCGGCCAGCGCCGCCGCCAGGGCGGGGCCGTCGGCGATGCCACCGGCGGCCACCAACGGCCTGTCGCATTCGGCGGCGGCCAGCCGGAGCAGCGGCAACAGCGCGTAGTCGTCGTCGTCCGGGATCCCGCCCCGGTGCCCACCGGCCTCGGTGCCCTGCACCACGACGGCGTCCACACCCAGCTCGGCGGCGGCCGTGGCAGCGGCCGGACGGGTGACCGTGGCCCACACCTCGGTGCCGCGCTCCCGCAGGGCGGCCACCACGGCGCGGTCGGGCAGCCCGAACGCGAAGGACACCACCGGGACCGGGTCCGCGAGAAGCGCGGCCAGCTTCTCCGGGTACGCGTCGTCGCCGCCCACCGGCTCACCCAACCGCACCCCGAGGCGGTCGGCGTGCGGGGCGAGCCGCTGCGCGTACGCCCGGATGGCGGCCTCGTCGACCGTGTCGTCGCCGGGCAGGAAGACGTTGACCCCGAACGGCCGGTCGGTACGCGCGCGCACCTCGGCGATGTCGGCGACCAGCCGCGCAATGTCGATCATGCCGGCGGCCAGGAAGCCCAGCCCGCCGACGGCGGAGACAGCCGACACGAGGGCCGGGGTGGACGGGCCACCGGCCATCGGTGCGGCGACGATCGGGTGGCGCAGCTCGGACAGCACGGACATCCACCCATCCTGCCGCAGCGCGCCGGTCCCCCGGCTCGCGACGCGGTGCCCGCCCGCACACCGTGACGCGCGCCCGGCCCGCAGTCGTCGGTCAGCGTCGGTCGGTGTGCCGCCGCCACAGGACCCCGGCCACGGCGAACAGTGCCAGCAGCGTCCCGGCGCCGGCGGCCAGCGGCCAGGTCCGACCGCCCCCGATACCGGCCGCCTGTGCCGCCGGGCGGGCCGGCGGGGGCGACGACGGGGCCGCCGTGGTGGACTCCGCCGGGTGCGGAGCGGCGGCCGTCGCCGTCGGGGCCGGATACCGCAGGATCGTCGGGCGGCTGCCGGCCGGCTGGTCGGCGGACTCGGAGACGGTGAGCAGGGACCGGCCGTCGCGGCTGTAGGTGATCGACTCGCCCTGCGGCTCGTCGGGCAGCGGCATGACTCGTGGGGTGCCGCCGGTCAGCGCGGCGACCACGTCACCGCCGGCCACGTCGTACTCGAACGCGTCGGCGTAGGTGCGCAGCACCACCCGGCGGCCGTCCGGCGCGTTCGCCGCACCGGTGACGACGCCCCGCCCGAGGAACGAGAACGGGTTGCTGGTGGTGCTGGACGGAAGGACCACCCGGCCGACTGAGACCAGCGGTGTGGTGGCTCCCGGCTTCAGCGCGGTGGCCGGCGAGTACACCACGAGGGTGCCGCTGCCGCCCTTCGTGATGATCAACGGCTGGCCGGCCGCGTCGAGCAGCAGCGCCTCGGCGTCGTGCGGATTGTCCGGGTACCTCATCCGGTACAGCACCGGCCGATCCGCCCCCGGCGCGAGCCGCCACAGCGCGATCGTCTCGCGGTTGCGGTCGTTGTCACCGGTGTCGGCCACCCAGATGGTGCCGTCCCGGCCGAGGGCCAGGTCCTCGGTGTCCCGGGGCCGGGAGGGGTAGCTGACCGTCCGCGCCACCGCGCAGCGCCGGTCCAGGAAGAAGATCCGGAGGCGGGCCTCGTCGTCGGCGCCGTCGTTGACCACCACGTACCCGTCGTCGGTGGCGACCATCCCGGAGATCTCGGTGAGCCGGTCGTCGCGGAGCTGGCACACGGGCGCCCCCGCCGACGCCGCGCCGGCAGTCGCCGGGCCCGGCGACTGGACCGCGGCCAGCGGCACCGCGCCGGTGACGAGAGCCGCCAGCGTCGCCGCCGCGCGGGCGTACCGCCCCCGGGTCACCCAGCCGCGTACCCGCATCGCCCGCCTCCTCGCCGCGGCCGTTGCCCGGCCGTCCCGCCCATCCTGGCCGATCGCGACCAGCGGCGGCGACCATCCGCGCGGACCCGACGACATCCGCGCCGCCGACCAGGGCTCGCCGAGGGCGGGCGCCGGTCCACCGGGGCACGAGGTGGACCGGCGCCGGGACCGCTACCTCGTGGACCAGCGCTGCGCGCCGCTGCCGTTGCAGGTCCAGAGCTGGACGACGGTCCCGTTGGCCGTGCCGGCCGACGCCACATCGACGCACTTGCCGACGCTGGTCAGCACGATCGCCCCGTCGGAGCGGAAGGTGAACCGCTGGGCGGCACCGCCGTTGCAGGTCCAGATCTGCACCCTGGTGCCGTCGGCGCTCGCGCCGCCCTGCACGTCCAGGCATCGGTCACCGTAGACCCGCAGCTCCCCGGCGGCGGTGCGGGTCCAACGCTGGTTGGCGGCGCCGTGGCAGTCCCAGATGATGACCGGGGCGCCGGCGGTGGTGCTGGCGCCGGAGACGTCCAGGCAGCGCCCGGAGTTCGGGTTGAGCAGGCCGACCGGGGTGCCGACCGGCGGCCCGCTCGGCGGGACGAGGCTGCCCGGCACCGATCGCAGCGCGTCGTACCAGCGGGCGGCCATCTTGTCGTACCCGCCGGCGTTGGGGTGGACCCCGTCGGCGAGATCGGCGGTGGTCAGGGCCGCGTGCATGTCGACCAGGTGCACCCGGCTGCCCTTCTGCGCCACGATCCCGGGGATCGCCGCGTTGTACGTCCGCACCCGCGCCTCAAGATTCGGGTCGGACTCCGGGATGATGGTGGCGACGAAGAGCTCCACCTCCGGCGCCGTCGCCCTGATCTTGTCGATCAGCGCGGAGAGCCGGGCTGGCGCGTTGGCCAGGTCGTAGTTCTGGTTCACGTCGTTGGTGCCGATGTGCAGCAGGACCGTCCGCGGGGCGGTGGCCCGCAGCCAGCCGACGATGTTGGCGTCGAGCTGGTCGATGCGCCAGCCCGAGTGGCCCTCGTGGTCGTGGTCACCGAGGCTGGCCGGCCCGTTGAACTGCGAGCCGACGAAGTCGACGGTGTAGCCGCCGCCGGCCAGCCGCTGCCACAGGTTGATCCGATACCCACCGGGCACGTTGAACCCGTCGGTGATCGAGTCGCCGAGCGGCATCACGCGTACCCCGCCGTTCGACTCGGCCTGGGCGGGCGCGACCTGGGCCAACGCCAGTACGGCACCCAGGGCGAGCCCGAAGGCCCCGGCGGCGGCCCGTCGTGCGTTCCATCGCATGGTTGATCCCTCTCCTCGCGGGTCGTTCGGGACCGTCGTGGCACGCCGCCCGCCGAAAACGGCGACCACATCCGAACGGGATCCATCGATACTCGGCTATCGGTCGGGTGGGCCGGACCCGGCCCGGCCCGGCCGCGAGCCGAACGCCGCGCTGGCTGCGCCGAACGGTTCGCGGAGACCGGCGCCGCCACCGGATCTGTCGTACCCGTGGTCCATGATCGTGTCGTCGTAGCGGCACACCGGCACGGCCGGAGTGCGCACCACCCTGGATTCTTCTCGATGTGGGAGGCCGTGACGTGACGAACGCCGACGGAGCCGACTGGCGGCGGCGCAGCGTGGTGGCGGTGGTGCCGCCCGCCCGCCCCCGCAAGCTGGCCAAGGTGCCCTTCGTCGAGCTGGCCGACGGCCGGATGCAGGGGGTGGTCTCCAGCGGGTCGGACGTCGAGCGGGTCTACGTCTCGTCGGTCGCCGCCGGCACCCACGCCTACCAGTGCAGCACCAACAACAACCGGCCCTGCGGCGGTCTGCGCGGCATCCCGTGCAAGCACCTGCACGCGCTCGCCGACGAGGCCGTCCTGCAGTACGGCGTCGACCGGGTGGCCCGCTACCTGCGGGTCGACGTCGGCGACGGGCTGGCCGACGGCAGCGAGCTGCTGTCCCGGCTCGACGGCCAGCCCGAGCCCGCCTCGGCGGCGGTGGTGTTCAGTCGCTTTCTGCGCCACCTCTCCTACCTGGAGCTGCCCGTCAGCACTGTCGCGCTGCCCGAGCTGCACTGGTTCCCGGCCACCGGGGCGGGCCGCTGATGCGCGGCGCCCAGGTCGCGCGCCTGCATGCGGTCCCGGCCGGGTTGAGCGACGCGCTCGACGTGGTCGCCGGCTTCGACGACGCCCTCGCCGACGGCTTCGGTCGGATCGGCGAACGGGGCGCCGCGGCGCTCGCCGCGCTCGCCGACGCGCTGGCCGGCACCCCACTGGGTGGCCCGGTGACCTCCGCGGTCGACGCGGTCACCGCCGGATCGGTCACCCCGGAGCACCTCGCCGCGCTCGCCGGGGCGCGCTCGGCGCTGCTCGGCGCGGCACACGACGCCCTGCTCGGGCAGCTCGACGAGGCGTTGGGCCGCACCCGGTCGCCGTGGACGACGCCGACCACCGCGCCCTGCGAGGCGCCGCCCGCGCTCGCCGGAGCGCGGGCGTGGTGGCACGAGGTGGCGGTAACCGGCTGGCGTGGCGTCGACCACGAGCTGCTCTCCGCCGCCGCCGGGGTGGTCGAGGCCAGCCTGGCCGTGCCGGAGCTGCGCCGGATCGCGGTGCTGCTCGACGGGCTCGCCGCGGAGCTGCGGGCCTGCGTTCCGGTCGCCACCATGGCGCAGGTGCCGGCCCGCCGCTGGGCCGACCTGTGGGCCCGTGGCGTACTGCTCACCGAGGGCGCACCGCCGACCGACGAGGCGCCGGCGATCTCCGGGCGGCTGTTGCCGCTGGGTGTGGACGTGCACAGTCACGACACCGCCGTGCAGGTCCAGCTGCACGCCGTCCTGGAGCCGGCGGACGGCGGACCGGCGCTGCTGGTCCGCACGGCGGTCGCCGCGGCGAAGGTCGACACGATCGTCGGGCCGGCGATCTGGCGGCTGCTGTCGGCACACCCGCTGCTGCTCACCGCGCTGGCCGAGCGGCGGGCGCTGGTCGTGACCGATCTGCCGCTGCGCGGCGGCGACCTGGGCTGGGTCGATGACCGGGTCCAGCTCGACGAGCCCGCCGACCCGTTCGCCACCGCCCGGGTGCTGTTGCCCGCCGCGAGCACGGCCGCGACCGACCCCCTCGACCGGCACCCGACGGGCATCGCCGAGCCGGTGCTCGTCGAGGGCGCCGCGATCCGCGACGAGGACGGCACGCTCGGCATCGAGGTGGACGGCGAACGGGTCGCGCTGGCCGTCGACCGGTTGCCGGCCGCCGGCCCGCTGACCGCCGACCTGGTCGCCGCCGCGTCGGCCTGCCTGGGCCTCCTACGCTGGGACGACGGCCGCTGGCTGCTCCAGCCGTTGGCGGTCCGGGCGACCGTGAAGCGGCGGACGGTGCAGGTGCACAACGGCGACTGGGCGTGCGGCGTCACCGATCCGAAGGTCGCCAAGGAGGAGGCCCGGGCGGGCGACGCCGTGGCCGTGCTGCGCGAGCGCGCGGGACGGTTGCTGCGCCGATGACCGCGCCGATCCCCACCGGCGGGTTCGCCGACGCCAACCGCCGTCAGGTCCTCTACTGGCGGCTGCTGTCCCGCCTCTTCGACCGCGACGAGCAGCCCGGCCTGGAGTCGGCGAGCGTGGCCGTGGTCGACGACCTCGGGCTGCCCGCCGCCCTGCTGGACCCGTCGGTCTCGGTGGACACCATCGTGCAGCGCTTCCCGGCACTCGCGGCAGAGCTGCGCGGCCTGCTCACCTCCGCCGAAGCCCAGCCGCACGAAGCCCAGCCGCACGAAGCCCAGCCGCACGACGACCGGCTGCACGACGACCGGCCGCATGTCGCCGACCCGGAGGGCGTCGGGCCGGAGGGCGTCGAGGCGCATGCCGCCGCACCGGAGGGCACCGGGGCGGTCGGGTCGGAGAGCGACGGCTCGACCTACCGGCCGGGTGCGGCCGAGGTGCGCCGGGCGGCGCTGGTGTCGAAGGTGCTGCTGAACGTGTTCGCCACCGGCTCCGGTCCGGTCAGCGCCACCCAACTGGCCCGCTGGCAGTCCGACGCCGGCTGGTTCGAGCAGGCCCTCGGCTGCGAGCCCGGCGAGCTGCGCCGACAGGCCGGCGGGCTGGGCGGCACCCTCGCCGGGCTGGAGGGTGATCTGGTCCGGCGGATGCACCTGCGGGAGGTCCTCGCCGACCCCGCGCTGGCCAGCCAGCTGACCCCGAGCATGTCGCTGATCGAGCAGTTGCTGCGCGACAAGGCCAACCTGTCCGGGGTTGCGCTGGCCAACGCGAAGGCACTGATCCGGCGCTTCGTCGACGAGGTCGCCGAGGTGCTCCGGACGCAGGTGCAACAGACCAGTGTCGGCGCACTGGACCGGTCGGTGCCGCCCAAGCGGGTGTTCCGCAACCTGGACCTCGACCGCACCATCTGGCAGAACCTGACCAACTGGAGCCCGGACGACGAGCGGCTCTACGTCGACCGGCTCTACTACCGGCACACCGCGCGGCGTACCACACCGTCCCGGCTCATCGTCGTCGTCGACCAGTCCGGCTCGATGGTCGACGCGATGGTCAACTGCACGATCCTCGCCTCGATCTTCGCCGGACTGCCGAAGGTCGACGTGCACCTGGTCGCGTACGACACCCGGGCACTGGATCTCACCCCGTGGGTGCACGACCCGTTCGAGGTGCTGCTGCGTACCCAGTTGGGCGGCGGCACCGACGGCACGGCGGCGCTGACGCTGGCCCGGCCCAAGATCGCTGAGCCGAAGAACACGGTGCTGGTGTGGATATCCGACTTCTACGAGGCCAACCACCAGGCGGTCTTCGACGGGCTCCAGGCCGTGCACCGTTCCGGCGTCAAGGTCATTCCGGTCGGCTCGGTCAGCAGCTCCGGGCAGCAGAGCGTCAACCCCTGGTTCCGGCAGCGCTTCAAGGACCAGGGCACCCCGGTCATCTCCGGTCACATCCGCAAGCTCGTCGTCGAGCTGAAGAACTTCCTCACCTAGGAGAGCAACCCCTCATGTCCGAGATGCTGCGCGCCCCCGCCGAGGTCACGTACGCCGACGAGCTGGATTTCCTGGAGTCGGTGGACACCGGCCCGAAGCCGTTCTCGTGGCGCCTGAGCCCGCGTATGGTCCGGCTGTTCGTCCTCGGCTCGGAGCGGGCCGACGGCCTGTCCCGGGAGATCCCGCAGAAGTGGTTCGGCGACCGCAGTTTCGTCGAACGGGCCATCGTCACCCTCGCCTCGGACCGGGGTCTGCTGCTGATCGGCGATCCCGGCACCGGCAAGAGCTGGCTGGCCGAGCTGCTGGCCGCCGCGATCTGCCGCAACTCGACCCTGGTCGTGCAGGGCACCGCGGGCACGACGGAGGACCACATCAAGTACTCGTGGAACGTCTCCATGGTGATCGCCAAGGGCCAGTCCCGCGAGTCGATGATCCCCTCACCGATCATGACGGCGATGGAGCGCGGGGTGGTCGGGCGTTTCGAGGAGCTGACCCGCTCCACCAGCGACGTGCAGGACGCCCTGATCTCGATCCTGTCCGAGAAGTACGTCGCCATCCCCGAGCTGGACCAGGACAACATCGTCTTCGCCCAACCCGGTTTCTCGATCATCGCGACCGCCAACAGCCGGGACCGGGGCGTCAACGACCTCTCCTCGGCGCTCAAGCGGCGGTTCAACTTCGTGCGGATTCCGGTGGTGACCAACAAGCGCAGCGAGGCGGAGATCGTCCGGTTCCGCACCGAGGAGCTGCTGCGCCGGCACCGCATCGAGTTGGACGTCCCGCCGACCCTCCTGGACATCCTGTTGCAGAGCTTCGCCGACCTGCGCGCCGGCGCCGCCGCCGCGACCAGCGATGACGAGAAGTTGGAGTCGGCGCTGTCCACCGCCGAGCAGATCGGTGTGCTGGAGGACGCCATCCTGCACAGCCAGTTCTTCGGCGACCGTACGCTGCGCGCGGCCACGCTCGCCGGCTCGCTGGTCGGGTCGCTGGCTCGGCGCAGCCCGGAGGACCTGGCGATCCTCAACAAGTATCTGCACGGTGTGGTGGAGCCCCGGGCCCGCAAGGACGACGACGGGTGGGCGGGCTTCCTCGACGGCGGTCGTCAGGCGATCGCGTCCCTGTCGTGACCGCGTCCACCGTCGCCGGCCCGTTCGGCGCGCTCCGCGAGCAGCTCAGCGACGCGGCGGCCGCGTTCGCGGGCTCCCCCGACGCGCTCGGCGCGATCCTCGCCGGCATGGTCGACGACGTGGACCGGGCGCTCGGCGAGCGACTGGAGATCTTCCCGGTCTGCCACCACTCACCGGCCTCCGCGCTGGCCATGGTGCGGCGGCTGCGGGCCAAGCAGCCCCGGGTCATCTACCTGGAGCTGTGCGAAGATCTCCAGCCGCTGCTCGGGGAGCTGCGCAACTGCCGTCTGCCCGTCGCGGTGCAGGCGTTCGCGTCGGAGCTGTCCGGCTTTCCCGCCGACTGGGGGCCGCTCAGTGTCGTCGCGCCGGTCACCGAGGCGTCGGCGGAATACCAGGCCATCGCGTACGCGCTGGAGACCCCCGGCGTGGAGCTGGTGCTGGTGGACCGCTCCACCGACCACGTCTTCCAGTGGTCGCCGCGCGACCAACCAACCGCCGGGAGCGGCGCGGCCGGGCCGACCGACGGGGGCGGCGCGGTCGGGCCGACCGCCGTCGGAGAGGAGTCCGGGCTGCACGGCGACGCCGTCGGGGTGGAGATCGGCGACCTGCGGCCCCGGTTCGCGGAGCTGGAGGCGTACCTGCTGCACCACGGCAAGGTGCGGCACTGGTCGGAGTGGTGGGACCAGTACGTGGAACGCCCGCTGGCCGACGCCGACCACGACACCTACCGGCAGGTGATGGTGCTGATCGGCAGCCTGTTCCGGCGGCTGCGCCCGGCCGGACAGGATCGGCTGGACCGCGACGAGGACCGCGAGCGGTACATGTGGACGCGGATGCGTCAGCACCTCGCCACCTCCGGCGTCGATCCGGCCGACTGCCTCTACGTCTGCGGCGCGTTCCACGCCGCCAGCCGGGTCGAGCAGTTCGGGCTGGGCTCCACCGCGGACGACTTCGAGATCACCCCGCGCACCGACACCCGCTGGCGGTACGGGCTGATCCCGTCCAGCCACTCGGCGATCGAGGCCCAGTTCGGGCTGGCCCCGGGCTCGGTGTCGATCGCGGCGGCGACCTGGACGAAGGCGGTGAGCCGGCACGGGCTGTCCCCGTACCGGCTGGACGGCCAGCGCACCGGAACCAGCCGGGGGCGGCGGGGCCGGACCCCGACGGCGCCCTCCCCCGTCGGGCCGGTCAGCGACCGGCTCACCCGTTTCCTCGCCGCGGCGCCCGACCTGCACGGCCTGGACGAGGCGGAGCTGCGCGGCTGGTGCGTGGACATCGTCCGGCTGGCCCGGCGCAACGGGTACCTGGCCAGCACCGCCGACGCGATCGCCGTCTTCGAGACCTCGGTACTGCTGGCCGGCATGCGCAACCGCGCCCGGCCCACCCCGTACGACTTCGCCGACGCGGCGGTCACCTGCATCGAGAAGGACGTGGTGCCCGGCCGGCGCGACGTCCGGCGGCTCTGCGAGATCCTGCTGGGCGGCGACCGGATCGGTCAGGTCGGCTACGACGCCCTCCCGCCGCTGGCCCGCGACGTGCTCGATCGGCTCCAGCCCCTCGGCCTGGCCCTGGAGAAGCGGACAGTGCAGCGGGCGCTACTGGATCTGGCCGCCCAGCCGGAGCTGGGCCGCTGCTCGGACCTGTTGTGGATCCTGCGGCACCTGCTGCCACCGGCCGCGGTCCGCCCGATCATGGGTGAGCGGCGGCTCGGGCACCGTTCGGTCCAGGAGAGCTGGGACCTGGCGCTCGGCCGGCACCAGCGGGCGCTTATCGAGCTGGGCTACGAGGGCGTGACCGTCGAGCAGGTCCTGGAGCAGCGACTGCGGCGGGCGGTACGCGGCCCCGACGCCACCGCCGCAGGTGCGCTGGCCGCCGTCGAGGACGCCATCCGGCTGCTCGACAGCCCTCGCCTGGTCGACGAGTTGGGGGCGCGTGCGGTGGACCTGCTCGCCGCCGAGCGCACCGTCGACGACGCGCCGGACGTGCTGCGCCGCATCCGGCGCCTGCTGGCCCACTACCGGGCCACCGCGCCGGCCCTTCCGCCCTGGTGCGCGGCCTTCGTGACCACCGGGTACGCGCACTACTGCACCCTGCTGCCGACCGCCATCGCCGTCGAGGAGACCGGGGTCCGGCAGGTCGGCGCGATGCTCGGCTTCCTGTTCTCCATGGAGGGCCTGGCGCTGTCGCTGGGCTGCGACCGGTCTCAGTTGGAGCTGGCCGTCGGGCAGTCGCACCCGACGGCGCCGGCGAAGGTCGCCCTGCTCTGGGCGGCCCGACACCAGCTCGGCCTGCTGCCGCTGGCCGAGCTGCGGGCCCGGTGTGCCGAACTGCTGGCCAACCCGCTGGTGGTGCCGGCCTTCCCGCAGTATCTGGCCGGGTTCGTGCACGCGCTGGAGCCGGTGCCCACGCTGGCGCCGTTCGTCGTCGAGACGATGTCCACCGCCTTCGCCCGGCTACCCGACCCGGTGCTGCTGCCGTGGCTACCGACCCTGATCACGACACTGCGGGACCAGGGGCCGGAGCTGGTCCCGCTGCTGATCCGCGAGGCGGGGCGCACCTTTCCGGAGGCGCTGCCGGAGCTGGATTCCTGGGTGCCGCCGTGGGTCGCGTCCCCGCCTCTGGGGCGGGTGGACGCGCGGGAGAGCGACGAGCGCGCCGTCGTCGCGCCACGGGGTCGGGTGGGCGTCCTGGTCGCCGCGCATCCGGAGGCGGTCGACGCGATCGCCGCTCTGCTCGGACACGACGGCGGGTGGCTGCCGGTCACCGACGCTTCCGCCGATCCGGGCGGCGTGGCCGCGCTGGTGGCGAAGCATCCCGACACGGTCGAGGCCGTCGCCGCGCGAGTGGTGTGCCAGGCGTGAGCGCGACCACGGCGGGTAGGCAGCGGCCCGGCGGCATGTCGACACCCGTCGGGCAGGAGGCTTTCGATGAGCACGTTCCGGGATGATCAGGGCGAACCGATTCCTCCGCCGGAGGCGGACGCCGTCGAGCAGCGGCAGGACGCGTTCGACCTCGGTCCGCCGGACCGGATGTCCGGCGACGTCGACCCGGAGGCGTCCGAGGCCGACCTGGCCGAGCAGGGCGCCCTGCCGGCCGGCACGCTTGAGGAGGTCACGTCGCTCCCGGCGGAGGCCAACCCGGCGGACGCCCTCGAACAGCGTCAGGAGATCCCCGCGCGCGACGAGGGTCGCCGCACCTGACCGCGCCGGTCGCGGCCCGACCGGGTCGCGACCGGCGGGCGGATCGGGTCCGTTCCCGCGGAGTCCGCCCACGGCGTCCCGCCGCAGGCCGCGCGGGCCGGGTCCGTGGGCCGGCCGGGTCAGCCGGCGACGACCTGCCACAGTAGGAACGCGTTGAGCGCGCCGACCAGGACGGCCACCAGGGCCGCGGCGGCGGTGGTGAGCGGGTGGTTGACCAGGTTGCCCATGAGGTCGCGACGGCGGGTGAAGGCGACCACCGGGATCAGCGCGAACGGAATGCCGAAGCTGAGAATGACCTGCGACAACACCAGGGCCCGGGTGGGGTCGAGGCCGATGGCGAGCACGGCCAGCGCGGGTGCCAGGGTGACCAGCCGACGCAGCAGCAGCGGGACGCGGCGGCGCAGGAAACCCTGCATGATCACCTCACCGGCGTAGGTGCCGACGCTCGTGGAGGCGAGCCCGGAGACCAGCAGGGCGACCGCGAACCCGAACGCGGCGGCGGTGCCGATGCTCTGGCCGAGGCCGGCGTGCACCCCCTCCAGGCTGTCGGCGCCCACCGGCCCGCCACCCCGGAAGCTGGCCGCGGCGATCAGCAGCATCGCGAGGTTGACCGCGCCGGCCGCCGTCAGGGCCAGCAGCACGTCCGTGCGCTGGCCACGGAAGAGGGTACGGCGCTCGGCGTCGTCGGTCGCGGGGATGCGGTCGCGGGTCAGCGCGGAGTGCACGTAGATGACGTGCGGCATGACTGTGGCGCCGAGGATTCCGGCGGCCAGCAGCACGCTGTCGGTGCCCTGGAGCCGGGGCACCAGGCCGGCCATGGCGGAGCCCGGATCGGAGCCGGCGGCGAGCAGGTTGGCCGCGAAGGCCAGGACGATGACGCCCAGCAGCACGGCGATGGCGATTTCGAACGCCCGGAACCCGCGCGAGCGCAGGGCGAGCACGACGAAGGCGGCGGCGCCGATGATGATCCCGCCGGGTAGCAGCGGGATGCCGAAGAGGAGGTACAGGGCGACCGCGCCACCGATCACCTCGGCCAGGTCGGTGGCCATCGCGACGAGTTCGGCCTGCACCCACATCATCCGGTTCACCGGGCGGGGCAGGCGCTCGCGGCACAGTTCGGGCAGGCTGCGGCCGGTGGCCAGGCCCAGCTTGGCGGTGAGGGTCTGCACCAGCATGGCCATCAGGTTGGCCACGACCACGACCCAGACGAGCAGGTAGCCGTAGCGGGCGCCGGCAGCCGAGTTGGTGGCGAAGTTGCCCGGGTCGACGTACGCGACGGCGGCGACGAACGCCGGGCCGAGCAGGATCAGCCGCCCGCGTACCCGGCCCCGGGCGCGAGCGACCTGCAACGGCGTCGCCCTCGTCGTCGTGAGTTCGTTGGTGACCATCGAGCACCTTCCCCTCCGCACGGATCGCGTGCCGGTTCCCTTCCCGGGTGGCTGACCCGTCGGTGCCAATCGCTGGCCCGGTGGTGCCAGGGCGGCGGAGTCGCTTGACAGTGGGCGCGCGTCCCACCAAGCTGTCTATTAGTCCTACTGTCGTAGGACAACAGGAAGGATCATCACGAGTGATCGAGTTCGTGCTGGACAGCCGGTCGAAGGTGAACACCTACATGCAGCTCGTGCAGCAGGTGAAGCAGGCGCTGCGCGTCGGTCTGCTCGCACCCGGCGACCAGCTGCCGAAGGTCCGGGACGTCGCCCAGTCGCTGGCGATCAACCCGAACACGGTGCTGAAGGCGTACCGGGAGTTGGAGATCGAGGGTCTGGTCGGCGGCCGACCGGGGGTGGGCACGTTCGTCCAGCGCACCCTCGCCGGCGCGTCCCTGCCCAACCAGGCCGAGCTACGCGACGACCTCGTGGCGTGGCTGCACCGGGCGCAGGCCGCCGGCCTCACGGCCGAGGACGTCGTCGCCCTGGTGGAGACCACACTGCGCGCCACCCTCGCCGACGACACCCCACAGAAGGAACCCGCGTGAGCGGGCGAGCGCAGCGAGCACGCGGCGCAACGAGAGGACAGAGGATGGACATGGTCTTGGAGGCCGACCGGCTGGGCAAGCGGTACGGCAGAACGTGGGCGCTACGGGACTGTTCGCTGCACCTTCCGGCCGGCCGGATCGCCGCGCTGGTCGGGCCCAACGGGGCGGGCAAGAGCACGTTGCTGCACCTGGCCGTCGGGCTGATCAAGCCCGACGAGGGCGCGGTGCGGGTGTTCGGCAGGTCGCCGTACGGCGACACGGAAGGGCTGGCCGACATCGGGTTCGTCGCCCAGGACACCCCGCTGTACCGGGACTTCACCGCCGCCGAGCTGGTCTTCGCCGGGGGCAAGCTGAACAGGCGGTGGGACGCGGCGCTGGCCCGGACCCGGTTGGCGCAGCTCGGCATACCGCCCGACAAGCCGGTCGGCAAACTCTCCGGTGGGCAACGGGCCCAGGTGGCGCTCGCTCTGGCGCTGGCCAAACAACCCCGGCTGCTCCTGCTCGACGAGCCGGTGGCCAGCCTCGATCCGCTGGCCCGGCGGGAGTTCCTCCAGTCGCTGATGGGCAGCGTCGCGGACTCCGGGACCACCGTTCTGCTCTCCTCGCACCTGCTGGCCGACCTGGAGCGCGTCTGCGACTACCTGATCGTGCTCAACGCCGCCCGGGTGCAGCTCACCGGCTCGGTCGATGACCTGGTGGCGGCGCACCGGCAGCTCGTCGGCCCGCGGCACGACGGCGGTCCGATCGGCGGCGTCGCGCAGGTGGTCCGAGCCAGCCACACCGACCGGCAGTCCACGCTGCTGGTACGCACCGACGGCCCCGTCACCGACGCCGCCTGGACGGTGCGCGACGTCAGCCTGGAGGACGTCGTCCTGGCCTACCTGGCCGACGGCGTCACGCAGACCAGTCACAGCGAGTGGGGGGTGGCGGCATGATCTGGCTGACCTGGCGGCAACACCGCAAGCTGGCGTTCTACACCCTCCTGGGGTTCCTGGTGCTCGCCGCCGTGCTGGTGCCGATCGGCCTGTCGATGCGGCACACCTTCGCCGACCTCGGGCTGGCGGAGTGTCTGCGCCCGTCCACCCTCAGCGAGGCTGCCGCGCAGACCTGCGACGTGGGCCTGCGCCGTTTCAGCGACCGGTACGACAGTCTGAACCTGGTGGCGGTGCTGCTGATCACCCTGCCGGTGCTGGTCGGCCTGTTCTGGGGCGCACCGCTGGTGGCTCGCGAGGTGGAGCAGGGTACGCACCGGTTCGTCTGGACCCAGGGCGTCGGCCGCACCCGCTGGGCGCTGGTGAAGTTCGGGCTGGTCGGCGGTGCCGTCGTGCTCCTCGCGGTCGGTTACGGACTGGGCATGTCGTGGTGGGTCGAACCGCTCACCAAGGCCGCGCACGAGGGCCGACTCGGCGTGATCGTCTTCGATCTGCAGGGCATCGTGCCGATCGGCTACACCCTCTTCGCCGTGGCGCTCGGCATCTTCGCCGGCACCATCTTCAAGCGGATGCTGCCCGCCATGGGCATCACCCTGGCCGGGTTCATCGGCGTACGGGCGGCGGTGGAGATCCTGGCCCGACCGCACTACCAGCCCGCCCGCACCCAGACCTTCCCGATCGAGGGGCCGGGGATTCCGGAGGGCGACCGGGGCAACTGGGTTCTGGCCGTGGGAATCCGCGACGCCGACGGGACGATGGTCGCGGAGAACACCCGTATCCAGTGCCCGCCGGGCGGCAAGGGCCCGGACGGCCGAGCCTGCGGCGCGGACCTGGGTCTCGGGCCGGGCGCGTACAACTGGGAGCTGTACCAGCCGGCGGACCGGTTCTGGCTGTTCCAGAGCATCGAGACGGGCATCTTCGTCGCCCTCGCCGTGCTCCTGCTCTACCTCGCCGTGCGTCGGGTCCGCCGGATCGCGTGATCGGGGGCGGGTGATCGCCGGAGCCACGGGGGCCTCGGCGATCACCCGTCAGCGCAGACCCTCGGCGGTCAGTTTGAGCCAGGACGCGAGGTCGCGCAGCTCGTCGTGCACGGCCCGGGTCAGCTCTGCGGTGAAGGGCACGTCCTCGTGGACGGCGTGCACCGTGAACGTGCCGCGCCGACGGTCGGCCGTGGCGTCGACCTTCCCGACCAGCCGGTCGCCGTGCAGGATCGGCAACGCGAAGTAGCCCCACCGCCGGCTGGCCTTGGGCTTGTACATCTCCAGCACGTACTCGTACTCGAAGAGCTCGGCGAGACGGACCCGGTCGTGCACCAGCCGGTCGAAGGGCGACAACACCGCCGTACGCCCGGTGAAGGGTTGCCCGAGCGCTGCCGGGTCGACCCGCCACTCCCCCGCGATGCCCTCGACGACCGCCGGCTCACCGGCGTCGCCGACCTCCGCCGGCTCGCCGGGAACGGGTACCGCCTTTCGCCGGGCGATTCCCAGCGCCCGCAGCCGTCGCTCGTCGCGGGCCCGGCGTGCCTGCTCCAGCGGGACGACAGGCGTGCCAGCCGGGTAGACCCGCTGCGCCACGTCCCAGAGTCGTTGCCGGCCCTGGCGACCGGCGATCGCGACCTCGCCGCGCAGGACCAGGAACTCCAGCATCTGGGTGACGTTGCGGTTGTTGGTCCAGCCGGACGACGGCCAGGGCACCACGCACGTGTCCGGGATGTCCCGGGAGAGCAGCGGCCCGTCGGCGGCGAGCCGGTCGAGCACGTCCCGGCGGAACGAGTCGTTGGCGCGCAGCCACTCGCGCTGCCGCTCGTACGAGGGCCACTGCGCCATCGCGGCCAGATAGAGCCCCAGATCCTCCATCGGGCGCACCATCGCCTGGTGTTCGAAGAGCGTCCGGTCCCGTTCCAGGGCCCGCCGCAACCGCTCCGGCTGGTACGACGAGCCGAGCCGGCTCCAGCAGACCAGGTCGGCGCTCGGCGCGACGGCGGCCGTCGGGTCGAGCTGCACCAGGGTCAGGTGTCGGACCACCGCCAGCAGGTCGGTCGGGCGTGGGGCGGCCAGCAGTTGGGCGCGGACGGCGATCCGCCGTGCCTGTGCCCGGTCGAGTTGGTGGACGACCACGCCGCCGAGCTTAGTGGCGCGCACCGACATCACCCGCTCGGCGAAGTCGGATTCCGGCCCGTCGCCAACTCGACTCAACGTGCCGATTCGCTCACCCACGGTGCTCCGATGTGGACCCCGGGCCCGGGTTGGCTGGGCCGCAGAGATGGGAGCGTACGTGTGAAGTCCACAATCCTCCGTCGAGTCGCCGCGTCGGCCGTGGCGCTCGCCTGCGCCGTGCTGGGCGCGGTCGCGGCGCCGGCCGCCCCGGCGACGGCCAGCCCGATCCGCAACGCGACCGCATGGTCGGTGCTGCTGTGCAAGTTCAGCGACAAGCCGGCGGAGCCCCAACCGCCGTCGCACTTCGCCAACTTCCTCACCGCCGCCGGGGCCGGCACCGGCGGGGTCGCCGACTACCTCGCCGACCAGTCCGGTGGTCGGGTGTCGTTGGCCGGCTCGGTCGTGCGGGGCTGGTACACGATGCCGTACACGCTTGCCCAGTTCGGGTCGATCGACAGGGGGACCCGGATCCAGCGCTGCGTGGACACGGCGGCGACCGCTGGTTACGCGGTGCCCGCCGGCAACCGGATCGCGGTCATGCTCAACGACTGGGTGGATTCCGGCGCGGCCGGCGGCCGGGTGCTGCTCGACCCGGGCGCCTGGAACGTCGGCTTCGCCGCGCACGAGATGCTGCACGGCTACAACCTGGGGCACTCCTTCTCCAACGACACCACGTACCAGAACGCGCCGTGGTCCCAACCGGGCGAGTACGACGACCCGTGGGACGAGATGAGCGCCATGCACATCCACGCCTTCGGCACCGCGAACTACGGCACCAGCGCGGTCGGGCTCAACGGGCCGCACCGCGACGAGTTGGGCTGGCTGCCGAAGAACCGGGTGTTCACCATGGCCGCCGACGGGATCGGCTCCCGCACCCTGACCCTGGCGCCGCTGGAGGTGCCCGCCGCGAGTGGCCCGCAGCTGGTCCGGATCCCGTTCGACCCGGCCGACCTCTTCCACTACTACACCGTCGAGTTCCGCCGGAAGACCGGCTGGAGCGCGGGCATCCCCGCCGACACGGTGCTGCTGCACGAGGTCCGCGACGGCACCCCCACCCTGCTGCGCACCGGCCCCGGTGGCGGGCCGGCCCAGTCACTCAACGCCAACGGCGTGCAGATCGGCGTGAACTGGCTCTCCGGCGACGCCGCCTCGGTGACCGTGACCACCGACGTGGTCAACCGCTGCCTCCAGGGCTACGTCTGGCGCGAGGCCCGCGCCGGCGACCTGGTCTGCGTCACCGGCGCCACCCGCAGCCAGGTGTGGGCGGACAACGCCGCCGCGGCCAGCCGCTGGGTGAACGGCCCGTACGGCCCGCACACCTGCGTCGCCGGGTACGTCTGGCGCGAGGCGTACGCCGGGGACGACGTCTGTGTCACCGGCGCTCAGCGCAGCCAGGCCGCCGCCGACAACGCAGCCGCCGCCTCCCGGCGCAACCCGGCCCGGCTGGTGTCCGGTCCGAACACCTGCGTCAGCGGATACGTCTGGCGCGACGCCGACCAGTCCGACTACGTCTGCGTCACCGGCGCGACCCGCTCCCAGGTGCTCTCGGACAACGCGGTCGCGGCGAGCCGGTGGGTCAGCGGCCCGTACGGCCCGCACACCTGCGTCGCCGGCTACGTCTGGCGCGAGGCGTTCATCGGCGACGACGTCTGCGTCACTGGGGCTCAGCGCACCCAGGCCGCCGCCGACAACGCAGCCGGCCCGGGGCGGGTGCTGCGACCCGCCGGATGATCGACAGCGCCCCCGGTGGCCCGACCACCGGGGGCGCGTACGCCTCGACGCTCAGCCGCCCAGCCGCCGGTACCGGGCGACCGAGAGCGGCAGGAACACGGCGACCAGCGCGATCGGCCAGGCCACGGCCAGCCACGGGTAGTGCTGGGCCGCCCACGAGTCGCCACCCCAGCCGGGGTTGCCGAACAGCTCGCGGGTGGCCCCGACGGTCGCCGACAGCGGGTTCCACGCGGCCACCGCGCCGAGCCAGGTCGGCATCGTGGCCGGTGCGACGAACGCGTTGGAGAGGAAGCCGAGCGGGAACTCCAGGGTCTGCACGGCGACCACGGCCGTCTGGCCCCGGGTGACCAGGCCGAGGAAGATGCCGACCCAGACCAGGGCGAACCGCAGCAGCAGGATCAACCCCACCGCGCCCAGCGTGGCACCGGCGCCGCCGTGTGCCCGCCAGCCGACCGCGAGCCCGGCGACCAGCAGCACCGCGAGGGTGACCAGGGCGAACAGCAGGTCGCTCACCGCCCGGGCGACGAGCGGCGCGAGTGGTGACACCGGCATCGAGCGAAGCCGGTCGGTGATCCCGCGCTCCAGGTCCTCGGCGACGGCGATCGTGGTGAGGCTGATGCCGAACACCATGGTCATCACGAACATGCCGGGCATCAGGAACTCCCGGTAGCTGCCTCCGCCGGGCACCTGCAACGCCCCGCCGAACAGGTAGGCGAAGATCAGCACGATCAGGATGTTGAAGCCGAGCGAGGCGACCAGCGGCCCGGGGTCACGTCGCCACCGGGCCAGGCCGCGCCAGACGAGGGTGCCGCTGTCTGCCAGGGCACCGGGCCGGCCGGGCGTCAGGTCCACCGTCGTGGGCGGGGCCAAGCTGCTCACGCGGCCACCTCCGCGTTCACCCGGTGGCCGGTGACGTGCAGGAAGACATCGTCGAGGGTGGGCCGACGCAGGGCGATGTCGGCCACCCTGACCTGCGCGGCGTCGAGCGCCCGCAGTACCTCGACGAGCGCACCGGCGCGGTGCCCGACGCCGACGCTTACCGCGCGCCGGTCCACGTCGACAGTCGGTTCGCCGTCGACCACCCGACGCATTTGCGCGACGGCGACGGGGAGATCGGCGGGCTCCCCGAGAACCAGCTCGATCCGGTCGCCGCCGAGCCGTGCCTTCAGCTCGTCCGGGGTGCCGTCGGCGATCACGCGCCCGGCCTCGACCACCGAGATCCGGTCGGCGAGCTGATCGGCCTCGTCCAGGTGCTGGGTGGTGAGCAGGACTGTGGTGCCCGCGCGGACCAGCTCGCGGATCGACTCCCACACCTCGTTACGGCCGCGCGGGTCCAGCCCGGTGGTGGGTTCGTCCAGGAACAGCACGGCGGGGGCCAGGACCATGCCGGCAGCCAGGTCCAACCGGCGACGCATCCCCCCGGAGTACGCGTTGACCGGACGCTCGCCGACGTCGGTCAGGCCGAACCGCTCCAGCAACTCGACCGCGCGCTGCCGGGCCCGCCGACGGCCAAGGTGCGACAGCAGGCCGAAGAGGATCAGGTTCTGCCGGCCACTGAGCGCCTCGTCCAGCGCGGGGTGCTGCCCCACCAGGCCGATCCGGTAGCGCACCCGATCGGGGTGGCGGGTCACGTCGAACCCGGCGACCTCGGCGCGACCCCCGTCCGGTCGCAGCAGGGTGGACAGGATCCGCACCGAGGTGGTCTTGCCGGCCCCGTTCGGGCCGAGCAGGCCACACACCGTCCCGCTGTCCACCTCCAAGTCGAAGCCGTCCAGCGCGAACCGGTCCCGATATTGCTTCCGCAGCCCCTCGGCGACTATGGCGGCACCGCTCGTCGTCATGCCTGTCCCCTTCCCGTGGCTCAACACCGGCCTACCGTACAACATACGGTAGGAAGTACGGGAACGTCGGATCGACTAGCTTCGGTGGCAGGACGATCTCGTAGAACGGCCGGCGGTTCGCCGCCTGGCGGATGTGGTGGCCGGCGACCCGTGGCCGCCTGGAGCTGCACGAGCCCTGGGCCTGGGAGCCCCGGCCAGGCAACGGGACCAGCGGGGGTACGGGAGAGCGCCTAGAACGGGCCGGCGGAACCCGACTGACCGGCGACGCCGACGTTGAGCGGATCGGCCAGCAGCTTGTCGAAGGCCAACTCGGCGGCGCCGATCAGAACGGCGTCGCGGCCGAGCGCCGCCGCGCGCAGCCGCAGGTGCTCGCGGGAGGCCGGCAGCGGCATGGCGTCCAGCCGCCGACGCACCGTGTCCGCGCCGGCGATGAAGATGTCGCGCAGCGAGCCACCGAACACCACGGCGTCGGGATTGACCACGTTCACCAGGTTGGCCACGCCGAAGCCGAGCCAGTCGGCGACCTGCTCGACGGCCCGGCGGGCGGCCGGATCGCCGTCCGCCGCCGCGCGCAGCACCTCGGTCACGGCGGCGCGGTCGTCCGGGTCGCGGCCGGCGTGGCGCAGCAGCGCGGCTTCACCGATCTCGGTCTCCCAGCAGCCACGTGATCCGCAGCCGCACGGGAGGCCATTCGGGTTGACCACCATGTGACCGACCTTGCCGCTGTGACCCCGGTGGCCGATCATCAACCGGCCGCCGACGACGATGCCGGCGCTGATGCCCAGGTCCCCGTGCAGGTAGATGAGGTCGTCGATGCCGGGGGCCACGCCCCGGATGTGCTCGGCCAGGCCCGCGATGTCGGCGAGGTCGCCGGCCACGAACCCCGGGCCGGCGGTGAGTTCGGCCTCCAGCGCCACGCTGAGGCCCTCGTCGACGCCGACGATCCGGAGTCGGCCGTCCGCGTCGCGGGTGGTGTCGGTGACGGCGACCGCTCCCCCGACCAGCAGCGCGTCGGAGGCGACGCCACGTTCCATGTCGCGAACGAGGTCGGCGAGCGGGCCGACGGTGTCGACCGCCGACATGCCACCGGGACGGGCGACCTCGCGCCGGTCGAGGATGCGACCGCCGAGGCCGACCCGCGCCGCGCGCAGCCGGTCGGCGTCGATGCTGAGCGCGTGGGCGTAGACCCGGTCGGAGCGGGGGCTGACCACCAGGGAGGGACGGCCGGCCCGCCGGGCGGTGGTCGGCGCCTCCTCGGTGACGAGGCCGCTGGCGGTCAGGTCGGCGGCGAGCGCGCCGATGGTGCTGCGGTTGAGGCCGAGGCGACTGGTCAGCTCGGCCCGCGACGTCGGTCCGTGCAGGTGCACGTAGCGCAGCACGGCGCCGAGGTTCTGCCGCCGGATCTCCTCCTGGCTCGCGCCGGGGAGCGGGGGCAGCGGGGAATCAGGGTTACGGCCGGCGCCGGCTGGCCTGGACCGCACGGGTGTATCCACGGTCAGACCTCCTTCCGGATCGGTGCCGGGTGTGCGTCGGAGGCACGGACGGCGATGGGTCCCGGAAGAGGAGATCCGGGACCCATCGGCGTTGCTGCCTACCGTGCGGTGATTACTTGGTGAGCGGCGCGAGCTTCGGGTCGTTCGCGTACGCCTCGGCCGCGTTCGCCTTGGTGACGGCGACCGGCGGGAGCAGGAACGTGTCCACGACCTTGCTGCCGTTGTTGTAGGACTTGGTGTCGTTCACCTGCGGGGCGTTGCCGGCCTGGAGAGCCTTGACCATGTTGATGGTCTCCTTCACCAGGTTGCGGGTGTCCTTGTTGATCGTCATGTACTGCTCGCCAGCGACGATCGACTTGACCGACTCAACCTCGGAGTCCTGACCGGTGACGACCGGGGTCGGCTTGCCAGCACCCTTGACCGAGGTCAGGATGGCGCGGGCCAGCGTGTCGTTCGGGGAGAGGACGCCGTCCAGCTCCTTGCTGCCGTAGGTCGAGGTCAGCAGCTGGTCCATGCGGGCCTGCGCACCCTCGGCCTTCCAGCCCTGGATGGCGGTCTGCTTGACGTCCTTCTGACCCGAGGCGACGACGACGGTGCCCTTGTCGATCTCCGGCTTGAGCACGCTCATCGCGCCGTCGAAGAAGACACCGGCGTTGTTGTCGTCCGGCGAGCCGGAGAACAGCTCGATGTTGTACGGGCCGTTCGGCTTCTTGGCCTTCATGCCGTCCAGCAGGGCCTGGCCCTGGAGCTGGCCGACCTTGAAGTTGTCGAACGCGACGTAGTAGTCGAGGTCCGGCGTGTTCTTGATCAGACGGTCGTACGCGATCACCTTGGCGCCGGCGGCGTGCGCCGCGGCGACCTGGGTCGACAGCTGCGCGGCGTCGGTCGCGCCGATGACGATGACCTTGGCGCCCTTGGTGGTCATGGCGGTGATCTGGGCCTGCTGGTCGGCGACCGTGGTCGACGCGCCGGCGTACTGCACGTCAGCCTGGAAACCGGCCTCCTTGAGGCCGTTGGTGAACAGGTCACCGGCGAGGACCCAGTTCTCCGAGGTCTTGGCCGGGAGGGCCACGCCGATCAGCGAGTTCGCCGCGAAGCCCTTGGCGTCGCCGCCCTTGCTGTCGGAGTCGCCGTCGCGGCCGGAGCCGCAACCGGCGAGGGCCAGCATGGCGGCGGCGCTGACCGCGACCACCGACGTGCCGAAGAATTTACGCATGGTGAGGACTTGCCTTTCTGGAAGGTGGAACCGGGTGGAGAGGATCGGTGGCCGTCAGCCGGACACCGCTGCCTTGGCGGGCTCGCGCTCCGCGTCCGGCGGTGAGGCGGGTGGGGCGGAGTCGTCGCGGCGGAACGGCCGCATCAGGCTCCCGACGATGGAGAAGCGCCCCTGGCTCTTGTTGTAGACGTCGATCGCGACGGCCAGCAGCAGGACCAGGCCCTTGATGATCTGGACGCGGTCGGTGCCGACGCCCATCAGCTGCAGGCCGTTGTTGAGCACGGCCATCACGAGACCACCGACGATCGAGCCGCTGATGGTGCCGATACCGCCGGCGACGGCCGCGCCACCGATGAAGACCGCGGCGATCGCGTCCAGCTCCCAGCCGTTGCCGTCCTGCGGACCGGAGGCCGCCGAACGGGCCACGAAGATCATGCCGGCCAGCGCGGCCAGGACGGACATGTTCATCATGACGAAGAAGTTGACCCGCTTGAGCTTCACGCCGGACAGCTCGGCCGCCCGGGAGTTGCCGCCTACCGCGTAGATGTGCCGACCGCCGGCCGTGTTGCGGGTGTAGAAGGAGTACGCGATGACCAGGACCAGCAGGATGATGCCGGAGATCGGGAAGCTGGTGCCGACCCGACCGCTGGCGAAGCGCAGCGCCGCGAAGGCGATGACCCCGACCATGATGGCCATCCGCAGAATCGAGATCCACATCGGCGCCGGAGCGGCGTCCATCTCCCGACGGGTCTTGCGGGCCTGGAGCTCGCGCCACACCACAGCGGCCGCCGCGGCCAGGCCGAGCAGCAGCGTGGCGTTGTTGTAGCCGGTGTCCGGGCCGAACTCGGGCAGGAACCCGGAGCCGATCTCCCGGAAGCCCTCCGGCACCGGGATGCTCTGCGCGTTACCGATGAACTGGTTGCCGCCCCGGAAGAGCAGCATGCCGGCCAGGGTGACGATGAACGCCGGCACCCCGATGTAGGCCACCCAGAAGCCCTGCCAGGCGCCGATCACCGCGCCGATGGCGAGGCCGAACACGATGGCGGCCGGCCAGGGCAGATCCCACTCGGTCATCGACTTGGCGACCAGGATGCCGGCGAAGGCGGCGACCGAGCCGACCGACAGGTCGATGTGTCCGGCCACGATCACCATGAGCATGCCGATGGCCAGGATCAGAATGTACGAGTTCTGCTGGAACAGCGCGATCAGGTTGTCCGACCGCAGGGTGAGGCCATCGGTCAGGATCTGGAACAGGACGACGATCGCCACCAGGGTGAAGATCATCCCGAACTGGCGCGCGTTGGAGGTGGTGCCTCCGAACAGGTTCTTCTGAAGGTCCTTCAATCGGCTCATCGTGTGGCCATCTTCTTCGTCGAGGTCATCTGCTTCATGAGGTTTTCCGGGGTGGCGTCGGCCCGGGCGATCTCGCCCGTGATGGCGCCTTCGAACACGGTGTAGATGCGGTCGCAGAGCCCGATCAGCTCAGGCAGCTCCGAGGAGATGACGACGACGCCCTTCCCCTGGTCGGCGAGCCGCTGGATGATGCCGTAGATCTCGTACTTGGCACCCACGTCGATGCCGCGCGTCGGCTCATCGAGGATCAGCAGGTCCGGGTCGGTGAACATCCACTTGGCCAGGACGACCTTCTGCTGGTTGCCGCCGGAGAGCTTGGAGACGCTCTCGTCGACGGTCGGGGCCTTGGTCCGCAACTCCTTGCGGTACGCCTCGGCCGCCTGGTACTCCTCGACCTCGTTCAGGACGCCGCGGTGGGAGATCTTGGACAGCTTCGCGGCAACCGTCGACGCCTTGATGTCGTCGAGCAGGTTGAGGCCGATCGCCTTGCGGTCCTCGCTGACGTACGCGAGCCCGTTGTCGATCGCGTCCGCGACCGACTTCAGCACGATCTCCTTGCCGTCCTTGATGATCGTGCCCGACTCGTACACCCCGTAGGAGCGGCCGAAGACACTCATCGCGAGTTCCGTGCGGCCCGCGCCCATCAGGCCGGCGAAGCCGACGATCTCGCCGCGGCGCACCACGAAGCTCTCGTTCTTGCAGACCTGGCGCTCGGCGGAGATCGGGTGCCGGACGTTCCAGTTGCGGACCTCGAAGAAGACCTCGCCGATCTTCGGGGTGTGGTCCGGGAACCGGCTGCCCAGCTCGCGGCCGACCATGCCCCGCACGATCCGGTCCTCGTCGACCCCGTCCGCCTTGACGTCGAGGGTCTCCACGGTCCGGCCGTCGCGCAGGATGGTGATCTGGTCGGCGATCGCCTCGATCTCGTTCAGCTTGTGCGAGATCATGATCGAGGTGATGCCGCGCGAGCGGAACCCGCGCAGCAGGTCCAGCAGGTGCTTGGAGTCCGCCTCGTTCAGCGCGGCCGTCGGCTCGTCCAGGATGAGGAGCTTCACGTCCTTGGCGAACGCCTTGGCGATCTCCACGAGCTGCTGCTTGCCGACACCGATGTCCTTGATCAGGGTGTCCGGGTTCTCCTGGAGGCCGACCCGGGCCATCAGGTCCAGCGCCATCCGGTTGGCGGCCTTCCAGTCGATCGCGCCGTGCTTGCGCGGCTCGTTGCCGAGGAAGATGTTCTCGGCGATCGACATGCCCGGGATGAGCGCGAGCTCCTGGTGGATGATCACGATTCCGGCGTTCTCACTGGCCCGGATGTCGGAGAACCTGCTCTCCGACCCCTGGTAGATGATCTGGCCGTCGTAGCTTCCGTACGGGTAGACCCCGCTGAGGACCTTCATCAGCGTGGACTTGCCCGCACCGTTCTCGCCGCAGATGGCATGGATCTCGCCGGCGCGAACCACCAGGTTGACGTCGGAGAGGGCCTTGACTCCGGGGAACTCCTTGGTGATGGAGCGCATCTCAAGGAGGGTGGGCACGTCGTTCATCGCTCGTACCACCTCGCCAACGTCATCGTTGCCTCCGGAAGGTTGAACCTTCACTTGGTTTTGTTGTTGACGGCAACGTATTGCGGTGAACCGGCCATCCGCAAGGCGAGGGCCTGTTGAAAATGTAACAATCCGGCAATATAGACGTAGCAGAGTCTTCGCCCGTCACAGCCGCCCCCGCAGCCCCTCGTGGCACCATGGCCTGTCGGTGGCAACGTTGTCAAATGCGGGGACAGCCCCATGATCAGCCCCGGTCACTGCCAAGAGGCCCGCTACCAGGCACGATCCACGGCAGCGGGACAGCGGGCAGCCTACCCACGAGTACGAAACTATCGACGGATCTTGACCAAGCCACACCGCCGGCACCGCGACGAGGACCCGACGACAGCCTTCGGCCGACGGTGTGACCCACGCCTCTGTCCGGTGGGCGGATCGACGGTGATCATCCCGTCGCGACCGTCGCGGCTGACGGATCAGCGCCTGAACGTCCCTTAGATGCGGATCAGGCCCCAAAGGGCGCGACGCGCCGGCCGTCAGCTCGGCCCGGTCAGCCCATCGAGCGGACCCGGTCGGCCTCGATGGTCAGGATGATCCGGACCTGGTCGCGGCCGCCGAACCACGGGTACGGCCCATCGAGGTAGCGCTGGGCCAGCCGCTCGATGTGCTCGGCTGCGCCCTCGGTGCTCAGGTCGACCACCCGACCCCGGACCTCGTGGTAGCGGCCCGGCTTGTCCGGGTCGGAGATCGCCACGGCGACCCGGGGGTCCCGGCGGACGTTGCGCGTCTTCTGGTGCGTCTCCACCGTGTTGATCAGGATGTGCGTGCCGTCGGTGTCCACCCACGTCTGGGTGAGCTGCGGCGAGCCGTCCGGCATCAGCGTCGTCAGGTAGCAGGTGCTCGGCGCGCGCAGCAGGGCGACCAGGTCATCGGGCAGGTTCACGTGCCAGTCCTTTCCGGTGGCGTCCAACCTCGCGTTGGTCGCCCGGCAACAGTCGCACGTCGTGATCGAGGCCCCGGCGGCGCCCGGGGCGCGACGTAGCATCGGCGAGGCACGATGTCAGGCGTACCACGTCACCGACCGGATCGGGCACCCTCGACATGACGACCGAGCAGACCGCCGCACCACCGCGTACCGGCGTCGCCATCGTGGCCGACGGCCTGGGCCAGAGTGTCCGAGGTGGACACCGCATCCTGGACGACATCTCCCTGACCGTCGCGCCGGGCGAGCTGGTCGCGATCATCGGGGTCAGCGGCGCCGGCAAGACGACCCTGCTGGAGACGCTGGCCGGGGTCCGCCGACCGGCTGCGGGCACCGTGGCGTACGACGGCGGCGCCGCGCCGGGTGCGGTCGGCTTCGTTCCGCAGGACGACATCATCCACCGCGAGCTGCCGCTGGCCCGCACCCTGCACTACGCGGCCCGGCTGCGCCTGCCCTCCGGGACCGGCCCGGCCGAGACGTCGGCTCGGGTCGCCGCGGTGCTCGCCGACCTGCGGCTCACCGAGCGAGCCGACGTGCCGGTGGGCCGCCTCAGCGGCGGTGAGCGCAAGCGCGCCAGCATCGCCGTCGAGCTGCTGACCCGACCCGGCGTGTTCTTCCTCGACGAGCCCACCTCCGGGCTGGACCCGGCGATCGCCGTGGAACTGCTCCGGGTGCTGCGTACCCTCGCCGACGCCGGGACCACGGTCGTGCTCACCACCCACCAGATCACCGACGTGGACCGTTGCGACCGGGTCGTCGTGCTGACCCGCCAGGGCCGGTTGGCCTACGCCGGCACGCCCGCCGCCGCCCGGGAGTTCTTCGGCCTGGGGTCCTTGGCGGAGGTGCACCTGCGGCTTGACGAGGAGTCCGACCCGGCCGGGTGGCCCGAGCGCTTCGCCGCGTACCGCGACGCCGACACGGTCGACCCCGGCCCGGCCGGCCCGTCCCCCGCTGCGACCGGCCATCCGGGCGCGACGGACGACCCGGGCGGGACTGCCCCACGGCGGGTCGGCCGGTTGCGTCAGTGGATGCTCCTCACCGCGCGCAACGCGGAGATCGTCGCCCGCAACCGGCTGACGCTGGCGATCCTGCTCGGCTCGCCCCTCATGGTGCTCGGCATGTTCGCGCTGCTGTTTCGCCCCGGCGCCTTCGACCCGGCGAGCCCCCGCCCGACCGTCACCGTGATGATCCTGTTCTGGATCGCGTTCGGCGGCTTCTTCTTCGGGTTGACCTACGGGCTGCTCCAGATCTGCACGGAGTTGCCGATCCTGCGTCGGGAGCGGCTTGCCGGTGTCCGGCTGCTCCCGTACCTGCTGGCGAAGGTCGCGGTGCTGCTGCCGCTGCTCGCCCTGGCGGATCTGGCCCTGCTCGGGGTGCTGCGCGCCATGGACCGGCTGCCCCCGGTCGACGGCGGCGACTTCGCCGCCCTGTACGCGACCCTGCTGCTCTCCTCGGCGGCCGCGCTCGCGCTCGGCCTGCTCTGCTCGGCGGCCGTCTCCGACGCGGCCCAGGCGACGCTCCTGCTGCCGATGCTGTGCTTCCCGCAGGTGCTGTTCGTCGGGGCGATCCTGCCGGTGCCGGCCATGGCGGCCGGCGGCCGGTGGCTCAGCTACGCGATGTCGAACCGGTGGGCGTTCGAGGGGTTGGGGCACACCGCCGGGGTGGAGCGGCTGTGGCGCGACGGCGGCTCGCCGCTCGGCCCGCCGCTGCTGCAGACGTACGGCGACAGCTTCTCCCGACCGATCTGGCTCGACTGGCTGGTGCTCGGCGGGTTCGTGCTGCTCTTCCTCGCCGCCGCGTGGGCGGTCCTGGTGCGCCGGGAGGCCCGCCGTGCGTCCTGAGCACGCCCCTTTCCCCTCACCGGCGGCACTGCCCGGGTACGCCGACACCGCCCGGATCGACGAGCTGCGCGCCACCGAGTACCAGCACCTCGACCGGCACGGCCAGGTCTACCTCGACTACGCCGGCGCCGGGGTGACCGCGCAGGCGCAGGTGCGGGCGCACCACGACCGGCTGCTGGCGAGCCTCTACGGCAATCCGCACTCGGAGAGCCCCACCAGCGTGGCGGCCGGGTCGCTGGTGGAGTCGACCCGGCGGGCGGTGCTCGACTTCTTCCACGCCGACCCGGCCGAGTACGCGGTGGTCTTCACCCCGAACGCCAGCGGCGCCTGTCGACTGGTCGGCGAGGCGTACGACTTCGGCCCGGCCGCGCCGTTCGCGCTGACCTGGGACAACCACAACTCGGTCAACGGCATCCGGGAGTACGCCCGGGCGGCCGACGCGCCGGTGCGGTACGTACCGTTGAGCGGGCCGGAGCTGCGGGTCGCCGAGTCCGACCTGGTCACGGTGCTCGACGCCGGGCGGCGGGGGCGCTCCGGTCGCCGTGGACTGTTCGCGTACCCGGCGCAGAGCAACTTCTCCGGCGTGCAGCATCCGTTGGACTGGGTCGAGCTGGCCCACCGGCACGGCTACGACGTGCTGCTGGACGCCGCCGCGTTCGCCGCGACGAACCGGCTGGATCTGCGCGCCGTCCGACCCGACTTCGTCTGCCTGAGCTGGTACAAGCTCTTCGGCTACCCGACCGGCGTCGGCGCGCTGCTGGCCCGCCGCGACGCGCTGGCCCGGCTGCAACGGCCGTGGTTCGCCGGCGGCACCATCCGCGCGGTGAGCGTGCAGGGCGACTGGCACCGCTCGATGGACGACGAGTCGGCGTTCGAGGACGGCACGCTCAACTTCCTGAGCATCCCGGATGTCGAATTCGGGCTGCGGTGGCTCGACTCGATCGGCGTGGACCTCGTGCACACCCGGGTCGGTCTGCTCACCGAGTGGCTGCTGGGCCGCCTGTCCGCGCTGCGGCACCGCACCGGCGAACCGCTGGTGCGGGTGTACGGGCCGACGACGGGCGTGGGTCGGGGCGGCACCGTGACGTTCAACGTCCTGCGCCCGGACGGGTCCCCGGTGGACGAGCGACTGGTGGCGCGGGAGTCCGCCGCAGCCGGCTTCTCGCTGCGGACCGGCTGCTTCTGCAACCCGGGGGCCGGTGAGGGCGCGTTCGAGATCAGCGGGACCTCGTTGCGGCGAGGGCTGCTCGCGCGGGTCGACACGATCGACGAGTACCTCGGCGCGCTGCGGTTGCCGACCGGCGGCGCGGTCCGGGTCTCGTTCGGCCTGGCCTCCAACGCCTCCGACGCGCAACGCTTCCTCGCCTTCGTCGAGGCGTCCTACCTCGACCGGGAGGTCAGCGCCGAGCCGCCGCTGCCTCCCCGCCTGCGCTGCTGACGCGCCCGCGGCTAGTGCGGTGTCCACTAACGTTTGCCGGGTTGGGGCCGGGGGTTTTGTCGTACCGGTGGTGTTGGGTTTGGTTATGCCTCGTCGTCGGGATCCTGCCGCGCCCCGGGTGGTGTATCGCACCGCGCGGGTGGCGTTGCGGGTGACGCCAGGGCAGCGGCGGCGGTGTTTCGGGTTGCTGCGTTCGGCTGGTGATGTGTGGGCGTGTGTGTTGGAGGTGAACGCGTGGCGGCGTCGCCGCCGGGACGCGCCGTTGTCCGGCTTTCAGGAGTTGTGTCGGGAGTTGGCGGCCTCGGGGCCGGGCACGTTCGCCGAGTTGGACTCGACGGGGGCCCGGTCGGTGTTGCGCCGGTTCTCCGACGCGTGGTTCGCGGCAGCGAAGCGACGTAAGGACGGTGACGTGTCGGCGGGGTTCCCGCGTCGGCGGCGGGGGTTGGTGCCGGTGCGTTGGTATCACGGAACGTTCGCCCTGGACGGGCGTCGCGTCCGGATCCCGACGGGCAGGGGCGCGGCGCCGTTGTGGGTGAGGTTGGCGCGGGAGGTGCCGTACCCGCTCGAGCAGGTCCGCTCGATCACGCTGCTGTGTGAGGGCGGTCGGCTGTTCTTGGACGTGAGTGCCGAGATTCCGATCGCGACCTATCCGGCCGGCGCTGGACCGGATCCGGCCCGGATCGCTGGGGTGGACCTAGGGATCATCCACCCGTATGCGGTGGCCGGCCCGGACGGTGCGGGGTTGCTGGTGTCGGGGCGGGCGATCCGCGCGGAGCACCGCATGCACCTGGCTGACACGAAAGCCCGCCGCCGGGCGGTCGCACGCCGGGCGCCGAAGCCGGGTCAGCGGGGTTCACGGCGATGGCGCAAGTACCGACGCCGCGCCCGTATGGTGCAGGGCCGGCATCGGCGCAGGGTCCGTCAGGCCCAGCACGAAGCCGCCCGATCGGTCGTGTCGTGGGCGGTAGAACAGCGTATCGGTGAGCTGCGCGTCGGGGACCCGCGTGGGGTGCTCGACATCGAGGCGGGGCGGCGGCACAACCTGCGGTTGCGGCAGTGGCAGGTCGGCCGGCTCTTACAGGTCCTCACCGACAAGGCCACCCTGGCCGGCATCACGCTGCGCCTCGTGAACGAACGTGGCACGTCCTCGACCTGCCCTGCCTGCCTGCGGCGGGTACCGAAACCCCGTGGGCGGACCCTGTCCTGCCCGCACTGCCGGTTTTCCGGGCACCGTGACCTGGTCGCGGCTGCCACCATCGCCACCCGTAGCCCGGGCGGCGGACACACCACCCCGACAGCTGTTGTGTTGTCGGAGGTGCTCACGCACCGTCGAGCCGGCCGGCACCTTCCCGGTGCCGGCCGGTCCCGACGTGATCCCCGCCGCCCACGCGCGGCGCGCGGATCAGGTGGCCCGCGGAGGCCCGCCCCACCACCCGGAGGGGAGTCGCTCGCCCACAAGGCGAGGATCCACAACGACCACCGGACACCCGGTGAACGTTCGTGGACACCGCACTAGACGGCCTGCGGCACCGACGCCGGGCGGTGCTTGATCTCCTCCATGAACGCGAAGCGGGCGGTCAGCTCGGCGAGCGTCAGCCCGGCCCGCCAGGCCGCGGCCACCTGGGCGACCTGGACGAGGTCCATGCAGTCACCGCGCGCGAGAACCTCTCCCGCGGACCGGAGGTCGATCATGAAGTATCGGGCCTGCGAACCCAGCCCGATGCAGACCACACCCTGATCGGAGTGCAGCTCGGCGCAGGTGAACCGGGCGCGCCCCTGCTCGGGGGCGGTCACCCGCCCGATGTCGAGCTGGTGGTGGGCAGCGGTCTCGATGAGCGCGGGGGCGAGGCCACCCCGCTCGACCAGGTCCGGGTAGAGGCGCACACCCAGCGCCGTCGACGCGTCGCTCATGACTGACTCCCACTTCCTTGTGACAGAGACCAGCAGCACGCAGGTTACGGGGAGGTTTCCTGCGGACCTCGTCATCCTGTCCCGCGTGGACGCTCCACGGCAATAGGAACTGTCGATTCGACCGCTATGGAGGGGTGTGATCAGGCGGTAACGGACCGTCGTCGCATTGGAAACACTCTTGACAGAAAGTCATGATATCGACATGCTTCACTTCAGAGAGCGCTCTCCGACCTCTCCGGCGCGTAGCCTCCGCCACCCCCCTCCGCTGAGGAGCCTCCCGTGTTCACAGCCCGCCCCCCATCCCGCCTGCGTCCCCTCGTCCTCGCGGCGGTCGCCCTCGTCACCACCCTCGCCTCCCTCACCCTCCCGGGAGAGTCCGACCGGGCCGAGGCCGCCATCGGCCCGCTCACCTGGCAGGACGAGTTCAACGCCCCGGCCGGCACGCCGGTCGACCAGAACAAGTGGCGCTTCGACATCGGTGGTGGCGGCTGGGGCAACAACGAGCGGCAGTACTACACCAACAGCACCAGCAACGCGGTGCACGACGGCCAGGGCAACCTTGTCATCACCGCCCGCCGGGAGAACCCGGCCAACTACCAGTGCCACTACGGTCGCTGCGAGTACACCTCCGCCCGACTGCTGACCGCGGCGACCTTCACCCAGACGTACGGCCGCTTCGAGGCCCGCATCAAGATCCCGCGCGGCCAGGGCATCTGGCCGGCGTTCTGGATGCTCGGCACCGGCGGCGGGTGGCCCGACGCCGGCGAGATCGACGTCATGGAGAACATCGGCCGGGAGCCGAACACCGTCTACGGCACCGTGCACGGGCCCGGCTACTCCGGTAGCGGCGGCATCACCGGCAGCCGCACCCTCGGCAGCCCGCTCGCCGACGGTTTCCACGACTACCGGGTGGACTGGGAGCCGGGTGCGATCACCTGGTACCTGGACGGCGTGCAGTACCACCGGGTCGACCCCGCCCGGCTCGGCGGCAACCGGTGGGTGTTCGACCACCCGTTCTTCATGATCCTCAACGTGGCGGTCGGCGGTAACTGGCCCGGCTACCCGGACGGCTCCACCCAGTTCCCGCAGCAGATGCTTGTCGACTACGTCCGGGTGTCGAGCTACACCTCCGGCGGCGGCGGCGACCCGGCGCCCGGCACCACCCGGATCAGGGGGGCGCAGAGCGGGCGCTGCATCGACATCCCGAGCGCCAACCCGGTCGACGGCGCCAAGCTGCAGATCTGGGACTGCAACACGACCGCGGCGCAGGCGTGGACGTTCGCCTCCGACGGCACCGTACGCGCGATGGGCAAGTGCATGGACCCGGCCTGGGCCGGCACCGCCAACGGCACCGAGGTCAACCTCGTGAGCTGCAACGGCAATCCGGCCCAGCGCTTCACCCTCAACGGCGCCGGCGACCTGGTCAATCTGAGCGCCAACAAGTGCGTGGACGTGCGGGACGCCAACCCCAACAACGGCGGCAAGCTGCACCTGTGGGACTGCCTCGGCGCGGCCAACCAGAAGTGGTCCCGCTTCTGACGAGGCCGGCACGAGCGGTGGGGGGGGCGGGGCCCGCGCCCCCCCCCCCCCCCCCGCCCGCGCCCCCCCCGCCCCCCCCCGGCCCCCCCCCAGGTGGGCC
>NZ_JBIDDK010000002.1:74417-93167 GCF_043205095.1 Micromonospora sp. NPDC047557 | reverse complement strand
GCGGGGCGGCGGCAAACCTTTGGTGGCCCGGGTTGTGCGGGGGGGGGCGGGGGGGGGGGGCGGGCGGCCCCCCCCCCCCCCCCCCCCACCGCCGCGTGCGACATCTCCGCCCACCGGGTCAGCCTGATTCGGTCGACGGACCGGGCGACCGCACCCCGACCGCTATGTTCGGTTTAATCCGGATATAGCCGTTACGGGAGTGAGCCCATGTCGCACCACCTTGACACCCCCCTCGCCGCCCAGGGCGGCCAGCTCTACATCGACGACCTGTACGTCTTCAACGGCGACCGCACCACCGTGTTCGTCATGGACGTCAACAGCTCGGTGACCAAGGCCGACATCAAGCGCGGCTTCCACGCCGAGGCCCGCTACGAGTTCAAGATTCACTTCAACGGCTCGGACATGGAGGAGCTGGCCTACCGATTCGCCTTCGGCGAGCCGGACGGCAACGGCACGCAGACTCTGGAGCTGTACGAACTCACCGGCGCGGACGCCCGCGACGACGCCGCCATGGGAACCCCCATCGCCCAGGGCAGGACCGGCGAGGTGACGACCGGGCAGCGCGTGCGGATCTGGGCGGGCCGGATCACCGACCCGTTCTACGTCGACCTCGACGAGCTCGCCACGATCAACGGAGCGGTCAAGAACGGCGCGCGAGTGGACCGCTCGGCGTGGCGGGTCGACCAGGCCAAGAACAGCTTCGCCGGCACCACCGTCGAGTCGATCGTCCTGGAGGTCTCGCACGATGAGCCGCTGCTGCGCGAGGGCACCGAGATCGGCGTCTGGTGTCGGACCCTGCTGGCCACCGACGCGGGCGGGTGGCGGCAGATCAACCGCGCGGGCCACCCCATGATGTGGCCCATCTTCTGGCCGCACGACACCGACTTCTCAGACCCGGCGAACTTCCGGCACCCCAGCCAGGACCTGCCCGAGGATGGGAAGGAGATCGCCACCGCGGTCGCCGGGGTCGTCGCGGCGAACGGCACCGCACCGGACCCGCAGGCGTACGGCTGGAGCGTCGCCCGACAGCTCTACCCGGACGTGCTCTCGTACACCGTCGGCACGGCCGCGAACTACGGCTTCGCGGTCCGCAACGGCCGCACCATGGCCGACAACGCGCCCGAGGTGATGTTCTCCCTGGTCCTCAACACCGGCACCACCTCGGGCCTCACACCCGATGTCACGAAGGCCGCCCGCGCCGACGCGTTCCCGTACGTGGTGCCGGCCTGACCCGCATCCCATGGGCGATTCACGACGACGCGCAACAGCGGACCGACCTCCTCGGTCACGCCGAAGAGGTCGGTCCGCAGACGGTGCGGCGGTCAGCCCGCGATGTCCCGTGGGTCGCGGCTGCGCGGGTAGGTGTTCTTCTCCCCGATCGTGCCGTCCTGCTTCTTGATCACGTGCTCGACGCCCCGGTCGGCTGCCATCTCGCGCCCCTGCGCCTGCGCGTCGGCCTTGGAGTCGTGCGTGCTGCTGGCCCGATCGTTGCCCTCCGGACGGTTCTTCCACTGCCCGTCTTCCTGGTACGTGTCGACGTCACCCTTGGCCATCGCCGGCTCCTTCCCTGCGTCTGAACTGTCACCAGTTCAGTGCCCCGAGCCGTGGTGGACAAACCCGTAGTCCTCAGGAGACGGCCGGGCAGTTCTCGCTCACCCGCCGAAGTATCTGTTCGCGTTCGTCGGTGGTGATGCCCGACGGCGTACCGCCGAAATGGGTCTCGACCTTGTCCCAGCCGCGTCGCTGCTCGTAGTGCAGGTGCGGAGCGCCGGAGTCGCCGGTGCTGCCGAGCCGCCCGATCTGCTCACCCTGGGCGACCTTCTGACCGACCTCGACCAGCGGCGGTTCGAGCAGGTGCAGGTACTGCGTCTCCCACTTGCCACCGTGATCGATCTTCACCCAGTAGCCGCCGCCGCGACCGCGCGGGCCTTGCGGATTCTCCGGCGTACGCCCACCCAGCGAACCGTTGATGCCCGCCACGGTGACCGTGCCGCCGTAGGACGCGAGCACCGGACGCCCCCACGCCTCGCCCTCGATGGGGAACAGGTCGACGTCGAAGTCGTCGTGACCGGGGTAGGTGCTGAGCTGCCACGTCTCACCGCAGGCGACCGGCATCTGAAAGAGCGGACGGGGACCGGCCGGCCGCAGCAACGGCACGACCACCACGGCGACGCCGGCCATGGCCGCCGCCACGACGAGGGCGAGAAGGACGGGGATCAGCCGGCGGCGGGTGCGGCGGTGGCTGCGGGCTCCGATGGGTCGGCCGGTCGTCACCGGCCCGAGCATGGCAGACGCCGGCAACGCCGCGATCGTGGGTCGCGCTCACACCCCGGTGACATTGCAGTTGCATCGTAAAGGGCCTACGGTGGTTGCAATGCACTCGCATTGCAACTGGGGGGCGGCATGTCCGTTATCGCGTTGTCCGAGGTGACCGCCGAGATGGTCGACCTGGTCGGTGGCAAGGCAGCCGGGCTGGGCGAGTTGATCCGGCGCGGCGAACGCATCCCCGCGGGTTTCTGCGTCACCGCCGAGGCCCACCGGCGCGGTGTCGTCCCGGAGGCGGAGATCATCGCCGCGTACGAAGGACTCGGGGCCGGCCCGGTGGCGGTGCGCTCCAGCGCCACCGCCGAGGACCTGCCGGACGCCAGCTTCGCGGGTCAGCAGGACACCATCCTCAACGTCACGGGCGGCGCCGAGTTGATCGCCGCGATCGGCCGGTGCTGGGAATCGCTGCACAGCGACCGGGCGACCGCCTACCGCGAGGCCCGCCACATCGAGCACCGCGAGGTGCGGATGGCGGTCATCGTGCAGCGCATGGTCACGCCCACGGCGGCAGGGGTGCTCTTCACCGCCAATCCGCTGACGGGCTGCCGCAACGAGATGGCGGTCGACGCCGCGCCGGGTCTCGGCACCACCGTCGTGGACGGCGCGACGGCCGTCGACCACTACGTCCTCGACGGCGTCGCGCGGGACGACACAGGGTGCCTGACCGCCGCGCACCTGGAGCGACTGCGGGCCACCGGTGAACGGTTGCAGGACCACTTCGGCTGCCCGCAGGACGTGGAGTGGGCGATCGACGCGGACGACGTGCTGTGGGTGCTGCAGTCGCGCCCGATCACCAGCCTGTTCCCCCTGCCACCGGCCACCGGCAAGCCCCTCCCCCGCGTCTATCTGGAGTTCGGCCACGTCCAGGGCATGCTGCGACCGGTCACCCCGATGGGCATGGCGACCCTGCGGGCGCAGATCACCGCGATGCTCGCGGCGCTCGGCGTCCGGGTGGAGATCGTCGACATCGGCGGCCGCCTCTACGGCGACCTGACCGACCTGGCCACGAGCCGGTCGTCCCGCCGGCGGCTGGTCAAGCTCATGGCTGTCGACTTCGGCCCCCGGGCACAGGCGGTGATGCAGCACGTCCTGGCGGATCCGCGATTCGCCCCGACCAGCGGCGGCACCGGACGCGGTGCGGGACAGGGTGCGGCGTCGCTGCGGACGGCCGGCCGCGCGGTGGTGGGGATCGTACGCGCGCTGGCGCGCCCGGACGCCGCACGGATCCGGCTGTTCGAGGCGATCGAGCAGCTCAGAGTCCGGTCGGTCGCCACCGACGACCTGCGGACCGCGGCCGACCGGCTGCGCTTGCTCGAAGCGCGCGACGACAGGGACGACAGCGACGCCATCATGTGGCCGATCGTCGCCGGGATGCTCGCCGCCGCGGTGCCGGCCACGCTGCTCAAGGGTGTCGCCGACCCGGACGAGATCCACGCCGTGCTCGGCGGGATGCCGCACAACGTCACCATCGAGATGGACCTGGCGCTGTGGCGACTCGCCCAGGGCGTGGGCGAGCACCGGCGACTCCTGCTCGACACCCCACCGGACGAGCTGGCCGCCCGCCACCTGGATGGAACGCTGCCCGACATCGGCATGGCCGACTTTCTGGACGCGTACGGCCACCGCGGTGTCGCCGAGGTCGACGTCGGCGTGCCGCGCTGGGCCGAAGACCCCACACCGGTCTTCGCCGCGCTCGCCAACTACCTGCGTGTCACCGATCCGGGGCAGGGCCCCGACCAGCGCTTCCACCGTGCCGCGGCGGCGGCGGAGACGGCGCTGGGAGAGCTGGTCACGCGGGCCCGCCGGCGGCGGCCGGTGCGTGGCCGAGTCGCCGGGTTCCTGCTGCGCCGGGCCCGTTCGCTGGCCGGCCTGCGCGAGGCCGGCAAGTTCGCCGGGTTGTACCCGCTGCGGGAGAGACGCCGACAACTGCTGCTGATCGGGGCGGACCTGACCGACGCCGGGCTGCTGGACCAGCCGGACGACATCATGTTCCTGACCCTCGACGAGGTGCACACCGCCGTACACCAGGAAGTTGATCACCGCGGCGTCGTCGCGTCCCGGCGGGCCGTGCACCGCCGGGAGCTGCGTCGCCGGTCGGTGCCGGTGGCGTTGCTGTCCGACGGCACCGACGTCGAGACCGTCCTGCCGGCGGCGTCCACCCTGGACGGGACGCTCGTCGGCGTGGGGGCGTCCGCCGGTCGGGTCACCGGCCCGGCCCGGGTCGTCAGCGACCCGGCCACCGCCCACGTCGAGCCCGGCGACGTCCTGGTCGCCGCGACCACGGACCCCGGTTGGACCCCGCTGTTCCTCACCGCCGCGGCGCTGGTCACCGAGACCGGCGCGATCATGGCGCACGGCCCCACGGTGGCCCGGGAGTACGGCATTCCCGCCGTCATCTGCGTGCCGGACGCCACCCGGACGATCTCCACGGGGCAGCTCGTCACCGTCGACGGCGGCGCCGGCGTCGTGACCGTCCACTGACCACCACCTGAACCCCGAGGACGACGAGATGACCGACACGAGGACGCCGACCAGGGCGAGACTGGGACCGCTGTTGCGCCGGGCGGCCGTGGCCGAGGCCACGATGTGGCGCAGCCTCTACGTGTGGGCGCGGCGTCGTCCGCTGCCGTTGGAGCCCGGCGACGAGCCGTTCGGCTACCTCGGCGTGGTCAAGCCGATCCTCGGCATCTTCATCGCCCTGTCGGTCGTCGAGATCCCGATCTTCGACCTGATCGTCACCCACGTGGTGCCGTGGCGGCCGGCCCGCTGGATCGTGCTCGGCCTGGGCATCTGGGGCGTGCTCTGGATGGTCGGCCTCTGGGCCAGCATGACCATTCATCCACACGTCGTCGGTGACACCGGTCTGCGGGTGCGGGTCAACTCGGGCATCGACATCTGGATCCCCTGGGCAGACGTCGCGGCGCTGCGCAAACGCCACCGCTCACTGCCGTCGGGCAGGTCCGTCCAGGTCGACCAGGAGGGTGACCGGCGCGTCCTGCACCTCTCGGTCGGCAGTCAGACGAGCATCGACGTCCTGCTGCGCCGGCCGACGACCGTCGACCTGCCCACGGGCCGGTCCGCGCCGATGGACGAGTTGCGGCTGTACGCGGACGACCCCGACGGTCTGCTGCGCAGCGCCCGGGGCACCCCCGCGCCGGAGGCTGACCGCCGCACGGCGGCGGCTCCCGGCCACCCACTGTGAAACGATCGAGGTCATGCCCAAGAAGGTCGATCACCAGCAGCGACGCACCCTCATCGCGGACGCGTTGATGCGGGTCGCCGCGGCCCAGGGCCTGGAGGCGGTCAGCCTGCGCCACGTGGCCACCGAGGCGGGCGTGTCCGCCGGAATGGTCCAGCACTACTTCCGCACCAAGGACGAGATGATGGCGTTCGCGTTGAGCGTGGTCCGCGAACGCAGTCAGATCCGGGTCACCGAGGCGGTGGCGGGCCTCGGCGAGAATCCCTCCCCCCGGCTGCTGCTGCGCACGATGATCGTCGCGCTCCTGCCGCTCGACGAGCACACCCGCGACGACGGTCGGGTGGCGCTCGCGTTCCTCGCGTACACGGCGGTACGACCGTCGGCCGCGCCCAGCCTGCGCGACGACACGGCGCAGCTCACCGCGTTCATCGCCAGCGTCCTGCCCACCGACGACGCGGCCGCGGCGACCGGGCTGCTGGCGCTGATGGAAGGGCTGGGCCTCTACCTGCTGGGTGGGCAGTACACCGCCGAGCAGGCGCTGGACGCCCTGGACGCCCACCTGGACCTGCTCTTCGGCACACCGGCGACCACCTGAGCGTGCCTCCTCCAGGATTGCGCCATCTGGACGGCCCTGGCACTGTGCGGGACATCGGTACCGGAAGGGGCGAGCACGGATGCTGACTCTGCACAGGGTGGCGGTTGGCTACGGCGACACGCCGGCGGTCCTGCGGGAAGTGTCGGTCACGGTCCGTCCGGGTCGGGTGCTGGCGTTGACCGGTTCGTCGGGTGCCGGCAAGACCACCCTGCTCAACGCGATGGCCGGGCTGCTGCCCCCGCGAGAGGGCACGGTGACTGTGGACGGGCAGGCGCTCCGCGACCGTGATCACGGGGTCGAGCACCGGATCGTCCTCGTCCCGCAGGACAACGGTCTGGCCCCGATCCTGACCGCGACCGAGAACCTGCAGGTCGCCCTGGTTGCCAGTGGGGTGCCAGCGGTGGAGGCCCGGCAGCAGACCACCGCGATGTTGGATCGGCTGGGCCTCTCCGGCCAGGCCGACCAGTTGGTCGAGGAGCTGTCCGGCGGCCAACAGCAACGTACGGCCATCGCTCGCGGTCTGGCGCTGCGCGGCGGCGTGCTGCTGGCCGACGAGGTGACCAGCGAGCTGGACGCGGGCAATCGGCAGCGGGTTCTGGACCTGCTGCACGACGAGGCGCGCCGGGGTGTTGCGGTCGTGTTCGCCACCCACGACCCGGAGGTTGCCGCGGCCTGCGAGGCGGAGCTTCACCTCGTCGAGGGCCGGGCGGAGATCGTCCGCAATTGAGGGACGTTCGGTAACCGGCAGGTCTCGGTCCACCCGCAGGGGACGTTGAGCGTCGAGCTTCGCCGATACCATCACCGTCAATGCTGACCATCATCTGGGCAGCGCTCGCGGCCCGCCGGGCGCAGGCCATGGCCGTGCTCGTGCTCGCGTTGCTCGCCAGTGCCGCCGCCGCAGCCGCACCGAGTTACGTCGCCGCCGCCGGGCAGGCCCTGTGGCGTCACGAACTGTCCACCGCGCAGCCGAACGAGCTCCGGGTGCGACTCGCCGAGCCCGTGGAATATCCGGGGATGCCCGGCGATCCCAACAGCACGCTGTTCGCGGGCGAGGTCCGGGAGTTGACGCCGGCTGGTTTCGACGTCGTCCTGGGCGCCCAGAGTGGCGGTGTCGCCGCCGGCCGTGCCGGCACGGCGACCTCGAATCTGGTCTATCGAGCGGGGGTCTGCGAACGGGTCACCGTGACCGGCGCTTGCCCTCGGGCCACCTCGAGGGGTCAGCTCCCCGAGGTCATGGTCAGCACGCACACCTCGGCGCGGCTCGGTGTCGCCGTCGGGGATCAGTTCACGTTCGGCGCGGTGCCGGTGCGGGTGGCCGGCGTCTACCGACCGCTGGACGTGAAGGATCCGTTCTGGCTGGGCGAGGAGTTCATTCGGCCACCCGCTGCGGACTCGGCCAGCGGGTCGATCCCAGGCAGCGCCGAGGACGCCATCTTCAGCGCCGAGTCCGCACCCCTCGTCGACGATCAGGCGATCCTGTTCCGATCGACGGCTGATCTCTACGCCACCGAGCGGTTGTTGGACGGCCGATCGGTGGCAGACCTGCAGGCCGCGCTCGCGGTGCTCAAACGCGACGGGGGCCGTGCGGGTTACGGGGCCGGCACCAGCCTGCCCGGTCTGTTGGATCGCGTCACCCTGCAACGCGGGCAACTGGCCGACGGCGTGGCGCTGGGCGCGGCGCTACTCGTCCTGCTCTGCTGGCTGGTCCTCTTCGTCGCCGTCGGTTCGGCGGCGGACCAGCGGCGCCCGGAGCAGGGCCTGCTCCTGCTCCGTGGCGTACAGCGCCGACGCCTGTGGGCACTGGCGATCGGCGAGCACGCCGTGCCCGTCCTGGTCGCGATTCCCCTCGGCTGTCTGGCCGGTCTGGGCGCTGCCACACTGCTCGCCGCGCATACCCTCCCGACGCACGTCGACGTCGCGGTGGACGCGACCACGATCGGATTCGCCACCATCGGCGCCGTCGGCGCGCTCGCCGCGGTGCTGCTGGCCCAGGCTCGGATGATGTCCGCGCCGGTCGTCGACCTGCTGCGCCGGGTGCCGGCACGGGTACGAGGGTGGCGGGCGACCATCGGCGACGTCGTCGCGGTGTCCATCGCCGTGGCTGCCGTGGTCCAGTTGCGCTCCGGCGGATCGCCCAGTGGCCTGGCGCTGGTGGCGCCGGTCGCCGGAGCGCTCGCCGCAGCTGTACTGCTGGCGCGGGTCGCGATGATCGCCGGCGCCGCGATGGGTGCGGCGCTGCTCGCGCGCGGCCGGACAGCGGTCGGCCTCGCCCTGGTGCAGGTGGCCCGGCAACCACGGTTCCGCCCGCTGATCGCCCTGCTGACCGTGGTCGTCGCCATGCTCGCTTTCACCGTCGCGACGAGTGAGGTCGCTTCGGCCGCCTACCGCGATCGGGCGGTCGTCGAGGTCGGCGCGCCGCGCGTCGTCGAGGTCGACGCGACGTCGCGTTCACACCTGTTGACCGCCGTGCGGGCGTTGGATCCCGAGGGCAGATTCGCGATGGCCGCGGTGGTGTCGGGTGTCCCCGACGCAGCCGGCACACCGCTGTTGGCCGTGGACTCGGACCGGCTCGCGACGGTGGCCGCGCCGCATCCGTCCTACGGCGCGTCCTTGGCGGACATCGCCCGAGACATCCACCCAGCCGCGCCGGGGAGACCCGTGCGGTTGCGGGGTAGCCAGCTCATCATGGCGCTCTCCGCCGACTTCAACGCCGAGGTCTTCGCCGGAAATCGGGTCCGCCTCGCGATCACGATCTCCGGGAGGAACGGCACCCGGGTGGTCCTCGCCCGCGACGACATCAAGCCCGGCCGGAGGGATTACGACCTCCAGGTGCCCGAGTGCGCGCAGGAATGTCGGCTGGTCAAGATCGAAATCGAAGCTCCCGTGGTGTCCGGGCAGCTCAAGGTCCAGTTCGAGGAATTGCGTGCCGCCGACGGCGACGGCCAGGGCGAGACGGTCGTGCTGACCGGCGCGCAGCTCGCCGATCCGCAACGGTGGCGGCTGCTCGATCCGGTTGACACGTTCCTCGGCGCCGCGAGTGGGCCGAAGGCGGCGCTGGCCCTCGAGATCGCGGAGAACCGGCGGTCGAAGCCGGCCGGCGTCGGTGTCGTCGATGCGCCGTTCCCGCTGCCCGTCTACCTGACCCGGTCGAAGGGAACGGCGGTCGGCGGCTCACACCCGTACGACGGTGTCGACGGGACACCGACCAACGGTTCGGTTCGAGGTCTGGTCGACCGCCTGCCGCGGCTCGGTGGGTCCGGGCTCATCGTCGACCTGGAGTACGCGGACCGACTCGCCGTCGCCAGCCAGAACGGCAACGAGGAGGTCTGGCTGGCGCGGTCGGCTCCCGCGGACATCCTCGACCGGCTTCGCGCACAGGGACTGGCCGTGCGGAGTGACCGGACGATCACCCAGGTACGGGAGGGTTTCGATCGGCAGGGGGCGGCGTTGGCGCTGCGTTTCAACGTGTTCGCTGCGCTGGCCGGGGTGCTGATCGGGGCGGCCGGCATGGTGGCGACGGCCTCCGCCGAGCAACGCGCCCGGGTGGCCATGCTGGTGGCGCTCCGTGGGCAAGGGCTGCCACCACGTGCCGTGCGTGGCGGTTACGGGTGGCCGGTCGTGTTCGCGGTGGGGTCGGGTGCACTCGTCACCCTGGTGATCTGGCTCCTCACCCGGGGCGGGCAGCGTCTGTTCAGTGACGGCCGCTCACCGGTCCCGATACCCGACTGGCCGGACGTCGGCCGGCTGCTGTTGTTCGCGGTGCCAGCCGTCATTCTGTTCGCCCTCACGGCGGTCGTGCTCGGCCGGACCGTCGCCGCCTCGGTGCGCCTCCGGAGCGGTCGATGATTGCCGCGCGGCAGGACGCGCCGGAGACCCCCGCAGAGCCGGCCGGGGGTGTGGCCGTCACCTGCCACCGGCTGATCCACATCTACCCCACTGCCACCGGTGACGTCGTCGCCCTCTCCGGCGTGGACCTGAACATCGCGGCCGGCGAGATGCTGGCGCTGGTGGGTCCGTCCGGCTCCGGCAAGTCCACGCTGGTGGCGATTCTCGGTGGGCTCATGCAACCGTCCGCCGGACGGGTCTACGTGGGCGACCACGAGCTGTCCCGGCTCTCGGCCAAGGGCCTGGCCGCCCTGCGCGGGGCCACGGTCGGCACGGTGCTCCAGGGCGCCGAACGCAACCTGCTGCCGTACCTGTCGCTGTCGGACAACATCTGGTTGGCGCAGCGACCCGCGGCACGCCTGGCCGGACGCCGGCTCGACCCACCGGAGGCGATCCTGGAACTGGTCGGTCTCGGCGGCGCCGGCGCGCGGCGGGTGAGCGACCTGACCCCGGGGCAGCGCCAGCGGGCCGCTCTGGCGCAGGGGCTCGCCGCCGGGCCCGGCCTGCTCCTGGTCGACGAGCCCACGAGTCAGCTCGACCAGGCCGGTCGCGACGACGTGCTCGCGGCGCTGGCCACTGTCAACGCGCAGCGGGGCACCACAGTGGTCGTGGTGACCCACGACGGCGAGGTGGGTGCCCGGCTCGGCCGAGCGGTCACCATCCGCGACGGCCGGGTAGGCGCCGAGGGGCGTGACGGCCGGGACTTCGCCGTGGTGGCCGGTGACGGCACGATCCAGTTGCCGCCGGAGATATGGGCGGCCTTCCCGGCCGGAACGTTGTTCGAGGTCGAGCACACCGACCAGTCGATCACTCTACGCGCGGTGGCCACCCCGTCGTCCCTCGACGGAGACGACGGGGTGGTCAGCGCCGGCGGCGAGCCCGACCACGCCCTCTGAACGGAGCGTGCCGGCTCAGCCCACCCGAGCAGCGGCCCGCGCCTTGCGCTGGCGCAGCTCGTCGGCGGTCATCAGCCAGGTGGAGTTCGTCGCCCCGAGACCGAGGAGCACCTGGTCGAAGCCGTTGCCGTCGTTGTCGTCGGTGTAGCAGAGGCTCACCTCGCCCCACGGGGACGCGGCGATCGCCAGGTGTTCCTGCCGACCCGTCGTGGTCTGGCTCAAGGCCCGGGCCGCCAGCCGACCGGTGGTGCTGCCGTCCGGGTTGAGGCCGCGCGCCCAGACGTCCGGATTGGCACCGGAGACCGTCCAGCCCACCACGACGTTGTCCTCGTCGTCGATGCCGACCCCGCGCGCGACGGCCCCGGTCCCGGTGGACACCTGGACCTCGCCGTGGCGGGCGGCGCCGGCAGCGGTGAACGAGCGCGCCCAGACGCCCCGGGTGCCGGTGTGGTCCGACTCCCAGCCGACGGTGAAGTCACCGGCGAACGTCGCCGCGACCGACGCCCGCTGCTGCTGCCCGCCGCTCTGCGCGTTGGCCGTGCGCCGGGACAGCACCACCGCGCCGTTCGACCGGGCCAGCCGGGTCAACCCGATGTTGTACGAGCCGTTGGCGTCGGCGTCCTCGTCCCACACCACCAGCGCCTCGCCGGAGGCGGACACCGCCACGTCGGGGCGGTGGTGCGAGCCGGTCGTCTGCGAGGCCGTCACCTCGTACGCCTTGGCGGTGGCGGCGGTGTAGCCGGCGGCCTTGACGGTGGCCGGAGCGGTCCCCTGCACGTCCTCCCAGACGACGGTGAAGCCGACGCCGGCGGTGGCGGGCGCGCCGTCGGGGTCGACCGCCACCTTCGGCCAGATCTGCTGCCCGGCGTCGCTGGCGTTGGCCTGCCCCGAGCCGAGGATCGCGCCGGCCGGTGACACCACCCGGTACTGGATGTTGTAGACGCCGTTGCCGTCGCCGTCGGCGGCCCAGACGACAACCGTGTTGCCCCGATCGTCGATACCGACGTCCGGGCTGATGTGCCGCCAGGCGGCTCCACTGGTGCCACCGGTGGAGAGCTTCAGCTCGTAGCCGGGTGTGCCGTCGCGGAACAGGCGCAGGTAGATCTCGCTGTGGGTGTCGTCCTCGGGGGCGGTGCTGTCCCGGTCGTCCTCCCAGGCCACCGCGACCTGACCGTTGCGGTTCATGGCGATGGCGGGCAGATCCTGGTCGCCGGTCGCCACGCTGTTGGCGGTGGTCCAGGTGATCGCCTCGGCGGTCATGGCGGTCGGGGCGGGCGCCACGACGGTCGGGGCCAGCAGGGACGCGGCGAGCAGTGTCGTGAGTGCGGTCATGGGGTACTCCTTCTACCCGGCCTGCAGGCCGGGCTGGCCGTCGAGGATGACGAACGAGCGCACCGTCGACGCGGGCGCGTCGTGCTCGGTCACCGTGTTGACCGCCCGGAAGTCCGCGCGGACCTGGCTGCGACCGATCGTGGTACGGACGTAGCCGCGCCGGTCGGAGTAGAACCTGAGGTGCGGGTTGGTGGCCGCGTTCGGGATGGTGGTGCTGCCGGTGCCGTTGCCGGTCGAGGTGATCGAGGTGCAGACCAGCTCGGTGCCGATCGTGGCGGACGACGGGTTGGCGTAGTCGGCCTTCAGCTCGTTGGCCCAGGACTTGTGCACGTCCCCGGTGAGCACGAGCGGGTTGCGCACCCCACGCTGCTGCCAGCCGGTCTGGATGCGGCTGCGCGAGGCCCGGTAGCCGTCCCAGGCGTCCATGTTCGCCGCCCCGCTCGCGTCGTACTGGCGGGCGAAGAACACCTGCTGACCGAGGATGTCCCAGGTGCCGTAGTGCTGGGCCAGACCGTCGAGCAGCCACGCCTCCTGGGTCGCTCCGGTCAGCGACCGGGAGGCCAGGTCCGCGTCCGCGCAGGCCTTCCAGCCGTCACCACAGGCCTGGTCGTCGCGGAACTGCCGGGTGTCGAGCATGTGGAAGGTGGCGAGCTGCCCCCACCGGACGCGGCGGTACAGCGGGATGCTGTTGCCGCTCGGCGCGGAGGCCGGCCGCAGCGGCATGTTCTCGTAGTAGGCGCGGTACGCGGCGGTGTGTCGGGCGGTCCACTGGGCCGCGGTCAGCGTCGGGCTGCTGTCGGCGCGGACCATGTTCGCATAGTTGTTCTCCACCTCGTGGTCGTCCGGCACGACCAGCCAGGGCGCGGCCGCGTGCGCCGCCTGCAGGTCGGGGTCGGACTTGTAGAGGGCGTACCGGCGGCGGTAGTCGGCCAGCGACACGATCTCCGCGCCGACGTGCTGGCGCACGGCGGAGGTGTTGACGCCACCCTCGTAGATGTAGTCGCCGAGGTGCAGGATCAGCCCGGGGTTCTCCTCGGCCATCCGCCGGTACGCGGTGTAGTAGCCGGCCTCGTAGTGGGCGCAGGACGCGAAGGCCATGACCAGGTCGCGGCCGAAGGTGCCCGGGGCCGGCGCGGTCCGCGTACGTCCCACCGGGGAGATCTGCCCCTGGGCCCGGAACCGGTAGTAGTAGTCGGAGTCGGCGGCGAGGCCGCCCGCGACGACGTGCACCGAGTGGGCGTCGGCGTAGCGGGCGACCACCGAGCCGGACGCGACAAGCGACGAGAAGCGGTCCGTCGTGGACACCTGCCACTCGACAGTCACGTCGGCGTTGGCCATGCCGCCCTGCCCGTCGGCGTTGAGCGGCGAGGGCGCCAGCCGGGTCCACAGGACCACGCTGTCGGACGCCGGATCACCGGACGCCACACCGAGTTTGAAGGGGTACGGCACCGCGGCGCGGGCACCCTGCCAGGGTGTCACCGCGGCGCCGGCGGCAGCGAGTCCACTGAGGACGAATATGCGACGGCTCAGCCTTGTCATGGTCCATACCTTCGAGGCCGTCGATGAACGGCGAAGGCTGCGGCGCGGAAGCCGACGTGACGGGACGTCGACCGCGGCAAGGCGGTCAGGTGTCCTGGCCGCCGGGATTGGCGGCCGGGCCGTCAGGTCAGCGGCGCCGGCGACTCGGCGCCGGGGATCAGCAGTTTCGGCGTACCGGACCCGTCGGCCGCGACGCTGAAGACGTCGGGCCGACCGTCGCTCTGGCGCAGTGTGTAGGCCAGCGTGGCGTCGTCGAGCCAGGCTGCCTGGTCATCGACGCTTGTGGTCTCCGCCGTCGCGGTGACCCGCCCGGACGCCAGGTCGAGGACCGACAGCCGCCAACCCTTCGTCGGGTCGGCGTCGATCGCCTCCTTGAAGGCGATCCGGGTGCCGTCGGGCGACAGCGACGGGCACTCCACGTTCGTCCGCATCGTCTCGACGGTCCGGGCGGCCACGTCGCCGCGCACGAGGTACCGCTTGCCGCCGGTGGCCATGGTCGCGTAGAAGTGGTTGTCGTCGGCGGTGAAGGTGACACCCCAGTAGTTGACGTCGGGGCTGCGGTAGCCGCGACCATCCCGCGTGATGGCGAACTCCTCCAGCGACGTCACGGTGGCGCCGGTGACGGTGTCGAGGATGCCGGTGCGGGTGGAGAAGCCGCTCGCCGTGTAGGAGTCGCCCCCGACGAACGTCGTCCAGGAGACCATCCGGCCGGAGGCCGAGACCCGGGCCCGGTTGGGCAGGCCGGGCACGCTGAGCGTCCGCTTCTGGCGCAGCGCCGCGTCGAGCACCACGACCTGGTACGACCACGCCGTCTCCGGCCGCAGGCAGACACCGGTGCCGGCGGCCGCGTACACCCGCAGGCATTCCAGACCCGAGACGGTACGCGGCCCGGCGGGATCGGCGGTCGCGACGCTGGAGACGTACCGGTCGGTGATGGCCAGCAGGCGCGGGCCCGGTGCCAGTGTGACCGCCTGGTCCCCGGCGGCGGTCGGCGGCGGGGTCCGGGCCGGCTCGGCGGCGATGGCGGCGTAGCCGGCCGCCACGCTGGCCAACAGCACCGCGCTGGCGGCCACCACGCCGAGCTTCGCCCGGGTCGACATCGCGCTCATGGGGACACCTTCCGGAGACTGGGGCGGAGCGGGGAGGCCAGCAGGAGCACGGTGACGACCAGGACGCCGACGACGGCCACGGCCGCCACCCGGACCGCCGCCTGCGGCCCCCACGCCTGCCAGGCCAGCCCGAACAGGACCGAGGAGACGAGGTACGCCAGCGCCTGCCCGGTCTGGACCAGCGCGATCCCGGTGGTCCGTAGCCGCGACGGCAGCACCGGCCCGGCGAGCGCGATGAGCACGCCGTCGGTGGCCGCGTAGAACGCGCCGTACAGCGCCAGCGTCAACGCCAGCGCCGGCCAGCCGTGCGCCGGCCCGGACAGCAGCAGGTAGGTCGCGCCGAGGGCCACGTAGCCGCCCACCACCACCGGCAACCGCCCGATCCGGTCGGCGAGCACACCGAGGGGTGCGGCGAGCACCAGGTAGGCCAGGCTGGTGCCCACCGCCAGCAGCGGGAACCACCGCAGACCAAGGTCTTCCCGGCGCTGAAGCACCAGGTAGACGAAGCCGTCGCCGATGGTGGCCAGCCCGAGCATCGTCGCGGCCAGCAGCAGCCGACGGGCGGGCCGGCTGCGCAACAGGCCGAACGCCTCGCGGACGGAGACCCGGGGCTCGTCCGGCCCGTCGGCCGGCTCGCCGCTCGGTCGCTCCCGGACGAACAGCACGAGCACGACGACGGCCAGGGCGGCGACGCAGAAGCTGGTGACGAAGACCGCGTCGTACGACTGCCCGACGACCAGCAGGACGGCGAACGCGGCGAGCGGCCCGAGGAACGCGCCGACGCTGTCCATCGCCCGATGCACCCCGAACGCCCGGCCCAGGGCCTCGGGCGGGGTGGAGAGCGTGATGAGCGCGTCGCGGGGCGCGCTGCGCACACCCTTGCCGAGCCGGTCGACGGCGATGACGGCGCCGATCGCGGGCACCGACCGGCCGGCGAGCAGCAGGCCGAGCTTGGCTACGGCAGAGAGCGCGTAGCCGACGCCGGCGACCAGCTTGCGCCGTCGGAACCGGTCGGCGAGGAAGCCGCCGACGACCCGCAGCAGCGCGGTGGCACCCGTGTGGGCCCCGTCGAGCACGCCGAAGGCCACCGGGCTGAGTTGCAGGCCCAGCACCAGGTAGAGCGGCAGGACGGCGGCCACCATCTCGGCCGAGATGTCGGTGATCAGGCTGACCGTGCCGAGCGCGACCACGTTGCCGCTGACCAGCGCGAGCCGTCGGCGTCGTGGCCCGGCGTCGGGCGGCTCGGTCACCGGCCGGGAGACGGACGACAGGTACACGCGCATCTCCTCTGATCGGTGGGCGACGGTCAGCCATCGTGACGATCCGGTCGGGGGCGCCACAAGGGACCGCGAGGGGCGGACAAACATGCGGTGGGTGAACATCGGACGAACATCGAGATGTTTCGCTGCTTGAGGGTACTGTTTACTTGGCGGCAGTCCGCCGGTTCATCGACCTTCCTACATTCCTTGCGCTTTCCACCCGCAACGAAGGGGTCCTGGATGGACATTCGAATCGCCCGCCCACCGGTCACGATCGGGACGGTCGCGGTGCTCGTCGCCGCCACCGCCGCCGTCGTCCTGACCGGCTCGGGCGCGGCCTCCGCGGCGAGCGTGACGTTCACGCCGGTCGCCGACACCTACGTCCAGAGCGACACCGCGTCCACCAACTACGGCACATCCACGCAGATCGTGGTCGACAACTCACCCGCACGGCGGATGTTCCTGCGCTTCACGGTGAGCGGTGTCAGCGGCACGGTGACCAGCGCCAAGCTGCGGCTGCGCACGATCAGCGGCAACAGCGGCAGCGACGCCGGCGGCACGTTCCGGACGATGTCCAACACCACCTGGTCGGAGACCGGCACAACCTGGAGCAACCAGCCGACGATCGACGGGGCCAGCCTCGGGTCGCTCGGCGCGGTCGCCGGCAACACCTGGTACGAGGTCGACGTCACCTCAGCGGTCACCGGCAACGGGACCTTCAGCTTCGGCGCGACCTCGACCAGCGGCGACGGCGCCTACTACGACACGCGGGAGAGTGGCGGCGACGCCCCGCAGCTGGTGGTCACGACCGGCACCACGACACCGCCGTCGGGCGATCCGGTCCTCGTCGGGGCCGGTGACATCGCCACCTCCGGCTCCGGTGACACCGCCACGGCGGCGCTGCTCGACAACATCTCCGGCACCGTCTTCACGACCGGCGACAACGTCTACGACAGCGGCACCCCGTCCCAGTTCGCCAGCTACTACGAACCCACCTGGGGCCGGCACAAGGCGCGCACCCGCCCGTCACCGGGCAACCACGACTACAACACGTCCGGCGCGACCGGCTACTACAACTACTTCGGCTCGACCGCCGGCCCGAGCGGTCGCGGGTACTACTCCTACGACCTCGGCAACTGGCACATCGTGTCGCTGAACTCGAACATCAGCATGTCGGCCGGGTCGACGCAGGAGCAGTGGCTGCGCGCCGACCTGGCGGCCAGCAGCAAGCCGTGCACGCTGGCGTACTGGCACCACCCGCTGTTCACGTCCAGCTCCAACCACGCGCCGTCGACGTCGACCCGCCCGCTGTACCAGGCGCTCTACGACTACAACGCCGACGTCGTGGTCTGGGGCCACAACCACGTGTACGAGCGGTTCGGCCCGATGAACCCCGCCGGCGGCTACGACGCCAGCCGGGGGATGCGCAGCTTCGTCGCCGGGATGGGCGGCGCCGACCACTATGGCTTCGGCACCATCCAGCCCAACAGCGAGGCCCGCAACAGCTCTGCGTTCGGGGTCCTGAAGTTCACCCTGCACTCCGGCAGCTACGACTGGCAGTTCGTGCCGGTCGCCGGGCAGACCTACAACGACAGCGGCACCGGCGCCTGCCACTGACCGCCTGATCCCGCCGCACCGGTAGCGGTGCGGCGGGATCACCCCTCGCAGCGGCGCGCGCGACACCGCAGCACCCGCGGCACCTGCAACACCCGCACCGCCCCCACGCGCTACCCGCGGCCCTGGCCTGGGCGCCCAGACTCGGCGCTTGCGGCAGCCGGCACGGCGCCGCGGCAGGCGGCGCGGCAGGCGGCGCGGCAGGCGGCGCGGCGGCACGCGGCACGGCGCTGCGGCACGCGGCACGGCGCTGCGGCACGCGGCACGGCGCTGCGGCACGCGGCACGGCGCGGCGGCACGCGGCACGGCGCGGCGGCGCTGCGGCAGGCCGCGCCACGGCCGGCGGCCCAGGGTTCCGTGCGGTTCCCTGTAGAGCTGCCCCAGATATGGACCACCCACCCGCCCGGTGCGGAAGTCGTCATGCCGGTCGAGTTCGCGGACCATGTGCAATCGCCAGCAGCACAGACTCCTGCCCCTCGCCAGCGGCACGCACCCGGCCCCTCGCCAACCGCACACCAAGCCGCTGACGAAGGACCACACACCCATCACGACAGCCCGCCAATACAGATCTTGGACAGTTTCCGTTACGAGAGAACGGAAACTGTCCAAGATCTGCGGCATCGACAGCCCGACGACGCCGTCCGTCTCCGGGGCGGCGGGCCGTGCATGGACCGCGAAGGGGCGGCGTGACCGCGCGGCCGTCACCACCAGCACGACCGTCGCCACCGAACGACCATCGCCATTCAGCGCGGCCGTCACCACCAGCACGACCGTCGCCACCGAACGACCATCGCCATTCAGCACGGCCGTCGTCACCAGCACGGCCGTTGCCACCGGCAGGGCCGTCGCCACCGGCAGGGCCGTCGCCACCAGGACGGCCGTCGCCACCCAGCACGGCCATCGCCACCAGGACGGCCGTCGCCACCCAGCACGGCCATCGCCACCAGGACGGCCGTCGCCACCCAGCACGGCCATCGCCACCAGGACGGCCGTCGCC
>NZ_JBIDDK010000002.1:0-74319 GCF_043205095.1 Micromonospora sp. NPDC047557 | reverse complement strand
CCACCCAGCACGGCCGTCGTCACCGGCGTGGCCGCGAGCCCTGTTGCGTGCCGCGGGGTTGCCGCCCCATATCTGGGGCAGCTCTACAGGGCTTGAGGAAGGTGGGGCCGACTCCGCAAGGCGGTTCCGGCATCGGCGCGAGCCTCCGCCGACGGCGACACGGCGCGGGCTTCTGTGGGTGCCGCAGCGCGGAGTCGACGTGGCCGGGCGGCCGAACGCCCGCCCCGCCGAACGCCCCGCGCCGCCGAACGACGTGTGCCGCCGAACGACGTGTGCCCCTGCCCGTGGGACGGGTAGGGGCACACGTGTGCAGTGTCGTCGTGTCAGCGGGCCGTACCGGCGCGGCGCTTGTTGTAGACGTCGAACGCGACGGCGACGAGCAGGACGAGCCCCTTCACCACCGACTGCGTCGACTGGTCGATGCCCATCAGCTGCATGCCGTTGCTCATCACCGCCATGATCAGACCACCGACCATCGCGCCGACCACGGTGCCCACGCCACCGGTGACCGCCGCGCCGCCGATGAACGCCGCGGCGATCGCGTCCAGCTCGAACATGTTGCCGGCTGCGGGCTGCGCCCCGTTGGACCGCGACGAGTAGATGACGCCCGCCACCGCCGCGAGGAAGCCCATGTTGACGAACATCCAGAAGTTGACGGTGCGGACCTTCACGCCCGACAGCGCCGCCGCCGAGAGGTTGCCACCGATCGCGTAGACCTGGCGACCGAAGACCGTACGCCGGGTGAGCAGGCCGTAGACCAGCACCAGCACGGCCAGGATGATCAGCACGATCGGCAGCCCTCGGGCGTGCGCCAACTGCCAGGCGAAGTACATGAGGACCGCGCCCACCAGGACGACCCGGGCGACAAACAGCGGGAACGACTCGACCGGCTGCTGGTAGCGGATGCGCGCCAGGCGGGTGCGGAAGCCGCTCACCGCGTACCCGGCCACGGCGAGAGCGCCGATGAGCAGCGTGAACGCGTCGAAGCCCTGACCGCCGAGCAGCCCGTTGAGGAAGCCCGCCGCGACCTTCTGATATTCGGCCGGGAAGGGCGACAGCGAGATGTTGTCGAGCACCTGCAGCGTGAGGCCCCGGAAGAGCAGCATGCCGGCCAGGGTCACGATGAAGGCCGGGATGCCGGCGTACGCCACCCAGAACCCGTGCCAGGCGCCGACCGCGACACCGACGGCCAGTGCCGCCGCGATGCCCACCCACCAGGGGTGGCCCTGCTGGATCACCAGGACGGCGGAGACCGCGCCGGTCAGCGCGACCACCGACCCCACCGACAGGTCGATGTGCCCGCCGATGATGAGGATGACCATCCCGATCGCGAGCACCAGGATGTACGAGTACTGCAGGACGATGTTGGTGATGTTGCCGGGACTCAGCAGCACCCCGTCGGTCAGGAGCGCGAAGAGCGCGACGATGACGACCAGGGCGACGTAGATCCCGCTCTGCCGAAGGTTGTTCAACACCAGCGCCCGCAGGTCGCTCGTCCCACTGTGCAGGGCGGCGGCGGGGGTGCTGTCCGGGGGCGTCGGGCGCTCCGTCGAAGGGGTTTTGATGCTGGTCATCCGACGAGCTCCTTGTCCTTGGTCATCAGCTCCATGAGGCTTTCCTGGGTCGCCTCGCCGACCGGCTTCTCGCCGGTGATCCGGCCTGCGGCGAGGGTGTAGATGCGGTCGCACATGCCGAGCAGCTCCGGCAGCTCCGACGAGATCACGATCACCGCCTTACCTGCGGCCACCAGCCGGTTGATGATCGTGTAGATCTCGTACTTGGCGCCGACGTCGATGCCCCGGGTGGGTTCGTCCAGGATCAGCACATCCGGGTCGGTGAACAGCCACTTCGACAGCACGACCTTCTGCTGGTTGCCGCCGGAGAGCTTGCCGACCACCGCCATGACGCTGGGCGTCCGGATGTTCATCTCCTTGCGACTCGCCTCGGCAACCTTGATCTCCTCGTTGCCGTTCACCCAGCCCATTTTGGCCAGCCGGTCCAGGGCCGCGGCCGAGACGTTGCGCCGGACGTCGTCGATGAGGTTGAGGCCGTAGCGCTTGCGGTCCTCGGTGACGTAGGCGATGCCGTTGTCGATGGCCTCCGCGACGGTACGGGCGTTGACCTCCCGCCCGCGTACGAAGAGCTTGCCGTGGATGTCGCGGCCGTAGGAACGGCCGAAGACGCTCATCGCCAGCTCCGTCCGGCCGGCGCCCATGAGCCCCGCGATGCCGACGACCTCACCCGCGCGCACCGACAGGTTGACGCCCTCGACGACCATCCGCTCCTGGGTCGGATGCCGCACCGACCAGTCCTCGATCCGCAGCACCTCCTCCCCGGGCGACGAGACGCGATCGGGGTAGAAGCTTTCGATGTCGCGCCCGACCATGCCCCGAATGATGCGCTGCTGACTCACGTCGTCGGCGCGCATGTCCAGGGTCTCCACCGTGCGGCCGTCGCGGATGACGGTGGTCGAGTCGGCGATCGCGGTGATCTCGTTGAGCTTGTGCGAGATCATGATGCAGGTGATGCCCTGCTCCTTGAGCTGCCGCAACAGGCCGAGCAGGTGCGCCGAGTCGACGTCGTTGAGGGCGGCCGTCGGCTCGTCCAGGATGAGCAGGCGCACCTTCTTGGACAGCGCCTTGGCGATCTCCACCAGCTGCTGTTTGCCCACGCCGAGCTGGATGACCGGGGTGACCGGGTTCTCGTGCAGCCCGACCGACGCCAGCAGCTCGGCCGCCTCGGCGTTGGCCCGGTTCCAGTCGATGAGCCCGCCACGGCCACGCCGCTCGTTGCCGAGGAAGAGATTCTCGGCGATCGACAGGTAGGGCACCAGGGCGAGTTCCTGGTGGATGATGACGATGCCGTTGGCCTCGCTGTCCCGGATGCCCCGGAACTGCATCGGCTTGCCGTCGAACAGGATCTCCCCGTCGTACGAGCCGGAGGGGTGGACGCCGGACAGCACCTTCATCAGGGTGGACTTGCCGGCGCCGTTCTCACCGCAGATGGCGTGGATCTCCCCCCGACGCACCGCGAGGCTGACGTCCTCCAGCGCGGTCACCCCGGGGAACGTCTTGGTGATACCACGCATCTCGAGGATGGTGTCGTCCATGGTCACTGTCCTCTGTCGGGTCTGGACGCGGTCCATCACGGCGTCGGGCTCGACGGTTGCCCGCCGAGCCCGACGGGGTGACTTACTTCTTGGCCTGACCGGCGGCGACCTCTTCCGCCGTCCAGTAGCCGGAGTCGATCAGCGTAGCCTTGATGTCGTCCTTGTAGACGGTAGCGATCGGCAGCAGGTAAGCCGGCACGACCTTGACGCCATTGTTGTACGTCTGCGTGTCGTTCGCCTGCGGCTGCTTCTTCTGCAGGAACGCCTCGGCGGCGTTCACGGCCTGGTCGGCCAGCAGGCGGGTGTCCTTGAAGACGGTCGAGTTCTGCACGCCATCGTTGATCAGCTTGATCGAGGCGATCTCCGCGTCCTGACCGGTCACGACGGGCAGCTTCTTGGCGCCGCTACCGTAGCCGGCGTTCTGCAGGGCGGTGATGATGCCCCGGGAGATGCCGTCGTACGGCGACAGCACGCCGTCGACCTTGGAGCCGTCGTTGTAGCTGGAGGTGAGCAGGTTCTCCATCCGCTTCTGCGCGGTCTCCTGCTGCCACCGCAGGGTGGCGACCTGCTCGGGGGTGGTCTGCTTGGACTTGACCTTCAGCGTGCCGGCGTCGACGTACGGCTTCAGCGTGTCCATCGCCCCGCCGAAGAAGTACTGCGTGTTGTTGTCGTCGAGCGAGCCGGCGAAGAGCTCGATGTTGAACGGCCCCTTGGCGGTGCCCTTCGAGCCGTCCTTGTTCAGCAGGCCGAGACCGACCAGCAGCGCGGTGCCCTGGGCGACGCCAACCTTGTAGTTGTCGAAGCTGACGTAGAAGTCGACGTCCTTGCTGCCGCGGATCAGCCGGTCGTAGGAGATGACCGGGATCTTCGCGGCCGCGGCGGCCTGCAGCTGGCTGCTGAGCGCGGTGCCGTCGATCGCCGCGATGACCAGGACGTCGGCGCCCTGGGTGATCATCTGGTCGACCTGCTGCGACTGGGTGGGGATGTCGTCGCCCGCGTACTGCAGGTCGACCTTGTAGCCCTTCGCCTCCAGCTTGGACTTCACCGCGTTGCCGTCGGCGATCCACCGCTCGGAGGTCTGCGTCGGCATCGAGACACCGATCGTCAGGTCCCCCGGCTTCTTGTCGCTGGTGTCGCCGCCGCCGCCGGCACCTCCACCACTGCAGGCCGCCAGGCTCAGCGCCAGCGCCGCACTACCGAGAGCAACCAGGAATTTCCTGCTCACGGGCTTCTCCTCTCCCGATTCCCCCCGCCGACCGCCGGGGCCACCTGTCACCTTTCGGGTAGTGTTAGCGCTCACATAGGGCACGTCAACACTTGATCCGAAATACCGGTGTCACGGTCTCGTAACGGAGGCTTCGCCACCGAGGCGACCTTGCGAAACCCGGTCGACGATCGATCGACGGCCGACAGTACGTGTCCGGGATCGGCGGCCGCCGAGGCGTACGGCGCTGGCGCCCCTCAGTGGCGCGGCGGGGCAACGCTGTCGCGGGCGACCAGGGTCGGGGCGATGGTCTGCCGCAGGGCACCCCCACCGATGCCCGACTCGATCTGGGTCAGCAACATCTGCAGGCTCGCCCGGGCCACCGCGTCGAAGTCCGGTCGTACGGTCGTCAGCGGCGGGATGAAGTACGCGGCCTCCGGCACGTCGTCGAAACCCACGACGCTGATCTCGGCCGGCACCCGCCGCCCGAACTCGTGCAACGCCCGCAGCACGCCCAGAGCGAGGTGGTCGTTGGCCGTGAAGATCGCGGTCACCTCCGGCATCCGGGCGAGCATCTGCCCGCACCGGTAGCCCGACGCCGCCGACCAGTCCCCGTGCATCAGGGGCGGTGGGTCGATCCCCGCGGCCAGGAGCGCCGCCCGCCAGCCCTCGATCCGGCCGGCGCTGTCGAACCAGTCGGACGGCCCCGAGACGTGCCACACGGTGCGGTGCCCCGCGTCGAGGAGATGCTGGGTCGCCGCCCGCGCGCCAGCCACCTGGTCGACCGTCACCAACGGCACCGGCCGGTGCGGATCGCCGTCGACCGTCACCAGGGGAACGTCCTTGGGCAGCCGTTCCAGGGCCTCGCCGGCCGACTCGACCGGCGCGATGACGACGATGCCGGCCACCCGGTGCGCCAGGTGCCGCTCGACGGCTGCCGAGATGGAGCGGTGGTCGAGGTTGCGTACGCTGCCCACGCTGACCGCGAAGCCCTCCTCCGCGGCCGTCTGCTCCAGGGCGGCCAAAAGTGACGCCGGGCCGTAGAGGGTCGTGTTCTGTGCCACCACGCCGATGACCTGGGACCTACCGGTCACCAGTGCGCGTGCGGCGCCGTTCGGGCGGTAGCCTAGTTCGGCGATCGCCGCCCGCACCCGCAACCGGGTCTGCTCACGCACGTTGGGGTGCCCGTTGAGCACCCGCGACACCGTCTGGTGGGAGACACCGGCCAGACGAGCGACATCTGTCATCGCGGGACCGTGCACGGCCATTTCACTCCCCCCGCCTGCAACCCGACCCGCGGCCCGTCGACGTCGACTGGAGCGGCCCGGCCCGATCCCCCTCGCTCAGCCACCACGCCGGTGCTGAATCGCAGGTGACCAGCGCTGGATCGCCGACAGTCTACGCCAGGCACCGCCGCGAACACGGAACGGCTGAGCGTGAACGACACGGCGTGGGCCAGGTCGGCGGCCAGCGCCCTGCGCCGCGCGTGCCGGCCGCCCCTGACCCGAGCCGGCCACAGCGAACCGCCGCCCCGCTCGGCGCTCCTGGACAGAGCGCGGAACAGGGCGGCGGCGGGCCGGAGCCGGCGACGCGGACACCTTCCACGGTGGGAGGGGTGCTCCGTTCGCGTCACCCGCGGATGACTCGTTGTGTGACCGGCGTCACGGTGTCGTCAGGTCGAACCGGCGCACGGTGACCGCGCCACCGAGCGCCTGTGTGGCGTGGTTGAAGATGGCGAACCGGTAGCCCATGAAGAACTGCCAGTTGTTCGCCAGGGTCAGGGCGTTGCCGAAGGACGTGAAGTTGACCCCGTCGGTGCTGTACGAGAAGCGGGCCTGCCGGCCGGACCCGGGTCTGATGTCGGCGTTGGCCCGCAACCAGATCCGGCCACCCGAGACGGCGGTGCTCGCCACCTCGCTGCCGGTGCTGGTGGTGTTCCAGCTGTCGTCCATCGTCAGGCCGTTCTGCATGACCAGACGTGTGGACCCGTTGTCCCGCCGGACTCCGATCCAGGCCGACGAGTTGCGCAGCACCGCCAGGCCGGTGCGATCACCGTCGCGCATGGTGGAGTAGTCCAGCTCGATGGTCGCGGTCGAGGTAGGGCCCTGGATCCGGTGGGTAAGCGTGTTGCGCGCCTTGTACAGGTCGCCGGTGACGGTGGCGGTCTGCAGGTTCAGCCCGTTGTTGACCGACCACTTGCTGTTGTCGGGGTTGTGGTTCCACTCCCACTGCGGGCCGAGGGTGGTGCCGGCGAACGTGTCGGTCCCGGTGAGTGGCTTCACCGCCCGGGGCGGGGCGGGCAGGTTCGGCTTCGGGTACGAGCTTCCCCACGCGCCGTTGACGGTCTGCAGCACCGGCCAGCCGTCGCCGGTCCAGGTGATTGGGGCCATGGCGGGCATCCGGCCACCGGGGTACGCGTCGACGAACGCCATGTAGTACCAGTCGCCGTTCTGGGTCTGCACCAGTCCGCCCTGGTGCGGCACGCCGCCACCGGAGATCGGGCCGGGCAGGTTGAGCAGCACCTGACGCTGCTCGTAGGGGCCGAACGGGCCGTTTGTCGACTTCAGCACGTACTGGCCGTTGGCCGGCCGGGTGAGCCAGATGTAGTACGCGCCGTTGCGCTTGTAGAAGCGTGCGCCCTCCAGCGTCCCGATGCTCGACGGCGTGCTGTAGACCTGCTGGCTGCGGACCTGCGTCTTCCCGTCGGCGGACAGCTGCGCGACGCTGATGGTGGTGTTGCCGTACGCGACGTACATGGTGTCGTTGTCGTCGATCAGCATGCCGGCGTCGTAGTAGCAGTTGGGGATGGTGGTGAGCTTGCTCCACGTCGAGTCGACGGCGGACGCGGTGTAGATGTGGGTCTGCGCGAAGTCGATGCACCCGGCCCAGTAGTACGTCTTGTTGCTCGGCCGGTAGTTCAACGTCGAGGCCCAGATCCCGTCGACGTACGCGTTACCACCGCTCATGTCGTACTTCGAGCCAAAGTCCAACCGGGGTACGGAGTGGCCGGCGTACTCCCAGTTCACCAGGTCGTACGAGCGCAGCACCGGAGCGCCCGGCGAGTAGTGCATGGTGGACGCCGACATGTAGTAGACGTTGTCGACCCGGATGATGTCGACGTCGGCGAAGTCCTGCCAGACCACCGGGTTCGAGTACGTGCCGCTCGACGGGGGTGGCGTCGTGGGGGGCGGCGTGGTGGGGTTGCCCCCGCCGTCGACGCGCACGAGCTGCCACTGCTGGTTGGTGCCGTTCCAGTCGTCGTACTGCACGATGTTGCCACCGTCGGCGGTCGAAGCGCCCTGCACCTCCATCGCCTTGTTGCTGTTGCGGTTGATCAACCGCACGTAACCGCCGTCCGAGTCGGCCAACCGGAACTGCTGGTTGGTGCCGTTGTTGTCGGACCACTGCACAATCGCCCCACCGTTGGCGGTCGAGCGGCCGGAGACGTCCAGCACCTTGCCCGACAACCGCGACTTGATCCGGTAGTAACCACCACCCGAGTCGACGAACTGCCACTGCTGCTGGTTACCGTCGTTGCGCGTCCACTGGGTGATCCGCGCGCCGTCGTTCGTGGCCAGGTTGTAGACATCCACCGCCTTGCCACTGTTGCGGTTGACCAACACGTACCAGGCGCTCGTGTCGACGGTCGCCGCTGACGCGGGCGACGAGGCGACGGCCGCGGCCGCGCCACCGACCACCAGTGTCATCGCGGCGACGGCGAGTCTCGACAGCCACCCGCGCCCACGTGGCGCACCCCGGGGAACCCGACCGATGGAAAGCATGATCCTCCTCTGCTGACGCGAACCGTGCGGTCTGGGTCGGCGTCCGCGGCACCGGGCGGGGCACCGAGCTGACCACGCCCGACCATGTGATCGCTAACACCGTTCACCCGACCGTCGCGGTGACGAGGTGCCGAAACCGCGGGGTAGGACGCGCGCGCGGCCGGACCAGCCAACGACATCGACCATCTTGGCTATAGACTGTGAGCGATAACATGCTGTTAGTCAAGGCGTAACACAACCGCCTCGTGGCCCTGCTGGCGCACACGCGAACGGGTGGCCCACCCCCGCCCGCAGGCAGGGATGGACCACCCGTTTGTCAGAACGCTCTGAGCGCGCGGATCAGAAGCCGCGGGCCAGCCGGTAGTAGGCCTGGTTCCAGCGGATCTCGTCGGCGAAGCGGCGCGGCTCGGTGTCGGCGTCGATGACGACGAGCTCGGTCCGGCTCATCTCGGCCAGGTCGTGCAGCTCCTCGGTGCCCACCGCCTGCGACAGCACGGTGTGGTGCGGCGCGCCGGCGGTGATCCACGCCTCGGCCGAGCCGGGCAGGTCCGGTCGCGGCCGCCAGACGGCGCGGGCGACCGGCAGCCGGCGCAGCGGCTGCGGCGGCGTCACGACGTCGATCTCGTTGGCCACGAGCCGGAACCGCTCCCCCATGTCGGCCAGGCCGAGCACGACCGCCGGGCCGGGCGCGGCGTCGAACACGAGCCGCACCGGGTCCTCCCGCCCGCCGATGCTCAGCGGGTGGATCTCCACGTTGGGCACGTCGGACGCGATGGTCGGGCAGACCTCGAGCATGTGGGCGCCCAGCACCAGCTCCTGACCCGGAGTCAGGTCGTAGGTGTAGTCCTCCATGAACGACGTGCCGCCCGCGACCCCCACCGACATCGCCTTGAGGGTGTGGACCAGGACGGACGTCTTCCAGTCGCCCTCACCACCGAAGCCGTAGCCGTCGGCCATCAGCCGCTGCACGGCGATGCCGGGCAGCTGACGCAGACCACCGAGGTCCTCGAAGTTGGTGGTGAACGCCCGGAAGCCACCGGCGTCCAGGAACGCGCGCATGCCGAGCTCCAGACGGGCCGCGTACCGCAGCGAGTCGTGCCGCTCGCCCCCGGGAAGCAGCTCGGCGCCGACGCGGTAGCTGTCGTCGTACTCCTTGACCAGCTCGTCCACGTCGGCGTCGGCGACCTCGCCGACCACCTGGACCAGGTCGTTGACGCCGTAGGTGTTGACCGACACCCCGAAGCGCAGCTCCGCCTCGACCTTGTCACCCTCGGTCACGGCGACGTCGCGCATGTTGTCGCCGAAGCGGGCCAGCCGCAGCGACCGCATCGCCGACCAGCCGAGCGCCGCGCGGGCCCAGGCCCCGACCCGGCCGGTCACCCGCGGGTCACTCACGTGCCCGGCGACGGTCTTGCGGGCCACCCCGAGGCGGGTCTGGATGTACCCGAACTCACGGTCGCCGTGGGCGGCCTGGTTCAGGTTCATGAAGTCCATGTCGATCTCGTCCCACGGCAGCAGGACGTTCGCCTGGGTGTGCAGGTGCAGCAGTGGCGTCTGCAGGGCGTCCAGACCGGAGATCCACATCTTCGCCGGTGAGAACGTGTGCATCCACGCGATGACCCCGATGGCCCCCTGCGCGGCGGCGTCCCGGCAGACCTGCAGGATCTCACCGCTGTTGGTCAGGACGGGCTTCCAGACCACCCGGGCGGGAATCTGCGGCGAGTCGTCGAGCGCGGCCGCGATCTGGCGGGACTGCTCGGCGACCTGCCGGAGCGTCTCCTCGCCGTACATGCCTTGGCTGCCGGTGAGGAACCAGATCTCGGGGTGGGTTTGTGGTGCCATGGGGTTGCCTTCCGCGAGAGGAACGGTCACTTGTAACGAATTCCGATGAGGCGCTGGAGGAGGATGAACGCGAAGAGCAGTCCGCCGATCACGATCTTGGTCCACCAGGAGTTGAGACTCCCGTCGAAGGTGATGAGGGTCTGGATCACACCCAGCACCAGCACGCCGAGCACCGTGCCGAAGACGTAACCCGAGCCACCGGTGAGCACGGTGCCTCCGATCACGACGGCGGCGATGACGTCCAACTCCATGCCGACGGCGATCAGCGGCGCGCCCGAGAGGGTGTAGAAGGACAGCAGGATGCCACCGATCGCGGAGCACAGACCGCTGATCGTGTAGACGGCGATCCGGGTCCGCCCCAACGGCAGACCCATCAGCAGCGCCGACTGCGGGTTGCCGCCGACCGCGTACACGTTGCGCCCCAACCGGGTGTAGGCCAGCACGTACGCCGCGACGAGCACCACGGCGAAGGCGATCAACACGCTGATCGAGACGAAGTTGCCCTTGGGATCCCCGATCCGCTCCTGCGACATCCTGGTCCAGAACCCGTCGGTGATCGGGATGGACGAGCCGGAGATGAACGTGCACATGCCGCGGGCGAAGAACATCCCGGCGAGCGTGACGATGAACGGCTGGATGTCGAAGAAGTGGATGGCGCACCCCATCAACAGGCCGAGCGTCGGGCCGATGAGCAGGGCGATGACGAGCACGAGCGCCGCGGGCAGACCCTTTTGCAACAGGTCCGCCGACACCATCGCCGTCATGGCGACGACGGATCCCACCGACAGGTCGATGCCACCGGTGAGGATCACGAAGGTCATCCCCACCGCGACGACGAGCAGGAAGCCGTTGTCGATGAAGACGTTGAAGATGACCTGCACGTTCGAGAACGCCGTGTACTGGGACACGCCGATGCCGTACATCACCAGGAGCAGGGCGAGCGTGGCCAGCACCGGCACCTGCCGCCGAGGCAGCCGGATCCGGGTGCGGCGGGGGGCGGTGAGCGATCCGGTGGTCATGCCGGCACCTGCTCCTTCGGCTTGTCGGCGACGGGGCGCGGCGGCGGGGCGCTTCTTCTGCGCCGGCTGAACTTGGCTCGGAAGGCCGGCGCCTGGATGAGGCAGACGGCGATGACGACGACCGCTTTGAACAGCAGCGACGTCTGCGGTGAGATGTTCATGGCGTACACCGTGGTGGTCAGGGTCTGGATGATCAGCGCGCCGAGGATCGTGCCGCTCAGGAAGAACCGGCCACCGGCGAGGGACGTGCCACCGATGACGACCGCGAGGATGGCGTCCAACTCCACCCAGAGGCCGACGGCGTTGCCGTCGGCGCTGGAGACGTTGGCCGTCATCATGAAGCCGGCGATCGCCGCGCAGACGGCGCTGACGACGTACGCGAGGAAGATGACCCGGCCGGAGCGGATGCCGGCGAGCCGGCTCGCCTCCGCGTTACCGCCCACCGACTCGATGATCATGCCGAGTGCGGTACGGCGGGTGAACGCGGCGACGAGCAGCGCCGCGGCGAGGGCGATGAAGATGGCCAGCGGCAGGGTCAGCAGGTGGCCCAGCCCGATCGCCCGGAACGGCCCGGAGTTGATGGTGATGATCTGGCCCTGGGTGATCAGCTGGGCGAGGCCCCGGCCGGCCACCATCAGGATCAGGGTGGCGATGATCGGTTGGATCCCGATCACGGCCACCAGCACCCCGTTCCAGACGCCGAGCACGAGCGCGACCCCCAACGCCATCGCGAGGGCGGTCAGCACCACGGTGAGACTGTTCTGGTCGGGCTGCTTGCTGATGTACATGCAGGCCATCGCGCCGCTGATCGCGCACACCGAGCCGACCGACAGGTCGATGCCGCCGGTCGAGATGACCAGGGTCATGCCCAGCGCGACGAGGATCAACGGCGCGCTCAACCGCAGGATGTCGATCGGCGAGCCGTACAGGTGCCCGTCCTTGAGCTCGATGGACAGGAACCCGGGCCGGTAGATCGTGTTCGCGGCGAGCATGGCGACCAGCACGGCGACGGGCCAGAACAGCCGGTGACCGATCATCGTCCGATAGCGGCCCATGGTGTCGTTCATCGGTCCACCTCCTCCCGGTGAGATCCACTCGCGATCGTCTGCATGATGCGCTCGGCGTCGAGGTCCTCGTCGTTGGCGAGCTGCGCGACCATCTGCCGGTCGCGCATGACCGCCACCTTGTGGCTGAGGCGCAGCACCTCCTCCAGCTCGGCGGAGATGAACAGCACCGCCATCCCGCCGTCGGACAACTGCGTCACGAGCCGCTGGATCTCGGTCTTCGCGCCGATGTCGATGCCCCGGGTCGGCTCGTCCAGGATCAGCAGCCGCGGCTCGGTGATCAGCCACCGCGCCAGGAGCACCTTCTGCTGGTTGCCGCCGGAGAGGTTGCGGACCGGCACCTCCGGGTCCGCCGGACGGATGTTGAGGGCCTTGACGTACTTGTCGACCAGCTCGTCCTGCCGGCGGCGCGGGATGGGCCGCAGCCAGCCGCGGGCGGCCTGCATGGCGAGGATGATGTTCTCGCGGACCGACAGTTCGGGAACGATGCCCTCGGCGCGGCGGTTCTCCGAGCAGAAGCCGACGCCCTGGTCGATGGCATGCGCGGGGGTACGCAGACTGCTCGACGTGCCGTCGATCGCGACCTGCCCGCCGTCGGCCCGGTCGGCGCCGAAGAACAGCCGCGCCACCTCGGTACGCCCGGAGCCCAGCAGACCGGCCAGGCCCACCACCTCGCCGGCGTGGATGGTCAGGCTGAACGGCGCGACCGCGCCCGCCCGGCCGAGGTTCGACACCGCCACCAGCGGGGTGCCCTCCTCCAGCTCGGCCAGATCCCGCCGGCAGTGCTCCTCGATCCCTTCGAGGACGTCGAGTTCCTTGCCGATCATCTTCTCGACGAGGCTGAGCTGGGGCAGCTCGGCGGTCGGGTACTCGCCGACGAGCCCGCCGTTGCGCAGCACCGTGATGCGGTCGGCGATCTCGTAGACCTGGTCGAGGAAGTGGGTCACGAACAGGATCGCGATGCCCTCGTCGCGCAGTTGCCGCATGATGCGGAACAGTTGCGCGACCTCACCCGCGTCGAGGCTGGACGTCGGCTCGTCCAGGATCAGCACCCGGGCCTGGATGTCGATCGCACGGGCGATCGCGACCATCTGCTGGATCGCGAGGGAGTACGAGCCCAGCGGCGCGCTGACGTCGAGGTCGAGGTCGAGGCGGGCCAGGAGCGCACGGGCGCGTCGGCGGACCTCACCCCAGCGGACGGCGCCGAAGAGCCGCGGCTCGCGGCCGATGAAGATGTTCTCCGCCACCGAGAGGTTGGTGCAGAGATTGACCTCCTGGTAGACGGTGCTCACCCCGGCCGCCGTCGCCTGCATCGGGCCGGTGAAGGACACCGGCTCACCGTCGAGGGTGATCGTGCCCTCGTCGGTGTCGTAGACGCCGGTCAGCACCTTGATGAGGGTCGACTTGCCGGCGCCGTTCTCGCCCATCAGGGCGTGCACCTCGCCGGGAAAGAGCCGGAAGTTGACGTTGTGGAGTGCGCGCACCCCGGGGAACGACTTGCTGATCCCGGTCATCGTCAGGACCGGACGGCTATCCGTCATCCCATCAGACCTCTTCTGGGGGTTGTCGACGCGGATGGGCCGCTGCGCTCCCACTGCGCCCGCCCGGCCGCCCCTGCGGGAGGCTCGGGCGGGCGTGGCGCGGGTCATGCCCGGTCCGTTCGGGTTTATGGGGCGACGCGGCGGGGCCGCCACGCGAGCGCGGCGACCCCCCTGCGTCGATCAGTACTTGCGGGTGGGCAGAGCCTCCTTGGCCTGCGCCTGCGTGAAGGTGGTCTCCTCGGTCTCGATCCGAGGCGGCACCGTCTCGCCCGCCTTGACCTTCTTGGCCAGGTCCATCAGCTGTGGGCCGAGCAGCGGGCTGCACTCCGCGATGAAGTTGAACTTCCCGTCGGCGAGAGCCTGCATACCGTCCTTGACGGCGTCGACAGTGATGATGGTGATGTCCTTGCCGGGCACCTTGCCGGCCGCGGTGATGGCCTCGAGAGCACCCAGACCCATGTCGTCGTTGTGCGCGAACAGCACGTCGATCTTCGGGTTGGCCTTGAGGAACTGCTCCATGACCTGCTTGCCGCCCGCCCGGGTGAAGTCACCCGTCTGCGAGGCGATGACCTTCAGGTTCGGGTTGGCGGCGATCGCCTCGGCGAAGCCCTTCTTGCGGTCGTTGGCCGGCGCCGCGCCGGTGGTGCCCTGCAACTCCACGATGTTCACCGGGCCCGAGGCGGCCTTCTTCTGCTCTACCAGCCACTCACCGGCGAGACGGCCCTCCTTGACGAAGTCCGAGCCGAGGAAGGTCTTGTACAGCGACTTGTCGGCCGAGTCCACCGAGCGGTCGGTCAGGATGACCGGGATGCCGGCGTCCTTGGCCTCCTTGAGGACGGTGTCCCACCCGGACTCCACCACCGGCGAGAAGGCGATCACGTCGACCTTCTGCTGGATGTAGTTGCGGATCGCCTTGATCTGGTTTTCCTGCTTCTGCTGAGCGTCGTCGAACTTCAGCTCGATGCCCGCCGCGGCCGCGGCATCCTTGATCGAGGTGGTGTTCGCGGTACGCCATCCGCTCTCCGCACCGACCTGGGAGAAGCCCATCGTGATCTTGCCGTCGTCCTTGGACCCGCCGCCGCCGGTGTCGCTGTTGCCGCAGGCCGCCACGCCGCCCACGAGCAGCACGCTGGCGAGGACCGCGACAGCGCGGTGCGTTCGCATCTTTCTCATCAGTTCTCCTTGGCTGTGGTGTGGTGGGACCGCGCGAGCCGCCGACGTGCGAAGGGTGGCGTACGCGGGTGGTGCGTGCTGGTGCGTCGGTGGAGCAGACCGGCGGGCCCGGCCCTGACCTGGACGGTCAGGAACCCGCAGGTGCGACTGGTTGTTGGCCGTAGACGTTCTGGTAACGGTGGTAGAGGGCGTCGATGTCGGCCTGCGCGATCGGCACCGGCTGCCCGAGGGTCCGCGCCAGGTACGCGGTGCGGGCCACGTCCTCGCACATGACCGCGGCCTTGACCGCCGCCCGGGCGTTCCGACCGATGGAGAAGACACCGTGGTTGCGCATCAGCACCGCGGGAGAGCGGTGCCCGGCGAGGGTGGCGACGATCCCCTTGCCGATGTCGTCGCCGCCGATCAGCGCGAACGGGCCCAGCGGGATCTCCCCACCGAACTCGTCGGCCTGCGCCGTCAGGTGGCAGGGGATCGCCTCCCCGCAGGCGGCCCAGGCGCTGGCGTACGAGCTGTGCGTGTGCACGACCCCGCCGACCTCGGGCATGGCGCGGTAGACGTAGGCGTGGGCGGCCGTGTCGCTCGACGGTGCCAGGTCCCCCTCGACCAGGACTCCGTCGAGGTCGCAGACCACCATGGTGTCGGCCGTGAGGTCGTCGTAGCCCACACCGCTCGGCTTGATCACCATGAGGTCCTGACCGGGGACCCGCGCGGAGACGTTGCCGGACGTCCAGGCGACCAGGTTGTAGCGGGTCAGCTCGCTGTGCAGGCGGGCGACGCTCTCGCGCAGCTCGCGGATCTGTCGACTCACCTCTGCGCTCATGCGACGACCTCCAGCGGGGCCTCGTGCGTGGCCGCGACGGCCTCGACCGCCGTGTTGCGGATCGCCCGCAGGCGGAGCATGACGTCGTTGCCGCCCCGACCGAAGTGGTCATGCAGCGCCCGGTACTCGGCGTACAGGGCGTCGTAGGCGCGCGCCCGGTCGGGATCCGGCGTGTAGACGGCCTCGTGCACCCGCCCCATCGCTTGCGACGCCTCGTGGATCGACGGGTACGCCCCGGCGGCGACGGCGGCGTGGATCGCCGACCCGAGCGCCGGCCCCTGCGCCGACGCGATGATGTTCAGCGGTCGCTTGGTCACGTCCGCGTAGATCTGCATCAAGAGCTTGTTGTTGGTGAGACCGCCGGCGATCACCAGGTCGTTCACCGGCACGCCGGCCTCGACGAACGCGTCGATGATCATCCTGGTGCCGTACGCCGTGGACTCCAGCAGCGCGCGGTAGATGTCCTGCGGCCGGGTGGCCAGGGTCATCCCGACGATCATCCCGCTGAGGTCGTGGTTGACCAGCAGCGAGCGATTGCCGTTCCACCAGTCCAACGCGACCAGGCCGTGTGCGCCGACCGGCTGGCTGGCGGCAAGCTCGGTGAGGCGTTCGTGCGAGTCGAGCCCGGCGGGGGCGCCGTGCTTGACGAACCAGCCGAAGATGTCGCCGACGCCGCTCTGCCCGGCCTCGTAGCCCCAGGCGCCGGGGCTGATGCCGCCGTCCACGACACCGCACATGCCAGCCACCTCGGCGACCTCCGCGCCGTTGACGACGTGGCAGGTCGAGGTGCCCATGATGGCGACCAGCCGACCGGGCTCCACCGCCTGCGCGGACGCCGCGGTGACGTGTGCGTCGACGTTGCCGACGGCCACCGCGATCCCCTCCGGCAGACCGGTCCAGGCCGAGGCGCGGGCGGTGAGCGCGCCGGCGCGGGCGCCGAGCGGCAGCAGCGGACCGTCGAGCTTGGCCACGAAGTCGCCGAAGTCGGGGTTGAGCGCGGTCAGGAAGCTCTCGGACGGGTACTGCCCGTCCTGCAGGATGCCCTTGTAGCCCGCGGTGCAGACGTTACGGGTCTCGGTGCCGCTGAGCTGCCAGACGATCCAGTCGGCGGCCTCGATGAACCGCTCGGCCCGGTGGTAGATCTCCGGGTCCTCCTCCAGGATCTGCAGACCCTTGGCGTACTGCCACTCGGCGGAGATCTTGCCGCCGTACCGGCCGATCCACGGCTCCGCCCGCTCGTGGGCCAGCGCGTTGATCCGGTCGGCGTGCGGCTGCGCGGCGTGGTGCTTCCACAGCTTGACCCAGGAGTGTGGCCGGTCGCGCAGGGCGGGATCCTCGCAGAGCGGGGTGCCGTGGGCGTCGGTCGGCAGCACGGTGCAGGCGGTGAAGTCGATGCCGATGCCCACCACCGCCGCAAGATCCACCCCCGCGGCGGACACCGCCGCCGGGACGGCGTAGCGCAGCACGTCGCGGTAGTCGTCCGGATTTTGCAGCGCCCAGTCCGGGGGCAGCGGTCGACCTCCGGGCAGCGTCTCGCTGATGACCCCGTCGCCGTACTCGTGCACCGCGGTCCCCAACTCGGCACCGTCGGAAACCCGGACCACGAGGGCCCGCCCGGAGAGAGTGCCGAAGTCGACACCCACGACGTAGCTTTCGGCAGCTCCGTCCACACGCTCCATGTTCACCTCCACCGTTAACGGGGATAGTGTTAACGCTCACATCCAGCGCCGTCAAGACATCTAGCTGCAACAGCTCCGTAACGGAACGCGGAGGACGCCCGCCCACTTGTGCGGGTAGCTACCGGATTGGTGCAAAGTCCGCGATTCCCTCCCCAGCCGGCGGCGCGGCGCCGGGAGGGCGACAGCTGAGCGACAGTCGGCCGAAACCTCCTCGCCCGCCGGGCGGCCCCTCGGCCGGCCGTCGGCCCGGCGCCTCCGCAGCCGGCGGGGCGACAGCGATGTCCCCGCACCACTGCGCCACGGGATGACGGTCCGATCGCGACGGTGGCCGGGGCGTCGGCGATGTCAGCGATAACATCGCTGCGGCCGCCACCCTCGCATGATCAGATCTATGACCCGCGCCGCAGCCGCCGCCGAGCCCATGAGCGCGCACTCCGGTCGCCGACGTGCACCTCGCTTGCCCGGCCCGGGAATCGTGTTATCGATAACATTCGACGTTTCGCGGTCGCCGCGCGCACGGTCTCGACCCAGCGCGTCTCGTGGGCACCCGCCGCTGCGGCGTCGCCGCCACGGGCCGGGGTGGGGACTCCGAAGCGTTCCCGCGGTGGTGATCGACTCCAGGTTGGCGATGTCGCGGTGTCCGGTCGGCGGGACACCGCGACATCGCCGAGCTGGGGTCGATCATGCGCCCCGGCCCGACCCCGAAGGGCCGGGCCGGGGCGAGCCGGGCGGGTCAGGCGGTCCGGCCGCGGTTGTAGAGCGCCTTGGCCCAGAGGAAGCAGGCCACCGTGATGACGGCGCACCAGGCGACCGCGAGGATCCCGTTGCTGCCGATTCCGGTGCCGAACAGGAGGCCCCGGAGGGTTTCCATGACCGGGGTGAAGGGTTGGTAGTCGGCGAAGAGGCGTACCGGCGTCGGCATGGAGTCGGTGGGGACGAACCCGCTGCCGAGAAACGGCAGGAGCACCAGCGGCATGGGCAGGTTGCTGGCCGTCTCGACGCTCTTCGTGACCAGGCCGAGGGCGACCGACAGCCAGGTGACCGCGAAAGTGATCATGGTGAGGACGCCGATCGCGGCGAGCCATTCGACGGCACTGGCGGTGGGACGGAACCCGACGAGCAGCGCCACGCCGGTGACGGCCGCGAGGCTGAACATCGTCTGGAGCACGCTGCCCACGACGTGGCCGGTGAGAACCGACGGCCGGAAGATCGCCATCGTACGGAAGCGGGCGATGATGCCCTCGGCCATGTCCATGGCGACCGAGATCGCGGTGCCCTGCGCCGCGCTGGCCACCGTGATGAGCAGGATGCCGGGGGTGACGTAGTTGGCGTAGTCGGCGCGGTCGCCGGAGGGTCCGAGGCCGGCGCCGAGCGTGCCGCCGAAGACGTAGACGAAGAGCAGCAGCAGGATGACCGGGATGCCGACGAGCATGAGGGTCAGCGACGGGTAGCGCCGCATGTGCAGGAGGTTGCGCCGCAGCATGGTGTTCGAGTCGCGCAGGGCGAGGTTGAGGGTGCTCATCGCGCGGAAGCCCTTTCGTGGCCGGACCGCCCGGCCCGGGTGTCGGGGTGGCTGTCGGGTTGGCCGGCTCGGCTGTCGGGTTGGCCGGTGAGGGCGAGGAAGACGTCGTCGAGGTCGGGGGTGTGCACCGCGAGGCCGGCCACGGTGATCGCGTCGCGGTCGAGGTGGTCGAGGACGGACCGCAACGAACCGACCCCGCCGTCGCTCGGCACCTGGAGGGTGAGCGCGGCGTCGTCGCGGGTGGCCGCCGCGAACGTACGGGCCGCCGAGTCGAGCCCCTCCTGGTTGGCGAACCGCAACACGACGTGGCCGCCCGGGATGAGCCGCTTGAGCTCGTGCGGGGTGCCCTCGGCTATCAGCCGGCCGTGGTCGAGGAACGCGACGCGGTCGGCGAGCTGATCGGCCTCCTCCAGGTACTGGGTCGTCAGCAGGATGGTGACGCCCTCGGCGGCCAGGGCCCGGATGATGTGCCACATGGCGCGGCGGCTGCGGGGGTCGAGGCCGGTCGTCGGCTCGTCGAGGAAGATGACGCGGGGGTCGCCGACCAGGGTCATCGCGAGGTCGAGCCGACGGCGCATGCCGCCGGAGTACGTCGCGGCCGGCTTGTCCGCCGCCTCCGTGAGGTCGAACTGCCCGAGCAGGTCGGCGATCCGTCGCCGACCCGTCGCCCGGTCCAGATGACACAGGTCGGCCATCAGGTTCAGGTTCTCCCGACCGGTGAGCAGGTTGTCCACTGCGGAGAACTGGCCGGTGACGCCGATCAGCTCACGAACCGCGTCGGGCTCACGGGTCACGTCGTGGCCGAGGACACGGGCGTGGCCGCCGTCCGCCCGGAGCAGGGTGGAGAGGATCTGCACGGTGGTGGTCTTGCCAGCGCCGTTCGGGCCGAGCAGCGCGAAGATCGTTCCCTCGGTGATCATCAGGTCGATGCCGTCGAGCACGACCTTGTCACCGTAGGACTTGCGCAGCTCCGTGGTGACGATCGCGGGTTTCCTGCTGCTGGTCATGGTCTCCTCATTTGTGGTGGGGGGTCGCGCCGGATCAGGCACGGCGGATCGTGATGTCGCCGTAGGAGGTGTTCGCGCGGATCTCGACCGTCTCGTCGGTCTCGGCCGGGCTGTCGGTCGACTCGAGCGCGTTGTGCACGCGCCCGTGTCGGGAGCTGACGTCGAGCCAGGCGGCGGTGCCGCGCCGGACCCCGACCTCGATCGCGCCGTACGAGGTGTGCGACTCGACCGATCCGCGTACGACCTCGCCCAGCCGGACGTTGCCGTACGCGGTCCGTGCCGCCACCGAGGCCATCGACGCGTCCACCGTGATGTCGCCGTACGCGGTGTTGATCCGGACGTCACCGCCGCCGCGGCCGATCCAGCAGTCACCGGACGAGTTCTTGATTTCCGCGGTGCCGTCGACCGCGCCGAGGCGCACCTTTCCGGAGGAGGCCTTCACCCGGGCGGAACCGGTGACCCGCTCCACCGCGACCTCGCCGTGGCTGCTGTCGATCTCCAGCGGCCCGGTCTCCTCGAGCCGGATCCCGCTGCCGGTCTTGATGCGACACTCGCCGAGCCGCCCCTCGCCGCGGAACGCCGCCCACGCCGCCTCGGCATGCAGGCGTGACCCGCTCGGCACCTCGATGAGGACGTCGACCGAGGGGCCGGAGCCGAAGCCGTATCGGCGCCAGCTCTTCGGCACCCTGATCCGCAGGAGCCCGGCGGCGTACTCGACGGTGGTCTGCTCCGCGGCGCTCACGTCGGCCTTGCTCGACGGGTCGCGGGGCCGCACCTGCACCACCGTGTCGGTGCGGTCGGTCGCGGCAATCCAGGCGTCCCCGACGGGCAGCTCGACCTGGACGGAAATCGGCTCTGGGGTATCGAAAACAGGCATGGTGGTCTCCCGAGAGGTGCGTGGCGAAGGCGAGCGGAATGAGAAGGGGCGCGGCGGTCAGCGCGCCCAGCCGGTGACGTGCTGGCCCGGCCGCGGCGGCTCCAGCCGGCGCGGTGGCTGGCGATCCGTGCCGCCGGCCGCGACGGCGGCGGCGACGGCTCGCACCAGCCAGGCGTTGACGGACAGCCCGGCCCGGCTGGCGGCACCGTCGACGCTGGCCTTGAGATGGTCGGGGAGGCGGAGGTTGATCCGGGACGTGCCGCCCTCGTCGCCCTCGGGCGGGAGCAGGGGCGCCGGCGCCGGGGGCGGTTCGCTTACCGCATCCGTGCTGTCCGCCGGCGGGTTCGCGGGCGTCACCACGAAATTGGGCTCGCGCCCGCGCAGCCGGACGTGCACCGACCCGGGGGCGAGATCGCGGGTGATCTCGTCGGCCGCGTCGGACAGCGCCTCGAGCAGCGTGAGGTGGGTCGCCGCCTCCAGTTGAGTGAAGAGTCGCTCGGCCAGCACCCGACCCTCCGGGTCGACGCCCTCGGCGGCCACAGCGAACTCGTTGCGCAGGTTCTCGACGTACGGCCTCAAGTCCATGGTGCCATCATGGCACTACTTTGGCTCGGGATGCAACAGCCATGGCTCAATGTGCTGCCATGACGTTCATCGTCGATCGCTGGTGCGCCGCTCCGGCCCCCCGAACGCGCGGCGGACCAGCCGGTTCGCGACCTCCTGCGTCAGTCCGGTGGCCACCAGCAGATCGCTGACGGTCGTCCGGACCTGCGCCACCACGACGGCACCGGAGAAACCGACCCCCTCCCGGTAGGCGTCACCGGCGGCGCACACCGCCCGCAATGCCTGCTCCCGCGCCTGGGTGGGTTCGTGACCCGCGGCGAACTGCCGCTTGAGCACGCGTACCGCCTCGGCGAGGTCGGCGACGGCCTCCGGCAGCGGCCTCGGGATCGGCTCGCCGTCGTCGATCACGCTCACCGCGCGGCGGATCAGCGTCCCGGCGTTGCGCATCGCCCGGTCGATCGGTCCCGCCGCCTGCGCGTACCGGCCCACCGGCCCGTGCCGCTCATGCCAGTGCACCGGCGAGAGGGTGCTGGCCTCCCGGGCGCCCTGGGTCGCCTCGACGAGCGCCCGCAGCTCGTCCTTGTTCTCCCGCAGCTGCGTCCGGGCGGCCAGCGCACGGGCGATGTCGCGGTCGGCCAGCGCGCCAGCGGTGGCGTCGAGCTGGGTGCTGAGCAGGTCCAACGCCGGGCGCGCGGCCCGGTTGAGCACCCGCAGCGGGCTCAACGGCAAAAGGACGGCGGTGACCAGCAGCGCCACCGCTCCCCCGACGAGAGCGTCCACGAAGCGGGGGATCTCCAGGTCCCGCACGGACGGACTCAACGTGGCGATGAGCACCGCCGTCGCCCCGGCCTGGATCACCACCGCCGCGCTGCCGGCGAGGAACAACGCGACGAGGATCGCCAGCACGACGATCAGGGCGAGTTGCCACCACCCGGTGCCGGTCACCGTGAGCAGCAGGTCGCCGACCAGCACCCCCACGGTGACACCGATGATCAACTCGACGGTGCGCCGCAGCCGTTGCCCGACCGACGCGGCAAGGGTCGAGACCGCGGAGATCGGCGCGAACACCGGCTGCGAGACGTGCAGCACCTCGCGCACCACCAGCCAGGACAGCGCCGCAGCCAGACCGGCCTGCAGGGCGAGGCCGCCGATGCCCCGTACCCGCCGCGCCCGCTCCCGCAGCGTGCCCCACAGGCGGGCGCGGAGCCGGGCGACGGTCGTCGGCGCAGCGGCGTGCGCTCCCTCGCCGGACCGCGCCGCGGCACCCCCGCCCGTAGCGGGCCGACCGGCAGCGACCATGGCGGCGGCTACCCCGCCGTACCCCGATCAATCCTGACCGCCGGGCGCGGCCACACGCGAGCGCGCCGCGCCCGGCGCCCGACGGCGGTCGCGCTCAGCGCGCGGAGAGCACCTTTTCGGCGTACGCCCAGAGCCGGTCCGCGGCGACCGGGTCGATCGCGTGGTCCGCCACCCCGCCGGTGGCGTCCGGGCCGCCGGGCACCACCTCCGCCTCCTGGTTGTCGACGAAGTACCGGCCGCCGATGCCGTCGAGCAGGGGTGACGCGGCGAGCAGAACGGTGGTCGACGCTCCCTGGGCGGGCGTCTTGTAGTAGTCCGGCACGACGAGGTTGCCCGACTCGTCCATCGCGCCGAGCGCGCGCATCATGTCGTCGTCGATGTGACGTTGCAGGTTGGTGTGGATGTACCCGGGGTTGAGGGCGTTGGCGGTGATCCCGTCCTTCGCCCACCGCCGGGTGATGCCGACCGCGAGCAGGACGTCCGCGGTCTTCGACTGCCCGTACGCCGACCACGGGTCGTACGGGCGCCGCTCGAACTGGGGGTCCTCGACGTCGAACGGAGCGCCCAGGTGCGCCCCGGAGCTGACCACCACGACCCGGGCCGGCCCGGCGGCCCGCAGGTTGTCGTGCAGACCGACGGCGAGCGCGAAGTGCCCCAGGTAGTTGGTCGCGAGCTGGAGTTCCCAGCCCTGCGCGGAGAGCTGCCGGGTCGGAAGCGCCATGATGCCGGCGTTGGCGACCAGCGCGTCGAGCGGGCCCCGCCAGGCCGCGACGAAGGCGTACACCGACGTCAGATCGGCGAGGTCGAGCGCGGCGGACCGGACGGCGCCCCGGGTGGCGTCGGTGGCGAACTCCGCGACGAGCGCGGCGGCCCGCTGCGGGTCACGGACCGCGACGGTGACCTCGGCGCCGGCGCCGGCCAGGGCGCGAACCGTCTCCACACCGAGGCCGGAGGCGCCGCCGGTGACGATCATCCGGCGCCCGCTGAGGTCCACGCCGTCGAGGATCGCGGCGGCGGTGGTACGGGCGGTGAACGACGTGGTGAGGCGTGGGTTCGCTGTCATGTCAGCCACACTATGAACCTGAACCTGGACTGCCTATAGTCTAGGATCCGCGATACTTTAGTGATCGTCCAGGACGGTGCGGATGGATCCCCTTGAGGACGTACTGGCGTTGCTCGGCGCGACGAGTCACGTCTCCGCCGGCCTGGTCGCCGGAGGGCGCTGGGCGGTCCGGTTCGACCCACCGGCCGGCGCGAAGTTCAACGCCGTCCGGCGCGGCCGCTGCTTCCTGCTCGTCGACGGCGAGCCCGAGCCGATCGGCCTCGCCGAGGGCGACTGCTACCTGCTGACCCGGCCGGTGGCCTACACGCTCTTCAGTGACCCCGACGCGCCGGTCCAGCCGGCGTACCCGATCTTCGCCGCCGCCGCCGACGGCGTGGCGCACGCGGGCGACGGCGACGACATGTTCCTCATCGGCGGCGCGTTCTCCCTGGGCGACCGGGGTCGCAGTCTCCTGCTGGACGGCCTTCCGCCGATCATCCACGTGCCCGCCGAGACCCCCGCGGCCGCCACCATCCGGTGGGCGCTCGACGAAATCGACAGCGAGCTGCGGCAGCCACAGCTCGGATCGCGACTCGTCGCCGAACACCTGGCGCTCGTCCTGCTGATCCAGGTGCTGCGACTGCACCTGGCCCGCGGTCCGCAGCACACGTCCGGCTGGCTGGCCGGGCTCGCCGACCCGGTGGTCGCCCCCGCGCTGCGGGCGATGCACGGGCGGCCCGCGCAGTCGTGGACGGTGGACGAGATCGCCCGCGCCGCGTCCGTCTCCCGCTCCACGCTCGCCGCCCGCTTCCGGCAGGTCGTCGGCGTGGGCCCGCTGGAGTACCTCACGCGATGGCGGATCGAACTCGCGGCGGACCGCATCCGCCGCGGCTCGGACACCGTCGCCACCATCGCCCTGGCCGTCGGGTACGGCTCGGAGAGCGCCCTCAGCGTGGCCTTCAAACGTGTCACCGGCGTCTCGCCACGGACCTACCGCAGGCAGGTGGCCAGGAGCGCCCGGACCGCATAGGGGTCGCCCGTACGGTGCGCGTGTCGCCGCGCGGTTGGGGGCGTCCGGGCGGGGTACACCCCGGTCTGCCACGCGGGTGGTGGGGCCACCCGCGGCTGGATCGCCGGCACCGGGCGGTCGGACGCCTCAGGGGGCGATGGCCGATGGATCAGCGCGGGTGAGCGGGCCCGACACCGGCGACATCGTGGAGCTGCGGGTGCACGGCGTCTCCGGCGCGAGCACCGAGCAGGTGCTCGGCCTGCAGCGGACGGTGCAGGTCGCCGGCGACCGCATGGGCGGCTTCGTCCGCGTCCGCCCCCACTGGTCGACGCCCGAGGCGCGGGGCGTGACGCTGGAGGCGTACCGCTGGGGCGACCTGCCCTCCGGGACCGTGGCCCGGACCCTGGCACGGGTGCTCCTGCTGCCGTTCCTGCTGGTCAACGTGGCGATCTGGATGCGTCCGGCGAACCCCCGCTCGGAGGCCACGGTCAAGTCCCTGTGCCGGGTGCTGGCGCTGACGCTCACCGCGCTGTACGTGCTCGCCATCGCCGGCGTCGCCCTCGACCTCGTCGCCTGGGACTGCCTGAACTCGCCCCGCTGCCTGGCCGGTCGCAGCTGGTTGTCCTGGTTCAGCGGCCAGCCGGTCGGGCGGCGGCTGGCGGTGTTCGCGCTGGTCCCGGCCGTCGCGATCGGCCTGGTCTGGCGGCTCAGCAACCGCCCCGGGAGGTCGTTCGAGGCGTTCCGCAGGCCCGACGAGGAATTCTCCGGGCATCGGCTCAGCACTGTCGGCACGTGGCACTCCGAACCGCTTGTCGGACGGCTCCGGTCCATACATGTCGCGGCCGCGTTCGGGACGCTGAGCCTCGTCCTGCTCGCCGCCCGCGCCGCGAGAGGCGCGTCGATCGCCACTGTCGCGTTGGCGGTGGCCACCGGCGTGCTCCTGGCGGCCTGCGTGGCGCTGCTCTGCACGCCACCGTTGATCGACCGGTCCCCCACCGACCGGCGGCTCGACGCGATCACCACCGCCCTCCGGACGACCGCGATCATCCTGACCGTCGTGGTCGTGGCCCATGTGCTGACCAGCTCCGCCAGGTGGCGCGAGGTGGATGCCCTGCCCGGCTACGACGCCACCCTGATCTGGCTGTTCTCCGCCCAGACGACCCTGCTGGCCGCTCTCGGTGTCATCCTGCTCTGGCGGCGCAGAGGCAGCCCACTGTTCGGGCTGGGAGCGCTGGTCATCGCGGCCACGGCGATCAGCGCAGCGGTGGCGTACTCCGCCGAACTCGTCTACCGGGTGGCGGACTACCTCGACCGCGACCTGCCGACCGGGGAGGGCATCGCGACCGGCCCGCCCCGGGCGTACACCTGGGCGACCTTCGGTTTTCTCCGCACCGCGGTGGTCACGGTGCTCGTCGCCGGCCTGGTCGTCATCGTCTCCCGCCCCCGCCGCCGCCGCGCGGCGGCGGCGATCATCGCGCGCGACTACCCGAACGCGCCGGCGGAGGCCCGGCCGCGGCTGCGCCAGGTCCGCGACGCGCTGGCCCGCGCCAGATTCACCGAACGCCTAGTGCTGCTGGCAGTGGTCTTCGGCTGTCTCGCCGGGATCGGCTCCGCCACCACCACCCTCGATCTGCTGGGGGTGTTTCCGGGCGACGTCGTCGAGCGGTACGCGCGGTTGCCGTCCGACGCGATCACCTTCAGCATCGCGTTCGCCAGCTGGGCGAAGGCAGCCGTCATCGTCGGCCTGGTCCTCGGCGGAATCTTCGCCTACCGCACCGAGGGGTTCCGGCGGCACGTCGGCGTCATCTGGGACCTCGGGACCTTCTGGCCCCGGGCCGCCCACCCGTTCGCGCCGCCCTGCTACGCCGAGCGGGCCGTGCCGGAGCTGACGCGGCGCATCACCTACCTGGTCGAGCGCGGCAACGCCGTGCTGCTCTCCGGGCACAGCCACGGCTCGGTCCTGCTCGCCGCGGCCGTACTCCAGTTGCCGCCCCGGATCGGCAGCCGAATCGCGCTGCTCACGTACGGGTCACCGCTGCGCCGGCTCTACGCGCGGCTCTTTCCCGCGTACCTCGACGACGCGGTGCTGCGCGAGATCGGCAGCCGGGTCGGCTGGCGGTGGGTGAACCTGTGGCGCGACACCGACCCGATCGGCGGGCGCGTCTTTCCCGACCGGGGGTCACAGGCGTCCGATGGTGACCCGGCCGCGGCGGTGGACCGCCGGGAGCGCGATCCCAGCGACGTGGTGACCCCGCCGGGCGACAGCGTTCCCCCACCGATCCAGGGGCACTGGCCGTCCGAATCCGACGAGCGATACGTCGACGCGGTACGGGAGTTGGCGCAACGCCTGCGAAGCGCGCCGCAGCCGCGCGGTTGACATCGCCGCCCATGATTGTGGTCGCTGCCCGGGAATCCTGATCGGCAGAGGCTGGAGGGCGATGTGGCTGCCGTGTCCCACCCGGTGTTCGCGCGGGTCTACGAAAGGCTCAGCGTCGCCATGGACCGCGCCGGCACCGCCGAGTTCCGCCGCGACCTGGTCGCCGGCCTGACCGGCCGGGTGCTCGAGGTCGGCGCCGGCAACGGGCGCATGTTCGCCCACTACCCGCGGACGGTGACCGAGGTCGTCGCGGTCGAGCCGGAACGACGGCTGCGTGCCGCCGCCGTCCGGGCGGCCCCGGCCGCACCGGTGCCGATCACGGTCGTCGACGGCCTGGCCGAGGCGTTGCCCGCCGCCGACGGCGAGTTCGACGCGGTCGTGGTCGCGTTGGTGCTGTGCACCGTGCCCGACCAGGCCGCCGCGCTCGCCGAGATCCACCGCGTGCTGCGCCCCGGCGGGCAGCTGCGCTTCTTCGAGCACGTCGCCGCCGAGGAGCCGGGTCGCCTCCGTCGGGTCCAGCGGTTCTCCGACGCCACGCTCTGGCCGAAACTGTTCGCCGGCTGCCACACCGGCCGCGACACCACGGCCGCCATCGAGGCGGCGGGGTTCGCCATCGACGAGCTGCGTCGCTTCCGGTTCCCGGCCGGCAGTTCCAGCCCCTCCTCGCCGTGCGTTCTGGGTCGCGCGATCCGGCGGGAACAGCAGGCGGCCTGAGCGCCGCTCACCGGGTCGGCAGGCCCTCCAGCCAGTCGTCCAGGGCCGCCGGGCTGGCGAACAGCAGCACCGGCGGCCCGGCCGGATCGGCCTGCCAGGCCCGCATCCGCCGCCGCGCACGGCCGAACGCGCCGACGTGCCAGAGCAGGATCGAGTCGCGGGACAGCACACTGCCGAGGGATTCGCGGTTTCCGTTGCAGATCACCTCGCCCGTCCCCAGGCGACGCAGCGTACGACGCAGCAACCGCCCAAACGAGCGCCACCGCGGGTAGTCCAGGGCCACCACCAGGTCGGCGCGCGCCAGCGGCACGTCCCGCCATCCGTGGTACGCGCCGTCGAGGATCCAGCTGTCCCGGCGGCAGATCTCCTCGATCCGGCTGCGCTGCTGGGCGACGGGCACCTCGACCCACCCCGGCAGCCACAGCAGGTCGTCCACCGGATACCAGGGCACTCCGAGGCGCTGCGCCAACCGAGCGGCGAGGGTGGACTTGCCCGCGCCGTACACCCCGTAGATCAGGATGCGACGCGGTGCGGTCATCGCGGCAGCGTACGCCGCAGCGTCGAGGGGGCCTCACCAGATGCTGCCGAGCCGGGCCCGCCGCGCGCCGGGCCCCGCCGATAATCGCTTGCCGCACGCGACGGGCGCCGCCAGAGTGGTGCCCATGACGTACTGACGGACACCACCTGAGCACCGCGCCGAGGCCGCTTCGCGCCGCCCGGTGCCGTACCGCCGTCCGTCCCCTTGCGATTCAGCGAGAAGTGAGCGTCGTTGTCTGAGCACCACTCCCCTCGGGAGTCTTCGTCCCCGTCCGCCCCGGCCACCGTTGCCGTGTTCGCGTCCCCCGCGAGTTGGATCGAGTCCGCCGCGCTCGACCAGTGTCGGCAGGTGGCCGCCCTCGACGGCATGGTCCACGTTGCCGGGATGCCGGACCTGCACCCGGGCAAGGGCGCCCCCATCGGCGCGGCCATGGCGTCGACAGTCCTGTACCCGTTCCTGGTGGGCTCGGACATCGGTTGCGGCATCGCGGTGTTCCCCATTCGACTCCGGCGCGTCGTACCCGAGCGGCTGGCTGCCCGGTTCCCCGACCTCGACCGCGCGCTCGACCCCGAGCGGGACGCCGACGATCCTGCCTGGACCGTCGTCGCGGGCGAGGTTCCCGCCGGCCACCGGGACGGTCTCGGTACGGTCGGCCGCGGTAACCACTTCGTCGAGCTGGCTCGCGTCGACACCGTCTTCGCACCCGAGCACGCGCACCGACTCGGGCTGGCCACCGGTGACCTCGTCCTCGTCGTGCACAGCGGCTCGCGGGGCCTGGGCGAGCGGATCCTGCGCACGCACACCGAGGCGCACGGGGCGGGCCCGGCTCCCGACCCGGCCGCATACCTGGCCCGGCACGACGAGGCGGTGCGCTGGGGCTCGCTCAACCGGCGGCTGCTGGCCGCCCGGGTCGCGTACGCCCTGGGGGCCGAACCGACCGAGCCGGTCGTCGACCAGTGCCACAACCTGGTCGAGGTGCGTGACGGCGTCTACCTGCACCGCAAGGGGGCGGCGCCCGGTGACGGCCGCGACGTGCTCGTCGCCGGTACGCGGGGTACCGCGTCGTACCTGGTGGCCGCCCACGCCGGGGCGGACGCCAACCACTCGGTGGCGCACGGCGCGGGCCGGAAGATGTCCCGCGCCGACGCGCTGCGCCGGGGCCGGGCCAAGCACACGGTCGAGGAGTTGCGGCGTACCCCGGTGGGTTCCCTGGTGGTGTGCGGTGACCGCCAGTTGCTCTTCGAGGAGGCGCCCACGGCGTACAAGCGGATCGAGCAGGTGATCGGCGATCTCGTCGGGCACCGGCTCGCCACGCCGGTGGCCACCACGATCCCCCTGGTCACCTACAAGACGCCGGATGTCGGGGCCGCGCCGCGGTCGGACCGGCGCGATCAGCGTCGCGGGCGGGGTCGGTCGTGAGCGCGCAGCTGCTGCTGTCCGCCGGCCGTGGGCCGCGCGAGTGCGCGTGGGCGCTGGCCCACCTGTTGCGCCGCCTGGAGGCTGACGCCACCCGGCAGGGCGTGACCGTCCAGCGGGTCCACGCGGTGCCCGGCGACCGTCCGGGAACCTACCGGTCGGTGCTGATCCGGCTGTCCGGCGCCGACGTCGAGGCGTTCGCCGCCTCCTGGACGGGGACGCTGTGCTGGCAGGCGCCCAGCCCCTACCGGAGGAGCGCCGGTCGAAAGAACTGGTACGTGACCGCGCAGCCGCCGCCGAGCGACGCGCCGACGACGACGTTCGCCGAGGCCGACGTCGACATCGTCGGGTGCCGCACCGGCGGCCCGGGCGGCCAGCACCGGAACAAGGCCAGCACGGCGGTACGCGCCACCCACCGCCCCTCGGGCCTGGTCGTGGTGGTGGACGACGAACGGCAGTTCAGTCTGAACCGGCGCATCGCCCTTGAGCTGCTGCGCCAGCGTGTCGAGCGCGGCGACGAGGCGGCCCGCCGCGCGGTCACGACCGCCCGTTGGCGCATCCACGACGACCTCGTGCGGGGCGACCCGACCCGCACCGAACGCCCGTAGCCCAGCGGGCTCAGACCTCCAGGACCGCGTCGGCGAAGGCCCGCGGCGCCTCCTGGGGCAGGTTGTGCCCGACGCCGCCGCCGACGGTCCGGTGCTCGTACCGGCCGGCGAACTGCTTGCCGTAGACACTCGGGTCCAGGTGGGGGGCACCGTTGGCGTCACCCTCCAGGGTGATGCTGGGCACCGAGATCTTCGGCTTGCCGGCCAGGCGCTTCTCCTCCTCGTCGTACTGCGGTTCGCCCTCGGCGAGGGCCAGCCGCCACCGATAGTTGTGGATCACGACGTCGACGTGGTCGGGGTTGTCGAACGCGGCGGCGCTGCGCTCGAAGGTCGCGTCGTCGAACGTCCACTGCGGCGATGCGGTCTGCCAGATCAGCCGGGCGAAGTCGCGGCGGTTGCGGTCGTACCCTTGCCGGCCGCGCTCGGTGGCGAAGTAGTACTGGTACCACCAGGCGAGCTCGGCCTTCGGCGGAAGCGGCGTCTTGCCCGACTCCTGGCCGTCGATCAGGTAGCCGCTGACCGACACCAGACCGGAACAGCGCTCCGGCCACAACGCGGCCACGACATCGGCCGTACGCGCGCCCCAGTCGAACCCGGCCAGCTTCGCGCTGTCGATGCCCAGGGCGTCCATGAGGGCGATGAGGTCGAGCCCCATGGCGGCCGGCTCGCCGTTGCGGACGGCGTCGTCGGATCGGAACCGCGTCGTGCCGTAACCCCGCAGGTACGGCACGACGACCCGGTGGCCGGCGTCGGTGAGCAGCGGTACGACGTCGACGAAGCTGTGGATGTCGTACGGCCAGCCGTGCAGCAGGATCACGGGAGCGCCGTCGGCCGGGCCGGCGTCCACGTATCCGACGTTCAGGACCCCGGCGTCGACCTGTCGCACGTCATCGAACAGTGCCATGGAACCGGTCCCCTTCCTCGGCTGAATCCCGCTGTCGACACGCGGCTCCGGACCACCGGCCCAGCCCCGAAATCGTAGGAACCCACGAGCCGTCCGACAGCGAGTTGCGCAAGAACAGCAGGGCCGGTGAACGGCTCGCTAGAATGCGTCCGCGAACAGGACACTTCCCGTGTGGTCGCCACGCTGGTCGTAGGGTGATGACATGGCTGAGCGATCCCTGACCCTGATGGCGGTGCACGCGCACCCCGACGACGAGGCGACGAGCACCGGCGGCGTCCTCGCCCGATACGCGGCCGAAGGTGTCACCACGGTCCTCGTGACCTGTACCGACGGGCGATGCGGCGACGGCCCCGGCGGGGTGAAGCCCGGTGAGCCCGGCCACGACCCGGACGCCGTCGTGGCGATGCGTCAGGCCGAGCTGGAGGACAGCTGCGCGACGTTGAAGGTCACCCACCTGGAGACGCTCGGCTACGCCGACTCCGGGATGATGGGTTGGTCGACGAACGACCAGCCCGGCTCCTTCTGGACGACGCCGGTGGCCGAGGCCGCGGACCGGCTCGCCGACCTGATCCGCCGCTACCAGCCGGACGTCATCGTGACCTACGACGAGAACGGCTTCTACGGCCACCCGGACCACATCCAGGCGCATCGCATCACCATGGCCGCCGTCGCGCAGACCGACATCCCCGCGAAGGTCTACTGGACCACCGTGCCGCGGACGGCGTTCGCGGAGTTCGGCCGGATCATGAAGGAACTCGGCGTCGAGTGGGCCGATCCGGACCCGTCGTCCGACCAGCCTGAGCTGGGGCTGCCCGACGACGAGATCACCACCTGGGTCGACACCCGGAGCTACGGCGCGCAGAAGTTCGAGGCCCTGGCCGCGCACGCCAGCCAGACCGAGAACATCTTCTTCCTCCAACTGGGCCAGGAGCGGTTCACCGAGCTGATGGGCACCGAGACCTTCGTCCGGGTGCGGGACACCACCGACGCGCCGGTGCCCGAGGACGACCTCTTCGCCGGCCTGCGCTGACGCGTACCCACACCCGGCGGCGGGCCCGTTACCGTTGCCGGGTGCGGGTGGTGGTGGCGGAAGACCTCATGTTGTTGCGGGACGGGTTGATCCGGCTGTTGGAGGCCCACGGCTTCGAGGTGGTCGCCGCCGTGGGCACCGGGCCGGATCTGCTGACCGAGCTCGTCACGCGACGCCCCGACGTGGCCGTGGTCGACGTGCGGCTGCCGCCGTCGTACACCGATGAGGGTCTGCGGGCCGCGCTCGCGGCGCGGGCCGAGGTGCCGGGACTGCCGGTGCTGGTGCTCTCGCAGTACGTGGAGCGACTGTACGCGCGGGAACTGCTCGCCGACGGCCACGGCGGGATCGGCTACCTGCTCAAGGACCGGGTGTCCGACCTCGGCGAGTTCGTCGCCGCGGTCCGCCGGGTCGCCGCGGGCGGCACCGCGCTCGACCCCACCGTGGTCGCGAAGCTGCTCGACAGCCGGACACGGGTGCTGCCCCTGGACCGGTTGACGCCCCGCGAACGGGAGGTGCTCGGGCAGATGGCGCAGGGCCGGTCCAACGCCGCCATCGGCGCCGCCCTGTTCATCACGGAGAAGGCGGTCGCCAAGCACACCAACAGCATCTTCGCCAAGCTCGGGCTGCAGTCCTCCGAGGACGACAACCGGCGCGTCCTCGCCGTCCTCGCCTACCTCGACGCATAGGGGTACTGGTACCACCACGGGAGGGGTTCCAGGCTCCTCGAAACGCGTCGCGCCAGCGGCGAGCCTGAGACCATGACCGCAACCGTCAGCACGACAGTCCTCCAACCGGGCCCCGTCCCCCGCGCCGACCGCGCCCTCGCCCCCGACCTCGCCCGCGGCGCCATGCTGCTGTTCATCGCGCTCGCGAACGCCGCGAACGCCGCGTTCGCCGGCCAGCCCGGCCTGGACGGCACGCCGCACGGCGCGCAGCGCGTCGTCAACGCCGTCCTGGCGACGTTCGTCGACAGCCGCGCCTACCCGGTCTTCGCCGTCATGTTCGGGTACGGCCTCGTGCAGATCGCCCGACGACAGGGCGAGGGCGCACGGCGGATCCTGCTGCGGCGCAACGCCGCCCTGATCGTCTTCGGCCTGTGCCACGCGACGCTGCTGTACTTCGGGGACTTCCTCGGCGCGTACGGCATCGTCGGTATCGCCGCCACCCTGCTGTTGCTGCGCCGCGGCGACCGGTTCCACCGCGTCGTGCTGTGGCTCTGGGGCATCCAGACCGCGTACGCCGGGGTCCTGGCGGTGACCGCGCTCGTCGGCGCGCGCGGCGGCAACGCCGTCCTGACCAACACGCCGAACCCGTCGCTCGCCGCCTCGTCGTACGGCCAGTCCATCCTCGACCGCCTCGCCGAGTGGCCGGTCCACACCGCCACCGTGCTCCCGTTCATCGTCATCGTGTGGTTGGGCATCTGGGCGGCCCGGCACCGCATCCTGGAGAACCCCGCCGCGCACCGCGTGCTGCTGCGCCGCGTCGCCGTCGGCTGCCTCGGCATCTCCGTCGTCGGCGCGCTCCCGTACGCGCTCATCGCCGCTGGTGCCGTGCACGTCGACGCCGCTACGGTCGAGACCATGGCACTCGTTCACGCCGTGAGCGGCGAGTACGGAGGGCCCGGCTACGTGGCGTTGTTCGGCCTGCTGGCACTGCGACTCGACAGTGCCCGCCGCGGCCGAGCCCTGCTCGCACCGGTGGTCGCGCTCGGGCAACGGTCGCTGAGCGGGTACCTGTTGCAGTCCGCGGTGTGGCTGGCCCTGTTCGCGCCGTGGGCGCTGCACCTGGAGGGCACGTACGCGGCCGCCAGCGTGGCGGTCGTCACCTGGCTGGTCTCGCTGGCCGCCGCCTGGGCGCTGAGCGTCACTGGTCACCGGGGGCCGGCGGAGACGCTGCTGCGACGCATCACCTACCGCACCACCCGCCGATGACCGCCACCATCCGCAGGACCGTGGCCGGGGCGCTCTGCGTCGCGGCCACGGTCGCCTGGCTGGTCACCGGCCGTGGCGTGTTCTGGCCCCGGTGGGTGTACTTCGCGGTCGGCATCGTCCTGCTCGGCCGGCTGCTGCTGCGGCGGGCACTGCGGGTGCCACCGGGCCGGCGACTCTGGCTGGCCCTCGACGCCGCCGCCTGCGCCCTGATCGGGTGCGCCGACCTCAGCGTCTGGGTGCTCACCGGCGGCGGCTACTTCTGGCCGGCCTGGACGCTGCTCGGCCTGGCGACGATCGTGGGGCTGCACGCCTGGGTGGTCAGTCGCCCTCCCGGGGCCCGCGAGCGGGAGCTCACCGAGCGGATCGCCACGCTGACCCGTTCCCGCCGCAGCGCCGTGGACCAGCAGGCGGCCGAGCTGAAACGGATCGAGCGCGACCTGCACGACGGGGCCCAGGCCCGTCTCGTGTCCCTGGCGCTGACCCTCGGCCTGGCCGGGGACCTGCTGCGCCGCGACGTCGACGGTGCCGCGCAGCTGCTGGCGGAGGCCCGCGCCACGGCGACCGCCGCCCTCGACGACATTCGCACCGTCACCCAGAGCATCCACCCGGCGGTCCTCGCGGACCGCGGCCTCGGTGACGCCGTCCGCGCCCTGGCGCTCGACCTCGCCGTGCCCGTCACCGTCACCGGCGAACCGCCCGCGCAGCTCCCACCGGCGGTGCAGACCGCGGCGTACTTCGCGGTGGCCGAAGCCCTGGCCAACGTGGCGAAGCACAGCGCCGCCGCGGAAGCGTGCGTGACCTTCGACCGGGCCGGCGACCTGCTACGGATCCACGTCGACGACAACGGTTCCGGTGGCGCCGATCCGGGCCGCGGCACCGGCCTGCGCGGCATCATGGGTCGCCTCGACGCCATCGACGCCCGCCTCTCGGTCGACAGCCCGGCCGGCGGCCCGACCCGGGTCACCGTCACGATCCCGATCGAGCCGGCATGAAGGTGCGCAGGCACCGCGGCGGTACGCCTCAGGACGTCGCGGCCGACTGCCCGCTGCGGCTGTCCGGCCGTACGCCCTGGTCGGGGCGACAGGTCAGCACCCGGGGGCCGGTCTCGGTGACCGCGACGGTGTGCTCGGAGTGGGCCGAGCGCGAGCCGTCCGCGGACCGGATCGTCCAGCCGTCCTGGTCAAATTTGATCTTGCCGGTGCTGCGGCAGAACCATGGCTCGATCGCGAGCGTCAGGCCGGGCTTGAGCTTCATGCCCCGCCCGGGTCGGCCGTTGTTGGGCACGTGCGGGGCCTCGTGCATGGTGCGGCCGATGCCGTGCCCGCCGAACTCGTCGTTGACCTGGTAGCCGTAGCGGTGGGCGACTTCGCCGATAGCGGCGGAGATGTCGCCGAGCTGGTTGCCCGGCCGCGCGGCCTCGATGCCGGCCGCAAGCGCGACCTCGGTGGCCTCGATCAGCTTCAGATCCGCCGGGTCGGGGGTGCCGACGACGACGGACAGCGCGGAGTCGGCGGCCCAGCCGTCGATCCCGACCGCCATGTCGATGCTCAGCAGGTCACCGTCGCGCAGGACGTAGTCGTGTGGCAGACCGTGCAGCACGGCGTCGTTGACGGAGAGGCACAGGACGTTGCGGAACGGGCCGCGACCGAACGACGGCGTGTAGTCCCAGTAGCAGGACTCGGCGCCCCGCTCCCTGATTCGGCGGCGGGCGTGGTGCTCCAGGTCCAGCAGGTTGACCCCTGCGGCGGCCACCGCACGCAGCTCGGCCAGCAGCTCGCCGACGAACTGGCCGGTCACGGCCATTCGATCGACTTCCGCGGCGGTTTTCAGCTCGATCACGATCAACCCTTCCGTCTCCGGTGCGGTATATTTATACCACGCTGACCCGAGGGGTCGGCGGGTCAACATTGCCGGTCCGTGCGGGCACATCTATCCTGCTCACATGGTCCGCCCACCCCTCACACCGGAACAGATCGCCGCGGGGCAACGCCTCGGGGCGGCGCTTCGGGTCGCACGGGGCAGCCGCAGTCTCGTCGAGGTGGCCCTGGCGGCCGGCATCTCACCGGAGACGCTGCGCAAGATCGAGGTGGGCCGGCTCCCGGCACCCGCGTTCGGCACCGTGGTGTGCCTCAGCGAGGTTCTCGGCGTCGCGCTCAGCGACCTGGCCGAGGTGTGGCTGGCCGATCTGCGGCTCCGTGCGGCGTCCTGAGCCCTCGGTCGACGACCGCTGGGTAGCCTTTAGCCCATGATCTTCATTACCGCGAAGTTCCGGGTGCTGCCCGAGCATGCCGACCAGTGGCCGCAGATCGCCGCCGCGTTCACCGAGGCGACCCGCGCCGAGCCGGGCTGCCTGTGGTTCGACTGGTCCCGCAGCCTGGACGACCCGACCGAGTACGTCCTGGTCGAGGCCTTCCGCGACGGCGAGGCAGGCGCGGCACACGTCCAGTCGGCCCACTTCCGCGCCGCGCAGGAGACGCTGCCGCCGCACCTGGCCGAGACGCCGCGCATCGTCAACGCCACGGTCCCACAGCAGGACTGGTCGCTGCTCGGCGAGATGGCCGTACCCGAGGCCCGCTGACCGCCGGCCGACGTCGGCGGTGCCACTTTCCGCCGGTCCGCTCGGCCCTCCTCGCCAACCCGTGCCGGTGGCTCCACTGGGGACTGTCGGATATCCGCGATCGCCAACGCCGGCCCGGGTGGAGGATGTCGGACATCGATCTCGTCGCTAGGGTCCACGTGACAAGCGCCTGCCGGGGAAGGCGGTGATCGATGCGTTGCGTCACCTGTGGGGCCGACACCGATGCGGCGCTCCCCACCTGCCAACGGTGCGGTTCGGCCCTGCCCGGCGCCGCCGCGCCGCAGCAGGAGTCTCCGCCCCGCGCGTTCTCCATCGCGACCGAGCCGCCCGACCCGAGCACCGAACCGCCCAGCGCGACACCCCTCGCGACCGAAACGCCCAGCGCGACACCCCTCGCGACCGAACCGCCGGTAGCGTCGCCCGTCGTCGGCGGGGCCCTGGGCGCGATGTCGGGGGCGGCCCTGCCACCGCCGCTGTGGGACCTGCTGGTGTGCGCGGTGCTGTTCGCCGGCTGGGCGCTGGTGCTGCTGCTCGTCGCGCTCGCCCGGGGCGCCCAGGATCCGTCCGAGGTGCCGGGTCGACTGGCCCTGTGGCACTACGTGCTCGCCGCGCTCGCCGTGGCCATCTACCTGTTGACGGCCGTTCGGGGCGTACCCGAGTCACCTGGCTACCTGTGGGCGCGCGCGGCCCGGGGTGACGGCCGTGACGGTGACCTGAGGCGAGGGCTCCAGCTTGTGGTGCCCACGCTCGTGGTGACCGTCGCGGTGGCGCTCGTCGCGGGCATGACGGTGCCGCTGCCCGCCGCCGTCTCCGAAACGACGTCCACCTCGGCGACCCCGACCGCCGACGACGAGGTGCCCACCGAGACGCCGCCGACGCCCGACCCGGTCCCGACGACGACGCCCGGCCCGGAGACGCCGACACCGACGGTGAGCGACGATCCGGATGACCGGCGGCGCACGCAGGCCCAGGCGGTGGACGCGCTGCTGTCGGAGTCGATCGCCTCGCGCGGCGACCTGGCCATCGCCATCGCGGCCGTGGGAGAGTGCCGCGACCTGAACCGCTCGCTCGGTCTGTTGGACGGCGTGACACGTCAACGCCGCACCCAGCGTGACCAGGCCGAGGCGCTGGCCGTCGACGCGCTCACCGACGGGCCGGCGATGCGCTCCCACCTGGTCTCCGCCTTCACGTACGCCGGGGACGCCGACGCGGCCTACGCCGCCTGGACGCGACGCTCCATCAGCTCCGGCTGCTCGCTCGACGCCAACTGGCGGCGGGGCAACCAGCTCTCCGAACAGTCCCAGAAGGCCAAGAACGAGTTCCTGCGCCGGTGGAACCCGATCGCCACCTCATGCGGGTTGCCCACCCGCACCAGCAAGGAAATCTAGGGAGCCGGGAGATGACGACGTGACGGTGACCGAGGCGCCGCAGACCGACCACTTCGATTTCCCGTCGTACCAGGTGCCACCGCGGCTGTCCGACACCACCCGGCAGTTGTGTGGCGCGGCCTACCTCGACCAGGAGTACGCCGAGACGGTGATCAGAGAGGTGATCGAGGACGAGCGGCGTGCCGTCGCGCTCTCGTTCGGCTTCGACCTCAACGCGGTCGTCCGGCACTGCTTCCGGGCACAGCGCCGCTACCTGGTCCGCGACAGCATCCTGTTCGGGCTGCTCGTCATCGGTCTGCTGACCTCGATCACCGCGACCGTGGGTTGGGTGGTGCTCGGGATCATCGTGCTGCTGGCCCGGTCCCGGGAGTCGCGCCAGCTGTCCCTGCCCGTCCGCGTCCTGGTGTTCGGCACGCTGATCACCATCGTGTTGTGCAGTGGCGGCCTGGCGCTCGTGCTGCCTCTGTGGAGTGTGTCCAGCGGCCTCCAGCTCTTCGTCGGCTCCCTGCTGGGCACCGGCTCCGACCTCAGTCCCGACTCGCTGGTCGAGGCGCTGCAGGCCAGGATGGCAGCCGGCCTCTTCGGCTTCCTGGCCTGGATGCCCCTCCTGCTCGGCGTCGCCACGCTCACCGTCCTCGTCCGGTTCGAGCGCACCACCCACCAGATCCTGACCGACGAGCTGCGCCCCGGCGTCCCACCGGTCCTGCCGACCCTGCCCAACGAACGGGTGGCCCGCCGACTCGACCTGGTGGCCCGCGCCCAGTACGGCAACATCACCGTCCAGGAGCGGGACCCCTTCCTCGGCTGCGGTGCGGCGGAGCACGGCTGGTCGTACGCCATCCCGGTGCGGCCCGCCCCCGGCCGGGCCGGCGGCGCGGACGCCACGCCGATCGACCAGGCGGAGCTGGGGCCCGCGCTGACCGCGCACGTCCGGGCGGCGATCCGGCGGATGCGGGAGGATCCGCTGCCCCGCGCCGTCCGGGTGCCCGGGCTCTCCCTGGTGCCGCACATCGTCGCCGACGGGGTACGACGGCAGGGTGACCCGCTGCTCGACCCGGTGACCGGCATGCCGCGCAGCCGCGCCTCGGAAGAGGTGATCGACGTGATCGTCCGGCATCCGCAGGGCGGCCTGCGCTACTACGACCGGATCGTGGTCAGCGGTGCCGGCAAGCCCTTGCACACCGCCGACGGACGGCTCGTGCTGCCCGAGCAGAACCTCGGCATCGACATCTCCGCGTTCGTGCACGCCGCCGTCGAGGGCGGGTTGCTCTACGTCGAGTTCGTCACCACCGTGATGCCCCCCATCGAGGCCCGGTACGCGGTGGTCGATCGGCTGCGGCCCGAGCAGTCGATGGTCCGGATCGTGCGTGACGTGCTGGCGAACATGGTGACCGACTCGGTGCTCAGCGGCTGGCACCTCGTCAAGCGACTGCGGCACGATCGGGGTATGAAGACCCGGATGGACGACGCGCTCGCCGCGAGCGAGCAGTTCCGAACGCACGACTACGGCGCCCGGGTCAGTGTGCGTCAGCTCGTCGCCGAGCGGGCCGCGGTCAAGCACCTGCAACTGCTCGACGAGTGGAAGTACACCAAACTCCTGGAGCGGGCCGTGCTGGAGGCGGTCGTGTCGTTCCTGAGCGAGCGTGGCCTGGACACCGGCGATCTGGTGCAGCGCGCGTCCGAGGTCCAGAACATCTTCGGCAACGTCAACAACATCTTCGGCGGTCAGCAGGCGTTCGCCAGCTCCAATGTCACGTTCGAACAGCACACCTAGGAGGCCCTCGATGGCGGACCCGGATCAGCCGGCCCGGTCGATCGTTTTCCACAACACGATCCATGGTGGTCAACAAGCGATGGCCAGTGACAATGTCACGATGGTCCAGTACAACGGGACCAACGACCTCGCCGAGCGGTTCGACGCGCTGCTGCGCACCCTCAAGGAGCATGTCGCCGACTTCGAGGACCCGGATCGCGCCGGCCGCGAGGTGACCGCGATCGAGGTCGCCCGCGAGCAACGGCAGCCGGACCCCAAGCCGGTGCTGACGTCGTTGGAGACACTTGCCGCGCTGGCCACGGTCGGCGGCACGCTGGCGGATGCGGTCAGAGGCGCCATCGACATCGTCTCTGCGCACTGGCCACTCTGACCGGTACGGTGGGCAGAGCTCGCTGGCCCGACGGCACCAAGGGCGCCCGGGTCGGCGACGTCGACACCGTCGCGCACCGCCTCCGCGCGGTCGAGCCCCCTGCCGCCGCCGAGAATCCGCCAGCCTCCGTCGCGGCCTGGCTCGACGAATACCGACAGTCGTCTATGGACATACCGTCCTGTTAACGCTAACGTAGCCGACGACCGTCGATATCTGAGCGTAATCTGACCGTCACGAAGGTCCTGTCTTTGCTGGTCCCGGTTGTGCGGTCGACATCGTTCGCGGCGTGGGGCGGGTGGAGCGTGGCCGGCACGGGACGGCCCGAGATCACCACCGGGCGACCCGCGCCGAGGGCCGGACGATTCCAGGCAACGGCCACTTCATCGATCACCGTCGCGTCCCTGGGCAGGACCGTCGGCGCTGACCGGCAACCGTGACGCCACGTACCGAACCGCCTGGCCCGCCGACCACGCCGTCCCCGACCGCTCACCCCGACGCCGAGCGGCCTCGGCGTCGTCGTACGCGGCCGCAGACCGGGCCACGTCCCGCCGTCTCCCTGCTCAGAGTCCGGGCCCGAGCAGGGGGAACGGGCGGGACCTCGGCACATCGTCAATCTCTCACCGATGAGGAGAGCACGTGCGACTCACACAACCCCGGCACCGGCGGCCGGCGCTCATCGCCGCCGCCACACTCGTGCTCGTCGGCGCCGCCCTCACCCAGACCGGCGCCTCGGCTGCCGCCGCCGGATGCCAGGTCACCTACTCGGTCAGCTCCCAGTGGCAGGGCGGCTTCGGCGCCAACGTCACCATCACCAACCTGGGCGACGCCGTCAACGGATGGCGACTGACCTGGAACTTCGCCGCCGGCCAGACCGTCACCCAACTGTGGAACGGCAGCTACACCCAGGCGGGCAGCGAACTCACCGTCACCAATGCCCCCTACAACGCCAGCATTCCCACCAACGGCAGCACGAGCTTCGGCTTCAACGGCAGTTGGACCGGCAGCAACCCCGTACCGACCTCTTTCGCGCTGAACGGCACCCCCTGTACGGGAGGGGTGGACCCGACGACGCCGCCGCCGACCACTCCGCCGCCCACCACACAGCCGCCGACGACCCCGCCACCCACCACACCGCCGCCCACCACACCTCCGCCGAGCACGACCCTGCCCTGCGACATCTACACGGCCGGTGGCACACCCTGCGTCGCGGCGCACAGCACCACCCGCGCCCTGTACGCCTCCTACAACGGGTCGCTCTACCAGGTACGCCGATCCTCGGACAACAGCACCCGCAACATCGGGGTGCTCAGCACCGGAGGACGGGCCAACTCCGCCACCCAGGACAGCTTCTGCGCGAACACCACGTGCGTCATCACGGTCATCTACGACCAGTCCGGGCGCGGCAACAACCTCGGCTACCAGGGCGCGGGGGGCATCGGTGGCGCCGTGCAGCCCGCGGTGGCGACCAGGGAGTCGTTGACTGTCGGCGGCAACAAGGTCTACTCGCTCTACATCAACGGCAACAGCAGCTACTGGCGCGACGGGCACCTGACCGGCATCCCGACCGGGGCCGCGCCGGAGGGCATGTACATGGTGACCAGCGGGACCCACGTCAACAGCGGCTGCTGCTTCGACTACGGCAACAGTGAGACCACCCGTCGGGCCGACGGCCGGGGCACGATGGACGCCATCTACTTCGGAACGAGTTGCTGGTTCGGCGGTTGCTCCGGCAGCGGTCCCTGGGTGCAGGCCGACCTGGAGTGGGGCCTGTTCCCGGGCGGCAGCAGCTCGTGGAACCCGAACCAGCGGGCGTTCACCAGCAAGTTCGTCACCGCGACGTTGAAGAACAACGGCACGACGCGCTTCGCCATCAAGGGCAGCAACGCCCAGTCCGGCAACCTCTACACGCTCTGGGACGGCTCGCTGCCGTCGGGCTACAACCCGATGCGAAAGCAGGGCGCCATCATCCTGGGCAGTGGTGGCGACTGCTGCATCGACAACTCCAACCAGAGTGTCGGAACCTTCTACGAGGGCGCGATGGTGGCGGGTTACCCGTCCGACGCGACCGAGAACGCGGTGCAGGCGAACATCGTCGCCGCCGGCTACCGCTGAGGTCCCGCGGCCGCCACCCCCGCCTCGCGGCGTGTGGCGGCCGCGACCAATCCGCCACGCCGCGTGGCCCGGCCCGGGAAGGCTCCCGGGCCGGGGTGAGCCCGCGCGGCGACGCCAAGCGGCGGCAGGCATCATGTCGGCGTGAACTCAACCCTGGCCGCCCTGCTCGGCTCCGCGATCACCGCCTTCGCATCGCTGTTCGTGGTGTGGGTGCACAGTCGGATCAGGCGGCAGCAGCGCGAGCGGGCCGAGCTTCAGCGGGCGTACGTCCTGGTTCTGTCCGGCGCCCTACGCCTCGCCCACAAGGCCGAGGCGTTGCGGCAGACCGGGTACTGGCGGTCGGGCCTGCCGGAGGCGGGTAACGACCTGCTCGGAGGGCACAAGCCGGTGGGGCCGATGATGCTGCACGACTGGCTGGCCCGGGACATGGTCACGGTGGAGGCCGCCTGGTCGGAGATCTGGACGCGCGGGGACCAGGACGGCATCGCGCTGGCCAACGGGCTGATGACCGCGTTCCACGCGGTGCTGGCCGCCGCGCTGCGGGCCAGCGCAACGGAGCCGTTCGAGGCGTCCGACGACATGACGATCGCCAGCCGCCGCCTCGGCGAGGCACGTCGGCAGCTCGCCCTGCACGCCCGCCGGGTCGCCAAACTGGGCCCGCGAGACGTCGACCTGTTCACCGAGCGCGAGTACGGCGTACCGGTGGGCTGAGATCTCGTTCCGTTGCCGCGGTGGCTTGGGGCTGGGACAGAGGCTCCGGTCGCTCGGCGGGCGTGGGCAGGACCAGGTGGACGACCCCGAGCATCACTGCCGCCACCACACCGTCGAGCCAGTAGTGGTTGCCGGTGGCCACGACGACCAGCAGGGTGACGAGCGGGTGGGCCAACCACAGCCACCGGAGGCGCCCGCGGGTCACCGCGACGAGCGCGACGGCTACGGCCAGCGCCCACCCGACGTGCAGGGACGGCATGGCGGCGTACTGGTTGCTGAGGGTGTCGGTGTCGGGTGGACCGTAGACGGTGGGTCCGAACCGGCGGCCGGTGTCCACCAGACCCGTCAGCGCGGTCAGCCGGGGCGGCGCCAGCGGGACCAGGAGGTGCAGGGCCAGAGCCGCCGCGGTGAGACAGGCGAGCACGCGACGCGTCCACAGGTAGTGCGCCGGGTGTCGCAGATACAGCCAGCTGAGGGTGATCACCGTGGCGGGGAAGTGCACGTACGCGTAGTAGCCGTTGGCCAGGTGCGCCACCAGGTCGTGCGCGAGCAGCGGATGCTGGACGGCAGCCTCGTCGGGCAGGTGGAACAGCCGCTCGATGTGCCAGATCGACTCGCCGTTGGCCAGCGCGGTCGACACCCGACCGGCCACCGCCATCCGCGCCACCTTGTAGAGCAGGAACAGCGTGGCGACGAGCAGCAGCTCGCGCGCCGCGCGGCGGGCCGGGACGGCCCGCCGGCCGGGTGCCACCGGCTGCGGCACCGCCAGCTCGGCGATCTCCACAGGCGCCTCGATTCAGTCACTGTCGCCGGGTGGATCGGGCCGCCATCGTCTCGGAGACGGTGGCGGCCCGCTGCGGTCGGACGTCAGCGCCGCTCGGGCGCCCCCCTCGGCGCGGGGTCGACAAAGGCCTGGTCGAACGCGGGCGCACCGTCGACCGCGTCGGCGCCGACCGCCGTCGTCGTGGCGGCGTCCGGCAGGTCGAGGCTGGTCCGCAGGGTCACCGGCCGGAGCAGGAGCGCGGCGATGACACCGACCACCCCGATGGCGGCCGAGATGAGGAAGATGTGTCCGGTGGCGTCGCCGTACGCGGCTCGCACGATGTGCTGGATCCCGTCGGGCAGCGCGGTGATGTTGAGGTTGCTGTCGCCGCCGGCGCCGGAGGCGGGGATCCCGGCAGCGGTCAGGTCACGCGTGATCTGGTCGGTGACCCGGTGAGCGAGGACGGCGCCGAGCACCGAGACACCGATGGTGCCGCCGAGCGACCGGAAGAACGCGACGCTGGAGCTGGCCGCGCCGATGTCCTTGAGGGCCACCGTGTTCTGGACGGCCAGGACGAGGTTCTGCATGGTCATGCCGACGCCGGTGCCGACGATGAACATGGCGACGCCGACCAGGACGAGCGACGTCTCGTGGTCGATGGTGCCGAGCAGCGCGAACCCGGCGACCAGGATGATCGAACCGGCGACGATGTACGGCTTGATCCGCCCGGTCCGGGTGATCAGCCGCCCGGCGACGATCGAGGAGCCGAGGACGCCGGCCATCATCGGGATGGTGAGCAGGCCGGCCTCCGTCGGGCTGTAGCCGCGGCCGATCTGGAAGTACTGGCCGAGGAAGACCGCGCCGCCGAACATGGCCATGCCGACCGCGAGGCTGCCGAGGATGGCCAGCGCGGTGGTGTGCTGGCGCACGATGCCGAGCGGGACCACCGGCTCGGCCGCCCGCGACTCCACCCAGACCGCGAGCGCGAGCAGGAGGAGAGCGCCGCCCACCATCACCCCGGTCTGCCAGGAGACCCACGCGAACGACCCGTCGACGAAGGAGATCCAGATCAGCAGCACGCTGACGCCGGCGGCGATCAGGGTGGCGCCCAGGTAGTCGATCTTGACGTTCTCCCGCCGCAGCGTCGGCAGGTGCAGGGTCGCCTGGAGCAGGATCAGCGCGATGGCGGCGACCGGCACGCCCACGAAGAAGCACCAGCGCCAGCCCAGCCAGGACGTGTCGACGATGAGGCCGCCGAGCAGCGGGCCGCCGACGGTCGCGACCGCCATGACACCGCCGAGGTAGCCGTTGTAGCGACCCCGCTCACGCGGCGGGATCATGGCGGCGATCGCCACCTGGACGAGGGCCTGCAGACCGCCGACCCCGATGCCCTGGAACGCGCGGGCCGCGATGAGCTGCCCCGCGCTCTGCGAGAAGCCGGCGATGACGGAGCCCAGCAGGAAGACCACGATGGCGATCTGGATGAGGAGCTTCTTGTTGAACAGGTCAGCAAGCTTGCCCCAGATCGGGGTGGTGGCGGTCGCGGTGAGCAGGGTCGCGGTGACCACCCAGGTGTACTGGTTCTGGGAGCCGTTCAACGATCCGATGATCTTGGGAAGCGCGGTCGAGACGACAGTGCTGCTCAACATCGCGACGAAGAGCACCAGCAGCAGACCGCTGAGCGCCTCGAGCGTCTGTCGATGGGTCATCGGCTCGGTGCCGGCCGTGGTGGTGGGTGCGCTCATCGCGCGGCCTCCAGCTTGTCGTGGTTGACGAGGGCGACGTCGAACAGGGCTGCGCGGCGAGCGCCGTGGGTTTTCGAACCCGCGCATTCGCGCAGCTGAGTTGGTTGCCTCACGCAAGCATCTACCGATCTTGCCCAGTCGGCAAGTTTGCGCATTGAGAAGCCGGTCACTCGACGTACGCTGAGCGCGATGGACGAGATCACCGGCCTACGGGAACGCAAGAAGGCGGCCACCCGCCTCGCCCTGCACGAGTCCGCCCTGCGCCTCGCGGCGGAGCAGGGCCCCGACGGCGTGACCGTCGAGGCGATCGCCGACGCCGCGAACGTCTCCCGGCGGACGTTCTCGAACTACTTCTCCAGCAAGGAGGAGGCGCTCTTTCACGGCGACACGGTGCGCCTGCGCCGGCTGTTGCAGTTGGTGCACGAGCGGCCGGACAGCGAGCCGCCGTGGACCGCGCTGAGCCGGGCGGCCGAACACGTGACCAGGGAATCATCGGATGATCGCGACCACAGCTGGCTGACCCGACGCCGGCAGCTGCGCGGGCACCCCGGCCTGGCCGCGCACCAGGTGGCGGCGTACACCGCGATCGAGCGCGAGCTGGCCGCGGAGCTTGCGCACCGGCTCACCGGCGCGGCGGTGGAGCTGCGCTCCCGTCTGCTGACCGCGACGTTCCTGGCCGCCCTGCGCATCGCCACCCAGCACTGGATCGACCACCCGGGCGACGACCTGCTGGAGATCGTTCGCACCGCGCTCGCCGAGGTCGCTCCCCCGTCGGCCGCCGCACCGGCAGACGACTCGACGACCTGACCATCGAGAGGTGTACGACCCGACACGGCGTGCGCCGGCCCGCCGCCAGCGAGCGCCGCAGCGGAACGACTGCGGGCCCCGCCGCGCCGGTCACCACTGCTCGCGGCGGTGGTGGCCGGCGGACGAGGCCCGCCCTGGACGGGGTCAGCGGTAACCGGCGGTCACCACATTGGCCTGCACCGCGTTCTCGGTCGCGTCGGACGGATAACCGGCGACCATGGCCCCCTCGTAGAAGGTGCCGGCGCTCAGGTTCGCACCCCCGTCGGGCTTGCAGCAGTCACCGCCACTGCCCAGGATGATCGCGCCCTGCTTCTTCATCGGGCTGTATCCCGGCGGGAGCGAGCCGTCCCACAGCGTGTAGAGGCTGCCGGACTGGGCGTCGCTGCCCTTGATGGCGAAGCGGGACGTGCCGTTGTTCTTGAGCGTCGCCGTGACGAACTTGCTGGTGAACGCCCGCTGGTTCGGGTTCCACGAGCTGCTGCCACCGGGGAACAGACCCCACTCCAGGTCGGCCTGCACCCAGGGACCGCTGCCGGAGCAACCGCCGAACCAGCACTGCTTGCCGAAGTTGATGGCGTCCATCGCGCCGGCGGCGTCGGCCTTGCGCGTCGTCTCGCTGTTGCCGTAGTCGAAGCAGCAGCCGCTGTTGACGTGGGTCCCGCTGGTCACCATGTACATGCCCTCGGGCGCCGCGCCGGTCGGCACGCCGGTCAGGTGTCCGTCGCGCCAGTAGCTGTTGCCGGGGTTGATGTAGAGCGAGTACGCCTTGGCGCCGCCGACCGTCAGGGACTCCGAGGTCGCGGTCGCCGGCCTGCTCTGCGGCGAGCCCGGAACCACGCTGGACCCCTGGTACCAGAGGTCGTTTCCGCGCCCGGACTGGTCGAAGACGACGGTGATCACGCAGGTCGTGCCGGAGCAGAACGAGTCCTGCGTCGCCGCGTTGGCGGTGCCGCCCGTGCCGGTCAGGCCGATGTTGCGGGTGGTGTTGTCCGACGAGCGCCGGACCTGGTAGAGGTTGCCGGCGTACGTCGCGTAGAGGGCTCGCGTCGTGCTGTGGGCCGCCACGCACGGGGTGCCGCCGGAGGCGTAGATGTCGCACGGGCGCGCGCCGCTCGGCGGCGGGGTCGTCGGCGGGGTGGTGGTCGGCGGGGTCGTGGTCGGCGGGGTAATCGGCGAGGCCCACTGTTGGTTGGCGCCGCCGTTGCAGGCCCAGAGGATCAGTTTGGTGCCGTTCGCGGTGGCCGCGCCGTTGGCGTCCAGGCACAGCCCGGACTGCACACCGGTGATGGTGCCGTTGCTGTTGACGTTCCACTGCTGGTTGGTCTGGCCGTTGCAGTCCCAGATGATCGCCGCGGTGCCGTTGGTGGTGCCTCGGCCGGAGGCGTCCAGACACTTGTTGCCGTACACCGTGAGCTGCTTGCTCGACGTCCAGGTCCAGGTCTGGCCGGCCGCGCCGTTGCAGTCCCACAGTTGGGTCTGGGTGCCGTTGGTGGTGCTGGAGTTGGGGACCTCGACGCATCGACCGGACGGGACGCCGACGATTGTGGTGCTCTGCCCGGGCGAGATGGCGGCGGCCGCCAGCGGCGCGGCGGCGGCCTCGGCGGCGGACGATCCGGCGCCGGCCGTCGCACCGACGGTGACGAGGACGAGGACGCCGGCCACTGCGCTGGCCAGGACGGCCAGGCGTGGGAGGCGACGTCTCGGGATGGGATCGCGGGCCATACCTGGCCCGGCGGGGGACGGGGTTCGCACGAGGTGGCTCCTCGGAGTCGTAACGGCGTGGAGGTGCCGACGCCGCAGGTGGTGGTGGCGGGGGCGGCCGAATCGATTCGCGGCAATCGTAGGATCAATTTTCGATGAGTGTCAATGAAAGCCCGCTCGGCGGGAGTCCGGCGGTGGCCGCCCGTGCCGACGGCCACCGCCTGACCTCTTCCGCGACGCCTACCGCCCCCAGATCCGCCAGGTCTGGTTCAGCGGACTGCCCTGGCTGACCGCGTTGCAGGGCCACTGCAGGACCGTCGCGCGGGCCGCCGTGGAGACCCCGTTGACGTCGACACACTTGCCGCTGTGCCGGGCGACGAGCTGGTAGTCGTGCGAGTCGTTACCGGAGTAGGTCACCTTCCGGAGGGTGAACTGCTGGTTGGCCCCGTTCTGGCAGGTCCACTGGGTCACGGCGGCGCCGTTGGCGGTGGAGGCGCCGCTGACGTCGAGGCACTTGCCGCTCTGCTGGTTGACCACTGTGTAGGTGTCGGCCACGCCGGCGACCGGCCGGAAGTTCCAGAGCTGCTGGTCACCGCCCTCGCAGTAGAACTGCTGCTGGACGTTGCCGTCGGCGGTGCTCAGGCCGGTGTTGTCCAGGCACTGCTGGGAGTGCTGAGCCACCGCCACCGACTGTAAACCCGCTTCGGAGGGCGGCAGCAGGGTCACCGTGTACGTGTCGTTCTGGTTGCCGTACGGCAGGGTCACCGTGGCGTTGTTGTTGGACACGGTGACGACGCTGTTCGAGACCGTGATCGGCCCCTGCACCGCGCCGCCGTTGTTGTACGGGATGCGCTGTGTGAGCACCCGCACCTGGTTGTTCTGCACCACGCCACTTGTCGTGTCGAGGCGTTGCAGGTTGACCGCCAGGTTCCCGGTCGTCCGACCACCACCGACCAGGACCTTCGCCACCCCGCTCGCCTTCGTGGCGTACGCGTCGTACGACTGGCTGCCGGTCACCGAGACGATCTGGCCGGCCTGGGAGGCGTAGTAGCGGTAGACCCACCACTCGCCCTTGGGCTGGTGCTGGCCGGCCGAGTTGCGGATCAGCAGGTTGCCGAGGTCGTTGTGCAGGTTGCCGGCGCTGGCCCAGTTGGCCCGCAGACCGTCCGCGCCGGCCCGCTCCAGGCGCGCGATGTACCAGGCGCCGTCGGCCGGGTTCTGCTCGTTGGACGCCCCGTACTCGTTGATCTGGTAGGGACGCGGATGCGCGATGCCGCGCGGATCGAGCGTGGCGTTGGCGGCGGCGACGTTGGCGACCGGGTCGCCGGGCAGCGAGTGCCAGCTGATGATGTCCGGCACCGTGTTGGTCGAGCGCACGAAGTCCAGGTACTGGTTCCAGAACGCGTGGTTGGTCGACGGCACGCAGGCGCAGCTCGGCCCGACGATGAGCTGGTTGGGGAACTCCGTCCGGAGGCGCTGGTACGTGCGCCGCCAGAGTTCGAGGTACTGGGAGATCGGCCGGTTCCAGAAGATGGTGATGTTGGGTTCGTTCCAGATGTCCCACTGCACCGACAGTCCGGACGCCCGGACGTCGCTGATCACCCGGGTCAGGAAGTTGTCGTAGTCGGTCCAGTTGCCGTTGTCGCCGGGGAAGCGGGAGATGCCGGCGCCGTCGGCGCCCCAGAGATCGTGCGGCAGCAGGATGAACTGCCCGCCCAGGGCGACGGTCCGACGGGCCTGGGCGACGGTGGCGTTCCAGCGGCGGTCGTAGTTTCCACCAACCCAGCCGCTGCCGGGCAGTTGCGCGCCACCCGCGCGCATGTAGCGGAAGTTGACGTCGCGGTAGAAGTGGTCGGGCGGGCCGCTGACGTTCTCGGTCATGCCGTAGATCCAGCCGGACGCGCGGTAGGTCGGCGTGCCGGTCGTCGTGGCGAAGTTGACGCTTATCGACTCGTCGGCGGCCTGGGCCGGGGACGCGGCGACGGTGACGGCGGTGGTTGCGGCGAGCAGGCCGACGACGAGTCGGGCGACGAGCGCGTGGGCTCGCCCCGACCTGCTGCGGGACGGGGTTTTCACGGGCGGCTCCTTGGTGGGGCGCGGGGGACGCTCTCCGGAGGGCTGCGCTTGCGAATCGATTCGCACGGATCGTAGGTCGGGGACTCATCCGTGTCAATGAAATGACGATCGCGTGAAGTCGGTGTTTCCCAGCAGCACCTCCCTGGACGCCCACCAACCCTTGACCAGCACGCATGAGCGGTCCTATCTTCGTGCGAACCGTTTCGTCGAATCGGTTCGCCTCATGGTCGGACGTGGTCCGGCCCGCGACGGTCAACCCACGACACCCCACCTGACGATCGACTTGAAGTGAGGCAGCACATGACACGACTGAACCGGCGGCGGCGCCTCGCCGCCGTCGCCGTGATAGCGCTCGCCGCGGTGACGGCCAGCGCCTGCTCGTCGTCGTCCGGCGACTCCGACGGCGGCGGCGGCGCGTACCTCGTCTGGGACCCGTATCCGCAGTTCGCCGACGACTCCGACTGGGTCGCCCTGCTCAAGAAGTGCGGAACCTCAGCCGGCGTGACTGTCGAGCGGACCGGCTACGACACCACCGACCTCACCAACAAGGCGCTGCTCGCCGCCCAGCAGGGCAACTCGCCGGACGTGCTGATCGTCGACAACCCGGTCATCTCGACACTGGCCGAGGCCGGCGCGCTCACCACCACCGAAGAGAACAAGCTGGACGTGTCGAGCATGGCGGCGAACCTGCTCGGCGCCGGCCAGAACGCGGGCAAGACGTACGGGGTGCCGATCGGGGCCAACACCCTCGCGCTCTACTACAACAAGGACCTGCTGACCGCCGCCGGCGTCGACCCGGCCGCGGTCAAGGACTGGACGTCACTGACCGCGGCGCTGACGAAGGTCAAGGCCAAGGGCAAGAAGGGCATCACCTTCTCCGCGATCGGCACCGAGGAGGGCAGCTTCCAGTTCCTGCCCTGGTTCTGGGGATCGGGCGCCCAGCTGACCAGCCTGGACTCGCCACAGGCGGTGTCCGCGCTGACCCTCTGGACGGACTGGCTGGGGCAGGGCTACGCCCCGAACTCCGTCATCAACAACACCCAGACCACGAGTTGGCAGGAGTTCGCCACCGGCGACTTCGCGTTCGCCGAGAACGGCACCTGGCAGCTGGCAAACGCGGAGAAGCTGGGCTTCTCGTACGGCACCATCGCGATCCCGGCCAGCGCCGGCGGGCCGGCCCCGGCGCCGACCGGTGGCGAGTTCGTCTCGATCCCGGTGCAGAAAAAGACCGACCGGTACGCGACGTCGCAGAAGCTCGTCACCTGCCTCACCAGCGCCGACAATCTCCTCACCACCGACACCACGCTCTCCTACGTCGCGCCCGTCGCCGCCGTACAGGACCGGCAGGCAACCGAGAACCCCAAGCTCAAGGTCTGGGTGGAGGCCGTCCGGGCCGCGAAGGGCCGCACCGGTGACAACCTCGGCACGAAGTACCCGAAGATCTCCGAACCACTGTGGACCGCCGTGCAGGCAGCCCTGAGCGGCGGGAAGTCGCCGCAGGCGGCGCTGACCGCCGCGCAGGCCTCGGCCACGAGCAAGTAAGCGCGCCGAACCGACACGATGACCCCCACGACGCGGATTTCCACCATCACGCGAGGCCACGGTGGGGCGGCTCAGGCCGCCCCACCCGGGCCCCCCGCGCCTCGAAGCCGCCGGCCCGGACGATGGCTGGCGTGGGGCTTCCTGGCGCCGACGGTCGTCTACCTGCTGGCCTTCTACGCCTACCCGCTCTACCGCAACGTCGAGCTGAGCCTGCGCGAGTACACCGTCCGCTCGTTCGTGCAGGGCGGCGCACCCTTCGCCGGCCTGGACAACTACCGCACCGTCCTGGCCGACCCGGCGTTCTGGCCGACGTTGGCGCACACAGTGGTCTTCACCGGCGCGTCGCTCGTCTTCCAGTTCACCATCGGCATGGCCCTGGCCGTCTTCTTCCGCCAGCACTTCCCGCTGTCGGGCACCCTGCGGGCGCTGATCCTCGTACCGTGGCTGCTGCCGCTGATCGTGTCGGCCTCGACCTGGTCGTGGCTGCTCAACAGCGACTCGGGGTTGGTCAACGCCGCGTTGGGCGTCGTCGGGATCGATCCGGTCAACTGGCTCACCTCGCCGACCTGGTCGCTCACCTCGGTGATCATCGCGAACGTCTGGATCGGCATCCCGTTCAACCTGGTGGTGCTCTACAGCGGCCTGTCGGCGATCCCGGTCGAGGTGTACGAGGCATCCGCGCTCGACGGCGCTACCGGCTGGCAACGGTTCTGGTCGATCACGTTCCCGCTGTTGCGCCCGGTCTCCGCGATCACGCTGCTGCTGGGGCTGATCTACACGCTGAAGGTCTTCGACATCATCTGGATCATGACCAGGGGTGGCCCGACCGGTTCCTCCGCCACGCTCGCCACCTGGTCGTACCGCCTCGGCTTCGGCAACCTGCTGCCCGAGTTCGGTCCGGGCGCGGCCGTCGGCAACCTGCTCATCGTGATGGCCCTGGTCGCCGGGCTCGTCTACATCCGGTCCCAACGGAGGCAGCACCTACGATGATCACGTCACCGCGTCGCGTCTGGTGGAAGACCGGAGTCGGTCTGGTGCTGACCGGGCTGATGCTCTTCCCCGTCTACTGGATGATCAACGTTTCGTTCACCCGGGACCAGGACATGCGGGCCAGTCCGCCGCACCTGTTCCCGACCGACGGCACGCTGGACGGCTACCGGGCCGTCCTCGACCAGCAACTGCCGTACCTCGGCACCAGCTTCCTCGTCGGGCTCGGCACGGTGGCGCTGACCGTGGCGCTCGCCGCCCCCGCCGGGTACGCGCTGGCGAAGCTGCGGCCACCCGGCGGCCCGGCGCTGAGCTTCCTGCTGCTGATCGCCCAGATGATCCCGGGAATCATCATGGCGATGGGCTTCTACGCCATCTACCTGACCCTCGGGGTCCTCAACACGCTGCCGGGCCTGATCCTGGCCGACACGACGCTCGCGGTGCCGTTCGCCGTACTGATCTTCACGGCCTTCATGTCCGGCATCCCCGACGAGCTGCTCCAGGCGGCCGTGGTCGACGGCGCGGGACGGCTGCGGACCTTCTGGTCGATCGTGCTGCCGGTCAGCCGCAACTCGATCGTCACGGTGTCGCTCTTCGCGTTCCTGTGGTCCTGGTCGGACTTCATCTTCGCCTCGACCCTGGCCGGCGGCGGCGACCACCAGCCGATCACCCTCGGCATCTACCACTACATCGGCAACAACAACCAGCAGTGGAACGCCATCATGGCCACCGCCGTCGTCGCCTCGATCCCCGCCGCCGTGCTGCTGATCCTGGCGCAGCGGTACGTCTCGATGGGCGTGACCGCCGGCGCCGTCAAGGACTGACCATCCGCGGCGGTCGAGGACTGACCACCCGCACCACAGAAAGGCACCCGCCACCCATGACCGCCGCCCCGTCCGGTCCGGAGTTCGCCATCCAGGACATCCCGTTCAGCTACCGAGGGTCCTGGTTCAACATCTCCCCGGTGGTAGCCGAGAAGACGTACGCCGACGACCTGCACCTGGTGTCGCACCAGACCGGGCTGCACCCGGTGCTGCGCCTCTCCCCCACGGCCGCGGGCACCACGGTCGTGGCCACGCCCGCGCTGCTGACCTGGCGTGCCGGTCCCGGTCGGATCGAGGCCGTCTACGACGCACCCGACACCCTGCGGATCCGGGGCCGGCACCTCGGCCTGCGGATCGCCGCGGCCGCGGGCACCCTCACCCCGTTCAGCGGCACCTACCTCTACCTCGACCCGGTCGACGGCTCACACGTCTTCACCTCGTACGAGACCGGGCGCCGCTACCGGATCACGGTGCTCTCCGGCGCGCTGCGCCGCGCCGACGGCGTCGAGGCGCTCGGCACCGCCGAGCGCTGCCTGGACCTCCCCGGCGACCAACCCTGGGAGATCGCCATCGAGGAGTACGCCACCGCCCGCCGGCCGTACGCCGCCGCCGTCCCCTTCGACCAGGTGTGCCGCGACCGCAGCGCCGAGTTCGCCGCGTTCGTCGACGCCGTCGCGCCGTGGCGCGGCGCGGACACCCCGGCCGCCGAACTGGCCGCGTACGTACTGTGGTCCGCCACCGTCGCCCCGGCGGGCTTCGTCACCCGGCCCGCCGTCCTGATGTCCAAGCACTGGATGGACAAGGTGTGGAGCTGGGACCACTGCTTCAACGCGATCGCGCTCGCGGCCGGTGAGCCGGAGCTGGCCTGGCACCAGTTCCACCTGCCCTTCGACCACCAGGACGGCGCGGGAGCCCTGCCCGACTCGGTCACCCACTCGGAGGTCCTGCACAACTACGTCAAGCCCCCCATCCACGGCTGGGCCCTGCGCCACCTGCGCCGACGCCTCCCTGCGCCACCGGACCGGGCGGCGCTCGCGCAGACGTACGACCGGCTGGCCCGTTGGACCGGGTTCTGGCTCGACGCGCGCCGCGCGCCCGGCCACGACCTGCCGCATTACCAGCACGGCAACGACAGCGGCTGGGACAACGCCACCACGTTCGACGGAGGCCGGGTCGTGCAGACCGCCGACCTGGCCGCGTTCCTGGTCTCCCAGCTGCGGTGCCTGGCCGACCTCGCCACCGAGCTGGGCGAACCCGCCGACCGGTGGTCCCGGGAGGCCGACCGGATCCGCACGGCCATGATCGGGCAGCTGTGGGACGGCGAACGCTTCACCGCCCGCAGCCCGCACACCGGGCAGCGGCGGACGAGCCGCAGCCTGCTCGACCTGATGCCCGTCGCTCTCGGCGCCGACCTGCCCGCTTCGATCGCCGACGCGCTAGCCCGGGGCGTCGAGACCCACCTCACCACGCACGGGCTGGCCACCGAACCGACGGACTCGGCCCACTACCTCGCCGACGGCTACTGGCGGGGCCCGATCTGGGCGCCCTCCACCGTGCTGGTCGAGGACGGTCTGCGGCGGGCCGGGCACACCGGGATCGCCGATGACATCAGCCAGCGCTTCCTCGCGCTGTGCGAGAAGTCCGGTTTCGCGGAGAACTTCGACGCCGAGACCGGCGCCGGACTGCGGGATCGCGCGTACACCTGGACGGCCAGCAGCTACCTCATCCTGGCGGCCGCCCAGGAGGAGCGCCGAGCCGCGCGGCGGTAGCCGGTCAGCGCGGGCCCCGCCGACTGCCGGGGCCCGCGCGCCGGTGGAGGATCAGTGGGTCCGGACCGGGCCGGTGCTGGACCGCAGCGAGATGGGCGGGCTGTAGAGGCGATGCCGCGGCACGCTGCCGGGGGCCGCGATGATCTCCAGCAGCAGCGACACCGCCTCGGCGCCCATGTCCCGCATGGGCACGTCCGCGGCGGTCAGCGGCGGGCGGAAATCCTCCGCCCAGTGCTGGGCGGCGACCCCGGTGACGGAGAAGTCGGCCGGCACGGACAGCCCGGCGCTTGTCAACGCACGCTGCATCCCGGGCAGCGCCGCCTCGTTGATGGTGGCCACCGCCGTGACGTCCGGATGTGTCCCGAGCAACTGCTCCACGCACGCCTCACCGGAGGCCGTGTCGTCGCCGCAGCAGACGTCCACGCCGACCAGACCCCGTTCCGCCACCGCCGCCTGGAAACCGGCCAACGCGCGATGGCTGGGCCCGTAACCCGCCGCCACCAGCTCGGCGGAGCGGTTGACAAGCGCCACGTGTCGATGCCCCAGATCGGCCAGGTGGTGCACGCAGCGCGCGATCAGCCCGGCGTAGTCGATGTCGACCCAGCTCATGCCGTGCGCCTCGGCCGTCCGACCGATCGTGACGAACGGCAGGCCCGTTCTGGCCAGCCGCGTGACCCGGTCGTCCTCCAACCGGATCTCCATGAGGACCACGCCGTCCACCCGACGCCCGGTGACGATCCGCTCGAACGACCGGTCGTGGTCGCCTCCGGACGGGGACAGCAGCACATCCAGGTCGTGGCGGGCGGCGGCCTCGACGACGCTGGCGACGAAGCCCAACTGCATGTCGGTCAACCGCTGGCTCGCCGGTGGGATCACCAGCCCGAGGGTGCGGGTACGCCCCTCCTTCAGGGCGCGGGCGCTGGCGTTCGGCCGGTAGTCCAGCTCGTCGATGACCGCCTGGATCCGCTGCCGGGTCGCCTCCGAGACGGTCCGCTTGCCGCTCAGCACGTACGACACGGTGCTGCGGGACACCCCCGCCCGCCGGGCGATCTCTCCGATGTTCATACGCCGCCCTCGAATCGATTCCTGCCCCGACGGGGACGCGCCCAGCTCCGGTTCCGAGCATAAGCGCTCCGCACCGGCACCCGGCTGCCCCGCCCGGCCCGAGTGACCGGGTCGGCCCGCCCGTCCGCCCTCCTCGACCCGGTCAGGAATCAAGAAGCGCCGGGTCGGCGCCCCGGCCTAGCCTTTTCCCAGGTAGCCGGCACCACGCCGGGCCGGGAAACATCGAGAGGGAGCCCGACATGTCCGCGAAGACCTCCACGACCGAGTCCGACGGCTTCAGCGCCGAGGAGCGCGCCGCGATGAAGGAGCGTGCGGCCGAGCTGCGCGCCGAGGGCAAGAAGGGCGCCAAGAGGGCCGACGGGTTGCAGGCGGTCCTCGACCGGATCGCGCAGATGGCGCCCGACGATCGCGCGCTCGCCGAGCGCGTGCACGTGGCGGTGACCGCCGCCGCCCCCGACCTGACGCCGAAGACCTGGTACGGGATGCCCGCCTACGCGAACGCGGCCGACAAGATCGTCGTCTTCTTCCAGGACTCCGGCAAGTTCAACTACCGCTACTCGACCCTGGGCTTCCAGGACACGGCCAACCTCGATGACGGAGACATCTGGCCGGTGGCGTACGCGCTGCGGACGTGGAGCCCCGAGGTGGAGAAGAGGGTCATCGAGCTGGTACGCGCGGCGGCCTCCTGAGCATCGCCGCGATCGGGTGGCTCACGGTCGGCGGACCGGGTTGCGACCGCACGCCCGCCGGCCCGCGGTGACGCTGGCGCTTGCGCCCACCGGCGATGATCGGTCCGTGTCGCTCTGGGAGGTCGTCTCGCGCATCGGCGTACCGCTGATCGCCGTCGTCGGCGCCGCGTTCGTCGTGGCTGGCGCGTTCACCGAGCCGCCCGACTCCTTCTCCTGGCCACGCGGCTGGCAGTGGGCGTGGACGGGGCTGTGGCTCATGGCCGCCGGCGAAGCGGCGTTCGGCACCGACCGACCGTGGTTCGAGCGCGCCTGGAAGGGTGCCGCGGCGCTGCTCGTCGCCGTGGCCTGCGTGGTCGCCGTGTGGCGTCACCATCGGTGGCGAAGGCAGGCGCGGCCCACGGGCGAGCGAGGGCGGTAGCCGACGGTCCGGGACGACGCGACGCGGACGCCGGCCGCCCCAGCCCGCCACCGGCACCGGGCCGACGGCGGGCTGAAGCGCAGGCGCGGGACGCGCCGGGTCAGGTCGTCGTGCAGGTGAGGTCGGTCGGCGGGTTGTTGACGCCGGTCGCGGAGGCGATGAAGCCGAACGTCGTCGAGCCGCCTGCCGGCAGCGACCCGTTGTAGTCGACGTTCGTCACCCGCACGTTCGCGCCGCTCTGCGTGTGTGCGCCGCTCCAGATCTGGCTGATCACCTGCCCGTTGGGGAAGGTCCAGGAGACGGTCCAGCCACGGATCGCGGCCGCGCCGGCGGTCACGGTGACCTCGCCCTGGAAGCCGCCCGACCACGAACTCGTCACCGTGTACGTGGCCCGCGCACCGGACGGCGACGGCGTGCTCGTCACGGTCGGCGTCGGCGTCGGCGTCGGCGTCGGGCTCAGGGTCGGAGTGGCGGTGGGCGTGGGCGTGCTGCTCAGCGTCGGCGACGGAGTCACACCGGGCCGCGCGGCGCGGTAGGTGTGCCCGGCGCGGACGGCGAGTTGAACGACATCCGTCTCCGGCCGGGTGGTGGTGGGCGTGCTGCCGTCGGTGACGTCGACGAGGGTGAAGGAACCGGTGAAGAGCCGGCCGCGGAGTCGTACGGTGCCGTCCCGGTCGGCGCGGACGCTGATCTCGTCGGCCTGCCCGCTGGTCCAGGCCACGCCGACGGTGTATCCGCCGCGCGCGCGAAGCCCCGCGACCTGGCCGGTGGGCCAGGCGCTCGGCAGCGCCGGCAGCAGGTGCAGCTCGCCGGTGTGGCTGTGCAGCACCATCTCGGCGATGCCGGAGGTCGCGCCGAAGTTGCCGTCGATCTGGAACGGTGGGTGCAGGTCGAACATGTTCGGCGCGAGCCGGTCGGTCCGCACGAGGTCTTTCAGGAGCTTGTGGGCGCGGGCGCCGTCCTCCAGCCGAGCCCAGTAATTGATCTTCCAGGCGAGGGACCAGCCGGTGCCGTCGTCACCGCGCAGCTCCAGCGTCCGGCGCGCGGCCTCGTAGAGCTGCGGGGTGCCGCGTTTGGTGATCTGGTTGCTGGGATGCAGGCCGTACAGGTGGGAGACGTGCCGGTGGTTCCGCTCGGTCTCGACCCAGTCGGCGAGCCACTCCTGGACGTTGCCGCGCGAGCCGACCTTCGTGGGCGCCAGCCGGTCCCGGGCCGTGCGCACCTGGGAGCGGAACGTCGTGTCGACGCCCAGCACCTCGCTGGCGCGGGCAGCCGCGTCGAACAGGTCCCGCAGGATCTGGTTGTCCATGGTGGGGCCCGCGCAGACACTGGCGTTCGAGTGGTGCGGCAGCTCCGGCGAGTTCGACGGGTTCGTGACCAGGTAGCCGAGCGCCGGGTGGGCCACCAGGGTGTCGAGGAAGAACTGGGCGGCGCCCTTGAGGGCCGGATAGTTGGCCGACAGGAAGCCGACGTCGCCGGTGAACAGGTAGTGCTCCCAGATGAGGGTGGACAGCCAGGCGCCACCGGTCTGCCACATGCCCCACAGCGCCCCGTCGACGACCGAGGCGCCGCGCCACCCGTCGGTGTTGTGGTGGGTGACCCAGCCGCCGGCGCCGTACTGCGCCTGGGCGACCCGCGCACCGGTCACCGTGAGGTCCTTGATCATGTCGAAGACCGGCAGGAAGCACTCGGCCAGGTTCGTCGTGTCGGCGGGCCAGTAGTTCATCGGCAGGTTGGCGTTGAGGGTGTACTTCGAGTCCCAGGGCGGCGTCATGGAGTCGTTCCAGATGCCCTGGAGGTTCGCCGGTTGGGTGCCCGGCCGCGACGAGGAGATCAGCAGGTAGCGGCCGTACTGGAACAGCAGGGCGGAGAACTGCGGGTCGTTGGTGCTCGCGTGCTGGGCGATCCGCACGTCGGTCGGCTGATCGGCGGCGGCCGTACGACCCAGGTCGATGGTCACCCGATTGAACAGGGCCTGGTAGTCGGCGAGATGGCGACTGCGCAGCTGGTCGATGCCCACGCCACGGGCCGCGGCGAGGCGGCTGCGCGCGATGCCCTGGTAGTCGCCGTTGACCGTGCGGTAGTTGACGTAGCTCGAACCGATCGAGATCAGTACGGTCACGCTCGTGGCACCGGAGACCCGCAGGGTGCCTCCGGAACTGCTGACCGTACCGCCGGTCGCGACGGCCTGGGCCAGGGCGAGGAAACGCACCGATCCGTTGACACCCTCCATGGCGCCGGAGATGCCGTCGACAGCGATCGTGGCGGCGTCGGGGCTCGACATGGTCGTCCGCTGTGGACTGTCGAAGGTGGCGTTGAACGTGATCGAGTTGGCGCGGTCGGCGGTCAGCCGGAGCACGATCACCGCATCGGGTGCGCTGGCGAACACCTCACGCTGGTACCGGACACCGTTGAGCACGTACGTCGTGGTGACGGTGGCGGTCGTGAGGTCGAGCGCCCGGTTGTACTGCGACGCCCCGCTGGCCGATCCGAAGGCGAGCCGGAGGTTGCCCACCGGCTGGTAGGCGAGCTGGCCGCCCGGGGTTCCCATCATCGTCTGGTTGATGAGGTCCTGCGCCTGGGTCCACTGGTCCGCGAAGACGCGCCGCCGGATCTCGGCCAGGTTGGCCGCCCCCCGGGTGTTGGCGGAGTCGTACGGGCCGCCGGCCCAGATGGTGTCCTCGTTGAGCTGGAGTCGTTCGGTGTCGACGTTGCCGAACACCATCGCGCCCAGCCGGCCGTTGCCGACCGGCAGCGCCCGCAGCCAGTCGGTGCCCGCGGGTTCGTCGTACCACAGGGCCAGGTCGCCGGCGGCGAGCACCTGCGGCGGCGCCACCGAGCCGGCGCGGGCGACGGCGGACCACGCGACTGGCAGCAGCGCGGCTCCGGCGCCCGCCGCACCGGCCCTCAGCACGTTCCTTCGTGTCACTTCAGGCATGGTCTCTCCAATCAGCGCAGCTCAGAGGCGCAGGAGGGTGAGGACGGCGCCCGTGCCGGGCCACCGCCGAAGAAGTCGAATGTCGTGGACGTGCCCACGGCCAGCGCGCCGTTCGAGGTCTCCTGCGAGACGTGCGGCTGCTGCCGTTGGACGTGTGGTGGGGCACCCTGCTGTTAGCGTTAACAAGTGCCGCCCGTTCGCACCCTGCAGCAACGTTCACAGCCGGGACCGACGCGCCGAGCTCCCGACGGCGGGTCATCTCTCCCTCTATAGACCTTCGTAGATGGCGGTGCCGCTCGTCAAGGGATGTCGGCCATGTTTCCCGCCGGCGTCCCTTCGGGTTCGCGGGGCGACCGCCCCGCCCCGACGCTCGGACCGGCTTGCCATCTCGACGGCATCTTCGGCGCATCCAGGGCAGACGATGTTATCGCGAACACTCAGTAGCCTCAGGTACGGACCGCGCGGAAGGTGGCGCCGGTGTCCGCAGGCACGCCGGCCGGTTCTGGGCGACCGCCACCAACGTCAGCCTGGGCCGACACTTCATCGTCACCGCTGGTTCGACTACCGGCCGGCAGCACGGCCGACCGACTGAGCGCGGACCGGCTCGCCATCGACGGATCACCGTAGACTCCCCGTGTGATCGAGGAGAGCCGGCGGCACCACCCGCGCAAGCCCCGGCGCGGTGACCTGCCCATCGCCACGATCGCCGCGCTCGCCGGGGTGTCCTCACCCACGGTGTCCAAGGTTCTCAACGGCCGCGCCGGGGTGGGCGAGCAGACCCGGCAGCGGGTGGAGGCACTGCTGCGGGACCATGGCTACCGCCGGCCGGAGACCGCCGCGAGGACCCTCTGCATCGAGGTGCTCTTTCACCAGATGCTGTCCTCGATCGCCCTGGAGATCCTGCGGGGGATCCAGGAGGTCGCCGGCTCCCGGGACTGCACGGTCGGCTTCATCGACATCCGCCACCGCGTGGCGGCGGGACTGCCCTGGCTGGAGCCCCTGCTGGTGCGGCAGCCCACCGCCGTCATCGCGGTCTGCTCCGTGGTCACCGCCGAGCATGGCAGACAGCTGACCGCCATGGGCATCCCGCTCGTGGCCATCGACCCGGTCGGCGAGCTGTTCCCCACGCCCGCCGTCGGGTCGAACAACTGGAGCGGCGCCCTGGCCGCCACCCGGCATCTGCTCGACCTCGGCCACCGACGGATCGGAGTGGTCACCGGCCCGCAGCAGGACCTGTCCGCGCGGGCTCGCCTCGACGGCTTCCGCGCCGCGCTGGACCATGCCGGCGTTCCGTTCGACGGCAGCCTCGAACAGCGCGGAGTCTTCAGCTTCGAGGACGGCCGCGACCTCGGCCGTGAGTTGCTGACCCTGGCCGAACCGCCCACCGCCGTCGTCTGCGGCAACGACCTCCAGGCGCTCGGCGTCTATGCGGCGGCCCACGAGGCCGGTCTGCGCATCCCCGACGACCTCAGCGTCGTCGGCTTCGACGATGTGGACCAGGCGACCTGGACCACGCCACCGCTCACCACGGTGCGACAGCCGTTCAGCGAGATCGGAGCCACCGCTGCCCGGCTGGCGTTGGCGCTGGCCGACGGCCATTCCCTGCCCCAGGAGCGGTACGAGCTGGGCACCGCGCTTGTCGTGCGGGGCAGCACCGGGCCGCCCGGTTTCCGGCGGCCGGACGCCGCCCTCCGCCCGTGAGCCAAAGTTTTCTTGGCGGCCATGTCGAGAAACGGCGCGCGGCTCCGTCCCCGAGGTGAACGTGACCGCAACGGGTCACACCAGCGAGAAGGAACACGACGATGGCGAAGTACCTGCTGCTGAAGCACTACCGCGGCGGTCCGGCCGCGGTCAACGACGTGCCGATGGACCGGTGGACGCCGGAGGAGATCTCGGCGCACATGCAGTACATGCACGACTTCGCGTCCCGGCTGGAGAAGACCGGCGAGTTCATCGACGGTCAGGCGCTCGCCCCCGAGGGAGCATGGGTCCGCTACGACGGCCCGGGACGCCCGCCGGTCACCGACGGTCCGTTCGCCGAGACCAAGGACCTCATCGCCGGCTGGATGGTGATCGACGTCGACAGTTACGACCGCGCCGTCGAGCTCGCCGGGGAACTGTCGGCCGCTCCGGGGGCGGGCGGGAAGCCGATCCACGAGTGGCTCGAGGTGCGCCCCTTCCTGACCGAGCCCCCCACCATCGCTGAGTGACCTCGGCGATGAACGAGGCACTGCTCCGGAGTCTCACGCCGGGCGTGCTCGGCGTCCTCGTCCGCCGCGGAGTTGACTTCGCGGCGGCCGAGGACGCCGTGCAGGACGCGCTGGTCGAGGCCATCCGCGTCTGGCCGGCCGACCCGCCGCGGGACCCGAAGGGCTGGCTGATCACCGTGGCCTGGCGCCGGTTCCTCGACACCACGAGGGCGGACGCCGCCCGTCGCCGTCGTGAGGACCTCGTCGACTCCGAGCCGGCGCCGGGGCCCACGCCGACGGTGGACGACGACCTCCAGCTCTACTTTCTCTGCGCCCACCCGTCGCTGACGCCGTCGTCCGCCGTCGCGCTCACGTTACGGGCCGTCGGCGGGCTGACCACCCGGCAGATCGCCGACGCCTACCTGGTGCCCGAGGCGACCATGGCGCAACGCATCAGCCGGGCCAAACGCACCGTCGCCACCGTGCGGTTCGACCAGCCCGGCGACGTCGCCACCGTGCTGCGCGTCCTCTATCTGGTCTTCAACGAGGGCTACACCGGCGACGTCGACCTCGCGGCCGAGGCCATCCGACTCACCCGGCAACTCGCGGCCGCCATCGACCATCCCGAGGTGGCGGGACTGCTCGCCCTCATGCTCCTGCACCACGCCCGCCGCGCCAGCCGGACCGCGTCCGACGGCAGCCTGGTGCCGCTCGCCGAGCAGGACCGCGGCCGGTGGGACACCACAGTCATCGCCGAGGGCGTCGACATCCTCCAGGCGGCCCTCGCCCGGGACCGGCTGGGCGAGTTTCAGGCCCAGGCCGCCATCGCGGCGCTGCACGCCGACGCGCCCACCGCCGAGGAGACCGACTGGGTGCAGATCGTCGAGTGGTACGACGAGCTGGCACGCCTGACCGACAGCCCGGTCGTCCGGCTCAACCGCGCGGTGGCCGTCGGTGCCGCCGACGGCGCCCGGGCCGGCCTGGCGGCGCTCGCGGAGCTGGACGACTCGCTGCCCCGTCACACGGCGGTGGCCGCGTACCTGTACGAGCGCGACGGCCAGCTCGCGACGGCGGCCCGCCTGTACGTCGAGGCGGCCCACCAGGCCCCCAACCTCGCCGAACGCGACCACCTGACGCGCCAGGCCGCCCGGCTCAACGCCCGCCGGCAACGGTGACGGCGCCCGATCGGCGCCCCCGTCAGAGGTGTGTCGCCAGCGGCACGACGCAGAGCGCTCGGCGCGGTCATCCCGGATCGGCTTCGACTGCCGGCCCCGCCGTCGTCGCGTGACGGGGCCGGCGCGAACGATCGTGCTCGGTCAGCTGTTCAGGTTGGCGAGCAGCGCGCTGCTCATGCCCTGCTCACCGCGCGCGTTCGGGTGGAAGGGCGCGGCCGAGTTCTCCGGCACCAACCCCTCGACCCATCGGGTGCCGCTGCCCTTGCACGCGTCCCGACCGATCGACGGCGTGTAGACGTCGGCGTAGGTGGCGCCGTTCGCCCCGGCGGCGCTGGCCAGCATGGCGTTGAGCGACTTCTCGATACCGCGCAGGTACGGCACGTCCTGGTAGGCGATCGGGACGACGGGCCAGCAGCCGTATCCGCTGTCGGGCAGGATCGCCGGATATCCGAGCACCACGATCCGCGCGCTCGGCGCGGCCCGACGGATCGCCTGCAGCGTGGTCGTCACCTTCGGCACGGTGGCCGCGATCCGGGCCTGCAGCTGGTCGGTGCCGCCGGCGGTGTACCGGTTCTTGCACGGTGAGCCGAGCGGACTGCTGAGGCTCGCCTCGGCGCATTCGCTGATGATGCCGGAGAAGCCGATGTCGTTGCCGCCGATCTGCACCGTCACCAGCGCCGTGCTCGACGTGACCGCGTTGAGCTGCGGTGGCACGTTGATGCCCAGTTGGCCGCTGCCGCCGTAGAGGATGTCGTCGGTCGTGGCGCCGGAGCAGCTCACGTCGGCGAACGACGTCGAGCCGGCGGACGCGGCCACCAGCGAGGGATAGTTGCGGTTCGACCGGAGACAGTTGAGGTCGACCTGGGTGGGGATCAGCGGACCGGCGGTGTACGAGTCGCCGAGCGCGACGTAGCGGCCGGTGGGGACCGCGGCGCTGGCGGGTGTGGCGACGGCGAGCAGCACACCGGCGGTGGCCGCGGCGAGCGCGGCGAGTCGGGTGGCTGCCCGCAGGAGCGGCAGGCGGGGACGGGGCATGACGCCTCCCAGGGGAGATCGCGGTGGTGGTGGTGCCGCGATCCTGTCGCCGCCGCCGAGGGGGCGTCAATATAGATGACCCTCACTAAATACCGTCCCACGGTGTGGGCCAGGAGGGCTGCGCGGCGGGTCCAACCCTTCGAGGTCCGCGCCTGATGCCGGCGGCGTTGACGGCCATGTGTCGTACGCGTTAAATTGGCGCTTATCTATGTCATCGGCTCCTGTGGACCGGCAGCCGGCCCTCGCCGCCAACCACCCGCAAGGAGTGCACGTGCTCAGACGAAGAATGGCCCTACTGCTCTCCACGCTCCTTGCGGTCACCCTCGGCACCGCGGTGGTCAGCGGCGCGATGGTGCTCACCACCACCCGACCCGCGCAGGCGTTGGAGAACGGGCTGGCCCGCACGCCACAGATGGGCTGGAACGACTGGAACTCGTTCGGTTGCAACGTCAACGAGACGCTCATCCGGCAGACGGCCGACGCGCTGGTCTCCAGCGGCATGGCCGCGGCCGGATACCGCTACGTCAACATCGACGACTGCTGGTCCACCAAACAGCGCAATGCCAGCGGCGACCTGGTCGCCGATCCGCAGAAGTTTCCGAGCGGCATCAAGGCTCTCGCCGACTACGTCCACGACAAGGGCCTCAAGCTGGGCATCTACTCCTCGGCCGGCACCCTCACCTGCGCCGGGTACCCGGCCAGCATCAACTACGAGCAACGCGACGCCAACCTCTGGGCATCCTGGGGGATCGACTACCTCAAGTACGACAACTGCGGCGACCACCTCGGTCGGAGCGCGCAGCAGCGCTACACCGCCATGCGGGACGCGCTCGCGGCCACCAATCGGCCGATCCTCTACAGCCTGTGCAGTTGGGGACAGGACAGCGTCTGGACCTGGGGCGCGGGGGTGGGCAACTCCTGGCGTACCACCGGCGACATCGGTGGGAACTGGAACTCCATCATGAGCATCCTCGACCAGCAGGTCGGCAAGGAGTCGTACGCCCGACCCGGTGCGTGGAACGACCCGGACATGCTGGAGGTCGGCAACGGCCCCACCGACACCGAGTCCCGGGCCCACTTCAGCCTGTGGGCGCTGCTGAACGCCCCGCTGCTGGCGGGCAACGACATCCGCACCATGTCGGCGGCCACCCGCACGATCCTGACCAACACCGACGTGATCGCCGTCAACCAGGACTGGGGCGGTCAGCAGGGCCGCAAGATCAGTGACTCCGGTGACCTGGAGGTCTGGCGCAAGCCGATGTCCACCGGCGGGGTGGCCACCGTGCTGCTCAACCGCGGCAGCGGCACGACCACGATCTCCACCACGGCCAGCGCGCTCGGGCTCGGCAGCGCCGGCTCGTACGCCGTACGTGACCTGTGGTCCCACACGACCTCGACGTCGACCGGCACGATCAGCGCGTCGGTGCCGGCGCACGGCGCCGCCATGTTCCTGGTCACCGGCGGCGGCACTCCCCCACCGAGCACTCCCCCACCGAGCACGACGTCGACGATCCGCAGCACGTCCGCCGGCCGGTGCCTGGACGTCAACGGCGCGTCCCAGACCAACGGCGCCACGGCCATCATCTGGGACTGCCACGGCCAGGCCAATCAGTCCTGGACCTCGACCAGCGCTCAGGAGCTGCGGGTCTACGGAGGCAAGTGCCTCGACGTCAACAACGCCGGCACCGCCAACGGAACATCGGTGATCATCTGGGACTGTCACGGCCAGGCGAACCAACAGTGGCGCTTCAACGCCGACGGCTCGATCACGGCGGTCGCCTCGGGCCGCTGCCTGGACCTGGTGGGCAACGGTACGGCGAATGGCACACGCACCCAGATCTGGGACTGCAACGGCGCAGCCAGCCAGCGGTGGAGCCGCAGTTGAGCGATCCGCCCCGCTAGGCGGGGCGTGGCCGGCCGGGCGCGGTCGCGGGCACCGACCCGCGCGTCGCCCGGCCGGCGCACGCCGCCCCATGCTCACCCCTGCGGCACGCGGGGAACGTCCGACGCATACCATTGCCACGGTTCGGGACGGCTCTGCTGAAACGAGGCGACATGCGTTGGCTCCAGCGGTTGCTGGGCGGCGGGCGGGTCCAGCTCGACCCGGGGCGGCAGCAGGCGCTGCTGCGGGACCTCCAGCACGGATACGGCGCGCACTCCCGGAACCCGTTTCCCGCGCAGGTCGAAGCGGCGACCGGAATGCTCAGCGGCGATGACGGCCTGGTGGTGGCGGCCCGGATTCTGAGCCAGGTCGCCGACGAGGCACACGTGGATCTGCGGGCGCAGGCGCAGGACATCCACCGGCGCACGGGCCGGCGGCTCCTGGTGCACCGGCGGAACTACCGGCCGCTGTGGATGGAGGCCGGTCCCGGCCTGCGGTGGCCGCTGTTCGCGCTGCCGTGCGGCTTTCACCCGTACGCCCAGGTGGCCGCCGCCGCCGCGGTGGTCGGCGGCCGGGCAGCCCGGCTCGATCGAGTGACCGACCCGAACCCGCTGGTGACCCATGTGTTCGAGGTGCTCGACCTCACCACCGCCGGCTGGGAGTACGGCCGGGTGCGGGTGGACACCGACGCCGCCGCGTTCGTCGATCGTCTGATCACGAGCGCCGCGCAGATCCTCGCCGCGATGGACGACCCGCCCCGGTTGCCACCTGCGGTCCGTGCGCTGATGCGTCGCAACAACACAGTGGACGTGCACGATCCGGCCGGCCCGCGCGCGGTGGGACGGATCAACCTGGGCGCGCGGATGCGGGAACAGCTGCTGGCCTGACCGCGGCGGCCGACGGCGCGCCCCGGAGCCGGACGGTCCCCAGCCCGAGAGGGCCCTAGGCGCGGGCGTTCGTGGCCAGGAAGGCGAGCAGCAGGGCCGCCGTCTCGTCGGGGTACTGCACGTGCGGGTAGTGACCCGCGCCCTCGATGACCTCGAGGCGGCCCAACCCGGCCGGCAGCGCGGCCACGATCGCCTCCCCCTCGGCTCGCGGGTCGGCCCAGTCCGGGTCGAGCGAGCCCTCGACGATCAGGGCCGGGCAGCGGACGTTACCCAGCTGCGCCCCGGCGTCGACCGGCGCCGACTGGCCCATCTTGCGCATCGCCGCCATCCGGCCGGGCTCGCGCATCATGGCGTCGATCCGGGTCGTGCGGGCTGCCCAGTCGGCCGGCTTCCTCGCCGGGTAGGCGATGTCGAGGTAGCTGCGCCAGAGCGGCACGCTGCCCAGCAGGCCGGTGCCGAGCAGCCGGGCCATGCCCTTGCGGTAGCGGGCGACCCGCAGGTCACCCAGCTTGATCGACTGCTTGCGGGTGAAGGGGGCCAGTTCGACGATGCCGGTGATCAGCTCGGGCGCCTGGGCGGCGGCGATGGTGGCGGCCCCGCCGGAGATCGAGTGACCGACCAACACGGCCGGACCGCCGAGGTCGCGGATCACCGCGAGCAGATCGCCCGCGATGTCGGTGCGACTGTAGGAGGGCCACTGCGCGCTCGACTCGCCGCAACCCCGCAGGTCGACCGCCGCCACCCGGTAGCCGGCGGCCACCAGGCGCGGCACGACGAAGCGGTACGCCTCGCGGCTGTCACCCATGCCGTGGGCGAGAACGACGAGCGGCCCGGAGGCGCCGGTCACCTCGTACGCCAGGGTGCCGCCATCGACGGTCAGGTACTCGGTCATGGGATCCTCCAGGGGCTAGCTAATCGCGTTAGCTTTAAGCTAATTCAATTAGCTAGCCGTGTCAAGCCTGATCACCTTCGCCACGTCACCGAGGTCGTCGTTCAGTTGGTGATCGCGCCCCGGCAGCCGATACACCCGCGCCTGCGGGAGCACACCCGCGTACAGGTCCGCGTGCGACGGCGGCGCCGTCTCGTCCTGGAGGCCGTGAAACACCCGCACCGGTACGCCCCGCGGCAGCCGGGCACCGAGGTCGGGGGGAAGCTCGAACTCGTCGCCGGGCCAGCCGCCCGCGCCGACGAACGGGGCGGCGATCAGCACGATCATCGCGAGGTCCCGCTCGGGTGGCCGCTCGGCGAGCGCGTGGACGAGGATCGCCCCGCCCACCGAATGGCCCACGACGACGGCTCCGTCGTCCAGTGCCGCGATCTCCCGCCGGATGGCGGCGCTCCAGGTGGCGCAGCTCGGGTCGCCCTCGTCGGGCATCCGCGGGTAACGGACCTCGTACGTGTCCCCGAGCCCGCGTCGCAGGCTGTCGAACAACCTGTTGTCCCACTCGTCGTGCGTGCCGGCGCCAGCGCCCTGGACGAACAGGACCTGTGCGTTCGCTGCCATGACGATCCCCTCTCGTGTGCTGCGTCGACGCGGCATCACGCGCCGGCGGCGGGTTGAGCCGCGAGGCGGGGACAGGCAGGGATCAACGGAACGATTCATTCACAGCGGGAAAAACACCACTGGTATCCGCTCCCACTTTAACGTATATCGCAACGGGGGCCTTGCCGCAAGACCCGGGTCTTGCCGCAGAATCGTCCGCCGGACACCGGAACGGACGAAGAAACGGGGCACGATGATCGACCAGTATGTGCGAGATCTCGACGAGGTCGACGAGACGCAGATCGCGATCGTCGGCGGCAAGGGCGCCCGTCTGGGGGCGTTGTCGCGGATCGACGGCATCCGCGTACCGGCTGGCTTCTGCGTGACGACGAACGCCTTCCGACGGGTCATGGCCGAGGTGCCCTCGATCGACGATCAGCTCGACCACCTGTCGCGCCTGAAGCCCGACGACCGGGAGGCGGTCCGCGACCTCAGCGCCCAGATCCGCCGGGCCATCGAAGGGGTCGCCCTACCCGACGACGTGGCGGCGGCCATCGGCCGGGCGCTCAGCCGGCACGACGAGGAGGCTGCCTACGCCGTCCGATCCAGCGCTACGGCGGAGGACCTGGCGACGGCCTCCTTCGCGGGCCAGCAGGACACGTACCTGAACGTCAAAGGTCCGGCGGCGATCAGCGCGCACGTGAGCCGGTGCTGGGCCTCGCTCTTCACCGAGCGGGCCGTCACCTACCGTCAGCGCAACGGCATTGACCACCACGCGGTCCACCTGGCCGTTGTCGTGCAGAAGATGGTATTTCCGCAGGCAGCCGGCGTCCTCTTCACGGCCGACCCCGTCACGTCCAACCGGAAGGTCGCCTCCGTGGAGGCCAGCTTCGGCCTCGGCGAGGCCCTGGTCTCCGGGCTGGTGAACCCGGACTCCTACCGGGTGCGCGACGGCGCGATCATCGACCGGACGATCGCCAGCAAGCGTCTCGCCATCGAGGCGCTGCCGGGCGGCGGGACCACGAAACAGGCGATCAGCCCGGAACGACAGGAGCAGCCGGCGCTGACGGACGCGCAGGTCCTGCGGCTGGTGGACGTGGGCCGGCGGATCGAAGCGCACTTCGGTCACCCGCAGGACATCGAATGGTGCCTGGTCGACGGCGAGGTCGCGGTCGTGCAGAGCCGACCGATCACGACGCTGTTCCCCGTCCCGGCGGCGGCCGAGGACGGGGAGAACCACGTCTACCTCTCCGTCGGCCACCAGCAGATGATGACCGACGCCATGAAGCCGTTGGGGCTCTCCATGTGGCAGCTGACGGCCATGGCGCCGATGCACGAGGCCGGCGGGAGATTGTTCGTCGACGCCACCCGGCTGCTGGCAGCGCCCGCGAGCCGCGCCGGCTTCCTCCGGATGGCGGAGAGATCCGATCCGTTGACCAGGGACGCGCTGGAGACAGTCCTCGCCCGCCCCGACTTCGTTCCGACGCTCCCGGACGGCGGCCCCAGCGGCCCGCCCGTCGGCGGCACGCCCGCCCCGATCGAGAACGACCCGGCGATCGTCGCCGAGCTGATCGAGCGCAGCGAGGCGTCTCTCGCCGCCCTGCGACGCGACATCGCGACGGTGACGGGGACGGCGCTGTTCGACTTCCTGCTGAAGGCGTTCGAGGAGCACAAGCGGATCCTCAGTGATCCCTTGAGCATGCAGGCGATCATGGCGGGCATCGAGGCCACCTGGTGGCTCAACGAGCAGCTGTCCGAATGGCTGGGCGAGAAGAACGCCGCCGACACCCTCACGCTGTCCGCCCCGGGCAACATCACGTCGGAGATGGGCCTGGCACTGCTCGACGTCGCGGACGTCATCCGACCGCATCCGGAGGTGGTGGCCTTCCTGCGGGACGTCGAGGACGACGGCTTCCTCGACGAGCTGCCGAGGCTCGCGGGCGGGACCGAGGCGCGCGACGCCATCCGGGCCTACCTCGACCGGTACGGCATGCGGTGCGTCGGCGAGATCGACATCACCAGACCGCGCTGGAGCGAACGCCCCACCACGCTCGTACCCCTGATCCTCGACAACATCAGGCTCCTCGAACCGGGCGCCGCCGGACGGCGCTTCGAGCAGGGGCTTCAGGCGGCGCAGCAGAAGCGCGAGGAGCTGCTGGAGCGGCTGCGGGCCCTGCCGGACGGGGACCGGAAGGCCGACGAGACCGCGCGGATGATCGACCGGGTCCGCACCTTCATCGGGTACCGGGAGTATCCGAAGTACGCCATCATCAGCCGCTACTTCGTCTACAAGCGGGCCCTGCTTCCCGAGGCCGAGCGCCTCGTGCGGGACGGCGTGCTCCGCGACCGGGACGACATCTTCTATCTCACCTTCTCCGAGCTGCGCGACGTCGTGCGGACGCACCAGGTCGACGACCACCTCATCCAGCGGCGGAGGGACGCGTTCCGGTGGCACCGGACGCTCACGCCGCCCCGGGTGCTCACCTCCGAGGGCGAGGCCATCGCCGGGGCGTACCGGCGCGACAATGTGCCGGCCGGCGCGCTGGCCGGCCTCGGAGTCTCCGGTGGGATCGTCGAGGGCCGAGCCCGCGTCCTGCTGGACATCGCCGAGGCCGAGCTGGAACCCGGCGACATCCTGGTCACCTCCTACACGGACCCGAGCTGGTCACCCCTGTTCGTCGCGGTCCATGCCCTGGTGACGGAGGTCGGCGGCCTGATGACCCACGGGGCGGTCATCGCCCGGGAGTACGGCCTGCCCGCCGTCGTCGGGGTGGCGGACGCGACCAGGCTGATCCGCGACGGGCAGCGGATCCGGGTGCACGGCACCGACGGGTACGTCGAGATCCTGTCACCGCCGGACGAGGCTCAGTTGTAGGGCATCGTCGGGAACCAGTCGTCGGCCGGTCGCGGCGGGCCACGTACCGGGTCAGCGAGGCTCAGATTTTCGGCGCTGCTGTCGATCTACCGCCCGCGCGACCCGTCGTAATGTAGAGGCCACCACCGAGGGGGCCGGCACACGACGGGACATGACAGATGGCCAAGTACATGATCCTCATCTACGGCGACGCCCAGCAGTGGGACGCGATGACCGACGAGCAGTGGAAGGCGCACGACGCGGCGCACGAGGCGTTCGTCGCCAAGGCCGGCACGCGGATCATCGACGGCCGGCAGCTGGAGCTGGCGCCCACGGCCACCACGCTGCGCGCGGACTCGGTGGGTCAGATCCAGACGACCGACGGCCCGTTCCTGGAGACCAAGGAGGCACTCGGTGGCTACTACCTGATCGAGGCCACCGACCTGGACGAGGTTCTGTCGATGGCGACGCTGCTTCCCGAGGTGCACGCTTCGCACAGCGGTGTGGAGATCCGCCCGGTGGTCGACCACGGCTGACGTGGCCGACCCACGGACGAAAGACGAGGTTGTCGCGGCGGTCGCCCAGGCGCACCGCCGCGACTGGGCCCAGGTCTTCAGCACCACGGCCCATCTGACCCGGGACCTCGACCTCGCCGAGGAGTGCACGCAGGACGCGTTCGCACAGGCCCTGGAGACCTGGACGGAAACCGGTGTCCCCGACCGACCGGGCGCGTGGTTGACCACCATCGCGCGCAACCGGGCCCGCGACGTGCTGCGCCGCGAATCGGTGTTCCGTCGCAAGATGCCGCTGCTCGTCGCCGACGAGACCACGCCGGGGCCCGAGGACGGCCTGGTCGACGATCGGCTGCGCCTCATCTTCACCTGCTCGCACCCCGCCCTGGCCCGGGAGGCGCAGGTCGCCCTGACCCTGCGCCTGGTCTGCGGGCTGTCCACACCCGAGGTCGCCCGCGCGTTCCTGGTGCAGCCGACGACCATGGCAGCCCGGATCACCCGGGCCAAGAAGAAGATCGCGGCGGCCCGCATCCCGTACCGGGTGCCGGGCCCGGACCAGCTCGAGGAGCGGGTGAGCGCCGTCCTGGAGGTCGTCCACCTGATCTTCACCACCGGGCACACGGCGCCACTCGGCGCCCACCTGGTTCGTCAGGATCTGGTGGACAGCGCGATCAGCCTGGCCCGCATGCTGCATCTGCTCATGCCGACCAACGCCGAGATCAGCGCGCTTCTCGCGCTGCTGCTGCTCAACGCCTCGCGCCAGGACACCCGAATGTCCGCGGACGGGCGCCTGGTGCTGCTGTCCGAGCAGGATCGCTCCCGCTGGGACCGGCAGCTCATCGCCGAGGGCCGGTCGTTGGTGACCGACGCGCTGCGCCGGCGGCCACCGACGCGGTACGCCCTGGAGGCCGCGATAGCCGCCCTGCACGCCGAGGCGGTGATCTGGGGGGACACCGACTGGGCCCAGATCGTCGCGCTCTACGACGCCCTGTTCCGGCTCTGGCCGTCGCCCGTGGTGGATCTCAACCGGGCCGTCGCGATCGGGCTCCGCGACGGTCCCCGGGCCGGCCTCGACGCGCTGAATCCCCTGCTCGCCGATCCGGCCCTGGCCACGTACGGGTACCTCAGTGCCGCCCGGGCCGACTTCCTGCGCCAACTGGGGCAGTGGTCGCAGGCCCGGACGGCCTACGAGGAGGCGCTGACCCTCACCGACAACGACGTCGAGCGCGCGTTCCTCAATGAGCGCTTGACCGAAGTCCAGCGGAATCTCTGAGCGCCAGCACCTCGCGGCAGGCCGATCCGTTGCCGTCTGCGCCCCGGCAGAGTTCAGCGGGGCGAGTCCCGGCGCGGCGGCACCCGGCGATCGCTCAGACGTCGGCCTCGATGGCGAAGGTGTTGCCGTCCGGGTCCTGGAACCACGCGATACGACCACCGCCGGCCCGCTCGGTGATCCCCTTCGAGTCGTGTTCGATCTGCTCGTAGCGGGCGAACTCGACGCCGGCCGAGGTCAGCTCGTCGACGATCTCGTCGATGTCGTCGACGTACCACGTCGCCAGCGTCGCCGGGGTCTTCCCGGCGGTGACCGACTGGTACACGTTGAGGGCCGGACCGCCACCGGAGGCGTAGATGCGGCTGCCGTCGGCGATGGTGGCGCTGGGCGCGGACCACAGCGCCACCAGGCCCAGCTTGCCTTCGTAGAACGCGACGGCCCTCGCGATGTCGGACACGGCGACCGATGGTCTCAACTGGTGTGCATTCAATGGCATGACCCACCCTGGCACGGACGGGCGGCCCTGGCACGTGACGCGGGGCGGGTTCGGCCTGGTGCCGAGCCCGCCCCCGGATGTCAGGTGGTGGAGGTCAGCGTTGCAGGGTGAGTAGGCCGGGGCGGTAGGGCAGGAGGCCGTAGTCGCCGCCGGAGTTGGGGGATCGGCCTTGGTAGAGCAGTTGGAGGTTGCAGGGGTCGACGGTGAA